>CAJYQL010000099.1 GCA_913776965.1 uncultured Xylophilus sp.
CCAGCACCCGGTCCTCGCCGGCCACGCGGACCCAGCGCAGTTCGCGCACCGGGCGGCCGGCCGCGGCCAGCAGCCGTTGCGGCGCCGCGGCCTCGGCGCCGGGTCGCAGCGGGCCGCCGGCCAGGGCCTCGGTGCGCAGCGGCGGTGCGCCGCTGTCGAACAGCTTCCACGGGTTCATCGACATCAGGCCGCTGAAGATCCAGGTGAGCGTGACGCCCGCGAACAGCAGCCCGCTCAGGTGGTGCCAGCGCATCGCGCCGCCGGCATACGGCGAACGGGCACCGCTGCGGTAACGCCGGCCGAAGCGCCAGCGCAGCAGGCCGACCACGGTGCCGGTGAGCGCGACCGCGATGCCGACGAGCGACAGCACGATCACGATGTCGGCCCACCAGCGGTCGAGCGCATGACCGCGGAACGGGTAGAGCCAGTGGATCCAGGCACCGGCGTAGTTCCAGCCGCGTTCGGCGCGGGTGGCGTCGCGCACCACCTCGCCGGTCGTGCCCGACAGGTAGAGCCGGGTGTGCGGCGCGTCGTCCAGCTGCACGACGTGCAGCGGCCGGTGGGCGTCCAGATTGCGGGAATGGGTGAAGGCGTCCTCGTCGACGGTGCCCTCGTAGCGCATCGGCGGCAGGGCACCGCCCGGCGCATCAGCGGCGGCCCAGGCGGCCGCGGCGGCGAGCGCCTCGTCGGCCCCGATGCCGCGCAGCACCGCGCCGGACAGCGCGTCGATCACCACGGTGCCCGCGCCCGGCGCCGCGGCGCGGCGGCCGCCCGCCGGGCCCGGCATGCCGCTGCCGGCCGCCGGCACCGCGAGGTAGACCGGCCGCCCGGCCCGCGACGCGGCCAGCCGCAGGTCCCGCAGCGGCCCGCCGATGCCGGCCGCATCGAGCGCGGCGCGCGGCGCCAGGTAGGCGGCGCCCGCGTCGAGCGCCGGCAGGTGCGCCAGCCGCTCGGCCGGCGTGAGCTTGGGATAGCCCACGTACATCATCACCACACCCGAGACGAACCACATCGCGAAGAAGGCGCACATCGCGACCCCGAGCCAGCGGTGGCCCAGGAACAGCCAGCGTTTGATCCGCATGGCAGCCCTAGAACGCAACCCGCACGGCGACGTCGGCAGTGCGCGGCGGGCCGAGGTAGACCTGTCCGGTGCCGGCATTCGCGGCATAGAGCCGGTCGCCTGCGTTGCGCACGCGCCCGACGACCGATACAGAGCGGTTCACCTGGAACTGCAACCCGATGTCCAGCAGCGTGTATCCCGGCCAACTCGAGGCATTGGCCGCATCCGCATAGACCTGTCCCACATGGCGCACGCCGGCGATCGCCGTCCATTGCGGCGCGATGCGCCAGCTGCTCCAGAGGTTCGCGACCCGCGCCGGCGTGTTGGTCGGCGTGCGTCCTGCGAGCGACACGCCGCCCTGCGTGAAGCTGTCGTAGCGCGCATCCACCCAGGCGACGTTGCCCTGCAGCGACCAGTCGGGCGTGGCCTGCAGGCCGACCGCGACTTCCAGTCCCCTCGACGACTGCTCGCCCACGAGTACCGTGAGTGCCGTGTTGTTCGGATCTTGCGTGGCGATGTTCTTGCGCGTGATGCGGTAGGCCGCGAGCGTGGCGGTGCCGCGCTTCTCCCAGAAGTCGAGCTTGCTGCCGACTTCCCACTGCCGACCGGTCGTCAACGAACTGTTGTTGAGCACGTCGGCGAAGGATGCGGTCGACAGGATGCCGGAGGGCGGGTCGGCCGCGGTCGCGTACTGCACATACAGATTGGCGCCGGGCGCAACATCCCAGACCACGCCGATGCGACCGGTGGTGGGGGTATATCGACGCTCGAAGCTCGCCGGCGCTGCAGCGGTGACGGCGCGCCGATTGGTCAGGTCGAGATCGATGCGATCGTGCCGCAGGCCGCTCACGACGCTGAGCATCGGCAGCACGCGGGTGCGGTTTTCCACGTAGGCAGCGACGGTCGTGACGCGGTTGTCGCGATCTGGATTGAAGACCGGCGAGGTGCCGGCGATGGAGAAAAAGTTCTCGGTGGTGAAGTTGTACGGATCGACCGTGCTCACCGTCGCTGACAGGCTGTTGGGAAAACGGGTCTGCCGGTTGCGGCTGACGTCGATGCCGCCCGCCCAGTCGCTCTGCAACCCGGCGAGTCGTCCCTTATAGACCGCCTCGAAGCGGTTGCCGAGCACGTCGTGGTCGTGGCGCTGCAGCAGTGTGGCCGAGCGGACCACGCCGGTGTTGGCGGCGTTGTAGCGGTAGGTTTCGACGTTGCGGTAGTCGCGCAACGCGTCGTAGGCATAGAGGGTGTTCTTCACCTGCAGCGAATCATTGGCGCGCCACTCGGAAACCGACCGTAGCCAGTGCACCCGCTGCGCATAGATGCCGTCGGCGGAGTTGTAGTTCTTCGTGCGGATTCCCGGATCGATGCGTAGCCGGCCCGCCACCGGATTGAGCACCGGCGTGCCCCAGTAGGGCCGGTCGACCTGCTCGTCTTGGAATTCATAGGCGAGGGTATGGGTGAAGCCACGGCCGAGGTCGGACAGCAGCGACGCCGCGAGCTGCGTGGCATGCGGCCGGGTGCCGTCGGTCCATCCGCCGTCTTCTCGACGCTGCAGGTCGATACGGGCGTAGTGGCTGCCCGCCGTGCCGTCGCCGGCGATCCGGCGGTTGATGCCGAAGGCCGCCTCTTTCATGCCATGACTGCCGAGCCGCAGCTGTGCCTCGGCGAAATCCTGGCGCTCTGGCAGCTTGGTGATGTAGTTGATCGTGCCGCCCACCGCACCCGCGCCGTAGAGGAAGCCCGAGGCTCCGCCGACGACCTCCACACGATCGTAGATCCAGCTGTCCACCGGCCGCGCGGCGATCGTGTACTGGACGTTGATGCCATTGAACAGCTGGCTGAGCGAAGCGCCGCCGAAGCCGCGGTAGCTCACGCCGATGCTGCCGGGCGCGTCGTGCGCGGTGATACCGGCCACGGCACGCAGGATTTCCTGCGTGTCGCGGGCGCCGCGCGCATCGATAGTCGCGCGGTCCACCACGGTGACGGAGGCCGGCGTCTCGCGCGGCGTGAGGCCGAGCCGGCTGCCGGTCTCGGCCGGGGTGTCCAGCGCGAGGCGGCCGGTCGGGCCGGCCGCCTCGCTGCGCACGGTGACGGGTGCGAGCGTGGCGGCGCCGTCCACCTGGGCCGATGCGGCGGTGGCGAACAGGCCCGGCAGCAGCGCCAGGAGGGGCCCGGCGTACGGGCGCGGAACGGAAACGCGGCGGCCCGACGGGCGGCCACGCGAAGACGGAACGGTCATGGAACGGAAATCCGGTGCGGTGCACGCGCCCGCGGCCGGCCGCAGAACGGGCGGGCACGGGCGGTGCGGCTGAAACGAAGGAGAAGGGCGGGACGGGCCGGCGCCACGGCGCAGCGCGGGCGAGCACCGAAGAAAGGCGTTTCAGCCGGCCGCAGGCGGTCCGCGCGCCGGCAGCGGCGCCGCGGTGGCGGCCGCCAGGCGGGCCGCGGGAATCGGCTGCACCGCATGGCCGAGCGGCAGCGGCGCGGGCAGCCGCAGCGCCGCGACAGTGGGCGGCGGCGCGCCGGTGGGCGTGCACAGCGGGCAGTCCATCGACGCGGCCGGCAGGTCCTGCGGGCCGTCCTCGCCGTGCAGCACCAGTTTCACCGGCTGCACGCCGCCGCAGACCATCTCGATCACCTGCGGCCGCACCATCGGCGAGGCGACCGCCGCGCCGAGCGACACCACGAACCACAGCAGCAGGAGCCGCGGCAGGACGGTGAGCGTGCGCAGGGAGGGCATGGGCGGCGATTATCGGTCGGGCGTCTGCCGCCGTGGGCAGGCTGGACAATTTGTCCGGTGTCTTCCTGCAGCGTGCGCTGCAGACCGACCGCCGGGTCGTCCCGTCCTGTCCTCACGCACTCTCTTCTTCATGGCCCTCGAAATCGAACGCAAATTCCTCGTCACCGGCGACGCCTGGCGCGCAGCGCCGGGCACGTCCTTCAGCCAGGGCTACCTGAACCGCGACCCGGCCCGCACGGTGCGGGTGCGCATCGCCGGGGACCGGGGCTTCCTGACCGTCAAGGGCCGGTCGTCCGGCGCCACCCGGGCGGAGTTCGAATACCCCGTCCCGCGGGAGGACGCCGAGGCGCTGCTCGCGCTGTGCGACGGCCCGGTGGTGCGGAAGACCCGCCACGTGCTCACCCACGCCGGCCACGTCTGGGAGATCGACGCCTTCCTCGGCGACAACGCGGGGCTGGTGGTGGCCGAGATCGAACTCGCCTCCGAGGACGAGCCTTTCGCCCGCCCCGACTGGCTGGGCGCCGAGGTGACCGGCGACGCCCGCTACTACAACAGCAGCCTCGCGATGCGGCCGTTCTGCACCTGGACGACCGACGATGGTGCGGCCGGCGCCGACTGAGGCGCGCCGCCGCCGGGCCGCCCCTCTGCGCGCAGCCAACCGGCCCCCCTCCGGCATCCCTGGCGCCGTGACGGTGGCGGCGTTCGCGCTGCTGCTGGGATGCACCATCCTGGCGGGGCTACTGCCCGGATGGCTGGCCCCCGCCTACCTCGCGATGAGCGCCCTCTGCTTCAGCGCCTACGCGCTCGACAAGCAGGCGGCCCGCACCGGCGGCTGGCGCGTTTCGGAACGTGATCTGCTGCTGATCGGGCTGGCGGGCGGCTGGCCCGGCGCGGTGCTGGCGCAGCAGTGGCTGCGCCACAAGTCGCGCAAACAGCCGTTCCGCACCTGGTTCTGGTGCAGCGTGGCCGTCCACGGCGGGCTGTTCGTGCTGCTGGCCGGGCCGTGGGGCCGGCCGGTGCTGACGGCGCTGGCGGCCGTCCAGGCGCGGTGAGCGGGCCGGCGCCGCCTACAGGCGGTCGGGCGGCCTGCTGGCGCGGCCGGCGTGACGGCCGGCGGTAACGTCCGCCTCCGTCGCTGCCTCTTTGCGGGCGGCCCGCCCCTTTCACCCGATCCTCCGCCGTGCACCCGCCGCTGCCCCATTCCGACGTCCCGCCGCCTCCGGGCACCGCCCGGCCGCGGCTGGCGCTGCCGCGCTGGCTCGGCGGCCGGCGGCTGAAGATCCCGCCGCGGCGGGTGATGGTGTGGTCGGTGTTCTCGGCGCTGCCGATAGCGATGGTGATCCTGGTCGGCAGCTACCTGTCGTGGCACTACCACCACCAGCTGGTGCAGAGCCGCCTGCAGGTGGACTACACCCACCAGGTGCTCGGCGAGCTGAACCAACTGCTGCTGTCGCTGCAGGATGCCGAGACCGGCCAGCGCGGCTACATCATCACCGGCGAAGATGCCTACCTCGCCCCCTACAACGTGGCGGTCGAGACCACCGGCCCGGCCTTCGACCGGCTGCGCGCGCTGCTGGAGGGCAGCCAGTCGCAGAACCTGCAGATGGACCGGCTGGAGGACCTGATCGACGCCAAGCTGGTGGAACTGAGCGACACCATCGCCCTGCGCCGCCGCGCCGGCTTCGCGCCTGCCGCCGCCCGGATCGCCCAGGGCCACGGCAAACAACTGATGGATGCCGTGCGCGACGAGGTAGCGCGCGCCTCGCAGACCGAGCGCCGGCTGCTGCTCGAGCGGCAGGAGCGTTCGCGCGAACGCGAGCGGGCGACGCTCCAGGTCGGCATGTACGTAGCCGCGCTGTCGATCCTGATGCGGGTGCTGCTGGCGGTGGTGCTGGTGCAGCTGCGCCGGCGCCAGCTGCTGTCATGAAGAGAATCGGGCTCCAGCGCAGGTTGCACCTGCGCCAACAGCTATCTATTTCATAGCACGCGCGTCGGCGGTGCGGCAGGGCCGTCGGCGCCGTCCGTCGCAGCCAGCGGCAGGAGTACCGATGCCGCCAGCCCCCGGCCTTCGGGCCCGTCGGCCAGGGTGAAGGGTGCGTCCATCAGCGCCGCGTACCGGCCGATGATCGCCAGCCCCAGCCCGGTGCCCTGCTTCAGCCAGGCGCCTTCGGGGCCGCGCGCCCAGCGCTGCTGCAGGTGGTCGCGCTGCGCCGCGCCGATGCCGGGGCCGTTGTCGACCACCGTCAGTCGCGCCGTGCCCGCCTCCGCCTGCACCGACAGCGCCACCGTGATCGTGCTGCGACTGCCGTCGGTCGCGCCGCCGTAGCGCAGCGCGTTGTCGATCAGGTTGTTGACGATGCCCTCGACCAGCGCCGGATGGGCCCGCACCGCGACCGGCTCGTCGAGCCCGCGGGCGCCCAAGTCCACCCTGGCGGCGTCGGCGCGCGGCAGGAAGCGCAGCACCGCGTCGCGCGCCACCTCGTCGAGCAGCACGGTGCGCATCTGCATCACGCCGGCCTCGTCGGCCCGGGCCATCGCCAGCAGCTGGTCGACCAGGTGGCTGGCGCGCTCCTCGCTCTGGGCGATGCGCTGCAGCTGCTCGCGCCAGGCCGCCGGGTCCTTCTGCGCCAGGCCGTATTCGGCCAGCGCCCGGATGCCGGCGAGCGGCGTGCGCAGCTCGTGCGCCACGTTGCCGGCGAATTCCCGCTGCGCCCGCACGCCGGCGCTGACCCGGGCGAACAGGCCATTGACCGCGACCGCCAGCCGCTGGATCTCGCGGGTCGAGGCGTTCGCCGGCACGGGGGTCAGGTCGCGGGCGTCGCGCGTCTCCATCGCATGCTCCAGCGCGACCAGCGGCTGCACGTCGCGGCTGATCGCGCGGAACAGCCAGATGCCGAGCAGCAGCAGCAGGCCGATCTGCGGCCCGATCACGTAGACCAGCAGCGTGCGCAGCAGCGCCTCGCGCGAGCGGGTGGTCTCGGCCATCACCACCTCGTATTCCAGCGGCGCGCCGCGGCGCAGCGTGACAGCGCGCAGCCGCCGGCCCTGGTAGGTGATGTCGGAAAACCGGTAGCTGGCCGCGCCCTCGGGCGAGGGCGCATGCAGGCCCGCATGGCCGGCCAGCAGCGTGCCGTCGGGCCAGAGCACTGCGAAGTAGATGCGCTCGCTCTGGTCGAACAGCACCGCGCCCACCTCGCGCGGGGACAGCGCCAGATCGATCGAGTCGCCGGTCGAGCGCACGCTGCCGGCCACCGAGTACGCGTCGTCGAGCAGCGCCCGGTCGAAGGCGCGCTGGGTGAAGTTGACCGCCACTGCGATCGACACCACTACGCCGATCAGCCACGCCACCGCCAGCGGCCACAGCACGTGGTGCATGACGCGGAACCGCAAGGTCGGAGGGTCCCCCGGCTTCTCATTGCGCTGCGCTCCATGTAGTTCGCCACCCCCCCGGGGGGAGGCTCCGCCAGGTCCAGGGAAACCCTGGCCCGGCTGGGGCTGAACCGGGCCGGGCGGTTTGCCGGACCGAGCAGGGTCGGGACGAGCGGGCGCGGTCACGGCGGTGGGACGGCGCCCGGCTCGGGCTCCAGCAGGTAGCCCAGGCCGCGCAGGGTGCGGATCGTGGCGCCGCTGCCGGCGAGCTTCTTGCGCAGCCGGGAGATGAAGGCCTCGAGCGCGTTGTCGCCCAGGTTCTCGTCGAAGCTGGAAAGCTTCTCGGACAGGGTGCGCTTGCTGACCACCCGGCCGGGCGGGGTCATCAGCTCCCACAGCACCTCGAACTCGCGCGCCGGCAGGTCCAGCGGCGCCGCGCCGAGCGCGAAGCGGCGCGCCTTGCGGTCGAGCGCGAGCAGGCCGACCGCCGAGATGTCCTGGGTGCCCTGGGTGCGGCGCACCAGCGCGCGCAGCCGGGCCTCGACCTCGGCCAGCTCGAACGGCTTTCCGAGGTAGTCGTCGGCGCCGGCGTCGAGGCCGGCGATGCGTTCCTCGGTGCGGTCGCGGGCGGTCAGCACCAGCACCGGGGTGCGGTCGCCGCGGGCGCGGGCCGCGCGCAGGGCGGTCAGGCCGCTGGCGGTGGCGGCCCCGGCCTGCGCGTCGGCCGGCAGGTTCAGGTCGAGAAGCACCGCGTCGAAGGGCTGCACGCGCCAGAAGTGGTCGGCCTCGGCCACCGTGCGCGCCTCGTCCACCCGGTGGCCGGCGTCGCGCAGGCTGCGCAGCATCACGTCGCGCAGGACGGCATCGTCTTCGACCACGAGGATGCGCATGGGTGGCGGGCGGTGGGCGCCCGAGGGCGCGGCAAAGAAATGGCGGGGGTGAAAAGCCCTGACGGGCGCCGGTCAGGCGATGGTCAGCCGGCCGGCCCGATAAAGGTGGCCATGAGCATACGACAGCTATTCCTGGCCTGCGGACTCGCCGCCGCCCTGCCCCTGCAGGCCCAGGTCGCCGCCCCCCCCGCGGCGGCCGCGGCGCCGGCGGCCACCCCGGCACCGGCCGCCGGTCCCGCCGCCCGCCTGAGCCTGGCGCAGGCGCTCGCCGCCGCCCGCGACAACCTCGACGTGGCGATCGCCCGCGGCGGCCTGGCCGCGGCCCGCGCCGACATCCTGGCGGCCGACCATGCGCCGCTGCCGGTGCTCAGCACCTCGGCCGAGAACGTCGACCTGAAGAACGGCATCGGTGCCGGCAACCTGATCCGGAAGCGCATCGACAAGAAGGTCGGCATCGACTGGACGATCGAGCGCGGCGGCAAGCGCGAACTGCGCACCGCCGCCGCCACCCGCGCCGCCGACGCGGCCGCCGCCGACGTGGAAGACGTGCGGGTGCAGCAGTTGATCGCATCGCTCTCGGCCTACTACGACCTGCTGGCCGCCCAGGAGCGCCAGGTGCAGGTCGATGCGATCGAGCGCAGCGCGACCGAACTCTCCACCGCCTCCGGCCGCCGGGTGCAGGCCGGCGACCTGCCCGCACAGGACGCGATGCGGGTCGAGATCGAGACCCAGCGCGCCCGCGCCGACGTGCAGCAGGCGCTGCTCGACCGCCAGCGCGCGGCGATCGCGCTGGCCCAGTCGATCGGCGCCCGCGGTGCCGCGGTGGAGGCCAACCTGCAGGCCGAGGACGCCTGGCCGGTGCTGCCGGCGGTCGACACCCCGACCGCCGACTACGCCTCGCTCGCCGAGAACCGGCCTGACGTGCGCGCGGCGCTGGCCCGCGCGCAGGCCGCCCAGGCCAACCTCGACGGCGCGCTGGCGCTGAAGAAGTCCGACGTGACGGTCGGCGCCGGCTACGAGCACTACCCCGGCGTCTCGACCCGGTTGGTCGAGGTGCGCGCCTCGATCCCGCTGCAGTGGGGCTACGGCTACGAAGGCGAGATCGGCCGCGCCCAGGCCAGCTACTACCAGGCGCAGGACGCGCTCGACAAGGCCCGCCGCGACGGCGCGCTGGAGCTGCAGGGCCTGCAGCAGGCGGCGCTCACCGCCGAGCGCCGCGCCCGCGGCTACGAGACCGACATCCTGCCGCGCGCCCGCCGCGTCGCCGAGAACGCCGAGCTGGCCTACCGCCGCGGCGCGATCCCGCTGTTCGACCTGCTTGACGCCCGCCGGGTGCTGCGCGCCACGCTGCTCGAGGCGGTCGCCGCCCGCGCCGACTACGCCAAGACCGCCGGCGCCTGGACGCTGCAGACGCGGCCCGACCTGCTGACCGGCGCCCGCTGAGCGGCCGCCGCCCCTTCCTCCCGTTCGATTTCCGCCCGACCTCCCGCCCCCGAGACAACCGCCATGCCGCACCCGTCCCGCCTCCTTTCCCGCCGCCCGGCCCGTGCCGCGCTGCTGGCCACCGCCTGCGCCGCCCTGCTGCTCGCCGGCTGCGGCGAATCCCCCGCCCCCCGGGCCGAGGCACCGCCGCCGGCCCCGATCCTGCAGGGCAAGCAGCTGCGGTTCCCGGCCGACCATCCGCAGCTCGCGATGCTCAAGAGCACGCCCGCCACGGCGGCCGCCGACATCGTGGTCGAACTGCCGGCCAAGCTGGTCTGGAACGAGGAACGCACCCAGCGCCTGTATCCGGCCTTCGGCGGCCGTATCGTCGCGATCAACGCCGACGTCGGCACGGCGGTGAAGCCGGGCACGCTGCTGGCGCGCATCGCGTCGCCCGACTTCGGCCAGGCGCAGGCCGACACCGCCAAGGCCAACGTCGACCTGTCGCTCGCCCGCAAGAACCTGCAGCGCCAGCGCGAGCTGTTCGAAGCCGGCATCGTCGCCAAAAAAGACCTGGAGCAGACCGAGGCCGACACCGCCCGCGCCCAGGCCGAATCGGCCCGCGCCGCCGGCCGCACCACGCTCTACGGCAGCGCCAGCAGCGGCAACCAGCAGCTCGGCATCGCGTCGGGCATCGCCGGCGTGGTGGTCGAGCGCAACCTGAACCCGGGCCAGGAGGTGCGGCCCGACCAGAGCGGCCCCGGTACGCCGGCGCTGTTCGTCGTGACCGACCCGACCTCGCTGTGGGTGCAGGTCGATGCGCGCGAGATCGACGTCGGCAGCATGGCACCCGGCACCCGCTTCCAGCTGCAGGTGGCGGCCTATCCGGGCGTGAACTTCCCGGCGACGGTGGCCGCGGTGTCGGACGCGATCGACCCGTCCACCCGCACCATCAAGGTCCGGGGCCTGGTGCCCAACGCCGACCGGCGCCTGAAGGGCGAGATGCTCGCTACCGCACTGGTGCGGGAGGCGCTGACCGGCGCGGTGGTGCCGGCCTCGGCGGTCACGCTGGAAGGCAACCGCCACACCGTCTACGTGCAGGTGCAGCCGGGCGTCTTCGAGCCGCGCGAGGTCAAGCTCGGCCATATGGGCCCGCGCGAGGTGGTGCTGAGTTCCGGCCTGCAGGTCGGCGAGCAGGTGGTCACCGACAACGCCCTGCTGCTGGCCCGCGAATTCGCGGTCGCCCGCGAGGAAGCCGCCGCACCGGCCGCCACCGCCACCGCGAAGTGATCCGATGAAACGCCTGATCCACTACGCGCTGCACCAGCCGCTGTTCATCGTGCTGGGCACGCTGCTGTTCGCGGCCGCCGGCATCTTCGCCTTCAAGAACCTGTCGGTCGAGGCGTTCCCGGACGTCACCGACACCCAGGTCACCGTCATCGCGCTGTACCCCGGCCGCGCGGCCGAGGAGGTCGAGAAACAGGTGACGCTGCCGATCGAGGTGGCCCTGTCCGGCCTGCCGAACTCGATCCGCGTCTTCTCGCACACCCAGTTCGGCCTGTCCTTCACCGTGGTGACCTACGACGACAAGTCCGAGGTCAACCTGGTGCGCCAGCAGGTCGCCGAGCGGCTGCGCAGCGTGGACCTGCCTGACGGCGTGTCCGCCGACATCGCGCCCAACGCCACCCCGGTCGGCGAGATCATGCGCTACCGCCTGAAGGGCGCCGGCTACTCGACCACCGAGCTGCGCACGCTGGAGGACTGGGTCGCCGAACGCGCGCTGCGCCAGGTGCCCGGCGTGGCCGACGTGGTCGCGATGGGCGGCGCGATCAAGCAGTACGAGGTGCAGCCCGACCTCGACAAGCTGCGCGCGTACAAGGTCACCTTCCAGAGCCTGCTCGATGCGCTCGGCCGCGGCAACTCCAACGCCGGCGGCAGCTACGTGCGCCAGGGCGCGCAGCAGTACACGATCCGCGGTATCGGCCTGCTGCAGTCGGCCGACGACATCGGCCGCATCGTGGTCGCGGCCCGCGGCGGCACCCCGATCCTGATCCGCGACATCGCCGAGGTGCGCACCGGCGCGGTGCCGCGCCTGGGCGTGGTCGGCCAGGACAACGACGACGACATCGTCACCGGCATCGTCATCATGCGCAAAGGCGAGAACCCGAGCGTGGTGCTGAAGGCGGTGAAGGACAAGATCGCCGACCTGAACGCCCGCGGCCTGCCCACCGGGGTGCAGATCGTGCCGTTCTACGACCGCACCTGGCTGATGGAGAAGACGCTCACCACCGTGTTCCGCAACCTGGTCGAGGGCGCGGTGCTGGTGTCGCTGGTGCTCTACGTGTTCCTGTCCAACCTGCGCGCCAGCCTGGCGGTGGTGGTGGTCATCCCGCTCGCGCTGCTGTCGACCTTCATGGGCCTGAAGATCATGGGCGTGCCGGCGAACCTGCTGTCGCTCGGCGCGATGGACTTCGGCATCATCGTGGACGGCGCGGTGATCGTGATCGAGAACATCCTGCACCGCCTCGCGCAGAGCCGCGAGGACATGCGCGAGACCGAGCGGCGCCAGGTGATCATCGACGCGGCCAACGAGGTCGGCCGGCCCACGCTGTTCTCGATGCTGATCATCATCGCGGCCCACATCCCGATCTTCGCGCTGCAGCGCCACGAAGGCCGGATCTTCCAGCCGATGGCGCTGTCGGTCACGGCCGCGCTGATCGGCGCCCTGATCTTCTCGCTTACGCTGGTGCCGCTGCTCGCCTACTGGATGCTGCGCCGCAAGCTGCCGCACGGCGACAACCGCGTCGTCACCGGCGCCAAGCGCGTCTACGGGCCGATCCTGGACTGGGCGCTGCGCCGCCGCCGCACCGTGGCGACCATCGCCGTCGGCGCGCTGGTGCTGACCACGGTGGTCGCGTCGCGGCTCGGCTCGGAATTCCTGCCCGAGCTCAACGAGGGCACCACCTGGGTCAACTTCACGTTGTCGCCCAACGTGTCGACGCAGGAGGCCTCGCGCATCCTGCGGCTGGCGCGCAAGGCGCTGCTGACCGTGCCCGAAGTGCGCACCACCGTGTCGAAGGCCGGCCAGCCGGAGGACGGCACCGACCCGAAGACCATCTCGATGGCCGAGATCTTCGTGGACATCAAGCCCGAGGCCGAATGGCGCAAGGGCATGACGCGCGAGAAGATCACCGAGGAGATGAACCGGGCGCTGTCGGCGATCCCGAGCATCGACCCGGCCTTCTCCCAGCCGATCCGCGACAACGTGCTCGAGTCGATCTCGCAGATCAAGGGCCAGATCGTGATCAAGCTCGCCGGCGACGACCTGGCGCTGATGAAGCAGGTGACCGACCAGATCGCCCGCGAGGTCAAGCAGGTGCAGGGCGTGGCGCGTGCCGAGATCGACCGCGACGGCCAGGTGCCGCAGCTGGTACTCGACATCAACCGCGGCAACGCGGCGCGCTTCGGCCTGAACGTGCAGGACATCCAGGACGTGATCGAGGCCGCGCTCGCCGGCAAGGCCGCGACCAGCCTGTGGGAAGGCGAACGCAAGTTCTCCGTCGCGGTGCGGCTGCCGGCCTCCGAGCGGGTGATCGCCAACCTGCGCCGCACGCCGATCGCCACGCCCGACGGCGGCTACGTGACGCTGGCCGACGTGACCGACATCCGCGAGACCACCGGCGCGATGAACATCGCCCGCGAATCGGGTCGCCGCACCACCGCGATCGGCATCTTCATCGCCGGCCGCGACATGGGCTCGGTGGTGGCCGACATGAAGAAGCGGGTTGAGCAGAACGTGAAGATCCCCGAGGGGTACGTCGTCAACTGGTCGGGCGAGTTCGAGAACCAGGAACGCGCCATGAAGCGGCTGGCGGTGGTGGTGCCGATCTCGCTGCTGCTGATCTTCGTGCTGCTGTTCGACGCCTTCAAGTCGTTCAAGATGGCTTCGCTGATCCTGGTGAACGTGCCGCTCGCACTGATCGGCGGCTTCCTCGCGCTGTTCGTCTTCGGCATCCCGCTGTCGGTGTCGGCGGCCATCGGCTTCATCGCGCTGTCGGGCCAGGCGGTGCTCAACGGCGTGGTGATGCTGTCGGTGTTCCAGCAGCTGCGCGGGGCCGGTATGACGGTGATAGACGCGGTGCGCGAAGGCTCGATGCAGCGGCTGCGCACCGTGCTGATGACCGCGATGCTCGCCGCGCTCGGCCTGCTGCCGATGGCGCTGTCGCGCGAGATCGGCTCGGAGACCCAGCGCCCGCTGGCGATCGTGGTGATCGGCGGCCTGTTCACCGCGACGCTGCTAACGCTGGTGGTGCTGCCGGCGCTCTACGTGGCCTGGTTCGGCAAGGACAAGCCGAAGGGCCAGACCACGACGGACGACGACAGCCACGTGCCTGCGGTGGTCTGACCGTCGCGGCAGCGTGGCCGCCACAGGCGCCGCTCCTGAAAAGGGCGGCGCCTTTTTCAGGAGCGGATACCAAAGACCATGGAGCGGCGACGACGTGCCGCATCCGCCCGCGCAACCCGGCCCTAGCCCAGCAGCGCGTCCAGCACCTCGAACGGCACCGGCCGCGAGAACAGGTAGCCCTGGCCGTAGTCGCAGCCCATCGCGTCGAGCAGGTCGCGCTGCTCGGCGGTCTCGATGCCCTCGGCCACCACCTTCAGGCCGAGCGCATGGGCCATCGTGACGATCGCGCGGCACAGCACCAGGTCGCTCGACCCTTCCGACAGGTTGCGCACGAACGCCTGGTCGATCTTGAGATAGTCGATGTCGAACTTCTTCAGGTAGCTGAGCGACGAGTAGCCGGTGCCGAAATCGTCGAGCGACAGCTGCATGCCGGCCGACCGGCAGGCCGCGAGCGTCTCCGGCAGGCCGGCGGTGCCGCCGGCGTCGAGCAGCATGCCCTCGGTGATCTCGAGCACCACGCTGTCGCCGGGCAGGCCGGCCCGTCCCAGCGCCGCCATCCACTGCGCATGCAGCTCCGGATTGCCGAGGAACTGCGCCGGCGAGGTGTTCAGGCTCATCTGGAACTGCGGATCGTGCTCGCGCCGCAGCTGCGCCAGCGCACGTACCGCCTCCTGGAACACCCAGTCGCCCAGCGCGTGGATCACCCCGCTTTGCTCGGCGACCGGGATGAACTCGGCTGGGCTGATGAGGCCGCGGCCCGGATGCTTCCAGCGCACCAGCGCCTCGGCCTTGCGGATGTGGCCGGTCGCCAGTTCCACGATCGGCTGGTAGACCAGCCGCAGCTGGCCGTCGGGAACGGCTTGGCGCAGGTCGGCGATGAGGCGCATGCGCTGCTGCGCCGCCGCGTGCATCGACGGGGTGAACGCCTGGTAACGGTTGCGCCCGAGCGCCTTGGCGGCGTACATCGCCTGGTCGGCGTCGCGCAGCAGCGTCTCGGCGCTGGCGCCCTCGTGCGGATAGCGGGTGATGCCGATGCTGCCGGAGACGAAAGCGGTCTCGGTCCCGAGCGCGAAAGGCTCGCTCATCCGCTCCAGGATGACGCGGGCGAGCGCGTCGGGGTCGGGCGTGGCGCTCACGATCGCGAATTCGTCGCCGCCGAGCCGCGCCACGCTGTCGCCGTCCTGCACGCAGCGCAGCAGCCGCCGGGCGGCCTCCTGCAGCAGCGCGTCGCCCGCGCTGTGGCCGAGCGTGTCGTTGACTTCCTTGAAATAGTCGAGGTCCAGGTACAGCAGCGCCATGGTGCGGCCGTCGCGGCCGGCCTGGGCGATGTCGCGCTCCAGCCGCTCACGCAGGATGCGCCGGTTGAGCAGCCCGGTGAGCGGGTCGCAGTGGGCCTGCTGCCAGAGGATCTGCTCGTATTCCTTCTTGCCGGCCAGGTCGCTGAACAGCGCCACCCGCCGGTGCGGCCGGCCGTCGCGGTCGAACACGGTGCTGATGCTCAGCCACTCGGCATAGACGCCGCCGTTCTTGCGCCGGCTCCAGATCTCGCCCTGCCAGCGGCCGGTGGACCGCACCGCCTCGCGCAGCGCCTCGTGCTGCTGCTGGTCGTCCGGATCGCCGGTCTCGAGCAGCAGGTCGAGGTTGCGGCCGACCACCTCGTCGGCGGTATAGCCGGTGAGCGTCGTGAAGGCCCGGTTGACCGACAGGATGGCGTTGTCGGCATCCATCACCAGCAGGCCTTCGTGGCTGTTTTCGTAGAAGAGGACCGCCAGCTGCATCGCCTCCTCGGCCAGCTTGCGGTCGGTGATGTCCTTGTGGGTGCTGATGACCCGCTGCGGCCGGCCCTGGCGGTCGGACTCGACGGCCACCCCGCGGCTGAGGGTCCAGGCCCAGCTGGCGTCGTCGCGGCGCATCCGGAATTCCATCGTGTGGTCCTGCCGGATGCCGTCGCGGTAGCCCTGCATCGTCTCCGCCACCATCGCCACGTCTTCCGGATGCACCCGCGCCTGCCAGTCGCGCGCCGGGTCGGCCGGCGCGTCGGCGCCGGCGGCCGGCTGCGCAGCGTCGTTGTGCGCGTAGTAGAACGTGTCCGCGTCGATGGCCCAGTCCCAGACGCTGTCGCTGGTGCCGCGCAGCGCATGCCGCCAGCGGAATTCGGTCTGCTCCAGTGCTTCGCGTGCGCGGGTGCGCTGCCGCAGGTCGGCCAGCAGCAGGTAGCCGACCAGCAGCAGCAGACCCGAGATCACGCCGCCGGCCGTCAGGTTGGTCAGCCGCTGCCGGCGGTAGGGCTCCATCAGCACCGCGACCGACCGGCCCAGCGCAACCACCAGGCCGTATTCCGGCAGGGCCTGCAGGGCAACGAGCCGCCTCACGCCGTCCACCGGCGAGACCACTTCGGCCGGCCCGCCGTCGTCGCGGCCCTGCTCCAGCGCCGCGACGCGATCAGGGAACAGCCGCACCGGCACGTCCAGGCCCTGCGGCGGCGGCGGCAGCCGGGTCAGCAGCTCGGCGCTGCTGCGCAGCATCGCCACCGCGCTGTCGTTGCCGAGGTCCAGGGCACGGGAGAAGCGGGTGAAGTAGTTGGCCGGCAACGACAGCACGATGACACCGGCAAAGCGCCCCCGCTCGTCGGAGATCCGCCGGGTCAGCTGGATCGTCCAGCGCCGCGTGATCCTGCCCAGCACCGGCCGGCTAACGAACAGCACGTCCTGTGCATCCGCCCGCTGGTGCACCCGGAAATGCTCGCGGTCGCTCAGGTCGACCGACTTCGCAGCCGGGTCGGCACTGGTGTAGGCCAGCCAGCCCCGGGCGTCGATGATGCCCACCTGGAAGACGACGCTGCGTTCCAGGTGCTTCTGCTGCAGCAGCACCTGCTGGTGGAAGCGGGCGGGCGTTTCCTCCTGCCAGCGGTCGCGCAGGTTGAGCAGCGTGAGGTCTGTGGCATGGAGCGAGGAGCGCACCTCCTCGGCATAGAGATGCAGCAGGTTCGAGGTGTCCCGGACGTTTTCCTTCTGCAGGCGTTCGCGGCTGGCGGACAGGTCCCAGCCGATGCCGATCCACAGCGCCGGCAGCACGACGGCCAGCGCCAGCCCGGTCTGCCAGGCGGGCGAGCGGCCCACCCGGCGGAAGAAGGAGGGCTGCGCCCGCGAAGCGGCGGCGGCGGATTCCGGCGCGGTCGGGGTCGTCGATATCATGGCAAGGCGCTGGGCGTGGGGCCGGGAGGGTCAGACCGGGGAGGCCGGGCGAACGCACCGGCGGGGGCGTATTGTGGAGTCAATCCCACCCCGCACCGTGGACCCGGCCGACCGGCGGAAGCCGCCCCCGGACAGGCGCGGCGCGACACCGTTGCGGCGAGGGCCCACAGACCTGCCTGCCAATCCTGCGGTCGTGATGTCGGACCGCACCGCTGCGCTGCCGGAGCGCTCTCAGGCGAGCATCGGCGTCGTGTGCATCCCGACCGCGACGGGCACCGCCGACGGACGCCCCGGCAATGCCGCCGCGACCGGCTCGCCGCCGGCCTCGATCCGGAACTGCCGCACCACCCCGGCCAGCCGCGCCGCCTGCTCGCGCAGCGATTCGGCCGCGGCCGCGGACTGCTCGACCAGCGCCGCGTTCTGCTGCGTCATACGGTCGATGTCGTGCACCGCCTGGCCGACCTCGCCGATGCCGCTGGACTGCTCGGCCGCCGCAGCGGTGATCTCGCCGATGATGTCGCCCACGCGCCGCACGCCGGAGACGATCTCCTTCATCGCGCTGCCGGCATCCTCCACCAGCCGCACGCCGCCGTCGACCGCGCTGACGCTGGTCTTGATCAGCACCTTGATCTCGCTGGCGGCCTGGGCCGAGCGCTGCGCCAGGCCGCGCACCTCCGACGCCACCACCGCGAAGCCGCGGCCCTGCTCGCCGGCCCGCGCGGCTTCCACCGCGGCGTTGAGCGCCAGGATGTTGGTCTGGAAGGCGATCGAGTCGATCAGCGCGATGATGTCGTTGATCTTGCGGCTCGACGACGCGATGTCCTGCATGCTGGAGACCGCCTGCTGCACCACGCTGCCGCCGCGCTGCGCGGCGGTGGAGGCCGACGCCGCGAGCTGGTTGGCCAGCTGCGCCGACGATGCGGTCTGCTGCACGTTGCCGCTCAGCTCGGCGATCGACGACACCGTCTGCTGCACGTTGCCGGCAGTGTGTTCGGTGCGGCTCGACAGATCCTGGTTGCCCGAGGCGATTTCCTGGCTCGCGATCGCGATGCTCTCGCTGGAATCGCGCACCTGCGCGACCATCGTGCCCAGGTAGCCCTGCATGCCCTCGAGCGCGCGCTGCAGGTCGGTCAGCTCGTCGTGGCCTTCCACCACGATCCGCTGCGACAGGTCGCCGCCGGCGATCGCCGCGGCCGACTGCCGCGCCTGCTCCAGCGGGCCGCAGATCGAGCGCATGTTGAGGATGGTGGCCGGCACCACCGTGGCGATCATCAGCAGCACGATGCCGCCGAACAGCAGCTGGATGCGGCGCGACAGTTCGCGCTGGTCGGCCAGGGCGCCGTCCACCTGCTGGCGCAGCTGCGCCTGCAGCGCGGCCATCTCCTTCTCGGCCTTGGCGAACTCGCCGATCGCGCGCTGCGACATGCGGTTGGCCACGGTGGCCGAGTCATAGGCCTCCTTCTCCAGCTGGTCGGCGACCGGGGAGAAGGTCTTGCGGTAGGCGGCCAGCTGCGCCAGCACCCGCTGCATCGCCGCACCGTTGTCGCCCGCATGGGTCTCGACATAGGTCCGGCCGACCTTGTCCGCCCGGTCCTGCGCAGCCGTCCACTCGCGGCGCGCTGTGGCAACGGCGGCCGGCTTCTCGTACTGGATGATCATTTCCTTCTCGGCCTGCCGGGCGGAACTCATCTCGGCCCGCATCGACGCCAGCGTCTCGTTGGCGTCGTTGGCGCTCTGCATGAAGGTCTCGCTGGTGCGCTGGATGCTGTACATGCCCCAGATGCCGGCCCCGCCGAGCAGGCCTACGAGCAGCATGACGATGGCGATCGCCCCGTACATGCGGAGACGGATGGTGAAACGGCGCAGCAGCAGCAGCAAGGCCATGGCGGGAATCCTTTGGAGCGGTGGAGGGCGGCCCGACGCCGAAGCCTCTCGAAATGTAAGTATTCGCACAGTTTGCCAGACCGTGCTAGACCGACACCGGTGGTCCAGTTTTCGTCACCGGCGGCGCCCGACGGATCGGGGATTTCCCTCGGCGCGGTGCAGCAGCAACGCATTGGCCATCACGCTGACCGAGCTGAGCGCCATCGCGGCGCCCGCCACGACCGGGCTCAGCAGGCCGAAGGCGGCGAGCGGGATGCCGGCGACGTTGTAGACGAAGGCCCAGAACAGGTTCTGGCGGATCTTGGCGACGGTCCGCGCGGCGACGCCGAGCGCCTCGGCCACCAGTGCCGGATCGGGCCGCATCAGCGTGATGCCGGCGGCCTGCAGCGCCACGTCGGTGCCGCTGCCCATCGCGATGCCGATGTCGGCGGCGGCCAGCGCCGGCGCGTCGTTCACCCCGTCGCCGACCATCGCCACCACCGCGCCGCCGGCCTGCAGCGCCCGCACCGCGTCGGCCTTGCCGCCCGGCAGCACGCCGGCCTGCACCTCGTCGGGCCGCAGGCCGAGCCGCGCCGCCATCGCCTGCGCCGCGCCGGCGTTGTCGCCCGAGACCATCGCGAGCCGCAGGCCGCGCGCCCGCAGCGTCGAGAGCGCCTCGGCCGCGCCCGGACGCGGTTCGTCGCCGAAGGCGAGCAGCGCCTGCACCGCCACGCCGCCGTCCGCACCCTGCACGGCCAGCGCAGACACGGTCGCGCCTTCGGCCTGCAGTTGTGCCGCCGTCGCGGCGAGCGGGCCGGGCGGCGCCTGCAGCTCGGCCATCCAGGCCAGGCTGCCGAGTCGCAGCACCGTGCCCTGCAGCGTGCCCTCA
>CAJYQL010000100.1 GCA_913776965.1 uncultured Xylophilus sp.
CTTCGCTTCGTCCACCCGCCGCACCGCGCTCGCCGTGCTGCTCGCCTGCACGTCCGTCGCTGTCTCCGCCCAGTCGGCCTGGCCGAACAAGCCGGTGCGCATCGTCGTGCCCTTCGCCCCCGGCGGCACCACCGACATCCTGGCGCGGGCGGTCGCGCCGGAACTCTCGCGCGCCTTCGGCCAGCAGTTCGTGGTGGACAACCGCGCCGGTGCCGGCGGCAACCTCGGCGCCGAGATCGTCGCCAAAGCGCCGGCCGACGGCTACACGCTGCTGATGGGCACCGTCGGCACCCACGGCATCAACCGGGCGCTGTATGCCAAGCTGCCCTACGACCCGATCAAGGACTTCGTGCCGGTCACGCTGGTCGCCTCGGTGCCCAACGTGATGGAGATGAACGCCGAGAAGGCGAAGGCGATGGGCATCGCCAACGTGCAGGACTTCATCCGTGTCGCGAAGGAACGGCCGGGCCGGCTGAACATGGCGTCGAGCGGCAACGGCACCTCGATCCACCTGGCCGGCGAGCTGTTCAAGACGATGACCGGCACCTACATGGTCCACTTCCCGTACCGCGGGTCCGGCCCGGCGCTGCTCGACATGGTGGGCGGCAACATGGACGTGATGTTCGACAACCTGCCGTCGTCGATCCAGCAGATTAAGGCCGGCAAGCTGGTGGCGCTGGCGGTCACCAGCGCGCAGCGCTCGCCCGCGCTGCCCGACGTGCCGACGGTCGAGGAGGCCGGCGGCCCGGCGCTCAAGGGCTACGAGGCGAGTTCGTGGTTCGGCCTGCTGGCACCGGCCGGCACGCCGCCCGACATCATCCAGCGCATCCAGCAGGAGGTCGCGAAGTCGATGCAGACACCCGCGATCCGCGAGAAGCTGCTGGCGCAGGGCGCGATCGCCGGGGGCGGCACGCCCTCAGCGTTCGCCCAACTGATCGACAGCGAACACCGCAAGTGGGCGCAGGTGGTGAAGGCCTCCGGCGCCAAGGTCGACTGAGGATTCAGCCGCTGCCGGGCGGCGCCTCGCGAGGTCGGCCGCCGGCGGGTGTCAGGGGCTCACACGCCCCAGACGACATCCTTGTGCTCGGCCGCGCTGCGCTGGAGCATGTCGATGAAGGGCGCCACGCGCTGGCGCAGCGACACATGGCCCTCGGGCTTGGCATGGTCCACGTCCAGGTGCTCGTCGGGCTGCACCTCGGCCGGCGCGGGATCGTGGTGTTCCTCGTGCTCGACCGCGGCGCGCAGCGCGGCCACAGCGGCGGGAATCTGGTCTACGGTGATGATCCCCTGCGGCGTGTGCTCCTTGCCGATGATATGCAGCACCTGGTGGGCGCTGCTTTCGAGCAGGATGACATCGGCGGTGGCCTGGGACTTGAACTTCAGCATGATGGCTTCCTTCTTGTTGGATGTGGATCGTGCCGCGCCGCCGCGGCCTCCCGGCGGCGGGCAGCACCATCCGACTGTATGCACGACTGCGGCGACGGCCGCAGGCAGCCGTCCCTTCCGAACGTCCGACGATGACCACAGCCGCGCACCGGCCCCGCCCCGCTCCTTCCGCGCCTGCTTTCGGCACGCCGCTGCAGGCCCGATCCCGCTCCACGCATGACGGCGCAACGCTGCGCCTGAATCTCCCCTGCCGCGCTGCACGGCTGCTGGTCGCAGCCGCGGTCCCCCTGCTGCTGGGCGGCTGCGCGGGCACAGGCTACTACTGGCAGTCGGTCCAGGGGCACCTTCGGCTGATGGAGGCCGCGCGGCCGGTCGACGACTGGCTGGCCGATCCCGGCACCAGCGCGGCGCTGAAGGCGCGATTGCAGCTGGCGCAGCGCATCCGCGCCTTCGCCTCGCGCGAGGTGGGCCTGCCGGACAACGCGAGCTACCGCCGTTTTTCGCGGCTCGGCCGCACCGCCGCGGTCTGGAACGTGGTCGCGGCGCCGCCCCTGTCGCTCACGCTGCACACCTGGTGCTTTCCGGTGACCGGCTGCGTCGGCTATCGCGGCTACTACGCCGAGGCCGATGCCCGGGCGGAAGCCGAGGCGCTGCGCCGCCAGGGCCTGGAGACGGTCGTCTACGGCGTGCCGGCCTATTCCACGCTCGGCTGGCTGAACTGGGCCGGCGGCGATCCGCTGCTCGACACCTTCATCGGCTATCCCGACGGCGAACTCGCCCGGCTGGTGTTCCACGAACTGGCGCACCAGGTGGTGTTCGTGCCGGGCGACACGATGTTCAACGAATCCTTCGCCACCGCAGTCGAGCGCATCGGCCGCGACCGCTGGCTGGCCACCGAAGCCACGCCGGCCGCCCGCGAGGCCTGGGCGCGCCATGCGCAGCGCGCGCAGGACTTTCGGGCACTGGTGAGCGAGACCCGCCGTCGGCTGCAGGCGATCTATGAAGGAAATGGCGCTCCAGCGCCCGACCCTGCTGCGCAGCTTGCTATGAAAAACGAAGCGATGCAACAGTTCCGGGCCGCGTATGCGGCGCTGCGGGAGCGCTGGGGCGGCGATGCGGCGGCGGTCGCCGGCTACGACGCCTGGGTGGCCCGCGCCAACAACGCGGCTTTCGGGGCCCAGGCCGCCTACGACGCCTGGGTGCCGGCCTTCGAAGCGCTGTTCGCCCGGGCCGAGGCGGCCGCGCCGGCCGATCCCTGGCCGGCCTTCTATGCGGACGTGCGGCGCCTGGCCGCCCTGCCCGCCCCCGCACGGCGCGCGGCACTCGCCGCCGCCGCGCCGGACGCCGTCATTCCAGCGACGCGATGAGGTCGATGTACTGCTGCTTCGCGCCGTCGGCGGCCGTGCCCTTGAGCTTGTTCCAGGCATCCCACTTGGCGCGGCCGACCACGTCGCTGAAGCCGGGACGGCTGCCCTCGACGTCGCCCTGCGTCGCCTGCTTGTAGAGTGCGTAGATCTTCAGCAGGGTCGGGTTGTCCGGACGCTCGGACAGGTTCTTGGAGCGGTCGACGGCAGATTCGAAGGCGGCGTGCAGGTCGGACATGGCGGCAGGACGGTAAGGAACGTTCAGGAAATTGCTACCGATTCGATAGCTGCTTGCGCAGGCGGGACGGGCGCGGAAGCCGCATTCAGGCCGTAACGGCCGGGACGGGCGCCGGCTCGCGGAACCACGCCTCGACCAGTTTCACCCAGCAGCTCGCGCCGACCGGGATCAGCGCGTCATCGAAGTCGTAGCTCGGGTTGTGGAGCATGCACGGACCCATGCCGTGGCCGCTGTCGCGATGGCTACCGTCGCCGTTCGACAAAAACGCGTAGGCGCCCGGCCGCGCCTGCAGCATGTACGAGAAATCCTCGGCGCCCATCGTCGGGTCCTGCTCCACGATGTTGTCGGCACCGACCACCTCGGCCGCCACGCGGCGCAGGAAGGCCGCCTCGCGCGGATGGTTGACCGTCGGCGGATAGTTCCGGTCGAAGACGAACTCGCAACTCGCGCCGAAGGCGGCGCAGGTGTGCTCGGCCACGGTCCGCATCCGGGCTTCGAGCAGGTCGAGCACCTCGGTGGTGAAGGTCCGCACCGTGCCTTCGAGCACGCAGTGGTCGGGCACCACGTTGGTCGCCTCGCCGGTGTGGATCATCGTCACCGAGATCACGCCGGCATCGCCCGGCTTCTTGTTGCGGCTCACGATGTTCTGGAAGGCCTGCACCATCTGGCAGGCGATCGGCACCGGATCGATGCCCATGTGCGGCATGGCGGCATGCGAGCCTTTTCCGCGGATCGTGATCTTGAATTCGTTGGACGACGCCATCACCGGCCCGGCGCTGACCGCCATCTGGCCGGCGCGCATGCCGGGCCAGTTGTGCAGGCCGAACACCGCCTCCATCGGGAAGCGCTCGAACAGGCCGTCCTCGATCATCACCCGCGCGCCGCCGCCGCCTTCCTCGGCCGGCTGGAACACCAGGTAGACCGTGCCGTCGAAATCCCGGTGCCGCGACAGGTGCTGCGCGGTGGCCAGCAGGATCGCGGTGTGGCCGTCGTGACCGCAGGCGTGCATGCGGCCGGGGTAGCGGCTCGCGTGGCCGAAGGTGTTGAATTCCTGCATCGGCAGCGCATCCATGTCGGCACGCAGGCCGATGGTGCGACGGCCGGTGTCGCGCAATCCGCGCACCACGCCGACCAGGCCGGTGCGGCCGATGCCGCGGTGCACGGGAATGCCCCATTCCTCCAGCTTCTGCGCCACCAGCGCGGAGGTCCGGACCTCCTCGAAGCCGAGTTCGGGGTGTGCATGGATGTCGCGCCGGATCTCGGCGATGGCCGCGGCCTCTGCCGCGATGGACTCGATGATCGTCATGCTGTGCTCCTGCGCCGCCGCGGCCCTCCGGGCGGGGCGGCGACCGGACAGTCTACTGCGCGGGGTGCGCCTGCGCAGCCTGCAGGCCGATTGCCACCGCAGCCGGTACGCGCATCAGCCGGTGCCGCCAGCCGCCGCCTTCAGCTGGTCCAGCAACTTGGCCAGCCGGTCGATCTCCTGTGCGGCCGCCGCGGTTGCCTCGGGATCGGTGGCGCGGGCCGCGGCAGCGCGGGCAGCGTCCAGGGCGCTGGCGACCGCTTCCGGCGAGGCGGCGTCCGGGAGCGGCGGCACCATGCTGGTGATATCCGGCAGGTCGGCAGGATCGGGCAGGTTGTCTGCTGTTGCGGC
>CAJYQL010000101.1 GCA_913776965.1 uncultured Xylophilus sp.
CTGGTGTTGAGCGTGATCTCGGTGCAGAGGTTGGACGAGTGCACCACGCCGGCATGCTGCTGCGGCGAGCGCACGTTGCAGGCGTCCTTGAAGGTGATCCAGGGATGGCCGGTCTCGAACAGCATCGTGAGCATCTTGCGCCACAGGTCGGTCGCCTGGACGGTCTTGCTCGGCTTGATCTCGCCGCGGGCGGCCTGCGCTTCGTAGGCGACGTAGGCGGTTTCGAACGCCGCGCCGAACAGGTCGTGCAGGTCCGGTACGGAGGAGGGCGAGAACAGCGTCCAAGCGCCCTTTTCCATCACACGGCGCATGAACAGGTCGGGGATCCAGTTGGCGGTGTTCATGTCGTGCGTGCGGCGGCGGTCGTCGCCGGTGTTCTTGCGCAGCTCCAGGAACTCCTCGATGTCGAGGTGCCAGGTTTCCAGGTAGGTGCAGACGGCGCCCTTGCGCTTGCCGCCCTGGTTCACCGCCACGGCGGTGTCGTTCACCACCTTCAGGAACGGCACCACGCCTTGCGATTCGCCGTTGGTGCCCTTGATGTGGGAGCCGAGCGCCCGCACCCGGGTCCAGTCGTTGCCGAGGCCGCCGGCGAACTTCGACAGCAGCGCGTTTTCCTTGATCGCGTCGTAGATGCCGTCGAGCGCGTCGGGCACGGTGGTCAGGTAGCACGAAGACAACTGCGAACGCAGCGTGCCGCTGTTGAATAGCGTGGGGGTGGACGACATGAAGTCGAACGAGGACAGCACCTCGTAGAACTCGATAGCGCGGGCTTCGCGATCGGTCTCCTTCAGGGCCAGGCCCATCGCCACGCGCATGAAGAAGGCCTGCGGCAGCTCGATGCGGGTCTTGCGGATGTGCAGGAAATAACGATCGAACAGCGTCTGCAGTCCGAGGTAGTCGAACTGCATGTCGCGTTCGGCCTTCAGGGCCTTTGCGAGGCGCGGCAGGTCGTAGGTGAGCAGGGCGGGATCGAGCAGTTCGGCCTCGACACCTTTCTGGACGAAGCCCGGGAAATACTCGGCGTACGCCGCCGGCATCTCGGCCTGGGTCACGTCGCGGCCGAGCACTTCCTTGGCGATGGTGTGGGCCAGCAGCCGGGCGGTGGCGTAGGTGTAGTCGGGATCCTTCTCGATCAGCGTCCGCGCGGCCAGGATAGAGGCCTTGTACACCTCGTCGACCGGCACGCCGTCGTAGAGGTTGCGCATCGTCTCGGCGACGATCGGCTCGGCCTTCACATCGGCACCCAGACCTTCGCAGGCTGCCTCGATCAGGCCCTGCAGCCGCTGCACGTCCAACACGAAGCGCTGGTCGCCGTCGGTGACGGTGAGGGCGGGCGTGGAGGGGGTGGCGTCCTTCTGCTGCTGGGCGCGTTCCTGCGCATGACGCTCGCGGTAGAGCACGTAGGCGCGCGCGACCTCGTGGTGGCCGCCCCGCATCAGGCCGAGTTCGACCTGGTCCTGCACGTCCTCGATATGGAAGGTGCCGCCGCCGGGACGCGAACGCATCAGGGCGCGCACCACCGCCTCGGTCAGCGAATCCACCGTTTCCCGCACGCTGGCCGATGCGGCGCCCTGGGTGCCGTGGACAGCGAGAAATGCCTTCATCATCGCGACCGCGATCTTCTGCGGGGTGAACGGCACCACTGCACCGTTGCGGCGAATGAGCTGGTACTGCGACACGGCGCCGGGTGCGGTCGCGGCGGGCGACGGCTCTATACGCGCGGCGAGCGGATGGCGGGAAGCGCCCGTGGCGGGGCTGGTCGAGGCGACAGTTTGCATTGAATGTCCTCTGGACGAAGGCGGTGGAAAGAGAGGCGCCGCACGGATGGAACCGGGATGCGGCACACGAAAAAGCTTGAAGCGAGACCGGCTGCGACCCACTATATCTAGGGTGTCGCGGGTTTTCAAACGCTACCTATAGTGTAGCGGCGTGGAAAGCGGCTGCCGGACCAGCCGGGCGAAAACGCCTGTTTCCGCCATCGCTTCCGGCCATATCGGACGGCAGCGCGCACGGGTGCTGCGTCGTCGCCGGCCCTGCCAACGCTGGCGCGGTGCAGCGGTCGATTTGGCTTGGAAAGCCGCATGGCTGCTGGCCTTTGCCGGACTGCCCGACCCGCCGGACCATGGCGCCGGGAAGCCGCCACGCCACGGTCGTTTTATTACATCTTGTGGCGGGGAAAGGCTGACAGGGTCCAGTCGAGCGACCTGCGTAACGCACCCCAGTCGAAACCGTCACCCGGATCGCCTTTGCGGCCCGGCGCGATGTCGGAATGGCCGGCGACATGCCGGATCGGATAACGGTGGCCGATCGCGGCGCACAGGCGCGCCAGCACCGGGTACTGGCGCGGATCGAAGGTGTCGCCTTCGAGGCCTTCCAGCTCGATGCCGATCGAGTCGTCGTTGCAGTTGTCGCGTCCGCGGTAGGACGACCGGCCGGCGTGCCACGCGCGGCGGTCGCCGTCGACGAACTGCAGCACCTGTCCGTCGCGACGCACGAAGAAGTGGGCAGAGACTTCGATGCCGCGGATCGTGGCGAAGTAGGGGTGGGCATCCCAGTCGAGCGTGTTAGCGAACAGCGCCTCCACTTCGCCGCCGCCGTAGACGCCGGGCGGCAGGCTGATCGAATGCACGACGATCAGGTCGATGCAGGCATCGGCCGGCCGCGGTCCGTGGTTCGGCGACGGGCGCCGCTCGGCCGGCTGCCACCAGCCGCCGTCCCAGTCGCCGGATGGCTCAAACACGCGGTGTACCGTCGTCGTCGGCCCCGTTGTCGCTGCTGTCGCGCGGGCCGGCGATGTCGAGCCGCTCGATCCGGTAGCGGATCTGCCGCAGGCTGATGCCGAGCCGCGCGGCCGTCGCGGTGCGGTTGAAACGGTTCTCCAGCAATGCCTTGACGAGAATCTCCCGCTCGCGGGCGTCGAGGTAGCCTTGGAGATCGTCGGGCATCGGGACCGGCGTATCGCGGCCGACGGCCGGGGTAACGATGGTCGGCGTGGACGCCGTGGTACCGGAGGGGCTCGACGCCGACAGGGGGACCGGCCGGCCTTCCGCCGCAGCGGCGGCCGGCGGGCCGGGGTCCGGCAGGTTGAACGCGGGTTCATCCAGATCGATCTGCAGCAGGTCGCCCTCGCTCAGCGCGACTGCACGGTGCAGCAGGTTTTCCAGTTCGCGCACGTTGCCGGCCAGCGGATGGGCGGCGAGCCGGTCCAGGGCCTCCGGCGACAACGCAGGCACCGGCAGGCCCGATTCGCCGGCGATGCGTGCCAGCAGCGCGGCGGCGAGCTGCGGCAGATCCTCGCGGCGTTCGCGCAGCGGCGGCACCACGATCTCGATCACGTTGAGCCGGTAATAGAGATCCTGCCGGAACCGGCCGGCCTTCACGTCGGCCGCCAGGTCGCGGTGGGTCGCGCTGACGATGCGCACATCGACCGGCTCTTCCTGGGTGGCGCCGAGCGGCCGCACGCTGCGCTCCTGGATCGACCGCAGCAGCTTGGACTGCATCGCCAGCGGCAGTTCGCCGATCTCGTCGAGGAACAGGGTGCCGCCGCGCGCGGCCTGGAAAAATCCGTCGCGGTCGGCGAGGGCGCCGGTGTAGGAGCCCTTGCGGGCGCCGAAGAACTCGGCTTCGAGCAGGCTTTCGGGGATCGCGCCGCAGTTCACCGCGACCAGCGGCCCGTCCGCCCGGTGGCTGCAGGCATGCAGCGCCCGCGCCACCAGTTCCTTGCCGGTGCCAGATTCGCCGCGGACCAGCACCGGCGCCATGCTGCGGGCGACCTTGGCGATGCGCTGCTTGACCGTTGCCATCGCAGCCGAGCTGCCGACGAGCTTCGCCAGCGCGGCGTCGCTGCCGGGCGCGGCCGATGGCGCGCCTCCGGCCGTGCGCGCCGGTGCCGCCGAAGCGACGGGCGCCTCCGCTCCGGTCCGCACGGCTGCGGCCACCACCGTGCGGAACTGCTTCAGGTCCACCGGCTTGGTCCGGTAGTCGAAGGCGCCGGCTTTGAGCGCCTCCACCGCGTTCTCCGCGGAGCCGTAGGCGGTAATGACGACGCAGCGCTCGCGGCGGCCGTGGCTGCGCAGGAACTGCAGCACCTCCAGCCCGGACCCGTCGGGCAGGCGCATGTCGGAGATCACCGCGCCGAACGCCTGCTGCGCCAGATGGTCGCGGGCCTCGGCGACCGTCGCGGCCGAGGTGACCTGGTAGCCCTCACGCAGGAGCGTGAGTTCGTAGAGGATGCGCAGATCGGGTTCGTCGTCCAGCACCAGGATGGGCAGGGCGGCGGCAGACGGGCGGCTGCTGGCGGCGGAACTCATCGTTCTATTGTGGCGTGTCGAACACGGCCTCGCCCGACGCAGGCGCCGGCGGGCGGAAGGCGATGGTGAATGCGTTGCCGGGCAGGTCGCCACGCCCGGTCGGGCGGGCGATGCGGCGGTAGCCGATCGCCGCGCCGTGGCGTTCGCACAGCTCGCGGCAGATGTGCAGGCCGAGTCCGCTGGAGCGGCTTTCCGACGAGAAGAACGGCTCGAACAGCCGCTGCTCGACCGTCGGCTCCAGCGGCGGGCCGTCGCTCCACACCTCCAGCAGCGCCTGGCCGCCGGATACCGTCCAGGTGCGGACCTGCAATGCGTCGTCGTGCGGCGTGATGTAGCGCAGCGCGTTGTCGAGCAGGTTCACCAGCACGCGGCGCAGGTGCTCGGCGTCGAACTCGACCACCGTGCCGGGCGCCTCGCCGATCCACTGCAGGCCGCAGCCCCGGCCGGCATGGACGTGCCAGTCGAGGCAGACGATCGAGACGCTGTCGTCCAGCACCAGCCGGGCGCCGTCGAAATCGAAGCGGCGCTGTGCACGCGAGACGTCGAGCACCTCCTCGGCGATGCGCACCAGGCGCTGGGCGTTCTGGCGCACCAGCTGGGCGAGCTGCTTCTGGCCCGGATCGTGCAGTTCCTCGTCGAGCAACTGGTTGGCCTGCACGATGGCGGCGAGCGGGTTGCGAATCTCGTGCGCCACTGCCGCCGACATGCGGCCCATCGCCGCGAGTTTTTCGGTACGCAGGCGCGCCTCGGTTTCGCGCAGGTCTTCCAGGAACATGACGCACAGCCCGCCGGCGAGCTGGCCGTCGGGCGGCGTGGGGCGCGTCTTGACATGCAGTCGGCGCGGGCCGGCCCCTTCGTACTGCAGCGTCACGTCCGCCGCCTGCCGCCCTCCACCCGCGAGGGTGCGCCCGGCCAGCTCGGCCAGCGGCTGCCAGACCGGTGTGCTGCGCAGCGAGAAGGGCGGCGGCACGGCCCGGGCGGCGGTGCCGAGCAGCTGCCGTGCCGCCGGATTGGCCGCGTGGACCGTGTCGTGCACATCGATCACCAGCACCCCGTCGGCCAGCGACTCGATCACCAGTTCGTTGACCTGCGCCTGCACCGCGGCCGCATGCTCGCTGCGGCGTGCGGCTTCCTCCTCGCGCGCGAGGCGGGCGGCCAGCGGATGGACCAGGATCGCGACCAGGAAGTACCCGATGCCGGTGAGGCCCGCCTGCACGAAGCGCGGTGCGGCGGCGCCCGGCACCTGCCACCAGAACGCGACCGCATCGGCGAGCAGCAGCAGCGTGACGCCCGCCGCCGTGCCCCAGGCGGTGCGGCGGGTGCCGAGCACCGCCGCCATCAGCACCGGCAGGCCGAAGAGCGGTGTGTAGTTCGCCGCGCCCGACTGCAGCGATTGCATCGCGGCGAAGGCCAGCAGGTCCACGCCGACCGTCGGCACCCAGAGCCGCGCGGCGAGCCGCTCGCCCGGCCGGGGGCGCAGCGCCGCCCGCACGAAGAGGGTGGCGCCGACGTAGGCGATGCACAGCAGGAGGAAGGCGGGGTCGAAACCTTGCCCCATCGCGTAGGTCAGCCCCTGCAGCAGCAGCACCGCCACGGCGACCAGCAGCCGCGCGGTGGTGAAGCCGTTCCAGATGCGCAGTTCGGTCGGATCGAAGGAGCCGAACCAGCGCAGGCCGGCGTTCATCGCGACCATCGTGTCCGGGGTCAGCCGCGGATCGCGCGCTGCCGGTGGTCGGTGCAGCAGAAATGGCGACCGTCCGGTGCGGGCAGCGCATCGGTCTGCGGCAGGTGCAGGCCGCACCAGTCGCAGGCGACCATCGGCTCCGGTGCGGCGATGCGCGGCGCGGCGGGCGGCGGCGCCACATCGCGGCCGACCCGGTTGCGCCCGCCGCGCAGCAGCCACAGCAGCAGGGCGATCGCCGCGAGCAGCACCAGCAGCTTCATGGACGGCCCAGCACCACTTCGAGCACGAACCGGGAGCCGACATAGGCCAGCAGCAGCAGCGCCGATCCCGCGTACAGCCAGCGCAACGCGGTGCGTCCGCGCCAGCCGAAGCGCATGCGGCCGAGCAGCAGCACCAGGAACGTCGCCCACGACAGCACTGAGAACACCGCCTTGTGGTCCCAGCGCCAGGCGCGGCCGTACAGCACTTCGCCGAACAGCAGCCCGGCGGCGAGCGTGGCGGTCAGCAGCACGAAGCCGGCCGTGACGAAGCGGAAGGTCAGGCGCTCCAGCGTCAGCAGCGGCATGCCGCTCTGTGGCTCGGCGGCGCGGCGCATCTGCCGCTCGGCGCGGGTCATCAGCCAGGTGTGGACCAGCGCGGCGGCGAACAGCCCGTAGGAGGCGATGCCGAGCGCCAGGTGCAGCGGCAGCCACGGCGATTCCTCGACGTGCAGCGGCGTGCCGGGAAACACCAGCGACAGCAGCACCGCGACCGCGCCGAGGCCCGACAGCGTCCAGCGCGCCTGCATGCGGGGATAGAGCCGGCTTTCCACGCCGTAGACGGTCAGCACCAGCCACGCGGTGATCGACAGCGCCGGCGCGAAGCCGAAGAGCGGCGCCGGTCCGAGCAGTCCCCGCGCCAGAAGCGCCCCGTGCAGCAGCCAGGCGATGACCAGCACCGCGCGCCCGGCGCTCGCGGCGATGCGGCCGGCGAGCGCGGCGGGCAGCGCATAGGCCAGCGCCGCGGCAAGGCCCAGGACCATGCTGGCGGGGGGCACGCTGGCTAGAATCATGGCCCGAGTTTAGTGGCGTTTCCCCCGTCGCCCGGCCCGCGGCAACGCCCGCCGGCGCCCGCCCTCTTCACCTTCCGACCCCCCCCCTCCGCATGGCATCCGCACTCACCGACAAACTCTCCCGGCTCGTCAAGGAAATGCGCGGCCAGGCCCGCATCACCGAGTCCAACGTGCAGGACATGATGCGCGAGGTGCGCATGGCGCTGCTCGAGGCCGACGTCGCGCTGCCGGTGGTGCGCGACTTCATCGCGCGGGTCAAGGAAAAGGCGCTCGGCCAGGAAGTCATGGGCTCGCTCAAGCCGGGCCAGGCGCTGGTCGGCATCGTCAACCGCGAACTCGCGGCGACGATGGGCGAAGGGATCGCCGACATCAATCTGCAGGCCCAGCCGCCGGTGGTGATCCTGATGGCCGGCCTGCAGGGCGCCGGCAAGACCACCACCACCGCCAAGCTGGCCAAGCACCTGATCGAGAAACGAAAGAAGAAGGTGCTGACCGTGTCGGGCGACGTGTACCGTCCAGCCGCGATCGAGCAGCTGAAGACCGTGACGAAGCAGGCCGGCGCCGAATGGTTCCCCAGCACGCCGGACCAGAAGCCGCTCGCGATCGCCCAGGCCGCACTCGACCATGCCAAGCGCCACTATTTCGACGCGCTGCTGGTCGACACCGCCGGCCGCCTCGCGATCGACGAGGTGCTGATGCGCGAGATCCAGGAACTGCACGGCTTCCTGAAGCCCACCGAGACGCTGTTCGTCGTCGATGCGATGCAGGGCCAGGACGCGGTCAACACCGCCAAGGCGTTCAAGGAGGCGCTGCCGCTGACCGGCATCGTGCTGACCAAGCTCGACGGCGATTCCCGCGGCGGTGCGGCGCTGTCGGTGCGGCAGGTGACCGGCGCGCCGATCAAGTTCGCCGGCGTGTCCGAAAAGATCGACGGCCTGGAAGTGTTCGACGCCGAGCGCCATGCCGGCCGCATCCTCGGCATGGGCGACATCGTGGCGCTGGTCGAGCAGGTCACCGCCGGCGTGGACATGGAGGCGGCGCAGAAGCTCGCCGCCAAGGTCAAGAGCGGCGACGGTTTCGACCTGAGCGACTTCCTCGGCCAGCTGCAGCAGATGAAGCAGATGGGGGGGCTGTCGAGTCTGATGGACAAGATGCCGGCCGAACTCTCGGCCAAGGCCGGTCAGGTCGACATGGACAAGGCCGAGCGGGACATCAAGCGGAAGGAAGGGATCATCCAGAGCATGACGCCGCTGGAGCGCCGCAAGCCCGACCTGATCAAGGCGACGCGCAAGAAGCGCATCGCCGCCGGTGCCGGCGTGCAGGTCCAGGAGGTCAACCGCTTGCTCAAGGAGTTCGAGCAGATGCAGACCATGATGAAGAAGATGAAGGGCGGCGGCCTGATGAAGATGATGAAGCGCATGGGCGGCATGAAGGGCCTGGGCGGCGGCGGCATGCCCAAGCTGCCGTTCTAGGCCAATTCTGAAGCTTTCGGGCCTTTTGCGCAGGTCCTGCCTGCGCAACGTGCTATCGAATCAGGAGCAAACAAAAAAGCCGGCAGATGCCGGCTTTTTTGTTGGGCGGATGCGCCGCGATCAGGCGGCGATCGCGACCGGTGCCGCCAGGCGCGGCCGGGACAGACGGCTCGCATGCAGCCGGGCCCGGCGCAGCACCGACGGCGACCAGCGCTCTTCCGGGATCAGCAGGAAGCCGCGGCTGCGCATCATGCTGCCCAGTTCGATGTGGCTGGTGGCCACGCTGACCGGGATCGCCAGCAGCAACGGCAGGCCGACCGGCAGCAGCCAGACCAGGGCGCTCGCGTCGATCGCGGCGATGCCGGCGGCCAAGGCGGCGATGACGGCGGTCATCGGGGCCAGGCTGGCGGCGGCGTCGCGCCAGGACAGCGCCAGCGCTTCCCGCGGGGGCGACTTCCACTCCAGCTTCCAGCCGGTCACGGCGATCAGCACGAACAGCGAGTGCGCCAGCATCCGGACCGGCGACTGCAGCAGCGCCATGACGCTTTCAAGCACCGAGCTCTTCAGCAGGCCCCAGGTGCCGCCGAACATGCGCTGCTCGCCCTTCATCAGCACCGCGGCGATGCCCAGGATGCGCGGCAGGAACAGGATCGACACGGTGAAGGCCCACAGGCCCAGCAGTTCGGCCGGCAGCACGCTCAGGTTGGTGCTGGCGATCTTGCTGCCCGACAGCCACAGGGCGGTGCCGAGTGTCAGGAAGGCGAGCCACAGCGGGGCCGACACATACGACAGGGCGCCGGTGACGAACATCGCGCGGTGCACCCGGTGCAGGCCGGGCTCGGCCATCAGGCGGGCATTCTGCAGGTTGCCCTGGCACCAGCGGCGGTCGCGCTGTAGCTCGGACAGCAGGTCCGGCGGCTGCTGTTCGTAGCTGCCGACCAGATCGGACACCAGCCACACCTGGTAGCCGGCACGGCGCATCAGCGCGGCTTCGACGAAGTCGTGGCTCATGATGCCGCCGGCCATGCCGCCGGTGCCCTTGATCGGGGCCAGCGCGCAGTGCTGCATGAACGGCTCGACGCGGATGATCGCGTTGTGGCCCCAGTAGTGGGACTCGCCGAGCTGCCAGTACTGCATGCCGAGCGTGAACAGGCGGCCGGTCATGCGGGAGGCGAACTGCTGCGAGCGGGCATGCAGCGTGGCATGGCCGATCGACTGGGTGGCGGTCTGGATAATGCCGGCCTTTGGGTGGGCTTCCATCAGCTTGACCATGTTGGACAGGCAGTCGCCGCTCATCACGCTGTCCGCATCCAGCACCACCATGTAGCGATAGTCCTTGCCCCAGCGGCGGCAGAAGTCGGCCACGTTGCCGGCCTTGCGGTGGCTGCGGCGGGTGCGCAGGCGGTAGTACACCTCGACCTGCGGCTGGTCCGGGTTGGCGGCGAGGGCGGCGCGCAGGTCTTCCCAGGCGGCGCGCTCGGCACGGGCGATCTCGGGGTCGTAGCTGTCGGACAGCACGAACACGTCGAACACCCGGCTGTTGCCGGTCGCGGCGACCGATTCGCAGGTGGCGCGCAGGCCGGCGAACACGGTGGCGACGTCCTCGTTGCAGATCGGCATGATGATCGCGGTGCGGGCGTCCGGGTTCATCGTATGGCCCTGCACCTCCTGGGCCGACAGCGTGAACGGATCGCCGCGCAGCGACACCCAGAAACCCATCAGCGCCGTCGTGAAGCCGGTCACCACCCAGGCCGACAGCAGCGCGAACAGCGCGGTCTGGCCGTACTGCAGCCAGGCGCTGTCGTATTGCGGCTGGATGCCGGCGAACAGCGTGGTGGCGACCACGGTGGTCAGCACCGTGATCAGCAGGAAGGCCAGGCGGCGGCGGGAAGCGGCCTTCTGCCAGGGTTCGGGGTTGCGCTTCTCGGCATCGAGCGGGGTGTCGGCGCCGCGGCCCCGGCCGGTCACGGCCAGCAGCAGCGCGGTGCCGACGCTGTTCCAGAAACCGCGCCACGGCAACGGCACCATGGAGCCGCGGTTCACCGGCGGAGCGGTGACGGCGTTGGGATGGCGTTCTTCGCGCAGTGCGCTGCGGCGGGAGGCGACAGCGAGGCGGCGGAGGGGGGCGGAGGTGATTCGCATGCGAGCTTCATTGCAAAGCCCGTGCCAATCAAAAAATATTATTCAAAAACAACGACATGGAAGAAAAATCTCATGTCGTTTGCACGAAAAAACAGCAGCGCCCCCGTGAAAACCCTCGAATTTGTCGCCGGGCGGCGACAGCTGCTTGTAGTCCCTATGGAAAACGCAATGAAATCAAGGTGTTGCGCGCGTCGGGATCAGGCGACACCCTCGCTGCCGGCAGCGACACCGTCCGCCTTGAAGTGGCCGGGCGTCAACGCGTGTTTCTGCAGCAGCCGGTAGAACTCGGTCCGGTTGCGGTCGGCCAGCCGGGCGGCGTCGGCGACGTTGCCGTCGGTGAGCTTCAGCAGCCCGACCAGGTACTCGCGTTCGAATTTCTGCTTGGCGTCGGCATAGTTCAGCACCTCGACCGACGGCGCGCGCAGCGCTCGCTGGACCAGTGCCAGCGGCACCAGCGGGGTAGACGACAGGGCACACACCTGCTCGACCACGTTGTAGAGCTGTCGCACATTGCCCGGCCATGCGGCGGTGGTGAGCGCCTTCAGGGCTTCCGGCGCGAAGCCGGACAGCCGCTTGCCGTATTTGCCGGCCAGCTTCTGCAAAAAATGGTTGGCCAGCAGCGGGATGTCCTCCCGGCGCTCGCCGAGCGTCGGCAGCGCCAGGGTCACCACGTTCAGGCGGTAGTAGAGGTCCTCGCGGAACTGGCCGGCGGCCATCGCGGCATCGAGGTCGCGGTGGGTCGCCGAGACGATGCGCACATCGACCGGGATCGACTGGCTGGAGCCGAGCGGCCGCACCGCGCGCTCCTGCAGCACCCGCAGCAGCTTGACCTGCAGGGCCGGCGGCATGTCGCCGATCTCGTCGAGCATCAGCGTGCCGCCGTCGGCCGCCTGGAACAGGCCCTTGTGGTTGCTGTGGGCGTCGGTGAAGGCGCCCTTCATGTGGCCGAACAGTTCCGACTCGAGCAGGTTCTCCGGGATGGCGCCGCAGTTCACCGCGACGAACGGCTTCTTCGCGCGCGGACTGGCCCGGTGGATCGCGCGGGCGAGCAGCTCCTTGCCGGCGCCGCTGTCGCCGCGCAGCAGCACCGAGGCGTCGGACTGCGCGATCATCCGCGCCTCTGCCAGCACCTCGGCCATGCGGCTGGAGCGGCTGACGATCTCGGCGCGCCAGGATTCGTCGGCCTTCACCGGCGTCTCGATGGCGGCTCCGAGCGCCAGGGCCTGACCGATCTTGTCGAGCAGTTCCCGGCCGTCGAAGGGCTTGGTGAGGTAGCTGAAGACGCCGCGCGAGGTGGCCTCGACCGCGTCGGGAATGGTGCCGTGCGCGGTCAGCAGGATCACCGGCAGCGACGGATGGCGGGCGCGAACCGTGTCGAACAGCGCCAGGCCGTCCTTGCCGGGCAGCTGCACGTCCGACAGCACCACCTGCGGCACCGCGATGTCGAGCTGGTTCAGGGCCGATTCGGCCGAGCTGACAGCGGTGACCCGGTAGCCGGCCGCGGTGAGCCGCATCGACAGCAGCCGCAGCATGTCGGCATCGTCGTCGACCACCAGGATGCTGTGGCCGGCGCCGCCGGCGGAGGGGGAAGCGGCGGAAGCGGGGCTCATCGGCGGGTCCTCAGGGTTTGGCCGCGGGTGCGCCGTTGCCGCCCGGACGGGTCAGGCTGCGCTCGATCGCGCGCACCGCCTCCAGCCGGTCGTTGAGCTGATCGATGCGGCGCTGCAGGTCGCGCACCTGCTGGTTTTGCCGGTCCAGCGCGTCCTCCACCCGGCGCTGTTCGGCGAACCGTGCGGCCAGCAGGCGGGCCATCGGCTGCAGCCGCCGGGCATCCTCGGTGGTGTTGGCCAGGATTTTCTGCAGCAGGCCCTGGGCGCGCTGCAGGTCCTGAGGCGCCCGGGTCTGGGCCAGCGCCAGCACCATCTGCAGGTCGTGGAACGGCGAGCGCAGGCTGTCCGGCAGGTCGCCCAGCCGGGCGATCTCGGCCGTCAGTTCGCCCGGCGCCATCGACCGCAGGCGGTCGGCATAAGCCAGCACCGAGACATTGCCTTCGGTGGGCCGCAGCACCGGCGAATCGGGCGGGCGGGCCAGCGCGAGCGATTCGGCGCGCGCTTCGGCCCGTGCCTCTGCGGCGGCGGCCGCGCGTTCGCTGCGCGCGGTGTCGGCCACGGCGGGCGCGGCGGCTGCGGGCGTCGCGGACACGGCGGGCGCGGCGGCCGCGAGCGGCGGGGCCGGCGGCGGCACCGCCGTCGTCGCGCAGCCGGCGACCAGCAGCGCAGGCCAGAGCGCCGCCAGGCGCGGCGGGAACGGTCGGCTAAAGGGCATGGGGCAATTCGATCCGGAAATGGGCGCCCGCGCTGTCGGTGAGCAGCGCGATCTGACCGCCATGGGCGGCGATGTATTCATGGACGATGGACAGGCCGATGCCGTTGCCGCGGGCGGCATCCTCGGGCTGCAGCTGTCCGCGGTAGAAGGGTTCGAAGATGCGGTCGCGGTCGCCTTCCGGCACGCCGGGGCCGTCGTCCTGCACTTCGATGCGGGCGCGGCCCTCGGCCTGGCCGACGCGCAGCACGATGGTGCCGCCGCGCGGCGAAAAGCGGATCGCGTTCGACAGCAGGTTGGCGACCGCCGTCGCGATCTTGGCCGCGTCGATCTGCAGCACCAGCGGCCGGCCCTCGACCCGCACCGCGAGGCCGCGCGCCTGCCACTGCAGCCGCTGGCCGTCGACCTGCTCCTCGACCAGCTGCAGCAGGTCGGTCTTCTCGCGCTGCAGCTGCCGGGCCTCGAAGGCGGCGGCGTTGAAGCGCAGCAGCGCCTCGATCTGGCTCTGCAGCACCATGGTGTTCTGCTGCAGGATGCGCGCGACCTCGCGCTGGTTGTCGGTCAGCGGACCGGCCACGCCGTCTTCCAGCAGCGCCACGCCTTCGCGCAGCGCGGCCAGGGGCGTCTTCAGTTCGTGCGAGATGTGCCGCAGGAAGCGCGCCTTGTCGGCGTCGAGCTCGGTCAGCCGCAGCCGCAGCCATTCCAGCTGCTGGCCGACCCGGCGCACGTCGGCCGGACCGCGGATGTCGATCGGGTCTTCCAGCCGGTTCTCGCCGAGCCCGACGATCGCGCGCTCCAGCCGCTTGAACGGCCGCGCCAGCCACACGCCGAGCGCCACGGCCAGCGCCACCGCCAGGCCGATGGTGCCGATCACCATGCGCGTCAGGCGGGCCCGGCTGTCGTCGAGCTGGGCAGCGAGGGCGCGGTTGCGTTCCTCGATCGCCCGCTGCACCTCCTGGGCAACGGCCGCGTTGACCTGCTCCAGCTCGCGGAACGCGGCGGCCATGGCGCGCTCGCGGTCCAGCGCCGTCTCCGGCGGGCCGGCGAACAGGGCGGAGATGGTCGCGAGCTGGGCGCGCCAGCGGGTCGCGACGTCCGGCGGCACGTCGCCGGGCTCCAGGTCGGCAAGCTGGGCGGCGCCCTCGCGCGCCGCCTCGTCGAAGCGGCGACGCAGCATCGCGTCGTTCAGGATCAGCGACTGGCGGCCGGCGCGCTCCATCGTCGCGCTGCGGTCGGCGATCGCCTGGACCGCGGCGCTCAGCTGCAGCGCGCGGGCCGAGAAACCGCGGCTCTGCGCCATCAGTCCGTCGAAGGTGAACACGGCCCGCAGCGAGATGCCGCCCAGCAGCGCGGCGATCAGCAGAAAGGCCAGCAGCAGGAACTGCTGGAAGGAACCGAAGGTCGGCCGGCGCCGGCGGTGCGGCACCGTCATGCGGCAACCGGCGCCCGGTCGTCCTCGCGCAACAGTACCTCGCCGCGCAGCGAATAGCCGGCGGTCTCGGCGATGCGCACGTCCACCATCTGGCCGACCAGCCGCGGCGGCGCGTCGAACACCACCACCCGGTTGCACTCGGTGCGGCCCATCAGTTCGGGACGGCCGGGGCCGGCCTTCTTCGACGGCCCCTCGACCAGGATGCGCTGCACGGTGCCGACGCGCGAGGCGCTGATCCGGCGGACGTTGTCCTCGATGGCCGCCTGCAGTTCCTGCAGCCGCGCCAGCTTCACCGCGTGGGGCGTGTCGTCCGGCAGGTTGGCCGCCGGCGTGCCGGGCCGGGGGCTGAAGATGAAGCTGAACGAGGTGTCGTAGCCGACGTCGTGGATCAGCCGCATCATCTTTTGGAAGTCCTCGTCGGTCTCGCCGGGGAAGCCGACGATGAAGTCGCTGCTCATCGCCAGGTCGGGCCGGATCGCACGCAGCTTGCGGATCGTGCTCTTGTATTCCATCGCGGTGTAGCCGCGCTTCATCGCCATCAGGATGCGATCGCTGCCGTGCTGCACCGGCAGATGGAGGTGGCTGACCAGCTTCGGCACTTCGGCATAGGCCTGGATCAGCCGCGGCGTGAACTCGTTCGGATGGCTCGTCGTGTATCGGATGCGCTCGATGCCCGGGATCTCGGCCACGTACTCGATCAGCAGCGCGAAGTCGGCGATCTCGTCGGTATCGCCCATCCGGCCGCGGTAGGCATTGACGTTCTGGCCGAGCAGCGTGACTTCGCGCACGCCGTGGTCGGCCAGGCCCGCCACCTCGACCAGCACGTCGTCGAACGGCCGGCTCACTTCCTCGCCGCGGGTGTAGGGCACCACGCAGTAGCTGCAGTACTTGGAGCAGCCTCCCATGATCGAGACGAAGGCGCTCGGCCCCTCGACCCGGGCCGGTGGCAGGTGGTCGAACTTCTCGATCTCGGGGAAGCTGATGTCGACCTGCGGCCGGTCCTGACGTTCGCGGGCGGCGAGCATCTCGGGCAGGCGGTGCAGCGTCTGCGGGCCGAACACCACGTCGACGAACGGCGCGCGCGCGATGATCGCCGCGCCTTCCTGGCTCGCCACGCAGCCGCCGACGCCGATCTTCACGCCGCGCGCCTTCAGGTGCTTGACGCGGCCCAGGTCGCTGAACACCTTCTCCTGCGCCTTCTCGCGGACCGAGCAGGTGTTGAACAGGATCAGGTCGGCTTCCTCCACGTCCTGCGTCGGCTCGTAGCCCTGGGCGGCGCCCAGCACGTCGGCCATCTTGTCCGAGTCGTACTCGTTCATCTGGCAGCCGAAGGTTTTGATGAAGACTTTCTTGCTCATGGCGGCGCGGGGTCCGGGAATATTGTGTGTGCTATGAAAATGAGAGCTGGATGCGCAGATGGGACGGGCGCAGGAGGCCGATTGGCCTCCGATATCGGCAGGATCAGGAGCCGAACAGGCTGCCGAACCACGAAGGCTGCTCGGCGCCGCGGCGCTTCACCGCGGCTTCCTCGGGACTCAGCAGCCACACGTCGCCGATCAGGCCGGTGGCCGGGTCGCGCAGGTAGTTCACCGCCAGTTCCTGGCCGATCAGCGTGCCCGACATGACCAGCATGTTCTGCGCGTTGCGGATGCGGGCGCCGGGGGCGAGCTGCGCATCGCGGCCGTCGATCTGCACCTGCGGCGGCGCGACGATCCGCAGCCGGCCGCGCAGCGCGGATTCGGGGAACGGGCGGGTCTGCGAATGCGCGGCGCCGGTGGCGAGCAGGCCAGCGGCGCACAGCACCTGCGCGGCCGCGCGCCGGGACAGGCGGGCGGATCGGGCGGGGGCGGGGAGGGAAGAAGAAGGCGGGCCGCAGCGGTTCATGGTGTCATCCAGAGGCTGGTGAACCCGCAATTCTAGGGGCCGCCCCCGATGCGGCGCCGGACCTGCCGGCGGTATCCGCACCGTGCAGCAGCCGCTGCCCGACCGCGGCGATCACCGCCGACCGCGGCGTGGTGCGCAGCTGCACCAGCGCCAGGGTGCGCGGCTCGGTCGCCTGCGCGATCGGCGCCATGCGCAGCCGGCGGTCGGTCGCCCAGGCCGTGCCGTCGCCGAGCTGCGGTAGCACCGTCACGCCGAGGCCCGAGCGGACCAGGTCGACGATCGCCTCGATCGAGTTCAGCTCCAGGAACTCCTGCGGCCGGGCACGCAACCGGCGCAGCGTGCGCTCGACCAGCTGGCCGGTGTGCTCGTCGCGGGCGAAGCGGATGAACGGATGGCGCTCGACGGCCGCACGCGCGCCGGTGGCCGGCCAGGCGGCGGGGGCGAGCAGCACCATCGGCTCGGTGTAGAGCGGCGTCCAGGCCAGGCTCGGCCGGCGCAGCGCCGGGTCCTGCACCACCACGGCGGCGTCGATCTCGCCGGCCTCGACCTGCGCGATCAGCCGGTCGGACTTGCCGGAAGACACGTGCAGGTCGAGCGCCGCATGCCGCCCCTTGAGCGCGAGCGTCGCCTGCACCAGCCGCGCCAGCGCCGACACCACCGCACCGAAGCGCACCGTGCCGGCCATCGGCGCATCGGCCATCGCGCCGTGCAGCACCCCGTCGTAGAGCGCGACCATCTGCGCGGCGACCGGCAGCAGCGCCCGGCCATGCTCGTTGAGCGCGACCACCTTGCCGTGCCGGGTGAACAGCGTCCGCCGCAGGTCGGCTTCCAGCGTGCGCATCTGCAGCCCGACGGCTGAGGCGGTGAGCGCCACCCGATGGGCGGCGGCGGTGAAGGAGCCTTCCGCCGCGACGGCGAGGAAGGTGCGCAGGACACGCAGGCTGGGCATGGGGGCTCCCGCAGATGGACAAGTTTTTCTTCGGAGATGCCCAAGCATTTTCCGCTGTCGCCCAAGGCTTTCTTTGCCAACAATGGCCGGCATCGTCCTCGATTGCGCTGGAGTCGCCATGCACCGTCCCGCCCGCCCGTCCTTCCGCGCCGCCCGGCGCACCCTGTTGCAGGCCGCCTGTGCGGCGGCCGCCGGCCTCGCCGCAGGCGGTGCCGCTGCCGCCGAACCCTGGCCGTCGCAGCCGCTGAAGATGATCGTCGGCTTCGCCCCGGGCGGCGCCAACGACATCCTGGCGCGCATCATGGCCAAGGAACTGCAGCAGAACCTGGGCCAGACGGTGGTGGTGGAGAACCGCGCCGGCGCCGGCGGCCTGATCGCCGACGAGGTGGTCGCCAAGGCGCCGGCCAACGGTCACACGCTGCTGCTCGGCTCGATCGGCGGCAACACCATCGCGCCGGTGCTGGCCAAGAAGCTGACCTTCGACCCGCGCAAGGACCTGGCGCCGATCTCGCTGGTCGCCGAATCCGGCAACGCATTGCTGGTGAACGCCCAACTGCCGTACCGCAACGTGCGCGACTTCATCGCGGCAGCGAAGAAGCAGCCGGGCAGCATCAACTACGCCTCGTCCGGCAGCGGCTCCACGCTGCACCTGGCGGGCGCGCTGTTCGCGCAGCAGGCGGGCGTGGACCTGGTCCACATCCCGTACAAGGGCAACAGCCAGGCGATCACCGACGTGTCGGGCGGCCAGGTGCAGGCGATCTTCTCCGGCATCCCGCCGGCGATCGCATCGGCCAAGACCGGCCAGACCCGCATCCTGGCGGTGACGACCGCGCAGCGGGTCAAGTCGCTGCCCGACGTGCCGACCATCGCCGAGGCCGGCGTGCCAGGTTATGCGTTCGCCTCCTGGTACGGCCTGTTCACCACCGGCGGCACCGACCCGGCGATCGTGGCGCGGCTCGCGGCCGAGGTGAAGAAGATCGTCGCCAAGCCCGAAGTGCAGGCACAGTTCGCGGTGCAAGGCGTGGAGCCGGTCACCAGCGATCCGAAGAGCTTCGCCGCGCAGATCGACCGCGAACTCACCCGCTGGACCCGCGACGTGAAGGCGATGGGCATCAGCCTCGACTGACCACGCCGTCTCCCGCCCGCCCTGCCATCCATCACCGAGACACGAGGATCCTTCCGATGATCGACTTCCAGCACGCCAACGCCTACTCGTCCCTGCGCATCCCGGTCTTCGCGCGCAACGCCGTCTCCACCTCGCATCCGCTGGCCGCGCAGGCCGGGCTGCGCATGCTGTGGCAGGGCGGCAATGCGGTCGATGCCGCGATCGCGGCCGCGGCGGCGATGACGATCGTCGAGCCGGTCAGCAACGGCCTGGGGTCGGACGCGTTCTGCATCCTGTGGGACGGCAAGGAACTGCACGGCCTGAACGCCTCGGGCCGCGCGCCGCAGGGCTGGACGCCCGAATACTTCCACGGCCGCTACGGCGCCGACAAGGCCGCGCCGCCGCGCCGGGGCGTCGACTCGGTCACCGTGCCGGGCGCGGTCAGCGCCTGGGTGGCGCTGTCGGAGCGCTTCGGCAAGCTGCCGTTCGCCGACCTGATGGCGCCGGCCGCCGAGATCGCCGAACGCGGCTACCTGGTGCCGCCGGTGGTGCAGCAGAAGTGGGCCGCCGGCGCGCCGGAGCTGCAGGCGCAGCCGGGCTTCGCCGACTCCTTCCTGCCCCGCGGCCGGGCGCCGCGCGTCGGTGAGCTGTTCCAGTTTCCGGCAGCGGCCCGTGCGCTGCGCAGCATCGGCGAGACCAAAGGCCGCAGCTTCTACGAGGGCGAGATCGCCGCGGCGGTCGCGGCCTTCGTGCAGCAGCACGGTGGCTGCCTGAGCGCCGCCGACCTGGCCGCGCACCGGCCCGAATGGGTGACGCCGCTGGCGCAGGACTACCGCGGCTTTACGCTGCACGAGATCCCGCCGAACGGCCAGGGCATCGCCGCTCAGATCGCGCTCGGCATCCTGGGCAACTTCGACCTGGCGTCGCTGCCGGTCGATTCGGTCGCGTCGCAGCACCTGCAGATCGAAGCGGTGAAGCTGGCCTTCGCCGACGTGTACCGCTACGTGGCCGAGCCGGGCGGCATGGAGGTCACGCCCGAGCAGATGCTGGACGCCGGCTACCTCGCCGAGCGTGCGAAGCTGATCGATCCAAAGCGCGCGCAGGACTTCAAGGCCGGCAACCCGGTCAAGGGCGGCACGATCTACCTGACCGCCGCCGACGAGAGCGGGATGATGGTCAGCTTCATCCAGAGCAACTTCGCCGGCTTCGGCTCCGGCGTGGTCGAGCCGACCTTCGGCATCAGCCTGCAGAACCGCGGCCACGGCTTCAACACTGATCCGCGCGGCGCCAACCGTGCCAACCTGGTGGCGCCCGGCAAGCGGCCGTTCCACACGATCATCCCGGCCTTCCTGACCCACAGCGGCCAGCCGGTGATGAGCTTCGGCGTGATGGGCGGCAACATGCAGCCGCAGGGCCATATGCAGACCGTCGTGCGCATGCTCGACTACCAGCAGAACCCGCAGATCGCCTGCGACGCGCCGCGCTGGCGCTTCAACGAGGGCCTGGAGATCAACGTCGAGGCGGCGATGGACCCGGCCACGGTGCAGGGACTGCAGGCGCTCGGCCACCAGGTCGCGGTGATCGACGATCCGTACCAGGATTTCGGCGCCGGCCAGTTCATCTGGCGCATGGGCGATCCGGCGACCGAGGGCTACCTCGTAGCCAGCGATCCGCGGCGCGACGGCCTCGCTGCCGGGTTCTAAAGGGAAACCCCCCGAGCGGCTGCGCCGCTCCCCCCCTTTGCTGCGCAAGGGGGGCGACGCTGGCGGACCGGCGGAGCCGGACCCGTGGCGTCCCGCGTGAAACGACCGCTGTGGGCGTCGGCGGAGGAGCGGGGTGCCGACTACGGAGGCAGCAGGAGGTCGCGCTGTGTTTCGGCGATACCGCGCAGGGCATCCCACACCGCGCGCATGCGCGGCAGGTGCTTGATCTCCTGCGGCATCGACATCCAGAAGGTGCGTTCGAAGGCGACCTGGCCGGGCAGTAGGCGCACCAGCCGCGGGTCGCGGTCGGCGAGGAAGGCGGGCAGCACCGCCACCCCGGCGCCGGCCGCCGCCGCATGCTGCTGCGCGACCACGCTGGTGCTGCGCAATACGAAGCGCTGCGGGCCGCCGAGCTCCTGCAGGTACTGCAGTTCCTTGCTGAAGATCAGGTCGTCCACGTAGCCGATGAAACCGTGGCGGCGCAGTTCGTCGGGCGATGCGGGCATACCCTGGGCGTCGAGGTAGGCCGGCGACGCATAGGGATAGAGCGCATAGGTGCAGAGCCGCGTCACCACGAACGGGCCGCGCACCGGCCGCTCCAGCGCGACCACGATGTCGGCTTCCCGGCGCGAGATGTTGACCGTCTTGGAAACGGCGACCAGGTCGATGGCCAGCCGGGGATGCCCGGCCGCGAACAGCGCCAAGCGCGGCGCCAGCACCACCGTGCCGAAACCCTCGGTCGCGCCGATGCGGATCGCACCGGCGAGGGTCTCCTGCCGGTCGTCGCTCGCGCCTTGCAAGGCCAGCGCGGCGTGCTCCATCGCTTCGGCGCGCGGCAGCAGTTCACGGCCGCGCTCGGTCAGCACCATGCCGGCCGCCTGCCGGGTGAAGAGCGCGGCGCCCAGGTGCTTCTCCAGCGACTGGATGCGGCGCGAGACGGTAGTGTGGTCGACCGCCAGACGCCGGGCGGCGGCGACCAGCGTGCCGGTGCGGGCGAGTTCGAGGAAGAAGCGGAGGTTGTCCCAGTCCATGCGGTGTGTGCCGCGTCGTGCTGTGCAGAAATGCAAAGCCGCATGCAGTGATGCCTATTGTCTCGGCAAATTTGCAGACATAGCATGCGTCGTTGACCCGTGACCATTCCCGAGAAGGAGACACACCCATGTCCGCATTGCCCAGCGCCGCCACTGCGCTGACCGTCAAGCTGCTGATCGACGGCCGCTTCGTCGAATCGCGTTCCACCCAGTGGCGCGACGTGATCAACCCCGCGACCCAGGAAGTGCTGGCGCGCGTGCCTTTCGCCACGCAGGACGAGGTGGACCAGGCGGTCGCCGCGGCGCAGCGCGCCTTCAAGACCTGGCGCAAGACGGCGATCGGCGCCCGCGCCCGCATCTTCCTGAAGTACCAGCAGCTGATCCGCGAGAACATGAAGGAACTGGCCGCGATCCTCACGGCCGAGCAGGGCAAGACCCTGGCCGATGCCGAGGGCGACGTGTTCCGCGGCCTGGAGGTGGTGGAGCATGCCGCCGGCATCGGCAACCTGCAGCTCGGCGAACTGGCCAACAACGTGGCCGGCGGCGTCGATACCTACACCCTGCTGCAGCCGCTGGGCGTCTGCGCCGGCATCACGCCGTTCAACTTCCCCGCGATGATCCCGCTGTGGATGTTTCCGATGGCGATCGCCTGCGGCAACACCTTCGTGCTCAAACCCTCCGAGCAGGACCCGATGGTCACGATGCGGCTGTGCGAGCTGGCGCTGGAGGCGGGCATCCCGCCGGGCGTGCTGAACGTGGTGCACGGCGGCGAAGACGTCGTCAACGCCCTGTGCGACCACCCGGACATCAAGGCCATCTCCTTCGTCGGCTCGACCAGGGTCGGTACCCACGTCTACCAGCGCGCGACGCTCGCCGGCAAGCGTGCGCAATGCATGATGGGCGCGAAGAACCACGCGATCGTGCTGCCCGATGCGAACAAGGAGCAGACGCTCAACGCCATCGCCGGCGCGGCCTTCGGTGCCGCCGGCCAGCGCTGCATGGCGCTGTCGGTGGTGGTGCTGGTCGGCGAGGCGCAGCAGTGGGTGCCGGAACTGGTCGCCAAGGCAAAAACGCTGAAGATCGGCGCCGGCACCGAGGCCGGCGTGGATGTGGGGCCGCTGGTGTCCTGCGCTGCGCACGAACGCGTCGTCGGCCTGATCGAGCGGGGCGTGGCCGACGGCGCGACCCTGGAGCTCGACGGCCGCAACCCGCAGGTGCCCGGATTCGAGAAGGGCCACTTCGTCGGCCCGACGATCTTCTCGGGCGCGAAGCCGGGTATGTCGATCTACGACCAGGAGGTCTTCGGCCCGGTGCTGGCGCTGGCGGCCGCAGCCGACATCGACGAGGCCATCGCCTTCATCAACGCCAATCCCAACGGCAACGGCACCGCGATCTTCACCCAGTCGGGCGCCGCGGCCCGCCGCTTCCAGGAGGACATCGACGTGGGCCAGATCGGCATCAACGTGCCGATCCCGGTGCCGGTGCCGATCTTCTCGTTCAGCGGCTCCCGGGCCTCGAAGCTCGGCGACCTGGGCCCCTACGGCAAGCAGGTTGTATTGTTCTACACGCAGACCAAGACCGTGACCGCCCGCTGGTTCGACGACAGCACCGTCGCCCACGGCGTGAACACCACTATCAGCCTGAAGTGAAGGACGCATCCCCATGACCTACGAGAACATCCTGCTCGAACGACGCGGCAAGGTCGCGCTGATCACGCTCAACCGGCCGAAGGCGCTCAACGCCCTGTCGCCCGACCTGACCCGCGAGCTCGGCGAGGCACTCGACCTGCTGGAGCAGGACGAAGGCGTCGCCGCCGTGGTCGTGACCGGCAGCGAGAAGGCGTTCGCGGCCGGGGCCGACATCAAGGTGATGAAGGACTGGACGTACATGGACGTCTACAAGTCCGACTTCATCACCGCGACCTGGGAGCGCATCGCCAGCTTCCGCAAGCCGACCATCGCTGCGGTCGCCGGCTACGCCCTCGGCGGCGGCTGCGAGCTGGCGATGATGTGCGACTTCATCCTGGCCGCCGATACCGCCAAGTTCGGCCAGCCGGAGATCACCATCGGCACCATCCCCGGCGCCGGCGGCACTCAGCGGCTGACCCGCTTCGTCGGCAAATCCAAGGCGATGGAGATGGTGCTGACCGGCCGCACGATGGACGCGGCCGAGGCCGAGCGCTGCGGCTTGGTGTCGCGCGTGCTGCCGGCGGCCGAGCTGGTGGACGAGGCCATCCGCGTGGCCGAACGCATCGGCGAACTGTCGCAGCCGATCGTGATGATGGCCAAGGACGCGGTCAACCGCGCCTACGAGACCACGCTCGCCGAGGGCGTGCATTTCGAGCGCCGGCTGTTCCATTCGACCTTCGCGGTCGAGGACCAGAAGGAGGGCATGAACGCCTTCGCCGAAAAGCGCAAACCGTCGTTCCAGAACCGCTGACCGACGGCCGCGGTACCAGAACAAGGAGACAACGCATGAAGATCGGATTTCTCGGCCTGGGCAACATGGGCGCACCCATGGCGCGCAACCTGCTCAAGGCCGGCCACACGCTGACCGTGCTGGACTTGGTGCCGGCGGCCGTGGCGGCGCTGGCCGAAGCAGGCGCTGCGACCGCCGACAGCCCTGCCGCCCTGGCCGCATCGGATGCCGAGCTGATCGTCACCATGCTGCCGGCGTCGGCCCATGTCCGCTCGGTGTACCTCGGCCCGGACGGCCTGCTGGCGCGGGTGCGGCCCGGCGTGCGCCTCGTGGACTGCTCCACCATCGACCCCCATACCGCCCGCGAGGTGGCCGCCGCGGCGGCTGTGCAGGGCAACCCGATGGTCGATGCGCCGGTTTCCGGCGGCACTGGGGGCGCCGAGGCCGGCACGCTGACCTTCATGGTCGGCGGCAGCGAGGCCGACTTCGCGGCGGTGCAGCCGGTGCTGGCCGCGATGGGCAAGAACATCGTGCACTGCGGCGGCCCCGGCAACGGGCAGGTCGCCAAGGTCGCGAACAACATGCTGCTCGGCATCTCGATGGTCGGCGTGGCCGAGGCGATGGCGCTCGGCGTGGCGCTCGGCATGGACGCGCAGGTGCTGGCCGGGGTGATCAACACCTCCAGCGGCCGCTGCTGGAGCAGCGATACCTACAACCCGTTCCCCGGCGTGCTGGCGACCGCACCGGCGTCGCGCGGCTACACCGGCGGCTTCGGCGCCGACCTGATGCTGAAGGACCTGGGCCTCGCGACCGAGGCGGCGCGGCTGGCGAAGCAGCCGGTGGTGCTCGGCGCGGTGGCGCAGCAGCTCTACCAGAGCTTCAGCCTGCAGGGCCACGGCGCGCTCGACTTCTCGGCCATCATCCGCCAGTACCGGAAGGGCTGAGTCCATGGGCGAACCTGCGAACGCACCGGTCGTCCTGGCGACCGTGCAGGACGGCATCGGCGTCCTGACCCTCAACCGGCCCGCCGCGCTGAACGCCCTGTCGCTCGACATGGTGCGCGGGCTGCAGCAGGCGCTGTCGCGCTGGGCGACCGACGACGCTGTGCGCGCCGTCGTGTTCCGCGGCGCGGGCGAGAAGGGCTTCTGCGCCGGTGGCGACATCCGCGCGCTGCACGACAGCTTCAAGGCCGGCACCGACGCGCACATGACCTTCTTCGAGGAGGAATACGCGCTCGACCTGGCGATCCACCGCTACCCCAAGCCGACCGTCGCGCTGATGGACGGCTACACCATGGGCGGCGGCATGGGCATCGCGCAGGGCACGGCAGTGCGGATCGTGACCGAACGCACCCGTATAGCGATGCCTGAGGTCGGCATCGGCTATTTCCCGGACGTGGGCGGCACCTGGTTCCTATCGCGGCTGCCGGGGGCGGTGGGGTTGTATCTCGGGCTGACCGGCGTGCAGATCCAGGCGGCCGATGCGCTGTACTGCGGCCTGGCGGATCTGCAGATGCCGTCGGCGGGGATCGCGGATGCTGCAGCCGCACTAGCGCAAGCAGACTGGACCCAACCGCCGGTGGAGGCGGCGCGCACGGCGCTCGGCCTTACGGCGCCCGATCCGACGCAGGCACCGCTGGCCGCGCTGCGCGAGGCGATCGACCTGCATTTCGGCGCCCCGGACGTGCCGGCCATCCTGCGCTCGCTCGCCTCCGAGACGCGGCCGGCGTTCGCGGACTGGGCGGCGAAGACGCTCGCGACGATGCAGGCCCGTTCGCCGCTCGCGATGTGCGTCACGCTCGAGGCGCTGCGACGCGGCGCGCTGCTCACGCTGCCCGAATGCCTGCAGATGGAATACGCGCTCGACCGCCAGTGGTTCCCGCGCGGCGACATCGTCGAAGGCGTTCGTGCGCTGATCGTCGACAAGGACAAGCGGCCGCGCTGGACGCCGGCCACGCTCGCCGAGGTCGACGAGGCGCTGGTCCAGTCCTTCTTCGTCGACGAGGAAACACCGCCGATGCTGGCGGCCGCAGGAGCCGCCGATGGGCACTGAAACGAACACGGGTTTCACCGAAGAGCAGACCATGGTCCGCGACATGGTGCGCGACTTCGCCCGCCGCGAGATCGCGCCCCATGCCGAGGCCTGGAGCCGCGCCGGCTGGATCGACGACGGCGTGGTCGCGCAGATGGGTGCGCTCGGGCTGCTGGGCATGGTGGTGCCGGAGGAGTGGGGCGGTTCGTACACCGACTACGTCGCCTACGCGCTGGCGGTGGAAGAAATCTCCGTCGCCGACGGCGCCACCGGCGCGCTGATGAGCATCCACAACTCGGTCGGCTGCGGCCCGCTGCTGCGCCACGGCTCCGACGCGCAGAAACAGCGCTGGCTGCGGTCGCTCGCGAGCGGCGAGACGATCGGCTGCTTCTGCCTGACCGAGCCGCAGGCCGGCTCCGAGGCGCACAACTTGCGCACCCGCGCGGTGCTGCGCGACGGTCGCTGGGTGATCGACGGCGCCAAGCAGTTCGTGAGCAACGGCAAGCGCGCCGGCCTCGCGATCGTCTTCGCGGTGACCGACCCGGCAGCCGGCAAGAAGGGCATCTCCGCCTTCCTGGTGCCGACCGACACGCCCGGCTTCATCGTGAACCGGGTGGAGCACAAGATGGGCATCCGCGCCTCCGACACCTGCGCGATCACGCTGGACCAGTGCGCGGTGCCGGAGGACCACATGCTCGGCGAGCCCGGGCGTGGCCTGGCGATCGCGCTGTCGAACCTGGAGGGCGGGCGCATCGGCATCGCGGCGCAGGCGCTCGGCATCGCCCGGGCGGCCTTCGAGGCGGCGCTCGCCTATGCGAACGACCGGGTGCAGTTCGGGCATCCAATCGCCGGGCACCAGGCGATCGCCCACATGCTGGCCGACATGCACACGCAGATCAACGCCGCACGGCTGCTGGTGCTGCATGCGGCACGGCTGCGCAGCGCGGGGCTGCCCTGCCTGTCGGAGGCGTCGCAGGCCAAGCTGTTCGCCTCGGAGATGGCCGAGCGGGTCTGCTCCAAGGCGGTGCAGATCCACGGCGGCTACGGTTACCTGGAGGACTATCCGGTCGAGCGCTACTACCGCGATGCGCGGATCACGCAGATCTACGAGGGCTCCAGCGAGATCCAGCGCATGCTGATTGCCCGCAGCCTGCAGGACTACGCGCCCTAGCCGCGGGTCTGCCGCCGGCCGTCAGATCATCGGCGTGACCGCGCCGTCCATCGCGAGGATTGCGCCGGTGATGTAGCTGGCGCGCGGCGAGGCGAGGAACACCACCGCGTTGGCGATTTCCTCCGGCTCCGCCACGCGGCCGAGCGGCATGCGGGCGGTGGCCTGCCGCAGCGCGGCCTCGGGTGCTATGCCCTGCACCTTGGCATCGGCTTCCAGGCCCTGCTGGAGACGGGCGGTCAGCGTCAGCCCCGGATTCACGGCATTCACCCGCACGCCGCGCGGTCCGTACGCGGCCGCCATGCCGGCACTCACCAGCATCAGCGCGGCATTGGCGGCACCACCTGCCATGTGGGCCGGGTTCGCGACCTTGCCGCCCATGCCGACCACGTTGACGATCGCGCCCTGGCCCCGTGCCGCCATGCGCTTGACCGCCGGGTCGAGCATGTGGATGTAGGTGAAGTATTTGGCGTCCATCGCCGCATGCCAGGCGGCGGCATCGAGGTCGGCGGGCGCGGCGCGGCGGGCGGCACCGGCGGAATTGACCAGCACGTCGACCGGCCCGAAGGCCGCCTCGGCCGCATCGAGCGCCGCGACGGCGGATGCGGGGTCGCGCAGGTCGGCCGGGTACAGGCCGATCCGGTCCGCCGCGTCTGCGAACTGGCCCCGCAAGGTGTCGCGCGCCTGTGTCAGATGGCCCGCGTCGCGGGAGACGAGGCTGACTCGGGCGCCTTCCTGCAGAAAGCCCAGCGTGCAGGCCAGGCCGATGCCCTTGCTGCCTCCGGTGATCAGTACGTGGCGGTCCTGGAGATGAAGGTCCATGGCAGGCACTCGCAAAAAGGTGATCGTTCTCCGCGGCCTCCGCTTGTCGTCCTGCCGAAGCAGGCTATAATTCGAGGCTCGGCGCTTTAGCTCAGTCGGTTAGAGCGATGGAATCATAATCCACAGGTCCGCGGTTCGAGTCCGTGAAGCGCCACCAACATCCGGAAGGGGCTATGTGCACACGTAGCCCCTTTTTCTTTGAGCGCGGGGATGGTGGATTCCTGTTGCACTCTGCCGGCTGCTGCTCCATACGATGGCGGCATGGACACCCTCAGAGTGATCGCCATCCATGTCGAAGAGCCCCGCCGCAACCATTTCGAATGGGTGTTGACGGAGCAGAGCGAGGGCGACTGGCACGAGATCGACCGTGCCTCCACCACCCTTTCCACTTATCACGCCGCCATGGCGGCGGGCCTGCATGCACTCCAGCGGCTCACACCCGACCTCGATCGGGGCCCACGGCGCGCAGACGTTTCACGCATCTCGGTGCAGGAGACTGGCGATTCGAACGCTTCCGAGCCGGACAACGGCGCCCAGAAGCGTTCCGTCTTCGGATTCGGTCCGATCCGCTGATGAGGCGTTCAACGCGCTGAAAGCGACGTGAGCCCCAGGGCTCTCGGACCATGTCGGCCGTAGGGGCGGCGTCAGTCGATCTTCGCGCCCGACGCTTTCACCACCTCGGCCATCCGCACATAGTCGGCTGCCAACAGCTTTCCGAAGTCGGCCGCGCTCATCGCCTGCGGCCGGATGCCCTGCTTGTCCAGGCGTTCCAGGATCACCGGGTTCTCGAGCAGCGAGGCGACGGCGGCATTGACCCTGGCGATCTGCGCCGGCGGCGTACCCGCCGGTCCGAGCAAGCCGAACCAGGAATCGAAGCGGTATCCGGGCAGGCCGCTGTCCGCGATGGGCGGGACGGACGGCAGGTACTTGGACCGGCGGGTCGAGGTCACGCCGATCAGGCGGACCCGGTTGTCGTTGGCGAAGGCCAGGGCGCCGATGCTGGCCGCGATCACCGCCTGGGCGCGGCCGGAGATCACCTCGTTGATCGCCTCGCCGGTCGCCTTCAGCGGGATGTGGACCACGTCGATGCCGGCAAGGCCGTTGAAATACGCCATCGCCAGGTGCGTGGCGCTGCCGACGCCGCTGGTGGCGTAGTTCATCTTGCCGGGGTTCGCCTTGGCATGGCGGATGAATTCCGCTGCCGTCCGCGCCGGCACGTCCGCGTGGACCATCAGCACGTAGTCGGCCGTGCCAATGTGGGCGATCGGCGCGAAGTCCTTCTGCGGGTCGTAGGCGAGCTTGGTGTAGAGCGAGCCGGCGATGTTGTGGCTGGCGGCCGCCATCACCATCGTGCCGCTGTCCGGAGCCGACCGCGCCACGTAGCCGGTGCCCACGGTCCCGCCGGCGCCGGCGCGGTTCTCCACGATCACCGTCTGACCCAGGGCGGTGCCGAGTTCGTTGGAGACCGAACGAGCCAGGATGTCCTGAACGCCACCCGCTGCGAACGGCACGACGATGCGTTCGGTGCGGACGCCGGGCGATGCGGCCTGCGCGAAGGCCCGGCCGGCAAGCCCGGCGGCGGCGACGGCGAGAGGGGTGCCGAGGAAACGGCGGCGGACGATGCTCATGGACTCTCCGGAAAAGCGGAACAGACGGAAAAACGGACGGCGCAGGGCGCCTCGGGATCAGCGCACGGTGACTTCGTCGACCAAGCGCTGCATGAAGCGTTCGCACCAGGCGAGCTGCTCCAGGCTGATCCATTCGTTGGGCTGGTGGGCCTGGGCGATGTGCCCCGGGCCGCAGACCACGGTCGGCACGCCGACCTGGTGGAACAAAGCAGCTTCCGTGCCGAAGGACACCTTGCCGGCCGCGCCCTCGACCGTGCCGTCCACGCCGGCACAGCGGAACGACAGCTGCGCGATGTCGCTCTGCGCGTCGGTGGCGAAGCCCGGAAGGACCGAGGTGGACTGGTGCGTGATGCCCGTGTCCGGCGCCACGGCCTGCATGGCGGGGACCAGCGCATCGCCGAAGGCCTTGGCCTCGTTGAAGAGCTTGACCGGGGAGTCGAGGTGGTGGTGGCGGATTTCCCAGAGCAGCTCGCACTGGCGCGGGATGATGTTCAGAGCGGTGCCGCCCTGAATCACGCCGGTGTGGATCGTGGTGTACGGCACGTCGAACAGGGGATCGAACGGACCGTCGGTCGCCAGCCGCCGGGCCATCGACCGCAGGTGCGCGACGAACTCGCAGGCGATCTCGACCGCGTTCACGCCGAGCGGCGTGAGCGACGAATGCGCCTCGTGGCCGCGCACCGTGGTGCGGTAGCCGTGCTTGCCCTTGTGGGCGATCACCACCTGCATGCCGGTCGGCTCGCCGACGATGCAGCCCGCCGGCCGGAAACCCCGGTCGACCATCTGCGCGATCATCCGTCGCACGCCGATACAGCCAACCTCCTCGTCGTAGCTGAATGCGAAGTGCACCGGCCGATTCCGGCGGCGGCGGACCAGTTCGGGCACGACCGACAGCACGGTGGCGCCGAAACCCTTCATGTCGGTGACCCCGCGGCCGACCAGCCGGTCGCCGACGACCTGGGCCTGGAACGGATCGGTGTCCCACGGCTGGCCGTCCACCGGCACCACGTCGGTATGCCCGGACAGGACGATTCCGCCCTTGTGCGTTTCGCCGTCATCCGCGGGCAGGGTGGCCCAGAGGTTGGCCTTGCGCCCGGTGTCGTCGTGGGTGAGCTGGCTGTGGATCCCGTAGGAGGCGAAATAGTCGCGCGTCCATTCGATGATCGACAGATTGCTGTCGCGCGACACCGAGGCGAACGACACCCACTTCTGGATGAGCGGCAGTGCCGCGAGGGCCGGCGATGAATTTGTGGGGGACGCGGGGGAAGTAGTGGAGGGGGCGGAAGCGGTCACGTCGGGTTCCTGGAAGACAGGACGCCACTGTACGTGGCCGGGCGTTTTTCTGCGCCCGGACTTCTCCGATGGCGGAGATTCAGGTGATGAGGAACGGCGCGCGGTCCCGACCGGCGATCCAGCGGGGTGTCTTGCCCCGGCCGGTCCAGGTCACGCCCGTGGCCGGATCACGGTACTTGGGCGGCACCGTGCGGCCCTTGGTCGAACGCGGCTCCTTTTCGGCTGGCGCATAAACGTCGCTGCGGGCCAGTTCGAACGCTTCGATCATGCGCTGGACCGAGGCGATGGCGTCCGACATCTGCTGCCGGCGTGCGGCATCGGAGGAGCCGTCGAGCGGGCGGGGTTGGGCGAGAAGTTGTTGGTACGTGGCCATGGACCGTCGGGTTAATGACGCATGACCTCATTTTATGAGAAGTGCGTCAGCCCTAACCTCCTTGGTATCCACGATGGGGTGCGCTCGTCCGCTGGCCGCACCTGGGTTCTCTGCAGCGTCCTACAACCTGGCGCAACGGTACGAGAACATCCTCCGGTGCACCAACCGGAGGACACGCGACGATGCGCACAGCGGTACTCACCTTTCTTGCAGTCTGTGCACTGCAATTCGGACCGGGCCTGCAGCCGGCCCATGCTGATGCGGCCGAATTGCGGGCGCGCTACGACAGCCTGCGACCTGCCTTGCGGCGCAACGATTTCCAGCGGCCGATGGTCATCGAATCCACCGAGCAGAGCGGGCGGTTGCAGGGCGACGTCTTCGCGGTGCTCGACTATCCGTTCCAGCGCGTCGTGCAGGGGCTGTCGGAGCCCGCCCTCTGGTGCGACGTGCTGATCCTGCCGTTCAACACCAAGTACTGCCGCGCCCGGGGCGAGGAGGGCGGGCCGGCGATGCTCGACGTGCGCATCGGACGGCGCGCCGACCAGCCGGCCGAGCAGGCCTATCGCCTGAGCTTCACCTGGCAGAAGGCCGCAGCCACCGACGACTATTCCGAGAGCCGCGTCACGGCGCCGACCGGGCCGCTCGGTACGAAGGACTACCGTATCAGCGTGGAGGCGATCCCGCTCGACGGCGGCCGGAGCTTCATGCACCTGCGCTATGCTTATGCCAGCGGCGTGGCGGGCCGACTGGCGATGCAGGCCTATCTGGCGACGGCCGGTGCCGACAAGATCGGCTTCTCCGTCGTCGGTCAGGACGTGGAGGGGCGCCCGCAGCGCATCGGCGGCGTGCGCGGGGCCGTCGAGCGCAACGCGATGCGCTATTACCTGGCGGTCGACACCGCGCTCGAAGCGCTGGCCGTGGCGCCCGAAGCGCGACGCGAGCGGCGCATCCAGCAGTGGTTCACCGCGACTGAGCGCTACCCGGAACAGCTCCACGAGATGGACCGTGCGACCTATGTCGCGATGAAGCGCCGGGAATACGAGCGGCAGCAGCAGCCGATGGATTGAGGCACCGCCGGGAACAGATGCGGGCGGAGCGGTTTTGCCGCCTCGCCCCTGTCTGGTTTTAAACGCTCGGCGTACTTGCGCCGAGCCAGGTCGCCAGCTTGGCGGCATCGTCGGCAGTGAGGCGCAAGGTGGTATCCGCCGCAGGCAGCTCCAGCGGCAGTTCGACGATCCGCCGGTCCCGTGCCACCCAAACCGTCGCGCGCCGCGCATCGCCGAGGTAAAACGTCAGATCATCCAGCTTGCCCAGGCGCCAGGTGTCTGCAGCGCCCTCGGCCCGCACGCCGATCCATTCGTCGCCCGCCGACAGCCCCGCCTTTTCGGCAGCCCCGCCGCGCAACACCACCTTCACCTGGACGCTGCCGTCCGACTCGGCGACACGCACCCCCAGCCGCTGCGCCGGCTGGGAAGGATCATCGTGGACGCCGACGCCCTGCGCCTTCAGCAGAGCCGCCAGCGGCAGCTCGTCGGTGCCGTGTACCCAGGCGGCGAGTTCGGCGGCGAAGCTGCGTCCGGAGATGTCCTGCAGTACGGCGGCGACATCGTCCTCGGTCAGCGGGCCGCCTGCGCAGCGCTGCCACAGCGTGCGCATCACTGTGTCGAGCGTGGCGCGGTCGTGGCCCGACTGGCGCAGCGTCAGGTCCAGACACAGCGCGACCAGGGCGCCTTTGGTGTAGTAGCTGATCGTCGCGTTGGCGGTGTTCTCGTCCTGGCGGTAGTACTTGACCCAGGCATCGAAGCTCGCCTCGGCGACCGACTGCACCTGGCGGCCGGGCGCCTGCAGCACCTGATTGATCGTCTTGCCGAGCAGGCGCAGATAGCCGACGTCGTCGATCAGGCCGGCGCGGCGCAGCAGCAGGTCGTCGTAGTAGCTGGTGAACCCTTCGAAGAACCAGAGCAGCCCGGTGTAGTTCTCGCGGGTGTAGTCGTAGCGGGCGAACTCCGCGGGCCGCAGTCGCTTGACGTTCCAGGTGTGGAAATACTCGTGGCTGATGAGGCCGAGCAGCGTGGTGTAGCCCTCGGACGACCGCGGATCGCCGGTGCGCGGCAGGTCGCGGCGGTTGCAGATCAGCGCGGTGCTGTGCCGGTGTTCCAGCCCGCCGTAACCGTCGTCCACCGCATTGAGCATGAACACATAGCGGTCGTGCGGTGCGGCGGTGCCGTCGGGATGCCAGAAGCCGATCTGCGTCTCGCAGATGCGGCGCGCATCCTCCAGCAGCCGGGCACCGTCGAAGCTGGGGGCAGCGCCTGCGACGACAAAGCGGTGCGGCACGCCGGCCGCGACGAAATCGCCGCTCCAGAAGTCGCCCATTTCCACTGGGCTGTCGGCCAGGGTGTCGTAGCCGTCGGCACGGTAGGTGCCGAAGCCCTGCGCATCGACCGCGACAGGCTGCAGCGCGGTCGCGACTTTCCAGTTGTCGTCAGCCGGCGGCGCGACGACGTCCAGTGCATGCGGCCGGTCCTCCTGACCTTCCACCCGCAGGCACAGGCCGGTGCCGTTGAAGAAGCCCCGCCGGCTGTCGAGCCAGCAGGCGCGGACCGAGTTGTCGAAGGCGTAGACCTCGTAGGTCAGGGTGAGCGGGCTGCCGGCGGCGCAGTCGATGCGCCAGCTGCATTTGTCGATTTGCGCGACCGCCCGGTCGGCGCCCGCCTGCCGGGCGGTCAGGCGCTGCAGATGCCGGGCGAATTCCCGCACCAGGTAGCTGCCGGGTATCCAGACCGGTAGCGAGACCTGCTGCCCCGCCGCGGGTTCGGCGATCGTGAGCGTGACCCGGAACAGGTGGGCATGGCGGTCGGCCGGTTCGACGCGGTAGTGGATCGGCGATGTGTCGTACGGCATCGGGGTGGGGGCGGGCATGCGGGGGTGCGGGTGGTCAGCGGGCGGCGGCCAGGCGCTTTTCGATCTCGTCGGCGCCGATGGCACCGGGGACCCGGGTGCCGTCGGTGAAGATCAGCGTCGGCGTGCCGGTGATCTTGAGCTTGCGGCCGAGGGCGACGTTGCGGTCCACCGCGGCGCTGTCGCACTTCGCCGGGACCACCGGCTTGTTCTCGACCATCCAGTCGTTCCAGGCCCGGGCCTTGTCCTTGGCGCACCACAGGTTGCGCGACTTCTCGGTCGAGTCGTTGCCGAGGATCGGGTACAGGTACAGGTAGACAGTGACGTTGTCGATGTTCTGCAGGTCCTTCTCGAAGCGCTTGCAGTAGCCGCAGTTCGGGTCCTCGAACACCGCCAGCTTGCGCTTGCCGTTGCCGCGCACGATGGTGACGGCGTCCTTCACCGGCAGCGTCGCGAAGTCCACCGCGGTCAGCTTGGCGATGCGGTCGGCGGTGATGTTGCGCCGCTGGCGGGTGTCGAGCAGCTCGCCCTGGACGAGGTAATCGCCGTTGGCGTCGGTGTAGAAGATGTCGGTGCCGACCCGCACTTCCCACAGGCCGGGCATCGGCGTGCGGCTGACCTCGTCGATCGGCTGGATCTGGGGCACCCGCTCGGCCAGGGCCTTGCGGATCGCGGCTTCCTGCGCATGGGCGGCAGGCAGCGTGAAGGTGACGACCGCGGCAGCCAGTGCCGCCGACAGGAAACGGAAGAAGGGCATGAGAGCGTGTCCGGAAAAAGGAAAGCGACGGTGGCAGGCGCTCAGGCACCCATGGCCTGGCGTGCGACCCAGGACTTCACCGGGCCGCTGCCGTCGAAGCCCCGCATGCCCCAGTTGCGCAGGGTCTGCCAGGGCCGGCCCGGCTGGGCGAACAGCTGTTGCAGGCCATCGGTCGCCAGCCGCATCGGCGCCAGTCCCGCCTTGCGAGCACGTTCGTAACGGCGCAGCAGCCGCGCATCGCCCGGACTGCGCCAGTAGTCGCGCTCGTGCAGCACCCGCGCGAGTTCCTCGGCATCGGCCAGGCCGATGTTCAGGCCCTGGCCGGCCAGCGGATGCACGGTGTGCGCTGCATCGCCGGCCAGCACCCAGCTCGCACCGGCCGGCATGCCGGCGCCCGCGGGCATCGGGCCGGTCCAGCGGTCGGCGCGGGCCAGCTGCAGCGGCCAGTCGCAGCGGCGGCTGTCGGGTGTCAGCGGGCCGAGCGCGTGGCCGGTCGCGGCATCGACTTCCTGGGCGAAGGCTGCATCGTCGAGGGCCATCAGGGCGTCGGCCCGGGGCGTATCCGCCGACCAGACCAGGGCGACCGCATGGGCATCGGCCCCGCCCAGCGGCAGCAGCGCGAGCACGCCGTCGGCCAGGAACCACTGCCGGGCGACGCCGCCGTGCGGCCGGGCCGCCTGCAGCCGCGCCGCGATCGCGCGCTGGGCATAGGGTGTGGTCTCGAACCCGACACCAAATTCGGCACGGGTCGCGCTCGCGCGGCCTTCGCACACCACCGTCAGGGCAGCCGGGCGCGGCGCGTCCAGCAATTCGACCTGCGGCTGGTACCGCAACGCATCGGCCAGCCGGGTTTCGAGCGCCGGCACATCCACGATCCAGGCGAGTGCATCGGCACCCTGGCCGGCGGCGTCGAAGCGGACCGTGGCGCCTTCGTCGCCGTGCACTTCCATGCCGGAGACCGGCGTGCAGTGCGGCGCATCCGGCCAGCTGCGCAGCGAGGCGAGCAAGGTGCGCGATGCGGCATTGAGCGCATAGGCGCGCACGTCGGGCGACGCGCCAGGGTCGCCGGCCGGGGTGCCGACCAGCCCCACGCGCAGCCGTTCGCGGGCCAGCAGGAGTGCCAGGGTGCGGCCGACCACGCCGGCTCCGCGGATACATACGTCGAGGGTGTGCGCCATCGGACCATTGTAGGGAGCGGCTCCCGGGGCGACGTAACGGCACAATGGCCGGCTTTCCGCCCGGCCCAAGCCTTCCTCCGCCATGCCTCCTGTGGACACTTTCGACAGCGACTTCCACCTCACCGCCGTGCTGGCCGGCCTGTACGTGTACCCGATCAAGTCCTGCGCCGGCATCGCGCTGGACGCCTCGGAACTCGACGACACCGGCCTCGCCTGGGACCGCGCGTGGATGGTGGTGACGCCGACGGGCGAATTCGTCACCCAGCGGACCTTGCCGCGCATGGCGCTGGTCCGGCCGCAACTGCGCCGCTACGACATGGTGCTGCGGGCGCCCGGCATGCTGGCGCTGCATCTGCCGCTCGAGAGCGCCGAGTCGCCGCGTGCGGTGCGGGTTTGGCGCGATACGGTCCAGGCCTGGGACATGGGCGACCTGGCGGCCCAGTGGTTCAGCGATTTCCTGGGCCAGCCGCTGCGGCTGGTGCGCGCCGACCCCGAGCGGCCGCGCATGGCCAGCACCGACTGGACCGGCGGCCTGGCGGCACCGTACCTGTTCGCCGACGGCTATCCGCTGCTGGTGGCGAGCCAGGCGTCGCTCGACGGCCTGAACCAGCGGCTCCGGCGGGCCGGCCATGCGCCGGTGGGCATGGACCGGTTCCGGCCCAACATCGTGCTGTCGGGCCTGGAGGCCCACGACGAGGACCGGCTGGAGATGCTGCACATCGGCCCGCCGGAGAACGAAGTGCGGCTGCAGCCGGTCAAGCCCTGCGTGCGCTGCCCGGTGCCCAACATCGACCCGGCCACCGCGCTGAGCGACCCTGCGGTCGGCGACACGCTGCAGACCTACCGGGCCGATGCCCGGCTGGGCGGCGGCGTCACCTTCGGCATGAACGCGATTCTGCACGCCGGGGCGGGGCAGGTGCTGCGGGTCGGTCAGCCGGTGTCGGCGGACTACCGCTTCGACTGAGCGCACGGCCCCGGCCGGTAAAATCCCGGGTCCGCGGCGCCGGCCCCGCGCCTGCCGCGCCGGCCTCTGTGCCCTCCGTTTCCCGGTTTCCCCCCGTTTCCTGAAAGCCCCGCCATGAGCCTCCAATGCGGCATCGTGGGCCTGCCCAACGTCGGCAAGTCCACCCTTTTCAACGCGCTGACCAAGGCCGGCATCGCCGCCGAGAACTATCCCTTCTGCACGATCGAGCCGAACGTCGGCGTGGTCGAGGTGCCGGACCCGCGCCTCGCGCAGCTGAGCGAGATCGTGAAGCCCGAGCGCGTCGTGCCGGCGATCGTCGAGTTCGTCGACATCGCGGGCCTGGTGGCCGGCGCCAGCACCGGCGAAGGCCTGGGCAACAAGTTCCTCGCGCACATCCGCGAGACCGATGCGACCGTCAACGTGGTGCGCTGCTTCGACGACGAGAATGTGATCCACGTCGCCGGCCGGGTGGACCCGATTTCCGACATCGAGGTGATCCAGACCGAACTCTGCCTGGCCGACCTGGCCACGGTCGAGAAGGCGCTGCACCGCCACACCAAGGTCGCGCGGTCCGGCGATAAGGATGCGCAGAAGCTGGTCGGCCTGCTGGAGCGCTGCCAGAAGGCGCTGAACGACAACATCCCGGTGCGGGCGCTGGAGTTCACCAAGGAGGAAATGCCGCTGGTCAAGAGCTTCACGCTCATCACCTCCAAGCCGGCGATGTTCGTCGGCAACGTGGCCGAGGACGGCTTCGAGAACAACCCCTATCTGGACCGCCTGCGCGAATACGCGGCCAAGCAGGGCGCGCCGGTGGTGGCCATCTGCGCCAAGATCGAAGCCGACCTGGCCGAGATGGACGACGAGGACAAGAAGATGTTCCTCGCCGAGATCGGCCAGGAAGAGCCGGGCCTGAACCGCCTGATCCGCGCCGCCTTCAAGCTGCTCGGACTGCAGACCTACTTCACCGCCGGCGTGAAGGAAGTCCGCGCCTGGACCATCCGCATCGGCGACACCGGCCCGCAGGCGGCCGGCGTGATCCACGGCGATTTCGAGCGCGGCTACATCCGTGCGCAGACCATCGCGTTCGACGACTACATCGCCCACGGCGGCGAACAGGGCGCCAAGGACGCGGGCAAGATGCGTTCGGAAGGCAAGGAATACGTCGTCAAGGACGGCGACGTGATGAACTTCCTGTTCAACGTCTGACCGCTCCTGCGCGAACGGGCAAAAAAAGACCCGCCGGAGCGGGCCCAAGAGGAGACGGGGGGTCTCATCAATGATTTGTGATAGTGCCCTGCATTCCAGCCGGGCAGGCGTGTACGGGGTGCAGGACGACACCGTTTCCGGTGTCCGTCCGGGGCCTACACCCTGCGGGCGTCGATAGCATCGACACTCTTCCGATCCGTTCGCAGGAGTCGTCATGGCCGCTGTCCGTCTGTCCTCCGCCGTCTGCATGCTGGCGCTCTGCGCCTGCAGCGGCGCATCCGCCGACGTGTGCTTCACGGTACTCGACCGCGCCAACCGTACCATCTACCAGTCGCGCACTGCGCCGGTCGATCTGACGCGGCAGATCGGGGACACGCTGTACCGCCGGTTTCCGACCGCTTCGGTGATGGTGTTCGGGCAGAACAACGACAACTGCCCGGAACTGCGCGGCATCCCCGGACCGGGTGGTTTTGCCGGCGTGCAGGGGACTCCGCGCAGCCCGGCGGGCGGCGCAGGGCCTGACATGACGCAGTATTTCAACGACCGCCGGTATGCGCCTCGCTCCTGAGCGGCGCGACGGCGGGTCGTAGCACGCGGAAACGGTGCAGCGCCACGCGCTGCGCATGATGGATTTTTTGCAAGGAGCCACCATGCCGACCGAAGCCCCGATCCCCGTGCCGCCGATTCAGACGCCGCCGACGCCAGCCCCTGCAGAAACACCGGTGGGAGACCCGCCATCGGACCCGGGCACGAACCTGCCGGTCCAGGACCCCAAGCCGGCGCAGATGAACGCCTGAGGCCACCTTCAAGCACGTCTTCGCCCAAGCGAACTACACCCGCACGAAAAAGGTGAAGGCCGCGCTCTTTGAGAAGAACGACGCGCTCTCGATGGTCGACGAGCTGCGCACGGCCCTGCAGCAGGTCGAGGCCGAGAGCATCGAGCCGAAGCACACGGCCAGCCGCGATGCGCAGGGCTTCCTGCGGGCCGATGGCACCGCTTATGTGGCCTATGCCCGGCGCGAAGCGTGGCGGGCATTGCAGGAGCTCGGCCCGGCGATTGCCGAGGCGGTGGCATTGCTGTCGCATGCGCCCATGGGCGATGGCGTCAATGTCATCGCTACCGACACCCGCGAGCACCGCATGGGCTTCGTGTGGGATGCGCTCAAGCGCGCGGCGGAGCAGAGCGACGCATGGGCGGTCCGGCCGCAGGTCGATGCGCTCGGGCCGTTGGAGCTGGGGCCGTTCGCCGGCGGCAACTTCGTGACGTCGGCCGAGGCGCCGCTCGCGCGCAAGATGGTGGGCATCGGCCAGGCGGCCGAGCCGCAGCAGTCGGACGCGCTGCCAACCTGATCCTCGCCAGCATCGGATCCATCGGGGCGCCTGCGGGCGCCCTTATTGTTGGCCGTGCTGTTTCTACTCCACGAGCTCGAACGGCTCCTCGACCGGCTCGGTGCGCAGCAGCGCCGGCAGGTGCTGCGGCAGGTTGCTCGGATAGAAGCTGTCGGTCGAGCTGCCGATCTCCCCGGGATGCCACCAACGGTATTGACGTGGATCGTCTGACCTCTCTTCGCTGCAGGCGGCTGGGTCGACATCAGGTGCGACTCCCTTGACCCTGACGGTGCAGATGGCTTCGTGCTGTAGCAGGGCGCGACCGCGCGCACGGCGCAGCACGTCGCGGCGCCACAGCGCAGGGCTCACATCGTCGGGGGAGAGGGCGAGACCCGTGTCCTCATGCACCTCGCGCAAGGCCGCTTCGGTCAGCGTCTCGCCAGATGCGACGCTGCCGCCGGGGAGTTGCCAGACCGGCCCGTCTGCAGCGTTGCCGGCCTCGCAACTCGACAGGAGAAGAACGGCACCTGCATCGTCCACCAGGATCACACGCACTGCGCTGCGCTCAATGCGCCAAGGCAGTTGGATTCGCATAGGCGATCTATCGCAAAAACAGAAAAACAGAAGGCCCAGGAAGCCGACGCCGCGGCGCCAACGCCGCTGGGTACGAACGATGCTCCGCACAGCGCGACCCTACGGAAAACGCGCTGCCGGCGAGCACCGGAACATGCGCCGGATGGTCGGCACCTGTCGCTCTTCTGTCGTTACGTAACGGACGCCCGACTGGATGCGGCTGAAGCGATAAAAAGCCGCCAAATCCCGTCACCGCGCCCAACATGCTCTACTTCGCGCCAAGCCGCGCGGGGCCTGCCACGGGGCCACGAGGAGACTGCGCGGCACCTTCGTGAAAGCAGGGGGATTTAGGAATCCGGCGGGGCGGGGTCTCGTCTGCGCGTTTGGGGTGCAGGTCGAATCCGACGTGGTACAGCCCACGTATTGCATGCGCACGTTCCTTGCGCAGAAGTTTTTACACGTCCTTTACACGATTGCACGGTTCAATCTCGCGGTCTCATAAAACACACCTAAACATCATGAAATCCCCGATGACAGTCAAAAAGCAACTCACGCTCACCTTTGGTGCGTTGGTTGTGCTTATCGCACTAGTGGCAGGCTTTGCCACCTATCTCCTGAACGCGGGCAACCAGAAGTTCTATTCCTATGTACATGGCATCAATGCACGTGCATTGCTGGCCGAGCAGGTGCGGACTGCCGTTGACCGCCGGGCGATTGCCGCGCGCAACATGACGCTGTTGGGAGCGTCGGGCGACATGACTGCGGAATACAAAGAAGTGCTCGCAGCACACAAGGCCGTACAGGAGCGGGTAGCGCGCTTGCAAAGACTGGTGCGGGAAGCGAAAGACGCCAGTCCAAAGGCTGCGGAACTAATTGATCGCATCGCTGAAGTGGAGAGCCGGTATGCACCCGTCGCATTGGGCGTGGTGGACTTGGCGAATCGGCGCCAGAGCGTCGAAGCCACGCAGAAAATTTTGGATGAGTGCCGGCCCCTTCTAGCCGAGCTGATTGCCTCGACCAATGCCTACCGCGAATACACGGCAGAGCGATCAACAGCGCTGGTCGAGCAAGCCCAGAGCGCTTACCTGTTCGACCGAAATACCTTGATAGCAGCAGCCTCATTGGCCTTGGCATTCGCCATCCTGTGCGGCTGGGCCATCGTTCGATCGCTCATCCATACGCTTGGATCTGAGCCGGCACAGTTGAGCGCGGTCGCTCGGGTCGTGGCGTCTGGCGACCTGAGCGATGTTCACGAAGCCCCGACCGTTCGCAAGTCCAGCGTCCTGGCATCACTCGCAGAGATGCAGCGCAGTTTGCAGATGACGGTATTGCACGTTCGCCAGGCAGCCGAATCCATCTTCACCGGCGCCGCAGAAATCGCCAGCGGTAACGAAAACCTGAGCCAGCGTACCGAAGAGCAGGCCAGCGCACTTGAAGAGACGGCGGCGACGATGGATCAGATCGCCAGCACGGTCCAGAACAATGCGGCGAATTCAGCCCAAGCAGCGCGGATGGCGGCTCACTCGCTCGATGCAGTGAAAGGGAGCAACGCGATAGTGCAGCGCGTTGTCAATTCGATGAGCGATATCAACGCCAGCTCCAAGCGCATCGAAGACATCGTGGGAGTGATTGACAGCATCGCGTTTCAAACGAACATACTGGCTTTGAATGCTGCGGTGGAAGCAGCGCGCGCAGGAGACCAAGGCAAGGGCTTTGGGGTTGTCGCAGCCGAAGTGCGCAATCTGGCTAAGCGTAGTGCGGGAGCAGCCGGCGAGATCAAACAACTGATTTCTCAGAGCGTAATCACGGTCGGTCAAGGCGTCAGCTTGGCTGAAGAGGCGGGGGCCTCGATGACCGATGCAGCAGGATCAGTGACTGCGCTTGCGGAACTGGTCGAACAGATCAGCCACGCGAGCCAGGAGCAGGCTCTTGGCGTCGCCCAGGTTGGCGAGGCAGTCAATCAGATGGATAGGGTCACGCAGCAAAACGCAGCACTAGTCGAGGAAGCTGCCGCTGCTGCTGGCAGTTTGCGGTCACAAGCACAACAGCTCTTGGCCTCCGTTCAGGCTTTTTCCTTGGGAACTGGGGCAAATCGGGGCGCTTTGCCCATTGAGCAGACCCGGCTTCTGGCTGCGTGAGTTGCCGGCGGCACTAATGTGCCCCCAACTTCCGAAAATATGCCCCAAATGTGCCCCCAAAAGGGCAGCGGATGACGGCATATCAGTGCGCACAAGTGCGGACCAAAAAGGAGGTTTGTCATCGGGAAAAGTGGCGCAACTGCACTTTTCCGGAAGACTTTGAACCATTTAATGGCCCCCTCGACAGGAATCGAACCTGTATCTAGCGCTTAGGAGGCACTCGTTCTATCCATTGAACTACGAGGAGGCGAGCCGGCGATTGTAGGCGCGGCCCGCTCCTCGGTTCCTCAGTCGAACCGGACCGTGTAGATCAGATCCACCGCGCTTTTCGACCCCGTCTGGCCGCGCAGCGTCAGTCGGCGGGTCAGGTCGTAGAAGATGTAGATCGTGCCCAAGGCGCCCGACAGGCTGCGTTCGTAGGTCACGTAGAAGTTCTGCGACAGGCGCTTGCCGAAGGTGAGGGCGGCGCTGCTCGCATCGCTGCCGGAGCCCGGTCCCTTGAAGCCGATCTCGTCCAGGCCGAGTTTCTGCGCGACGTTGCCGGAACTGCCCTTGCTGCCCGACAGCAGCGCCAGCGCCGCCTGCTGCAGCAGCGCCGCCTCGGCCCCGCCACTGGCGGTACTGCGGCCGAGCACCACCCACGACAGCGTCTCCGCATCGGTCAGCACCGGATCGGAGTACAGCCGCACCCGCGGCGCCTGCGCGGTGCCGGTGATCTGCACGCCGGCACGCACCGCGATGTTCGGCCGGATCGCCAGGATGTCAAGCGACGGGTTGTCGTAGGGGCCGTTGAAGCGGGCCACGCCCGATTCCACGTCCAGCGACTGGCCGTAGGCGCGGTACTGGCCCTGTACGGTGCGGATCTCGCCGGTGACGCGCGGCGGCAGCGCCAGACCGTCGGTACTGCGGATATCCAGCTGGCCCGCCAGCCGGGTGGTGATGCCGCGGCCCTGGACCGCGAAATCGTCGCCCAAGTCGAAGGTGACGGCGATGTCGGGCGGCTTGGCGGTCTCGACCTTGGACTGCGGTGCGCCGGCGCGGGCGGCCTTCTCGGCGGCCTCCTTGTCCTTGGCGGCCGAGCGGATCACCACGTCGGAGCCGAGCGTGGGCGCGCTGTCGTCGGGCAGGATGATGACCGCGCGGTCGGTCTTCAGCGCGCCGCGCAGCACCAGCCGGCCGTCGTCGAGCCGCGCCTGCAGGGTGCCGGAGACGGTGACCTGACGGTCGGTGCGGACCGAGACGCGCAGCGCCTCGGCCACGGCGCGCACGTCCATGCGGATGCCGCTGACCCAGCTGACGTTGCCGGTGGCGGTGAGCAGGCCGCCGTCCGACGGCGCCGCCACCATGCGAGCGGTGGCGCGGCTACCGGCGATGCCGGCGATCCGGGTGCTGGCGCCGGTGCCGCCGCGCAGGCGGAATTCGGTGATCTCCAGCCGGTCGCCGCGCAGCGCGGCGCGCAGGCGGCCGTCGCGCAGTTCGATCCCCTCGACCGCCGAACGCACCGACAGGCCGTCGGCGGCGAGCGTGCCGGTCCACTGCGGCGCGGCGCGGTTGCCGGCGAGGGCGGCATCCGCTTCCAGCGTGCCCTGCACCCGCCAGCCCGGCGGCGCCAGCACCGACCAGACGCCGATGTTGGGCAGCCGTGCGCGGATCGTGCCCTGCAGCGGCGCGTTCTCGGCCCAAGACCAGCCGCCGTCCTGCTTCTGCAGCCGGGTGCCGACGCTCGCGCGCAGGTTGCCGGCGCGTTCGCTGTCCCAGGCGAGCTGGGCCTGCACCGCGTCGCCGTCGGCGGAGACGGTCAGTGCCGCTTCCCGCACGCCGGCGCTGGTCGTAGCAACCGGCTGGGCCGACGCGGCTGCGCTCTGCGCGCCGGTGCCGGTGCCGCTGCTGGTGATGCGGGTGGTCGGCGGCAGGGCCTCGGCGCCGGTCTGGATGCGGATGTCGCCGCTGGTGCGCGCCAGGCGGGCCCGGGCGCGCAGGGTATCGCCGGCGTCCACGTCCCATTCGCCGTCGAACACCAGGTCGCCGGACAGGCCGAGCTTGGCGAGGGCCGCGTCGCCGCCCTCGGCCAGGGCCTGGGCCCAGGCCATCGGCAGGCCGGTCAGCCGGCCCTTGCTCTGCAGCCGGTGGCGGGCGGCGCCGCCGCTGCCGGTCTGGCGGTACTGCAGCGGCTGCCAGGCGATGCGCACGGTGCCGGGCGCCGGGCCGCGCAGCGCGGCGGAGGCAGCGGAGGCATCGACCGACAGGCTACCGGGCGCCTGGCGCAGCTGCAGGTCCACCGGCGTGTCGAGCGCCAGCTGCCAGGGGCCGGGCAGGGTGGTGTCGCGTGCCTCCAGCGCCAGCGACTGAACGGCCGCCCGCCACAGGCCGGCGCCGGCCAGGCCGCCGCTGGCGCGGGTGCGCAGGTTGACGGTCTGCGTGCCGGTGGCGGCTTCGCCCTGCAGCGACAGCGTGGCCTGCGCCAGCGAGCCGGACAGCTCGGCCCGCACGCCCCGCAGGGCGACGGTGGCGGCGCGCGTGTTGGTCACTACGGGCTTTGCTCCTGATTTGATAGCTGCTTGCGCAGGTGCAGCGGGCGCTGGAGCCGCTTTTGCATCGGATGTCGGTGCTGCAGCCGCAGTAGTGGCGGGCAGGGCGAGATCGAACCGGGAAGCGGTCAGCGTGGCCTGCAGCGCCAGTTCGCCCTTCGCTGTGGCGGGCGCCAGCGTGCCTTTCTGCCAGCGGTCGAGCGCCGGTTGCCAGCCGCCGGTCCAGCGGGCGTCGAGCTGGGCGGCGCCATCGAGCCGCACGCCGCCGAACGCGGTGGACAGGCCGGGCAGCGCCTCGACCCAGCGCTGCAGCAGCGCGGCATCCTGCAGCGCGACGGTGGCGGTGCCAGCGCCACTCGTCGGAGCCATGGCGCCGTCGACCGTCGCGCGGCCGCCGGGCAGCACGAGCGCCAGCTTGGCTCGGCCGGCCTTGTCCTGCGGGCGGACCTGCGCGCTGCCGTCGGCGGACGCGTCGGCTGCGCGGATGCGCAGGGTGCGCAGATCGAGCGTGCCGGCTTCCCAGCGGCCCTGGGCGGCGGCGCTGCGGAGGTTCAGGCTGCGCAGTGTCGAGGGCGGTGCTGACCCTTCGCGGCGTGCGGCGGTGCGGGGCGTGGTTGCGCGCGGTGCGGTGGTGTCGGCGGCCAGATCGACGTCGAAGTCGATCGCGTCGCCCTGCTGCGCGGCGGTCGCGGTGCCGCCGATGGCAGGGCCGTCGAGCTGGGTGTGCAGTTCGCCTGGACGGATGCCGCGCAGCGTGGCGCGGGCTTCCCACGGGGCCGGACGGGCGGCCGGCGTGGAGGCCGGTGCAGACGACGGGGTGGCAGGCGCGGTTGCCGGCGGAACCGTCGGCGGTGCGGACGGTGCCGGGCCCCAGCGGCCCTCGACGGCCAGCGTGCCGCCGCCGAGCTGCAGCGTGGCGGCCGGGACGGTCCACACGCCGGCGTCGAGCCGGGCGTCGGCATCGACGGCGGCGACCGGCAGGCGGCCGGTGTCCCAGGCGCCCGGCAGGTCGTTGCGCAGCGCGGCCCGGGCGCGCCAGGCGGGATCGGCGCCGGATGCGCCGGGCTGCGGGCCGGCATCGACCGTGCCGCTGAGCAACGTGGCGGGGGCTTGCGGCCACAGGCGCGCCAGGTCAAGCCCTTCGGCCTCGACCCGCGCGGAGAGCAGCGGCTGCGGCAGCCACGGCGCGACCTCGGCGGCGGCCCGGGCGCGCATCGCGGCAGCCGGGGCGGGGGGCACTGCGCCGGGTTGCGTCTCGGACGACGGCGCCGTCGCCGGCGCATCGGTCTCCGCCGGCAGGACGGCCGCGGCGAGGTGGAGCCGCGCGGCGGCCGTCGCCAGCGTGCCGCGCACCGCCACGCCTGCGCCGACGGCCAGCGGCACGTCGCTGCCGGGCACCGGCGTGCGGATGCGGCCGCGCAGCGTCGCGTCGAGCGCCATCGGCGCCGCGCCCTGCAGGTCCACCGTGCCGGCGTAGTGGCTGCCGGCGATGTTCACGCCGTCGACCTTCAGCCGGTGGTGGCCGCCGACGTACCGGTAGCGGCCTGCGAGGGCCAGGGCTTCCACTTCCGGCGGGCCGGTCCACTGCAGCCGGTCGACCCGGAACGGCAGGTCGATGTCCACCGGCAGCGTCAGCTGGGCGAGCGGCTCGGTGGGGCTATCGTCCGGCGTGCCCTGGCGGGCGATGGTGATGCGGGCGGCGTGTACCTCGCCGAGCCGCACCTGGCGCGACAGCAGCGGCGCGAGCGTCCAGCCGAGGGTGGCGTCTTCCACCTCGACCGACAGCGTGGGGCTTTGCCAGCGCAGCCAGCCGATGCGGCCGCCGGTGCGCAGCGACCCGGTGACGTCGCGGGTCTCGAGCGTCTGGCCTGCCGGCAGGTAGCGGGCGCCGCGGTGCAGCGCACTGGCGAGGGACTGGTCGGAGCCGGTCCAGATCCACAGGCCGGCTACCAATCCGGCTACCAGCAGGCCGATGACCACAAGCAGCCAGCCGAGCCAGCGCAGCGGACGGCGGCGGCGCGGCGGCGGTGCCGGCGGGCGGGGCGCGTCGGGCCGGACGTCGGCCAGCGGATCGCTGCCGGGGAGCGTGCCCGTCGGGGCGCCCGGCGCGGAAGAAGGAAGGGAAGCAGAAGACACCATGCCGCGCCGGATCAGAAGGTGAAGCCGAGCCGCAGGTGCAGGCGCAGCTGTTTCGCATCGACGCCGTAGGCCACGTCCGCCTGCAGCGGCCCGACCGGGCTGCGCCAGCGCACGCCCGCACCCACACCGACCTTGGCCTGCAGGTCGCCGATGCGGTCGGCGACCGCGCCGGCATCCAGGAACACCGCGCTTTCGAATTCGGTCATCTCGCCGTTCCAGACGATCGGGCGCTGCCATTCGGCACTCGCCACGCCGAGGTAGCGGCCGGCATACAGCTGGCCGTTGACGGTGCGGGCGCCGATCTGGCGGTAGCTGTAGCCGCGCACCGTGGTGTCCCCGCCGGTCAGGAACAGCAGCGGCGCGGGCACGTCCGCGGTGGCGCGGGTCGCGACGGCGCCGGCTTCGGCCCGCAGCTGCAGGCGGCTGCGGCGCGCCTCGCCGCCGCCGGTCGGCTGCACCGTACCGAGCGGCACGAAGTACAGGCCGCGGGCATAGGTGCGGACGAAGGGCGCCCGCTCATTGGTCAGCGTGTAGCCGGGGCCGGCTTCCAGCGCCAAGCCGTAGCCGCGGGTGGGTGCGGTGTTGTTGTCGAAGTAGCGGCCGGTCCAGCTGTAGTTGACGCTCAGCGCCGAAGCGTTGGGCGGCGCGTCCGGCCCCTGGCTCTTCGCATAGTCGTACTGCAGGTAGTAGCTGCGGTCGATGTGGTCGGTGCCCTTGGCCCGCCCGCCGCGCAGCCGGCCGCTGTTGACCTCGTAGCTGCCGGTGGTCTCGCGCTGCAGTCGCTGCGCGGTGACCCAGCGCCACTGGTTCTCGTCGGGCAAGGAGGTCTGCTCGGAATTCAGCACCTTGGTCTTGCGGTCGAAGGACAGCTTGGACACTGCCCGCCAGCCGATCAGCGGCAGCCGGTTGTGGGTGTGGTCGAGCGACACCCGCGGGCCGCTGTCGGTGCTGAAGCCGATGCCGAAGACCACCTTCTGGAAATTGGCGTCGCGCACCTGCGCGATGACGGGCGCGGCGAGCGGGTTCGGCGCGTCGGGATCGAGCGTCAGGAACACCGAGTCGAAGTACCCGCTGCTCGCCAGCCGCTGCTGCGCCTCCAGCAGCTTGGCCTGGTCGTAGTCGGCGCCGACCGGCAGCCGCGACAGGCGCTGAGCTACCTCGGGCGGATAGCGTTCGGCGCCGCGCACCTGCACCGGCCCGAAGCGGAAGGCCGGCCCCGAGTCGTAGGTGACCGAGAGCTTTGCCCGCTGCGTGTCGGCGTCGACCTCGGCGCGGCTTGCCTTCACGCTGGCGGTGGGAAAGCGGAACGCGGTGATGCGGCGCAGGCCACCCGCCTTGGCACCGTCCCAGGCGTCCTGGGTGAAGCCCAGGCCGGGCCGCAGCGACCAGTTGGACGTCACCTCGCTGCGCTGCGTGGCGGCGCGGGCGTCGTTCTCGATCTCGCCGGCGAAGGCGATGTCGACGTCGGTGATGCGCGTCTGCTCGCCGGGATCGACGGCGAGCAGCACTTCGCGCGGCGCCTTGCCGCTGGCCGGGGTTTCGTTGAGTTCGAGGCTGATGCGCGGCGCGAAGTAGCCGAGCGTGCCGAGCAGTTCGCGTGCATTGGCCTCGGCCGCGCCGAGCAGCCGCGAGAGTTCGCGCGCATCCAGGTCGTCGAGCGTGCGGTAGCGCTGCAGTTCGAGATGCCGGGTGAGGTAGGTGCGGATCTCCGGCGGTGCCTGCACGGTCAGCACGAAGGCATCGCGGCGGTCGGCGCCCTGCGTCTTCTCCGGGTCCTGCCCGGCTTCGGCGCTGCTGAGGATGCGGCTGCCGTCGGCCGGTGCGTCGGCGTCGTCGCTCTTCTTGAAAACGCTACAGCCCTGCAGCGAAAGCGCCGCAACAAAAAGAAACGCCGGCAAGCGAGCCGGCGTTGGGAGGGAGGAGGGTACGGCGTGTCGACTCGATCGCATCCGACCTATTTTGACAGCAGCCGCGTCGCTTCCTCGAGCCCGGCGAGTGTCAAAGGGTACATGCGCTGCGACATCAGCTGCTGCACCAGGCCGATACTCTGCCGGTACTGCCAGACACCCTGCGGTTCCGGGTTGATCCAGGCGTAGTGCGGAAAGGCGTGGGTCAGGCGCTGCAGCCATTCGGCGCCGGCCTCGTCGTTGTTGTATTCGACGCTGCCGCCCGGCTGCAGGATCTCGTAGGGGCTCATCGTCGCGTCGCCGACGAAGACCAGTTTATAGTCCTTGTTGTAGCGGCGGATCACGTCCCAGGTGTCGAACTTCTCGGCGAACCGCCGGCGGTTGTTCTTCCACATGAAGTCGTAGACGCAGTTGTGGAAGTAGAAGAATTCGAGGTGCTTGAATTCGCTCTTCACCGCCGAGAACAGTTCTTCCACGCGGCCGACGTGCTCGTCCATCGATCCGCCGACGTCCATCAGCAGCAGCAGCTTCACGTTGTTGCGCCGTTCGGGGACCATGCGCAGGTCGAGCCAGCCCGCGTTGGCGGCGGTCGAATGGATGGTGTCCTCCAGGTCGAGCTGGTCGGGCGCGCCCTGGCGGGCGAAACGGCGCAGCCTGCGCAGCGCGACCTTGATGTTTCGGCTGCCGAGTTCCTGGCTGTCGTCGTAGTCCTTATACGCCCGCTGGTCCCAGACCTTGACCGCGCTGCGATTCTTTCCGGCACCGCCGATCCGCACGCCCTGCGGGTTGTAGCCGCCATGGCCGAAGGGCGAGGTGCCGCCGGTCCCGATCCACTTGCTGCCGCCCTCGTGCCGGCCCTTCTGCTCGTCGAGCCGCTTCTGCAGCGTCTGCATCAGCTCGTCCCAGTCCATCTTGGCGACGGCCGCGCGCTGCTCGGGCGTGAGCTCGCGTTCCAGGAGCTGCCGCAGCCAGTCGGCAGGGATCTCGCGCGTCGGGTCGGTCACCTGCTGCACGCCGTGGAAATAGGCGCCGAAGGCCTTGTCGAACTTGTCGTAGTGTTTCTCGTCCTTCACCAGCACGGTGCGGGCCAGGTGGTAGAAGTCGTCGATCGTCCAGGCACCGTCGGATTGCGGCCCGACCACGTCGGCCTGCAGCGCCTCGAGCAGCGTCAGGTATTCCTTCACCGAGACCGGCAGCCGGGCGCTGCGCAGGGTGTAGAAGAAGTCGGTCAGCATGGTGGCGATGCTCCTGTCATGTCGGTTTCACTGCCCGCCGCTAGCCTGCGGCTTCCGCAACGCAGGACCGCCGGCATGCCCTACCTGAAGACCGACCGCGCGCTCGCCGCGCTGCAGGACCGCTCCGGCGGACTGCGGCCGGCCGAGCGCCAGCTGCTGATCCTGTGCAACGGCCGGCACGGCGCGGACGATCTGCGGGCGATGTTCGGCCCGTCGGCCGACGCGACGATCGCGCGGCTGGTCGAGGCCGGGTACCTGCAGCAGGCCGCGCCGGCCGCACCGGTGGCGGAGCCGCAAGTCGCGGATCTGGCGCCCGACGTGGGTTCGACCCGCCGGTCGATGGTCGCCGCCAAGATGTACATGGTCGGCATGCTGGAGCTGATCCGCGACCCGCTCGCCGGCGACTGCATCCGTGCGCTGCGCGGTGCCGCAGACGAAGCGGCGCTGCTCGGCGAGCTGATCGCCGCGCTGGCCTTCGTGGCGCGCAAGTCGCCAGACAGTTATGGGGGTAAGGTCGCGGAGCGCCTCGGCGAAATCCTGCCGCTGCCGCACCTGCCGGCCCTGCAGCGCGCACGGGCCGGCCGGTTCGACGACGCGGAGGCGGCGGCCTGACACGTCGCCGCTCCGGTCAGGCGCGGTCGCCGCGGTCCAGCCGGTCGAGCAGCTGGGCGCGGGCCTCCGGCCATTCGCCGGCGCGCAGGCTGTACATGACGGTGTCACGGATGGTGCCGTCGCGGCGCAGCGCATGGCCGCGCAGCACGCCGTCCTTCTTTGCGCCGAGCCGCTCGATCGCCTGCTGCGACGCGTAGTTGAAGTTGTCGGTCCGCCAGCCGACCACCTGGCAGCCGAGCGTGTCGAACGCATGGGCCATCAAGAGCAGCTTGCTGACCTTGTTGACGTGGGTGCGCTGCCAGCGGCGGCCGTAGAAGGTGTAGCCGATCTCCAGCCGCTGCACGGCCGGCAGGATGTCGTGGTAGCTGGTGGTGCCCAGCACGACGCCGGTCGCCTCGTCGGTCACGGCGAAGGGGAAGCGGGAGCCGGCCTCGCGCATCTGCAGCGCGGTCGCGATGTAGGCCTCCACGTCCTGCGGTTCCGGAACCGAGGTCACGCGCAGCCGCCAGAGTTCGCCGTCGGAGGCGGCGGCGCGCAGGCCGTCGGCATGGCCGGCAGCGAGCGGCACCAGCGCAATGCCGCGGGCGGCGAGGGTGACCGGTTCGACGAAGGCCATCAGCGGTTGCGCGCGTTCATCTGCACCAGCTTCTCGAACAGGGTGGTGTCCTGTTCGTTCTTCAGCAGGGCGCCGACCAGCGGCGGCACCGCCACTTTCTGGTCGGGCGACTGCAGCGCGGTGGTGGGGATGTCCTCGGCCACCAGCAGCCGCAGCCAGTCGATCAGTTCGGAAGTGCTCGGCTTCTTCTTCAGGCCGGGCAGGTTGCGCACCTCGTAGAAGGTCTTCATCGCCGCGGCGAGCAGCTCCCGCTTGATCGTCGGGAAATGCACGTCCACGATGCGCTGCATCGTCTCGGGATCGGGGAAGCGGATGTAGTGGAAAAAGCAGCGGCGCAGGAAGGCGTCCGGCAGCTCCTTCTCGTTGTTCGAGGTGATGAAGACCAGCGGGCGGTTCTTCGCGCGGATCACCTCGCGGGTCTCGTAGCAGTAGAACTCCATCCGGTCGAGTTCGCGCAGCAGGTCGTTCGGGAATTCGATATCGGCCTTGTCGATCTCGTCGATCAGCAGCGCCACCGGTTCGTCGGCGGTGAAGGCCTGCCAGAGCACGCCGCGCACGATGTAGTTGTGGATGTCCTTGACCCGCTCGTCGCCGAGCTGGCTGTCGCGCAGGCGGCTCACCGCGTCGTATTCGTAGAGGCCCTGCTGCGCCTTGGTGGTGGACTTGATGTGCCACTGCAGCAGCGGCATCCCGAGCGCCTGGGCGACCTCCTCGGCGAGCATCGTCTTGCCGGTGCCCGGCTCGCCCTTCACGAGCAGCGGCCGCTTCAGCGCCGCCGCGGCGTTGACCGCCAGCATCAGGTCTGGCGTGGCGACGTAGTTCTGGGAGCCTTGGAACTTCATGGGCGGGTCGGGCTGGAGCCGGGACCGGAGGCGTCCCGGAGGTGCTGCGGGGAGCGGGCCGGGACAGACCCGCTGGCTATAATCAAAGGTTGATTCGACGTCTGAACCTCCACCAGATTGTGCTCGCAAAATGAATAAGCTGTTGACCACGATGTACGCCCTGGCCGTCGCTTCCGCGACGACGTTCCTCCCGGCGGCCCACGCGCAGGAGGTCAAGGGCGATGCCAAGGCCGGCGAGAAGAAGATCGCCATGTGCATCGGCTGCCACGGCATCGTCGGCTACCAGGCGAGCTTCCCCGAGGTCTACAAGGTGCCGAAGATATCCGGCCAGAGCGGTAAGTACATCGCCACTTCGCTTGCTGCCTACAAGGCCGGCGACCGCAAGCATCCGACCATGCGCGGCATCGCCGACACGCTGAGCGAGCAGGACATCGCCGACGTGTCCGCCTACTACGAGCAGCACGGCAAGGACGCCGCCAAGACGCTGCCCGACAAGCCCTCGCGCGAGCCGAGCGCCCAGGTCGCCGCCCTGCTGCAGAAGGGCATCTGCGTGTCCTGCCACGGCGCCAACTTCTCCAAGCCGATCGATCCGTCGTACCCGAAGATCGCCGGCCAGAACGCCGACTACCTGTTCGTCGCGCTCAAGTCGTACAAGACCGAGAACAACGCCACCATCGGCCGCTCCAACGGCGTGATGGCCGGTGTGGCCAAGCAGTTCTCCAATGCCGAACTGAAGGCGCTGGCCAACTACATCGGTTCGCTCGACGGCGAGCTGAAGACGGTGCCGGAACCGCGTTTCCGCTGATCGCACGGCAGCTGCCGAAGGCAGCATCGCCACCCCACAAAAAGGCCGCTCCTCGAGCGGCTTTTTTTGTTGGTGTAGCGACAGCCGCCTGCCGGCCGGCTCAGCGCGACATGCCGCGCGCGGCGATCGGCCACAGGTCCGCCACCGTGTCGCCCCGGAAGCAGACCAGCGTGTCGTGCAGGTTGAAGGTCGGGTCGCAATGGCCGGGCACCAGCCGCAGCAGGGTGCCGAGCGCGGGCACGGACGCAGCACCGGCCGCCGGTTCGACGATGCCGTGCTCGTCGCTCGCCTGCCGGTAGACCAGTCCCGCATCCTGCGGCCAGACCGTCGGCAGGCCTGAATCCACGGCGAGCGACTTGAGGCCCGCATCCACCACCGCATGGCGGCCCGACGCGGTGCTCATCACCGTGGCGGCCAGGAACAGCGCATGTTCGAAGGGCAGGGTGGCGCCGCTTTCGTTGTCCGCATAGTCGCGGTCCATGCAGGCATAGGAGCCCACCTGTAGTTCGGTGTAGACGCCGCTCTGCAGGTCGAACTCGGCACTGCCGCTGCCGCCGCCGGTCACGGTGGCGCAGCGGATGCCCGCCTGCTCCAGCGCGCGGCGGATCGTGCCGGCACGGTCGGCTGCCCGCTGCGCTTCTTCCTGCCGGGCGGCATGGCCGCGGATGTGCTGCACGCTGCCCTGGTAGGCCTGCAACCCGCGGAAATCGAGGCCCGGGTGATGTGCCGCCGCGTCCAGCAGCCGTCGGACGGCGTCCGCATCCGCCACGCCGCAGCGGCCCTGCCCGATGTCGATGTCGACGAGCAGGCCGACGGTCGTGCCGGCCCGCGACGCCGCCTTGCCGATCGCCGCGACCTGGGCGCTGTCGTCGACGCAGACGCTCAGCCGCACCCGGCCCGCCAAGTCGGCCGCCAGCGCGGCCTTGAACGCCGACGCCAGCTCGTTGCTGATGTGGATGTCGCCGATGCCGGCCGCGGCGAACGCGATGGCTTCGCTGACCTTCTGGCAGCAGATGCCGACCGCGCCGCGGGCGATCTGGGCGTGGGCGATGGCCGGCGTCTTGTGCGCCTTGCCGTGCGGCCGCAGCGCGATGCCCGCCACGTCGGCGGCCGCCTGCATCCGGTCCAGGTTGCGCTCGAAGGCGTCGAGGTCGAGCAGCAGCGCCGGTGTGTCGACCGATGCCAGCGGCTGTCCGACGACGGCGGGCGGGGGAAGGGGGAAGGAGTGAAGAGGTGTCATGCGGCCGCTATCGTGGCACGACGCGTGGCGCGGCCGCCTGCGCCGCTCAGCGCTCAGCGTTGACAGCAGTGAGCCGCTGCGCCACCGCCCGCACATCGTCCTTGTTCCGTACCGCGGCGAGCAGGCTGGTGTTCGAGGGTGCCAGTGCCGCCACCGCGATCGCTTTTTTCGGGCACAGGCCGAGGCAGCTGGTCTGCACGATGCGCAGGTGCCGGCGGGCTTCGCCGAGCGCGTCGCGAAAATCCTGGCGCAGGTCCTTCGCCTTCACACCGGACGGCCCGCTGTCGCGCTTCTGGCATTTGCCGCAGATCATTACCGCGCCGTCGTAGCGGGTACGTTCAAAGGGCGGGCCGGGCGGAAGGGCGGCGAGGGGCGAGGCAGTGCCGGTCATGGTCGTGGGGTCGGTGAGAGGGATCAGAAACAGTCACCTTAGGCTGCGTCCGGGCGCAGGCCTGTCGGCCAATGCCGCAAACCGGATGGCGAACCGGACGGGCTGTGCGCGGGCCGGCGCGATACTCAACCATCCGCGGCTTTCATTCCATGACCCGACCCACCCGTCACGCGCCTGACCGTTCCCCTTTCGCGTTCGCGCCCTTGGCAGCGTCGCGGCGGGCGGCCCGTCGTGGGCCCCAGTGGGTAGCACTGGCGTGTGCGGCCCTGTCCCTCTGCGCCGCCACGGCGGTCGCCGCCGTGCCGACCTTCGACACCGTGCGCCGCGAATTCCGCCCGTCCGACACCCGCATCCTCGACCGCGACGGTGCGCTGCTGCACCGGCTGCGGACCGACGCGGCCGCCCGCCGCGGCGACTGGACCGGCATCGCCGACGTCTCGCCCGCACTGCGCACGGCGCTGGTGCTGTCGGAGGACCGGCGGTTCTACGAGCACAGCGGCGTGGACTGGCGGGCGGTGTCGGCCGCGGCCTGGGGCAATCTGTGGAACCGGCGCACCCGCGGCGCCTCGACCATCACGATGCAGCTCGCCGGCCTGCTCGACGAGGACCTGCAGCGCGGGGCCGGCGGCCGGGGCGTCGGGCAGAAGATCGGCCAGGCGGTGGTCGCGCAGCAGCTCGAACGCGGCTGGCGCAAGGACCAGATTCTGGAGGCCTACCTGAATCTGGTGCCGTTCCGCGGCGAGATCGTGGGGATCGACGCACTCGCGCGCACGCTGTTCGGCAAGGCGCCGCACGGGCTCGACGCCCGCGAGGCGGCGGTCGCCGCCGCCCTGGTACGGGCGCCCAATGCCGGCGCCGTAGCGGTCACGCGGCGCGCCTGCGAGGCGCTGCGCGCGCAGGACGCCAGCACCCCCGCGGGCTGCGGCGGGCTGGACCTGTTCGTCACCGCGGCGCTGCAGCGGCGCGCCTTCGATCCGAGCGAGGGCATCGCGCCGCACCTGGCGCGGCTCGCGCTGCGCCGTGCCGGCGTGCCGGACGGGGGCACCGTCCGCACCACGCTGTCGGCGCCGCTGCAGCGCTTCGCGGTGCAGGCGCTGCAGCAGCAGTTGCGCGAGCTGCGCGGCCGGCAGGTGGAGGACGGCGCGGTCGTCGTGCTCGACAACGCGAGCGGGGACGTGCTCGCCTGGGTCGGCTCGTCGGGCGCGCTGAGCCGTGCGGCGGAGGTCGACGGCGTGCTGGCGCAGCGCCAGGCCGGCTCGACACTCAAGCCCTTCCTGTATGCCGAGGCGATCGCCGAGCGGCGGCTCACCGCGGCGTCGCTGGTGCTCGACTCGCCGGAGCAGATCGCCACCGCCGGCGGCCTGTACGTGCCGCAGAACTACGACCGGCGCTTCAAGGGCTATGTGTCGGTCCGCACCGCGCTGGCGGCCTCGCTCAACGTGCCGGCGGTGCGCACGCTGGTGATGGTGACGCCCGACGCCTTCTTCGATCAGCTGCGCACCTCCGGCCTGCCGCTGCGGGAGTCGGGCGGCTACTTCGGCTACAGCCTGGCGCTCGGCAGCGCCGAGGTGTCGCTGCTGTCGCTCGCCAACGCCTACCGCACGCTCGCGAACGGCGGCCGGGCCGGCGAGACGCGGCTGCTGGCCGATGCGCCGCCCGCGGCGCCCGCCCGGGCGGCCGTCGATCCGCGCGCGGCTTTCATCGTCGGCGACATCCTGGCCGACCCGAACGCCCGCGCCCGCACCTTCGGCACCGACAGCGTGCTCGCCACCCGGTCATGGGCGGCGGTGAAGACCGGCACCAGCAAGGACATGCGCGACAACTGGGCGGTCGGCTGGTCGGCGCGCTACACCGTCGGTGTCTGGGTCGGCAACGCCTCGGGCGCGCCGATGCAGTCGGTGTCCGGGGTGTCGGGTGCGGCGCCGGTGTGGGCGCAGACGATGCAGTTCCTGCACCGGAGCACCCCCGGCCAGCCGCCGGCGCCGCCCGCCGGGCTGGTGCACACCGCGGTGCGCTTCGGCCCGGGGCTGGAAGCGCCGCGCGAGGAATGGTTTCTCGCCGGCACCGAGCAGCGGTTGTTCGCGGTGCCGGATGCTCCTGATTCGATAGCTGGAAGCGCAGGCGCAGCGGGCGCTGGAGGCCGAAAATCATCGGAAAACGCCGAGATGCTGCGCATCGCCGGCCCGGCCGACGGCACGATCGTGGCGCTCGACCCGGACATCCCGCCGCGCCACCAGCGCCTGCGGTTCGAGGCGGCCGGTGCGGCAGGCGCGGCACAGTGGCGCCTCGACGGCCGGCCGCTCGGCCGCGGCGCGCGGGTCGACTGGCTGCCCTGGCCCGGCCGCCACCGTGTCGAGCTGGTCGATGCCGGCGGGACCGTGCGCGACACGGTGCGCATCGAGGTCCGCGGGGCCGGGGTGCGTGCGGCGGTGGCCCCGGCGGCGCGTCCCTAGAATCGGCGCGTCCCCGCCGCCTTCCGGTCCCCGCCTGCCGCCTTCACCGATGCCGCTGTTCTCGTCCTCCCGCCGCGCGCTGCTGGTGCTGGCCGCCGTGCCCACGCTGGCCATCGGGGCGCTGTTCGCCGCCATCGCCTACGAAAGCCGGCTCGACGTGACCCGCCAGGTGCTACAGGCCGACACCAACCTGGCGAACACGGTCGAAGAGAACATCAGCCGGACGCTCGATTTCTACAACCGCTCCCTGGTCGGACTGGTCGCCGAACTCAACGATCCTGCGACGATGCGGCTGCCCGCCTCGGTGCGCCAGCGCATCCTGTTCGACAAGGCGATCGCAGTCCCGGGGATGGCAACGATGGTGGTGATCGGGCCCGACGGCGCGGTCCGGTTCACCTCCGACTCTGCATCGGCTCCTGCGAATGTCCAGGCCGGCGACCGCGACTATTTCATTCGGCACCGCCAGCATGCCGACCTGGGGTTGGAGATCAGCCAGCCGGTGGTGTCGCGTCTCGACGGCCGCACGGTGGTGGTGCTGTCGCGGCGCGTCACCCGGCCCGACGGCAGTTTCGGCGGCGTGGCGGTCGTGGCGCTAGAGGCGCAGTATTTCAACGGCCTTTTCAATGCGGTCAATCTCGGCGACCAGGGGCGGATCTCGCTGCTGCGCGACGACGGGATTTTGCTGGCCCGCTATCCGATGGACCAGGTCCTGATCGGCCGCTCCCTGCGGGAGACGGCCGTCTTCCAGCGCTACCAGCGGGGCGAGCAGCGGTTCCTGGAGCGGTCCGGCATCGACGGGGTCCCACTGATCTACCTGCTTAAGCCGGTAGAGGGCTATCCGCTGCTCATCTCCGTGGGCCAGTCGGCGGACATGGTCTATGCCGAATGGCGCAGCCGTACCGTCACCCTGGGGCTGGTGACGCTGGGGCTGATGGGCACCTGTCTGGGACTCGCCTGGCTGCTGCTGCGCGAACTCGACGGACGCCAGCGGGTGGCGCAGCAGCTGCGGACCGCCGAGCGCGATCTGCGCACCATCCTCGACAGCCTGCCGTCGATGGTCGCGTATTGGGACCGCAGCCTGCGCATCCGCTTCGCCAACAGTCGGTACATGGAGACCTTCGCCGGCGGCGTGGACGAATCCACGGTCACGCCCGACGGGCTGCGGCGCGGGCAGCGGCTGTTCGGGGCCAACGCGCTGTATTTCGAGCGCGCGCTCGGCGGCGAGCGCCAGTTGTTCGAGACGCCGGTGTCCGACAGCGCCGGCCAGCGCCGGTACATGCTGGTCAGTTTCGTGCCGGACATGGAAGGCGACGAGGTGGCGGGCGTGTTCGTGCAGGCGACCGACATCACCGACCGCAAGGCCGCGGAGGACCGGCTGCTGGAGGAGAAGGAGCGCATCCGCGTGACGCTGGCCTCGATCGGCGACGCGGTCATCAGTACCGATGCCGAGGGCCGCGTCACCTACCTGAACCCGGCGGCCGAACAGATCAGCGGCTGGCCGCCGGCCGAGGCGGTCGGCCGGCCGGTGGTCGAGGTGCTGCCCTTGCACGACGGCGACGATCCGGACCGCATCCGCGACCCGGTGGCCGAAGCCCTGCGCGAGCAGCGTATCGTGGCCCAGGGCAGCACGTCCCGCCTGGTCAACCGGCAGCAGGAGCGCTACGACATCGAGGACACCGCCGCGCCGATCCAGGACCGCCACGGCGCGACGGTCGGCGCGGTGATGGTGCTGCGCGACGTCACGCAGGCGCGTGCGATGGCGCTGCGTATGGCCCATCTGGCGCAATACGACGTGCTGACCGGCCTGCCTAACCGGGTGCTGCTGCTCGACCGGGCGCACCAGGCGATTGCCCGCGGCAGGCGCGAAGGCACCGGTTTCGCGCTGATGTACCTGGACCTCGACGGCTTCAAGCACATCAACGATTCGCTCGGCCACGACGCGGGCGACGCGGTGCTGGTGCAGTTCGCGCACCGCCTGTCGGCGGCGCTGCGCCAGTCCGACACGCTCAGCCGGCAGGGCGGCGACGAGTTCATCGTGCTCGCGCCGATGGTGCCCGACGTCGAGTCCGCCCAGGCACTGGCGGCCAAGCTGGTGGCGCTGGCCAGCCACCCGTTCGAGGTCGACGGCCGCTCGTTGCGGGTGACCACCAGCCTGGGCGTGGCGCTGTTCCCCGAGGACGGGGACACCTACGACCTGCTGGCCCGCCATGCCGACGCCGCGATGTACAGCGCCAAGCGTGCCGGCAAGAACCAGCTGCGCTTCTACACCGGCGACATCGGCCGCCAGGCCGACAGCCGGTTCGCACGCGACCACCTGCCGCCCTGAGCGGGCGGTGCAACGCCATCAGGTTGCGGCTGCACCCGCGCTCAGCCGGGAAACAGCATGCTCGGCGGTGCCGCGGTGTCCTCGCCGCCGGGCTGCGTGGGCCACAGCCGCGCGATGTACCGGCGGCCGGTTACGCCGTTCGAGGCATCCGAGCACAGCCACAGGATGCCGCGCCGCATGACCGAAGCCGGCAGCAGCTGACCGTCGGCGCCCTTGCGATCGACGCCGGGCGGCAGCAGGTCGGTGTCGGCAGCACCCCCGGGCAGGAAGACGTTGACGTCCACGCCGGTGCCGGCCAGGTCTGCCGCCCAGATGCGTGACGCCGCTTCCAGCCCGGCCTTCGACGGGCCGTAGGGCGCGTAGCCGCGCCGCACCATCGTCTGGTCGCTGGTCGAGATATTGACCACCTTCCCGAACCCGCGCGCGACCATGCCAGGCACGGCTGCCCGTGCCATGTAGAACGCCCCGTCGAGGTTGGTGGCGACGATGCTGTGCCATGCCTGCGGGTCCGTCTCCCAAAAGCGGGTCGGCTCGGTGTTGAAGCGCTCGCTGACCAGCCGCATGCCGCGGCCCGCGTTGTTGACCAGCACGTCGAGCCGGCCGAAGCGCGACACGACGTCCGCCACCAGCGTGGCGCACGCTTCCGGCCGGGTGACATCGGCCGTCGCAGTCCACAGCCGGTCCGCCGCCCCTAGCGCTGCCGCTTCATCGGCCAGGGCATCTGCCGCCGGGGAGGCGGTGGAGCCGGTCGCGGCCACGCGGGCACCGGCGGCGAGCAGCGCCAGGGCCATCTCGCGGCCGAGTCCACGCACACCGCCGGTGACCAGCACCACGCGGCCCTGCAGCGAGGTGTCCTGTGTGTCGGGCGTACCCATCGTCAGAAGATGTGGCGGATGCCGATGCCGAAGCTGTCGCCGCGCCGCAGGGCGTTGTAGCGGTCGCTCATCAGCACGGTGTAGAGGTCGGTGCGCCTGGACAGCCGATGGTCGTAGCCCAGGCTGAAGATCTTCCGGTCCCCGTTCAACGCGCCGGACGTCTTGGCCTCGGCGTACGACACCAGCACGGCGCCGGGCGTGCCCACCGGGATGGAGGCGCCGACCTGCGCGATGCGGTCGCGGGTATTGGCCGTGGCGGCCGGTGTGGCTTCCTCCTTCACCCGCGCGTACTGGCCGAAGGCCCGCAGGAAGCCGAAGTTGTAGGCGCCACCCACCAGCGCGACCGATTCCTTGCCGCGGGTGTAGGGTGCTTCGACCTGCTGTACCGCGGCCGCGAGGACCAGCGGCCCGCCGGCGTTGTACGTGATGTTGGCGCCGGTGTTGCCGCCCTGGGCGGTCTCCTTCATCTGGTGCTGGACCATGCCGCCCAGGCCGGCGATGCGCGGGGTTTCGTAGATGACCGAATTGCTCCAGACGCCGTCGCCGCCGGTCTTGCCGATCGGCCCGAACAGCAGCCGCAGGCTCGGCGAGAACCCGGTCGATGCGTTGAACGGATTGGTGCTGACCGCGGCAAGCCACAACGGCGTGTTGTAGCGGCCGAGGATCAGCGCACCGGCCCGCGGGCTCTTCAGCCCGACATAGGAGTTGCGCGAGAAGTAGGGGTCGGTCGCGTTGCGGCCCGGTTCGCCGGTGTCGAGTCGCAGGTGCGATTCCAGCGCGAAGAACGCCTGCAGCCCGCCGCCGAGGTCTTCGGTTCCTTTGAAGCCGAGGTAGCTGGTCGTCATCTTGCCCGAGGCGACCTGCGCGCTGCGCCCGCCGCCGGCGTCGCGGTAGGTGCCGACGCCGAGGTCCAGCACGCCGTAGATCTGGACGCTCGACTGGGCGTGCGCGCCGGCTGCTGCACAGACGGCGAAGCCTGCCAGCAGCAGCGCGGAACGTGGACGGCAGGAGAGGCGAGAAGCTTTCATGGGATACCTCGTGGTGGAAGGAGCGGAGAAAGAAGGGCGCAGGAATGCCCGCCCTGCGCGTTGCGGCGCAGGTGGACGGACAGGTGGGGGTCTGGAAAGAAGGAGGCCGTCAGTAGCGGCACACCACATTGAGCAAGGCCTGTCGGCCTTCCGCGCGCACCGCATGCAGCGCGCGCTGCAGGGCCGCGGGCAGCGCTGCGGGGTCGTCGACCCGTTCGCCGTAGGCACCGTTCGCCTGGGCGATCATCTCGAACGCCGGGGACGGGCTGAGGTCGGCCAGCAAGGTGCAGCTGTTGCCCGCCGACGCGCCGTCCGCGTACATCGACGCAGTGGAATTGCGGACCGCCCCGTACAGCTGGTTGTTGAACACCACCACCAGCACCGGCAGCTGCTGCACGGCCGACACCCAGTGGCAGGCCGTCGGGTTGTCGAACATGTAGGCGCCGTCGCCCAGCGTGACCACGACGGTCGCATCCGGCCGCAGCCGCTTCATGCCGATGGCCGCGCCCAGGCCCCAGCCCAGGCCACCGGCCGGGCTCAGGCCGTAGAACGTGCCGGGCCGGTCGCGCGGGCAGTGCTCCAGCCGCAGCGGGTATTCGTTGACGATCACCGCGTCGGTGCCGACAGCCTCGTGGATGCAGCGGCTGATCCATTCGGGGCGGATGTGGTCCGCGTCGGCGGCCGCGGCATCGCCCTGGGACTGCCAAGTATTGCGCAGTACGTCTCGCCGCGCTGCGAGGCGGTCGCGACGTCGCATGACGGCGGGGCTGTCGTGGACCGCCTGGTCGTCCAGTGCCGTTCGCAGCGCGGCCAGCGCCGGCACCGGGTCTGCCGTGATCGCGAGGTGCGACGGAAAGCCGCGGGTCGGATAGCGGGCGAAGGCCGGGTCGGAGGCGATGTGCACCACCCGGCACCCTTCCGGCGGCGATTCGAGTGCCGGCAGCCACGGCACGTCGCAATCCAGCACGATGACCAGGTCTGCCTCCTGGAGCAGCGGCTTGACCTGGTAGCCGAAATGCATCGGGTGGCTGTGGGGCAGGCACGCGTAGCGTCCGGCCAGCGTCACCACCGGCAGGGCGAAACGCTCGGCAACATCGGCGAGCGCCTCGAACCCTTCGCGGGTGCGGCCCGAGGCCGATGCCACCACCAGCGGCCGGTCGGCCGCTGCCACCCATGCCGCCAGCGACCCGATCGCTTCCGGATGAGGCCAGGGCGCGGCCGCGACCAATTTCGGCGCCACCCGGGCGCGCCCGGCCGGCACCGGCTGGCTCAACACCTCGCGCGGCAATGACAGGTAGGCCGGACCGCGCGGCGACGTCATCATGACCTCCATCGCGCGGGCGACGGTGTCGGCGGTCTCGGATGCCATCCGCAACTCGAAGTCCCACTTCACGAATTCGCGCAGCATGCCGCCCTGGTCGTACATCTCCTGCGCCCAGTGGATCGGCCGGTTGCGCGAGCCGTGCAGGCCGGCCTCGGTGATCGGCGACCGGCCGGCCATGATCAGGATCGGCGCCTGGTCGCGACCGGCGTTGGCCGCCCCGTTGACCGTGTTCGCGGTGCCGACGCTGACATGCACCATCACGGCCTGGGGCCGCCCGCTCGCCAGGTAAGCGCCGTGCGCCATCGCCACGGCCGCGTTCTCGTGCGGCACCACGACCGGCGCAGGTACGCGCACGCCGATCTCGCCCGCTGCCTCGGCCAGCGAATAGGCTTCGACGATCGCCGGAAAGTCGGTGCCGGGATTGCAGAAGAAATACTCGACGCCATGGTCGAACAGGGTCTGCAGCAGCACGGTGGCGGCCAGCACATCGGGCGCCGGCGCATCGGTGGATGTCGGCACGGCGGCCGTGGGGGTGAGCGAGGAATGCATGGAGTTCCTGGGTGGCGCAGCCGTGCGGGCTATTTGTTGGTGATGCCGGCCGCCCGGATCACCTCGGTCAGGCGGGCGGTGTCGTTCTTCAGCAGCGTGCCGAAGGCGGCCGTGCTGCCGCCCACGACGTCGCCGCCCGCCTGCGTGATGACGTTGCGCACCACCGGGTCCTGGAGCGCCTTGTCGAATTCCGCCTGCAGCTTTTCGATGACCGGTGCGGGCGTGCCGGCCGGCGCCATGATTCCGAACCAGCCGGTCAGCGCGTAGTCGGGCAGGTTCAGCGCCTCGGCGACGGTCGGCAGGTCGGGCATCAGCGGCGAACGTTTTGCACCCGTCACCGCAAGCGCGCGCAGCCGGCCGTTCTTGATGAACTGCTGCGCGACCGGCATGTTGACGAACCCCACCTGCAGCACGCCGCCGATGTGGTCGGTCGTGGCCTGCGCGTTGCCCTGGTAGGCCACATGGGTCAGCTGGGTCCCCGTCTTCAAAGCCAGCAGTTCGCCCGAGAGATGACCCGAACTGCCCGCGCCCGGCGTACCGAAGTTGAAGGTGTTGGGTTTGCTCTTCATGAGCGCCACCAGTTCCTTCATGTTCTTCGCAGGAACGCTGGGGTGCACGGTCACGACGTTGGTCATTTCGGCGACCTCGATCACCGGCACCAGGTCCTTCGACGGGCTGTACGACAGCGACGGATAGAGCGCCGGATTGACCGCCAGCGTGAGACCGTTGATCAGCAGCGTGTAGCCGTCGGGCGGCGCCTTGGCGACGAAATCGGTACCGATGTTGGTGCCGGCGCCCGGCTTGTATTCGACCAGCACCGGCTGGCCGAGCGAGTCCTGCATCCGGGTCGCCAGTGCCCGCGCGAAGATGTCGGAGGTACCGCCGGGCGTGGCCGGGACGATGATCCGGACCGGTTTGGTCGGAAACGCCTGGGCGTGTGTCGCGGGGCCATAGGCGAGGCTGCCGGCCGCCAGGGCGAAGAGAGCTGCGTTCCTGAAAAATGTTCTGCGCATGACCACATCCGAAGGTTGTTGAAAAGAGGTTCGACCCCTCCGCTTGAGCACGTCGCGTGCCTGCCGGCACCCAGGCACCTCGACGGATTGCCCCGCAGCCCTGCATCCAGGGCGTCTTGCGCGGGGAGGGCGGCATTGCACGCCGCGCCGGATGCCATGGACACCGTCGCCCCTGCGCACCGCTTTCTTGCCCACTGCACCAAAGCGCCCCGAAAAGCGTCTTGTTGGTGCACTCATTTTCAGCATCTGTATCCAATGCAAACAATTGGGTAAACCCTGATGCGGCTTGCACAGGTTGAATCCGCTATGTAAGCTTTGCGAACACGCGGTTCATACGGCATCGTATTTGGACGATTGTGCACAATAGGGCCGCGGTTTCTTATCTGGGAGATCCATGGAATCACCACACGTTCTGATCGCCGGCGCGGGTCCGGTCGGCCTGGTCAGTGCCCTTACCCTGGCCCAGGCGGGCATCCGCGTGACGCTGTTCGAACGCGCCGCGACGATCGGCGAAGACCTCCGGGCTTCCACCTTCCATCCGCCGACGCTCGACATGCTCTCGCGCTTCGGCGTGACCGACGCGCTGGTGTCGCAGGGCCTCGTCGCGCGCTACACCCAGCAACGCGATCGGCAGCAGGGACTGATCGCCGAGTTCGACATGTCGCTGCTGGAAGGCGAGACCGCCCATCCTTTCCGCTTGCAGTGCGAGCAGTGGAAGCTCAATCGCCTGCTGGTGGCGCAGCTCGTGCAGATGCCGCATGTCGAACTGGTGTTCGGTGCGACGGTGGAAGGCGTCGCGCAGGACGCCGAAGGGGTCGACCTGACGGTGCAGAGCGACGGTGAGACCCGCATCCACCGCGGCGACTACCTGATCGGCGCCGACGGGGCCTGGAGTGCGGTGCGCCGCTCCCTCGGCATCGAGTTCGAGGGATTCACCTATCCCGAACGTTTCCTGGTGGTCTCGACCGATTTCGAGTTCGCCGACCACTTCCCGCGCCTGTCCTATGTGAACTACGTGTCCGATCCGCAGGAGTGGTGCGTGTTGCTGCGGGTGCCCACGCTGTGGCGGGTGCTGTTTCCCACCCCGCCCGAAGAATCCGACGAGGAAGTGATGACCGATGCGTCGATCGAGGCGCGCCTGCAGAAGCTGTGGCCGCGCGAGGTCGCCTACGATATTACGCACCGGACGCTTTACAAGGTCCATCAGCGGGTGGCGCGCCAGTTCCGCGAGGGACGGGTGGTGCTCGCAGGCGATGCGGCACACATCAACAATCCGCTGGGCGGCATGGGCATGAACGGTGGCGTGCACGACGCCTTCAACCTCTCCGACAAGCTCGTCGAGATCCTGACAAGGGGCGCCGATCCTGCCCTGCTCGACCAGTACGAGCGGCAGCGACGCGCGGTGGCGATCGAATACATCAATGCCAATACGCAGCGCAACAAGAAGACGATCGAGGAACGCGACCCGGCCAAGCGGCAGGCGGTGCACGACGAACTGCGCCGGATCGCGTCCGACCCGGCGCTGTCGAAGGACTACCTGCGCAAGACGTCGATGATCGATGCGCTCGAACGCGCCGGATCGATCGCATGAGCCGCGAGGACGTCTACCGTCGCCAGAACATGGGCAACGCTTCGGGCATCGGTGCTCGCTGTGCGCTCGTGCTGGTCGACTTCGTCAACGGCTTCGTCGACGAGAACGCTTTCGGCGGGCCGCACATCGAGGCCGCAGCCCGCGCGACCGAGCCGCTGCTGGCCGCCTTTCGGGAGCGCCGGCTGCCGGTGGCGCACTCGCGCGTGGTGTTCGCGGACGACGGAGCGGACCGCAACGTGTTCTGCCTGAAAGTGCCGCCGCTGCTGACGCTGACCGAGACCAGCCAGGCCTCGCAGATCGTGCCCGGCCTGGTGCCGGTGGCCGGCGAACGGATCGTCCGGAAGACCGTCGCCTCGGCCTTCTTCTCCACCGGCCTGGCCGAATGGCTGCGGATGCAGGGTGCCGACACTGCCGTCGTCGTCGGCTGCACCACCAGCGGCTGCGTGCGCGCCACCGTCGTCGACGCGATGCAGCACAACTTCCGCACCGTGGTGATCGAGGACTGCGTCGGCGACCGTGCGCTCGAACCGCACGAGGCCAACCTGTTCGACATGCGCCAGAAGTACGCCGACGTCATGACCCGCGACGCGTTCCTGTACCAACTTTCCCGGAGCTGACCATGGACCATCTTGGCTTTCGCATGAAGTTCGGGGCCCTCGGGCCTTCGACCAACACCATCGTGCAGCCCGACTTCGACGACATGCGGCCGGTCGGCGTGACCAACCACTACAGTCGCATCGTCATCCCCGACATGCCGGTGAACACCGACGACGACTTCCTGCGTCTGGTCGATGCGATCCAGGCCAACACGCTGGAAGCGGCGCAGGTCCTGAAAAGCATGGAAATGCAGTATCTGGTCATGGGCATGTCCGCCGCCACTTTCTGGGACGGGCGGGCCGGCGCAGAAAAGTACCTGGCGACCATGCACGAGCATGTCGGCGTGGGTGTGTCCTGCGGCAGCTTCGCGACCGAGGCGGCGCTGAACGCCTACGGCGCCAAGCGCATCGCGTTCTTTTCGCCCTATTTTCCGGTCGCGAACGCGCAGGTGAAGCGGTTCTACGAGGACTGCGGCTTCACCGTGGTTCGCGAACTCTGCCTCCAGCGGCCGAGCCCGGTGCAGATCGCTCATACCACCGACGCGATGTGCCGTGACGCGATCCGCGCACTCGACGGCGACGACGTGGACGCCATCGTCCAGGTCGGCACGAACCTGTCGATGGTGCGCTTCGCGGCCGCAGCGGAACTGTTCCTCGACAAGCCGGTGATCGCGATCAACACGGCCACCTACTGGCATGCGCTGCGCGCCTGCGGTATCCAGGATCGCCTGCAGGGCTTCGGCCAGCTGCTGTCGCACCACTGACCATGCGGACCGACACTACCCCCATCCCCGCCGACGACGGCGGCGCCTTGGCCGGTCTTCACCGGCCGCAACGGAGCTTCATCGACGGCACCTTCGTCGCCGCCGGCGCCCAGCACCGGCTGCCGGTGTACGACCCTGCCACGGGCGAACGGACCTGCGATCTGCTCGAGGCCGATGCGGCGGAAGTCGACCGCGCCGTCATGGCAGCGCGCAGGGCTTTCGCGGACGGTCGCTGGTCGACCCTGTCGGTCGAACGCCGCCAGTCCGTGCTGATGGCGGTCCACGACACGTTGGTCGCCCGGCAGGATCGGCTCGCGGAGATCGAGAGCGCGGCGACCGGCATCCCGATCGGCCAGATGCGCGGCTTCTACATCCCCCGCGCGGCCCACAATTTTCGGTTCTTCGCAGAGTTCATCGGCCAGGTCGCCGGGGAGGCGTACACCCAGGAGCCCGGCTACCTGACCACCGTGGTCCGCGAGCCGGTCGGCGTGGCGGCGCTGCTCGGCCCGTGGAACGCGCCGACCACGCTGTGCTCGATGAAGGTCGCCGCCACCATCGCGTTCGGCAACAGCTGCGTCGTGAAGCCGTCGGAGATCGCCGCGGCGGGCATGCAGTTCTTCATGGAGATCCTGCACGAGGCGGGCGTCCCGCCCGGCGTGGTCAACCTGGTCAACGGCCGCGGGCCGGTCACCGGGGTGGCACTGGTCGAGCATCCGCAGGTGGACGTGGTGTCCTTCACCGGCGGCACCACGACCGGCCGCGCGATCCTGGCGTCGGCTGCCCGGGGCCTCAAGGCCACCACGATGGAACTGGGCGGGAAATCGGCCTGCATCGTCTGTGCCGACGCCGACCTGGAGCGCGCACTGGATGCCGCGCTCCTCGGCATCTTCGGCGGCAACGGCCAGCAGTGCCTGGCGGGCTCGCGCATCCTGGTCGAGCGCAGCATTGCCGACCGGTTCATCGGCGATTTCGTGGAGCGGGCGAAACGTCTGCGCATCGGCCTGCCGTCCTCGGCCGACACCGAACTGGGCCCCTTGGTCTCGCAGGCTCACATGGAGCGGGTGCTGGCCTACGTCGACATCGCTCGGGCCGAAGGCGCCGAGGTGCTCACGGGCGGACGGCGCATCGACGCGCTGGGCCCGGGCTACTACGTCGAGCCGGTCGTCGTGCGCGCCCGCGACAACGCACAGCGGGTCTGCCAGGAGGAGATCTTCGGTCCCTTCGCCACCTTCCTCGTGTTCGACAGCTTCGACGAGGCGCTGACCATCGCCAACGACAGCAGCTTCGGTCTGGTGGCCTATGTCTGGACCAGCCACCTCGACAAGGCGCACCGGGCCATGCGCACCCTGCGCACCGGAACCGTCTGGATCAACACGCCGGTGGCCCGGGATCTGCGTTCGGCGTTCGGAGGCTTCCGGGCGTCCGGCATCGGCCGCGAGGGCGGTCGGGGTTGCATGGCGCTGTACACCGAAGAGAAGACCACCATGGTCGCCACCGCGCCGGTGGCGATCCGCAAGATCGGAACCAGCACACGATGACCACGCTGTTCGACAAGATCTGGCACGCGCACCGGGTAGCGCAGGACCCTGCCGGCGACGACCTGCTGTACATCGATCGCCATCTGGTACACGAGGTGTCGAGCCCGCAGGCGTTCGCCGCGCTTGCAGAGGCCGGGCGCAGCATCCGGTCGCCGGCGCGGCACATCGCCGTGCAGGACCACAACGTGCCCACGACGGACGACCGCACCATCCGGATCGCGAACGCAGTAAGCGCGGCGCAGATCGACACGCTGCGCCGCCATGCGCGGGACTTCGGCGTGCGCCTGCTCGACCTGGACGATTCTCGGCAGGGCATCGTGCACGTGGTGGCGCCGGAACAGGGCTACGTGCTGCCGGGCGCGACGGTGGTCTGCGGCGATTCCCACACCGCCACGCTCGGTGCGCTCGGTGCGCTCGCCTGCGGCGTCGGCACGTCGGAAGTCGAGCATGTGATGAGCACCCAGACGCTGTGGATGCGCCGGCCGCGCACCTTGGGCATCGAGATCACCGGCCGGCTGGCACCCGGCGTGTACGCCAAGGACGTCGCGCTGGCAGTGATCCGCACGATCGGGACCGGCGGCGGCGTGGGTCATGCGATCGAGTATCACGGCGACACCGTGGAGTCCCTGTCGGTCGAGGCCCGTCTGACGCTGTGCAACATGACCATCGAGGCCGGTGCGCGGTTCGGCCTCGTGGCGCCGGACGCCACCACCATCGCCTACCTGCGGGACCGGGTCCAGGGCGCCGCGCGCATGCATTTCGATCGCGCAGCCGCCGCCTGGGCCACGCTGCGCACCGACGATCCGGCGGATTACGACCGGCGGGTGGTGCTCGATGCGTCCGCCATCGCACCGATGGTCACCTGGGGCACCACCCCGGCCGACAGCGCACCCCTGGGTGGCCGTGTCGGTGGGGACGCGGGCTCCGACGATGCCGACGAACAGGCGCGTGTCGACGCGGCGCTCGCCTACATGGGCCTGCAGGCGGGCCAGCCGCTCGCATCGGTGCCGATCGACGTTGCGTTCATCGGATCCTGCACCAATGCCCGCATCGAGGACCTGCGTGCTGCGGCACAGGTGGTGCGCGGCCGCCGCGTCGCGTCGGGCGTGCGCGGTCTGGTGGTACCCGGTTCCACCACCGTCAAACGTGCGGCCGAGGCCGAAGGACTGGACCGGGTGTTCCGCGATGCCGGCTTCGAGTGGCGCGAATCGGGATGCTCGATGTGCATCGGCATGAACGGCGACGCCCTGGCGCCCGGCCAGCGCTGCGCATCCACGTCCAACCGCAATTTCGAGAACCGGCAGGGTCCTGGCGGCCGCACCCATCTGATGAGCCCGGCGTCGGTGGCGGCGTCGGCGGTGCTCGGGCGTCTGGCCGCGGCGGCGGAGGTGCCGGCATGAAAAAGGTCGTCTCCCATGTCGCCGGCCCCGCCGCCGTGCTGCGGCGCGACGATATCGATACCGACGCGCTCTTTCCCGCTCGTTTCCTGCGGCTAACCCAGCGCAGCGGCATGGGCCAGTACCTGTTCGCCGACTGGCGTGCCGAAGGCCATCCGGAAGCGGCTTTCATGACGGAGGGCGCGGTCGTGCGGGTACTGGTGGCTGCGCAGAATTTCGGCTGCGGCTCCTCGCGCGAGCAGGCGGTCTGGGCGCTCGCCGACTACGGGGCGCAGGCGATCCTCGCGCTGTCCTACGGCGATATCTTCCGCAACAACTGTGTGAAGAACGATCTCGTGGCTGCGACATTGGCGCCGGTCGAACACGCGGCCTTGCTCCAGGCGCTGACCTCGGAGCGCTCTGCCGAACTGGCCATCGACATCCCTTCGCGTACCGTGCGGACCCGCGGCGGCGCGGTATTTGCGCTGCAGCTGGCCGAGGGGCATGCCGAACGGCTGCTGTCGGCCGAGGACCATATCGCGCGGACCCTGCGCTACGAAGACGCGATCCGCGCCCACGAACAGGCGGTGCAGTCAACCCACCCGTGGCTTGCGTCCATCGGATGATGGACCGCAGCGCCTTCTTATCGGTATTCTGAAAGATTCTTCTTCATGGCCAATCCTCTTCTCCGACAAAAGCTCGAATCCGGCGAGTTCATCGTCGTTCCCGGTGTGCAAGACATGATCGCGACGGTCATGGCCGACAAGGTCGGCTTCGATTTCGTCTATGGCTCCGGCTATTGGTTGACCGCTTCGGCGCTCGGGCTGCCCGATGCGGGCATCGCGACCTATACCGAGATGGTCGACCGCATGCGCACGGTCGTCCGTACCAGCCGTGCGGCCGTCATCGCGGATGCCGATACCGGATACGGCGGGCTGCTCAACGTGCATCACACGGTGCGCGGTTACGAAGCTGCCGGCGTGACCGCGATCCAGATCGAGGACCAGGAGTTTCCGAAGAAGTGCGGCCACACGCCCAACAAGCGCTGCGTACCGGTCGAGGACATGGTCGAGAAGATCAAGGTGGCGGCCGAAGCGCGCGAGGACAAGGAAAATTTCCTCATCATCGCCCGCACCGACGCCCGTGCCGGCCTGGGCGTGGACGAGGCGATGCGCAGGCTCGACGCCTATGCCACGGCGGGCGCCGATATCCTGTTCTTCGAGGCGCCGCAGTCCGAGGAAGAGATGCGCCGTGCATGTGCGGCATTCGACAAGCCCATGCTCGCCAACATGGCCGATGGCGGAAAGACACCGATCCTCCCGGCGTCGGTGTTGCAGGAGATCGGCTATGCGATGGCGATCTTTCCCGCGATGACCAGCCTGGTCGCCGCCGCGGCCATGGAGGCGGCCCTGCGGCACCTGAAGGCCTCGGGCACCAGCCAGGGTGCGGAGGTGCCGATGGCCGATTTTGGCGAATTCTGCGAGCGCATCGGTTTCCGCGAGGTCTGGGACTTCGAGAAGCGCTGGGCCCGCTGACATGCGCACCCGCGCTGCCATCCTGGGCGCCATGGGCGCCGCCTATCCCTACCGCGACAGCCGGCCGCTGCGCATCGA
>CAJYQL010000102.1 GCA_913776965.1 uncultured Xylophilus sp.
GCCCAGCGTGTTGCGCGCCTCCAGCGAGCCGCGCAGCGACAGGGCGTCGTACACGTCCTTGTCGATCCCGGGATTGAATTCCTGCAGCACGGACAACGGCAACTCCGACAGATCGCAGTTGTGCGAAACCGCAGCCTTCACGGCATGCGCCACCGTTTCATGGGCATCGCGGAAGGGCAGTCCCTTCTTGACCAGATAATCGGCCAGGTCGGTGGCGGTGGCATAGCCGCGCAGCGCCGCCTTTTCCATCGCCTCGGGCTTGACGGTGATGCCGCCGACCATCTCCGCGAAGATGCGCAGCGTGTCGCGCAGGGTGTCCACCGTGTCGAACAGCGGCTCCTTGTCTTCCTGGTTGTCCTTGTTGTAGGCGAGCGGCTGGCCCTTCATCAGCGTGATCAGCGCCATCAGGTGGCCGACGACGCGGCCGGTCTTGCCCCGGGCGAGTTCCGGCACGTCCGGGTTCTTCTTCTGCGGCATGATCGACGAGCCGGTGCAGAAACGGTCGGCGATGTCGATGAAGCCGAAGCTCTGGCTCATCCACAGGATGAGTTCTTCCGACAGCCGGCTGATGTGCACCATGCAGAGCGAGGCGGCGGCGGTGAACTCGATCGCGAAGTCGCGGTCGCTCACGGCGTCCAGGCTGTTCTGGCACACGCCTTCCATGCCGAGCGTCTTCGCGACCCGCTCGCGGTCCAGCGGATAACTGGTGCCGGCCAGCGCCGCGGCGCCCAGCGGCAGGCGGTTCACCCGGCGGCGGGCATCATGCAGCCGCTCCGCGTCGCGCGAGAACATTTCCACGTAGGCCAGCATGTGGTGGCCGAACGACACCGGCTGGGCTACCTGCAGATGGGTGAAGCCCGGCAGGATCACGTCGGCGTTGCGCTCGGCGATCTCCAGCAGCGCCTTCTGCAGGTCGACCAGCAGCAGCGCCAAGCCGTCGATCTCACCGCGCAGCCAGAGCCGCACGTCGGTCGCGACCTGGTCGTTGCGGCTGCGGCCGGTGTGCAGCCGCTTGCCGGCATCGCCCACCAGCTGGGTCAGGCGCGCCTCGATGTTCAGGTGCACGTCTTCCAGGTCGAGCTTCCATTCGAAGGCGCCCGACGCGATTTCGCTGGCCACCTGCGCCATACCGCGCTGGATCGCGGCATGGTCCTCCGCGGCGATCACACCCTGGGCGGCGAGCATTTCCGCATGCGCGAGGCTCCCCTCGATATCGGCCTGCCAGAGCCGCTTGTCGAAGAACACGCTGGAGGTGTAGCGCTTGACCAGGTCGCTCATCGGCTCGGAGAACAGCGCGGACCACGCTTCCGCCTTGCGGTCGAGCTGGTTGACGGAGGCGGCGGCAGGGGAATGGGGAGGGACGGACGGCATGGGAACGGCAATAATCCGGTTTGCAAACAACCGGTTACATCCGGTGCCTGCCAATGAAAGAGCCGGAGATTTTATCGGTCCCTCCCCTGGACGACGCCGACGCCGATGCGCTGGCGCCGCTGCGGCCGCGCGGCCCGTTCGATGCGTGCCGCGGCGGCGTGGCCCTGCGCATCGTGCTGTTCGTCCAGGGCGTGGGCGGCATCGCCGCGATGTTCCCGGCCGACGGCATCGGGGCCTGGCTGGTGCGTTGGGCCTTCTACGGCGGCGCCATGCTGCCGCCGACGCTCGCCTGGCTGCTGCTGATCTGCAGCCTGGGGCCGCTGATGAAGCGCAGCAGCCTGGCGATGCACTACCTCGTCGGCGGCGCGCTCGGGGCGGCGGCCGGGATGGCCGCCTGCGCCACCCTGGTCGCCGCCGCCTCGCTGCCGCTGGAGCGGGTGCCGTGGTTCGGCGCGACCGCTGCCGGCATCCTGCTGGCGATCGTCGCGGTGGCCGGCATGACCCTGCGGGCCCGCGGCCACAACCCGGCCGAAAGCGCGGCGCGGCTGGCCGAACTGCAGGCGCGCATCCGGCCGCACTTCCTGTTCAACACGCTCAACAGCGCGATCGCGCTGGTACGCGAGGAACCGGTGCGGGCGGAACTGCTGCTGGAGGACTTGGCCGAACTGTTCCGCCGCGCCCTGATGGACCCGGCCGCGACGGTGACCCTTGCCGAGGAATGCGACCTCGCCCGCCGCTACCTGCGGATGGAGCAGATCCGCTTCGGCGACCGGATGCAGGTCGAATGGGCGCTCGACCCGGCCGCGGCCGGTGCGCTGCTGCCGCCTCTGCTGCTGCAGCCGCTCGTCGAAAATGCGGTGATCTACGGCGTCGAGTCGCATGCCGGCCAGGCGCGGTTACGGGTCGAATCCGAGCGGCGCGGCCAGTCTGTCATCGTGCGCATCACGAATACCGTGCCGCCGCCCGCGCCGATGGGTCCGCCCTGCCGCGCAGGCCACGGCATCGCGCTGGCCAACGTCCGCGACCGCCTGTTCCTGATGCACGACCTGCAGTCCTCCTTCCGCGCCGAGCGCAAGGGCGATCTGTTTCACGTGCGACTCCGTATGCCCGCCTGACCGTGATTCCTGCCGTACCCGACCGTCGCCGCCCGTTGCCGCCATGCCCCTGGATATCCTGATCGTCGACGACGAAGCGCTCGCCCGCCGCCGGCTGCGCACCCTGCTGAGCGACTGCGGCCCCCTCGCGCCGCAGCGCCTCGACGAGGCCGACAGCGCCACCCAGGCGCTGGAACTGCTGCGCAGCCAGCGCTACGACCTGGCGCTGCTCGACATCCAGATGCCCGGCAGCGACGGCCTGACGCTGGCCAGCGTGCTGCGCTCCCTCGCCATGCCGCCGGCGGTGGTCTTCGTGACCGCCCACGCCTCGCACGCGCTGGAAGCGTTCGAGGTCGATGCGGTGGACTACCTGACCAAACCGGTGCCGCGCGAGCGGCTGCTGCAGGCGCTGCAGAAGGTCGAGCGGCTGGTGCAGGCCCGCGCCGAAGCGCAGGCGAAGGCGCAGCTCCCCGGCGAGGAGACGGCCGACACGCTGGTGATCCAGGTCCGCGGCCGGGTGGAACGGGTGCCGATCGGCGACATCCTGTTCATCAAGGCCGAACTCAAGTACCTGACCGTCCGCACCGCCGAGCGCAGCTACATCTTCGACGGGTCGCTGCAGGAGCTGGAAGAACGGCATGCGCCGCTATTCCTACGTGTGCACCGCAATGCGCTGGTGGCGCGCCACGCGATCCGCAGCCTGGAGCGCAACTACGACGCGATCGAGGGCGAGAGCTGGGCAGTGCGGCTGCACGGCGTGCCGGAACTGGTCGGCGTATCGCGCCGCCAGGTGGTCGCGGTGCGCGACAACCTGGTGCGCTGAAACGCACGGACGACAGCCGACGCCCTGGGTGCTTGCGGACCGGGCTACGGCTTCCGACAATCGCCGGTTGCCCGCAGCCCTACTGGAACACCCCGCCATGCCCGCCACCGCCCGTCCTACCCTCCCGACCCTTGTGCGCACCGCCGCCGGGATGGCGTTGCTTTGCCTGATCGCCCCAGCCCACGCCCAGCGCGGCGTGATGCTCGACGGCGGCGCGATGGTGGTGGATCCGGCGGCGATGCTCGGCGGCATGGGAGGTATGGGCATGGGCGGCCCGTCGATGAGCGTGGCGCGCATGACCGACAACGAATTGGCCTGCGAGCAGATCTATGCCGAAGCCGGCGTCCTGGAAAAAACCGTCGCCGCAGCACCTCCGCCGCCGGACTTCATGCGGATGGCGATGGAATCGCAGTCCGGCTCGATGGCGGTCAGCCAGGTCGGCTCGGTCGCCAGTTCGCTGCTGTCGCTGGTGCCGGGCGTCGGCGCGGTCGCGGGCACGCTGGTGTCGTCGGCCACCAGTCTCGCGGCCACGCCGTCGATGTCCGGCATGGCCGACGCGATGCAGCAGTACCAGCAGTCGGCGATGGCCACGGCCTATGCGCAGGGCCGGCATGCCCACCTGACGCAGCTCTTCCTCACCAACAACTGCAAGGTGTCGGCCCTCGACCGCGCGGCAGTCGACCGCGCCACCGCCGCCCTGCAGCCGCGCTGACCGGCCGCCTCAGCGCGGCACGGCGGACGCCCCGCCGGACGGGGCTGCTCCGGGTGCAGCGCCGTGGTCATGGCCTGCGTGGCCGTGGTCATGGCCCGCATGGTCGTGATCGTGGTCGGGCCCTCCGTGCGCGAGCCAGCCTGCAGCCGTCACCAGCACGATGCCAACCAGCAGCCACGCGATTTGCGCGGCCGTTTCGCGGGCGCCCAGGCGTTTCTGCAGCTGCGGGATCAGGTCGGCGAGCGCGACGTAGACGAAGCTGCTCGACGCCGCCACCAGGAAGTACGGCAGCAGGTCGTGCAGCTGGCCCACCAGCAGGTAGCCGGTCAGCCCGCCGAGCGCGGTGACCGAGCCGGCGAGCGAGACCTTCACCAGCGCCATGCGCCGGCCGCCGCCACCCACCTGCCGCAGCACCACTAGGTCGCCGATATGGTGCGGCACCTCGTGCGCCAGCACCGCCAGCGCCGCAACGAAGCCGAGCCGCAGGTCGGCCGCGAAGGCCGAGGCGATCAGGATGCCGTCGCCGAAGCAGTGGACACTGTCGCCGGTCAGGATCGCCCAGCCGCCACCCCGGGGGCTGTGGGAGTGGGCGTGTGCATGGTCATGGTCATGGTGGCTATGCCCGTGGACGTGCGCGGGTTCGGCGACGCCGTGGTGGTGCTCGTGTCCGTGGTGCCAGAGTTCGGCCTTGTCGAGCAGGAAGAAGAACACCACGCCGACCAAGAGCGTTGCGAACAGCGCCTGCGGTGATGTGCCGGCCTCGAACGCCTCCGGCAGCAGGTGCATGAAGGCGGTCGCCAGCAGCGCGCCGGCGGCCAAGCTCAGCAGGTGCTGCGGCCCGATGCCGCCCCGGCCGTTCACGCCGATGCGCAGCAGCAGCGCGGCGATCCAGACGCTGCCAACGCCTGCAACCAGCGTCGCTCCCACGATTGCTACCAATTCCATAGCTACTCCCGCCCTTCCCACTTGCGCCAACACGCTGTTTCTTCACGATCCGACCGGCCACGAAAAAGGCCGCCCTGCACCGAGGCAGGACGGCCCGTGGACGAGGCGCCGGCGGCGCGGACGCGGGTCAGGCCACGCCGTGCTGCTTCAGCCAAGCCACTGCGCGCTTCCAGCCGTCTTCCGCGGCCGACGCCACATAGCTCGGCCGGTAGTCGGCATGGAAGGCATGGCCCGCCTCCGGGTATACGACGAACTCCGACGCCTTGGCCGCCGCGCTGCCGGTCGCCAGTACTGATTTCATCTTATCAATAGTGTCAAGGGGGATGCCGGTGTCCTTGCCGCCGTACAGGCCCAGCACTGGCGCCTGCAAGCTGGCGGCGATGTCGACCGGATGCTTCGGCGTCAAGTCGGTCGCGTTGCCGACCAGCCGGCCGTACCAGGCCACGCCGGCCTTGACCTTGCCGGTCGCGGCGTACAGCCAGGTGATGCGGCCGCCCCAGCAGAAGCCGGTGATGCCGGCCCGCGACACGTCGCCGCCCTGCGTCGCCGCCCAGGCCAGCGCGGCGTCCAGGTCGCGCATCACCTGTGCGTCCGGCACTTTCGAGACGATCTCCGACTGCAGCCGCGCCATCTCGGGCACCTGCTTCGGATCGCCCTGCCGCGCGAACAGCTCGGGCGCGATGGCGAAATAGCCGAGCTTGGCGAAGCGCCGGCAGGTGTCCTGGATGTATTCGTGCACGCCGAAGATTTCCTGCACCACCAGCAGCACCGGCAGCCCGGTCTTGCCCTCAGGCTTCGCCCAGTAGCCCGGCACCTTGAAGCCGCCGACGTCGTAGCCGAGCATGCCGGTCGACAGGCCGTCGGCCGGCGTGCGGATCGCCGTCTGCGCGGCGATCGGCAGCGTCGAGGCGGCGTAGCCCGCGCCCAGCGCGACCTTCAGCGCGGTGCGGCGGCTGGCGCCGCGTTCGGTCGACTGGCCGGGCAGCAGGGAATCGAGGTCGGATCGCAAGTCGTCGCGCAGCATTCGGTGTCTCCGAAAGAGAAGAAGGGACAGGCAGTGTAGAAACCCACCGTCACCACCGCGTTACACACTGCATTTCCAGTGGACGCCGTGGATCCGGCTCTGCCGGTCCACCGGCGGCGCCCCGGCGGGGGGGGCAGGCGGAGCGCGACGCGCGCAGCCTGGGGGCGTGCTCAGCTAATGCGCCTTTTCCCAGTTCGGCCCGAAGCCGATTTCCGCCAGCAGCGGCACCTTCAGGTCGGCCACGCCGGCCATGATCCGCGGCACCTCGGCGCGCACCCAGTCGGCCTCGGCCTCGGGCACCTCGAACACCAGTTCGTCGTGCACCTGCAGCACCATCTTGGTGGCGCGGCCCTCGGCATCCAGCACCCGCTGCACCTCGACCATGCTCTTCTTGATCAGGTCGGCCGCGGTGCCCTGCATCGGCGCATTGATCGCGGCGCGCTCGGCGCCGCCGCGGCGCGGGCCGTTCGGAGAGTTGATCTCCGGCAGGTAGAGGCGCCGCCCGAACACCGTCTCCACGTAGCCGCGCTCCTTTGCGCCGGCGCGGGTCTCGTCCATGTAGGTCTTCACGCCCGAGAAGCGCTGGAAGTACCGGTCGATGTACGCGGCCGCCGCCTTGGTCTCAATCCCCAGCGCTTTCGACAAACCGAAGCTGCTCATGCCGTAGATCAGCCCGAAGTTGATCGTCTTGGCGTAGCGGCGCTGTTCGCTGGAGACCTGCTCCAGCGCCACGCCGAAGATCTCGGCCGCGGTCGCGCGGTGCACGTCGATGCCTTCGGTGAACGCATGCAGCAGCGCCGCGTCGCCCGACAGGTGGGCCATGATGCGCAGCTCGATCTGGCTGTAGTCGGCGCTCGCGATCAGGCTGCCGGGCGGCGCGACGAAGGCCTCGCGCACCCGGCGGCCTTCGGCGGTGCGCACCGGGATGTTCTGCAGGTTGGGGTCGTTGCTGGACAACCGCCCGGTCACCGCCACCGCCTGCGCGTAGTGGGTGTGGACCCGGCCGGTGCGCGGCAGCGCGAGCTGCGCCAGCTTGTCGGTGTAGGTGCCCTTCAGCTTCGACAGGCCGCGGTGCTGCAGGATCTTGGCCGGCAGCGGATAGTCCTCGGCGAGCTTTTCCAGCACCTCCTCGTCGGTGCTGGGCGCGCCGCTCGGGGTCTTCTTGACGATCGGCAGGCCGAGCTTGGTGAAGAAGATCTCGCCGATCTGCTTGGGGCTGCCCAGGTTGAAAGGCTGGCCGGCCAGTTCGTGCGCCTCCTGCTCCAGCTGCAGGATGCGCTGGCCCAGGTCGTGGCTTTGCGCGGCCAGCTGCTCGGCGTCGATCCGCACGCCGTTGCGCTCGATGCGGTAGAGCACTTCGCTGCTGGCGATCTCCAGGTCGTAGATGCCGCGCAGCGCGGCGTCCTGCTCCAGCCGCGGCCAGAGGGTGCGGTGCACGTCGAGCGTCTGGTCCGAATCCTCGGCCGAGTATTCCGCGGCCTTGGCGATGTCGACCTGGCTGAACGGGATCTGGCTCGCGCCCTTGCCGCACAGGTCCTCGTAGCTGATGCCGCTGCGGCCCAGGTGCCGCTCGGCCAGGCTGCCCAGGCCGTGCGGCTTGTGCACTTCGAGCACATAGCTCTGCAGCATCGTGTCGTGGGCGTAGCCCTGCACCTCGATCCCGTGGTTGGCGAAGACGTGGCGGTCGTACTTCACATGCTGGCCGAGCTTGGCGCGTGCCGGGTCCTCCAGCCAGGGCTTGAGCTTTGCGAGCACCTCGTCGCGCGGCAGCTGGGCCGGCGCGTCGGGGTAGTCGTGGGCCAGCGGCACGTAGGCGGCCTCGCCGGGCTCGACGCTCCAGCTCAGTCCGACGATCTCGGCGCGCATCTCGTCGAGCGAGGTGGTCTCGGTGTCGATCGCGACCAGGTCGGCTGCCTGCAGGCGGGCGAACCAGCGGTCGAAAGTCTTCCAGTCCAGGACCGTGTCGTAGCGCAGGTTGCTGACCTTCTCGGCCGCCGCCTCGGCCGGCTCGTCGAACAGGCCGGGGTCGGGCGGGCGGCCGGGCTTCTTCGACTTCTGGATCAGCTCGGGCGCGGCTTCCTGTTCGTCCAGCGCCCGCGCCATGTTCCGGAAGCCGAACTTCTCGTAAAAAGCCTTCAGAGCGCCCGTCTGCTGGGCGCCCATAGCTATGGAATCCATAGCAGGCAGTCCGGCGACGTGGCCGGCCAAATCGCAGTCGGTGCGGATCGTCACCAGCGCGCGGCCCTGGGGCAGCCAGTCGCGGGCGTTGCGCAGGTTCTCGCCGGCCACGCCCTTGATCTCGTCGGCGCGGGCCATCAGCGCATCGAGCGAGCCGTATTCCAGCAGCCACTTGGCGGCGGTCTTCGGACCGACCTTGGGCACGCCCGGCACGTTGTCGACCGCATCGCCGACCAGCGTCTGGTAGTCCACCATCAGCGACGGCGGTACGCCGAACTCGGCGGTCACGCCGGCCACGTCGCGCTTCTTGCCGTTCATCGTGTCGATGATGGTGATGTGCTCGTCCACCAGCTGGCTCAGGTCCTTGTCGCCGCTGGAGACGATCACCTCGATGCCCTGGCGCGAGGCGGCGACCGCCAGCGTGCCGATCACGTCGTCGGCCTCGACGTCGGGCACGCACAGCACCGGCCAGCCGAGCAGCCGCACCACCTCGTGGATCGGCTCGATCTGGCTGCGCAGGTCGTCGGGCATCGGCGCGCGCTGGGCCTTGTACTGCGGGTACAGCGCGTTGCGGAAGGTGGGGCCGGAGGCGTCGAACACGCAGGCGGCGTATTTGGCGCGCACTTCGCGGCGCAGCGCATGCAGCATGTTGACCATGCCGCGGATCGCACCGGTCGCCGGGCTGGTCGGATCGCCCGGCACCGCCCGCAGGTCGGGCATGGCGTGGAAGGCGCGGTAGAGGTAGCTGGAGCCGTCGATCAGCAGCAGCGTGTTGTGGCCCGCTTCGGGGACGGAGGCGGCGACCGCCGCGGCGGCGGCGATCGGGTCGGCCGCGGGGCCGGTGGAGGGGTCGCTCATGGCGCGATTGTGCCTGCCGCCCCCCGGGACGATGTACCGTTCCGTGCGGGGTAGCGCCTACAATCCCGGGATGCCCGCCGCCCCTGCCCTCCGCCCTGCCGACCCCCGTTTTGCGCGCCTCGCGGCGCTGTCGGCGCTGCTCGCCGCGACCGGCGCGTTCGCCCAGGCGCCGGTACCGCTGGACGCCGATCCCGCCACCGGCCAGAAGCCGCGGGTCGAGCAGCGGGTCGAGCGCATCCGGGTGGAAGACGGCGGCAGCCGCATCGACGAGGTGCGCTACGGCGGCCAGACGCAGAGCATCACCGTCCAGCCCAAGGCCAACGTGCCGCGGTACCAGATCACCCCGACCGACGGCACCCGCCGCAGCCCTGGCGGCCGCGACGGCGCCGAAACCAACCACGGCCAGCGCGTCTGGAACGTGCTCGGTTTCTGACCTTCCTCCGTTTTCTCTGCAGGGCCCGGCCCTTCCCTTCCACGCCATGGCCGTATTCACCGAAGTCCCCGCGGACGAGGCCCGCAAGCTCCTGCGCCAGCTGCGCCTGGGCGAACTGACCGACCTGCGCGGCATCGCCGGCGGGATCGAGAACACCAACTATTTCGTCACCGTCCGCCCGGACGATGCGCCCGACGACGGCGCGACGGTCGACTACGTGCTGACCCTGTTCGAGCGGCTCACCGCCGAGCAGCTGCCGTTCTACCTGTACCTGATGCAGCATCTGGCCGCCCGCGGCATCCCGGTGCCCGACCCGGCGCCCGACCGCGCCGGCAACGTGCTGCACCGCCTCTGCGGCAAGCCGGCGGCGGTCGTCAACCGGCTCGCCGGCCGCAGCCAGCTGGCGCCCGAGGCCGCCCACTGCGCGGCGCTTGGCGACATGCTGGCCCGCATGCACTTGGCCGGCCGCGACTTCGCCCGCCACCAGCCGAACCTGCGCGGCCTCGCCTGGTGGAACGAGACGGCGCCGGTCGTACTGCCGCACCTCGATCCCGACCAGGCCGAACTGCTGCGCGCCGAACTCGCCTACCAGAACCACGTCGCCGCCCTGCCCGCCTACGCCGCCCTGCCGCGCGGCCCGGTGCATGCCGACCTGTTCCGCGACAACGCGATGTTCGACGGCACGACGCTGACCGGCTTCTTCGACTTCTACTTCGCCGGCGTCGACAGCTTCCTGTTCGACATCGGCGTCTGCCTGAACGACTGGTGCATCGACCATCCGACCGGCGCGCTGCTGCCCGACCGGGCCGACGCGCTGCTCGCGGCCTACGCGGCGGTGCGTCCGCTGGAGGCGGCCGAGCGCACGCTGCTGCCGGCGATGCTGCGGGCGGCGGCGCTGCGTTTCTGGATCTCCCGACTCTGGGACTTCCACCTCCCGCGCGAAGCCGCGCTGCTGACGCCGCACGACCCCACCCATTTCGAGCGGGTGCTGCGCCGGCGCGTCGCCTCCGCCGCAGCGCCGGCCGCTGCCGTCGCCCTTCCCGCCTGAGGCCCGACCCGCCATGCGCCTGCACATCGTCCCCGCGTCCACCGGCCTGCAGTGGGCCCGCAGCGGGGTGCGCACCTTCTTCCGCCAGCCGGTCGCGATGGCGACCAACTTCTTCCTGTTCCTGCTCGGACTCACGATCGCGGCGATGGTGCCGGTGATCGGCTTCGTGCTGACCATGGTGCTGCTGCCGGCAGCCACGCTCGGGATGATGTCGGCCACCCGCGAGGCGGTGCACGGCCGACCGGCACGCCCGGCGAACCTGGTCGCGGCCTTCCGGGCTGGCGCGGAATACACCCGGCCGATGCTGCTGCTGGGCGCCCTCTACGCCGGCGGTTTCCTGGTGGCGCTGGGCATCTCCTCGCTGTTCGACGGCGGCCAGTTCGCCCGCGCCTACCTGTTCGAGGGCCGGCTGGACCGCGAGACGCTCGGCGCCCCCGGCGTGCAGGCGGCGATGTGGGCGATGGTGCTGCTCTACCTGCCGCTGTCGATGCTGTTCTGGCATGCGCCGGCGCTGGTCTTCTGGTACCGGATCACGCCGGCCAAGAGCCTGTTCTTCAGCATCGTCGCCTGCCTGCGCAACGTCGGCGCCTTCACGCTTTACGGCATCGCCTGGGTCGGCATCTTCATCCTCGGTGGACTGGCGGTCGGCCTGTTCACCACGCTGCTGCTGCTGACCGGCGTACTCGGCGGCGCCGATTCGCCGCTGGCCGCCGGCGTCGCGGCCGGCCTGATGACCGGCTCGGCGATCGTGCTGGCCGCGATGTTCTTCACGTCGCTCTACTTCACCTTCATCGACTGCTTCGTCGCGCCGCCGCCCAGCGCCGAAACCACCACGGTCGGCAGCGACGACTGAGTCGCCCGATCCGCCCCACCGGAGCCCGCCCATGACCGCCTGCGTTCACTCTTCCCGCGCAGACGGTGCGGGTACTTCGGCCGACAGCCTGCCGCGCCGCGAACTGCTGCTGCTCGGCGCCGCGGTCGCGCTGGGTGCGCCGGCGACGGATGCGCTGGCGCAGGTGCGCGGCAACATCGTCGCGCTGTCGGGCGAGGTGCTGCGCAACGGCGCGCGGCTCGGCCCGGGCGACACCATCGTCACCGGCGACCGGCTGCAGACCGCGCCCGGCGCCGACTTGGTGTTCGTGCTCGGCGGCGATGCGTTCCGGCTGCGCGAAAGCTCGGTTCTCACGGTCGAGCGCGGCAGCACGCTGAACGCGGTCGGCCTGCTGCGGCTGACGACCGGCGCGCTGGCGGCCGTCTGGGGCCGCGGCGAGCGCCGCTCGCTGGTCACGCCGACGGTCACCGCCGGCATCCGCGGCACCGGCATCTATGCCGAGGTCGACCGGGTGCCCGAGGGCCCGCGCACCTATTTCTGCACCTGCTTCGGCACGGTGGACCTCGACGCCGGTGGCGACCGGCTGACCAGCCGCGCCGACTACCACCAGGGTTTCTGGGCCCGCAGCCTGCCCGCGCCCGGCACCACCGGCCAGCGGCTGATGCCGACCGTCCCGCTGAACCACACCGACGACGAGATGGAGATGCTCGCCCGCCTCGTCGGCCAGCGCACCCCCTGGGAGACCGCCGGCCGCCGCGGCGACCGCGACGGGATGGGCACGCTGGACCCGGCGCCGGCCGGCATGGTGCATCCGGCCAGCCGGCCGCGCCGCGGCGCCGGCAGCGGCGGCGAATAGGCGCCGCACCGCGTCCGCGGGCTGCGCTGCCGCGGGCTACACCACCGTCAGCTTCGCCACCGACAGCGCCAGCCACTTCACGCCGTGGCGCGGGAAATTGACCTGCGCCCGGGCATCGTCGCCGTTGCCCTCGACGGCCAGCACCGTGCCTTCGCCGAACTTGGCATGGAACACCTGCAGCCCGGCGCGGATGCCGTGCGACGGCGCGGCCTTCTGGACCGGCACCGGCGGACTCGCAAAGGTGGTCGGTTGAGACGAAAATCCACCCCTAGCGCCCGCCCAGCCTGCACGGGATGCTCCTGAATCAGGAGCAAACCCGCCGAAGCCCTGCTGCTTGGGCGTGATCCACTTCAGCGCCTCTTCCGGCAGCTCGTCATAGAAGCGGCTGCGCACGTGGTAGCGCGTCTGGCCGTGCAGCAGCCGGGTCTGGGAATGGCTGAGGTAGAGGCGCTTGCGGGCCCGGGTGATCGCCACGTACATCAGCCGGCGCTCCTCCTCCAGGCCCTCGTAGTCGTTCATCGAGTTCTCGTGGGGAAACAGGCCCTCCTCCATGCCGCCGATGAAGACGCAGTCGAATTCCAGCCCTTTCGACGCATGCACCGTCATCAGCTGCACCGCGTCCTGGCCGGCCTGGGCCTGGTTGTCGCCGGCCTCCAGCGCCGCATGGGTGAGGAAGGCGGCCAGCGGCGACAGCGTCTCGCCGGTCGTGGCGTCGGGCGCGAGCGGCTCGTCCAGCACCGGCAGTGACGGGTCGAGCCCCTGGCTGGCCGGCGACTGCTGCAGCTCGTCCATCGGCAGCGCCACCGCATCGCGGCCGAAGCCTTCCTGCGTGACGAAGCTCTCGGCGGCGTTGACGAGCTCGCCCAGGTTTTCCAGCCGGTCGGCGCCTTCGCGGTCGGCCTTGTAGTGCTCGACCAAGCCACTGTGGTCCAAAACCAGCTCGATGATCTCCCGCAGGGTGATGCCCTGGGTCTGCTCGCGCAGCACGTCGATCTTCGCAACGAAGGCGCCCAGGTTGGCGCCGGCCTTGCCGCCGAGCGTGCCGACCGCATCGTGCAGCGATGTGCCCTTGGCGCGCGCGCTGTCCTGCAGCTGCTCCAGCGTACGGGCGCCGATGCCGCGCGGCGGGAAGTTCACCACCCGCAGGAATGAGGTGTCGTCCTGCGGGTTCTCCAGCAGCCGCAGGTAGGCCAGCGCATGCTTGATCTCGGCCCGCTCGAAGAAGCGCAGGCCGCCGTACACCCGGTAAGGCACCGCGGCGTTGAACAACGCCGTCTCGATCACCCGGCTCTGCGCGTTGCTGCGATAGAGCACCGCGGTTTCCTTGCGCTCGAAGCCTTCGCGGAACAGCAGCCGCATCTCCTCGACCATCCACTGCGCCTCGGCGAAGTCGCTGGTCGATTCGTGCACCCGCACCGGCTCGCCGGGGCCCTGGTCGGTGCGCAGGTTCTTGCCGAGCCGCTTCTTGTTGTGGCTGATCAGGTGGTTGGCCGAATCGAGGATGTTGCTGAAGCTGCGGTAGTTCTGCTCCAGCTTGATCTGGTAGCGCACCTCGAACTCGCGCACGAAGTCGGCCATGTTGCCGACGTTGGCGCCGCGGAAGGCATAGATGCTCTGGTCGTCGTCGCCGACCGCGAGCACGCTGCTCTCCGGCCCGGCAAGCTGCTTCAGCCAGGCGTACTGCAGCCGGTTGGTGTCCTGGAATTCGTCCACCAGGATGTGCCGGAAGCGCCGCTGGTAATGCTCCTTGATCGGGGGGTTGTCGCGCAGCAGTTCGTAGCTGCGCAGCATCAGCTCGCCGAAATCGACCACGCCCTCGCGCTGGCATTGCGCCTCGTACAACTTGTAGAGCTCGATCTTCTTGCGTGTCTCGTCGTCGCGCGCCTCCATGTCGCCGGGTCGCAGGCCATCCTCCTTGGCGCCGGAGATGAAGTACATCGTCTGTTTGGCGGGAAACCGCTCGTCGTCGACGTTGTGCTGCTTCATCAGCCGCTTGATCGCCGACAGCTGGTCCTGCGTGTCGAGGATCTGGAAGGTGGATGGCAGCCCGGCTGACTTGTGATGCGCCCGCAGCAGCCGGTTGCACAGGCCGTGGAAGGTGCCGATCCACATGCCCCGCACATTGACCGGCAACATCGCCGACAGGCGCACGCCCATCTCCTTGGCGGCCTTGTTGGTGAAGGTGACGGCCAGGATGCCGCCCGGCGACACGTACCCGTTCTGCAGCAGCCAGGCGATGCGGGTGGTCAGCACCCGGGTCTTGCCGGAGCCGGCGCCGGCGAGGATCAGCGCATGGCCCTGCGGCAGCGTGACGGCCGCGAGCTGTTCGGGATTGAGGTTGGCGAGGAGGGGCGAGGCAGCGGCGGCCGTATCGGCCGAGGTCGCGGCGGCCGACGCAAAAAGGCCGGCCTGCGGATCGTGTGGAGACATGCGGCATTGTAGGAAGCGCACCCTGTGGCGGTGTCCGTGCCCGTATAAGGTGTATACGGCCGCACGACATACGCGCTCTGCCGCGATGCCTAGAATCAAGCACCGGGCCCAAGTTTCTTGCGCCCGGTTTTCTTTTGGGCGCCTCCTGCGGCGCCCCGAGTCAGCCGGACCAGGCCAAGCGCCCCACGCCGCCGCGAAATCCCTCGCGCGGCGATCCTTTTCCCAAGGAGCTTGGAACATGGAAATCTTCGACTACGACAACGTCCTGCTGCTGCCGCGCAAGTGCCGCGTGGAAAGCCGGTCCGAATGCGACGCCAGCATCGCGCTCGGCGACCGCACCTTCCGCCTGCCGGTGGTGCCGGCCAACATGAAGACGGTGGTCGACGAACGCATCTGCCGCTGGATGGCCGAGAACGGCTACTTCTACGTGATGCACCGCTTCGACCTGGACAACGTGCAGTTCGTGCGCGACATGCACGCGGCCGGTTGTTATGCGTCGATCTCGCTGGGCGTGAAGGCGCCCGACTACGCGACGGTCGACACGCTGGTCGCCGAGGGCCTGGTGCCCGAGTACATCACCATCGACATCGCGCACGGCCATGCCGACAGCGTGAAGAACATGATCGGCTACCTGAAGGAGAAGCTGCCGCAGTCCTTCGTGATCGCCGGCAACGTGGCCACGCCCGAGGCGGTGATCGACCTGGAGAACTGGGGCGCCGACGCCACCAAGGTGGGCGTGGGCCCGGGCAAGGTGTGCATCACCAAGCTCAAGACCGGCTTCGGCACCGGCGGCTGGCAGCTGTCGGCGCTCAAGTGGTGCGCCCGCGTGGCCACCAAGCCGATCATTGCCGACGGCGGTATCCGCAGCCACGGCGACATCGCCAAGAGCATCCGCTTCGGCGCCACCATGGTCATGATCGGCTCCCTGTTCGCCGGCCACGAGGAGTCGCCCGGCCAGACCGTGGAAGTGGACGGCGAGCAGTACAAGGAGTACTACGGCTCGGCCAGCGACTTCAACAAGGGCGAGTACAAGCATGTCGAGGGCAAGCGCATCTTGGAACCGATCAAGGGCCGGCTCGCCGACACCCTGGTCGAGATGGAGCAGGACGTGCAGAGCTCGATCAGCTATGCCGGCGGGAAGAAGCTGCTGGACATCCGCAAGGTGAACTACGTGATCCTGGGCGGGGACAACGCGGGCGAGCATCTGTTGATGTAAGCGCGCAGGAGCGCCTGCCGGTGCGGTCGGCGCTTATCCCTGCAGGCGCCCACCAGCCGTACGCCCGGGCCGCCAGCTTCGCAGGGATCACGACCAACCTGCAGAACAAATGAAAAAGCCCCGAGACCTAATGATCTCGGGGCTTCCATATGGTGCGGCTGGCAGGAATCGAACCCACGACCCCTTGGTTCGTAGCCAAGTACTCTATCCAGCTGAGCTACAGCCGCTAAGCCTCGTATTCTAGCACCAGTTTCTGGCACCTTCCGCCGAAGCGCAAAACTTTTTGAATTTTCTTTCGGAGGCCTACGGTGGTAGGCCGTACAGGACTTGAACCTGTGACCAAGGGATTATGAGTCCCCTGCTCTAACCAACTGAGCTAACGGCCCGCCGAACCCGCGATTGTCGCATGGCCTCCGGCCCTCACCGCTGATGGCTGAGCGCGTTGCTGACGAGCTTCGAGGTGATGTCGACGATCTGGATCATCCGGTCGTACGGCATGCGCGTCGGCCCGATCACGCCGAGGGTGCCGACCACCTGGCCATCCACTTCGTACGGTGCGCTGACGACGGACAGCTCCTCGACCGGCACCACGTGGCTCTCGCCACCGATGTAGATCCGTACGCCGGCAGCCTGGCTCGACACATCCAGCAGCTGCATCAGCTGGGTCTTCTGCTCGAACAGGTCGAAGGCGCGGCGCAGCTGTCCCATGTCGCTGGAGAAATCCGCCACCGCGAGCAGGTTGCGTTCGCCCGAGATGACCACCTCGTCGCCCGCGGTTTCGGCCGACGCGCTGACCGCGGCCCGCATCAGTTCCGCGATTTCGCCCTGCAGCGCTTCGACTTCCGACTTTAGCCGCTCGCGCACCTGCTCGATGGCGAGGCCCGCATAGTGGGCATTGAGGAAATTGGCTGCCTCGATCAGCCGCCCCTGCGGCAGATCGGTCTCGGTGAAGATCACCCGGTTCTGCACGTCGCCATCGGGCGAGACGATGATCACCAGGATGCGCCGCTCCGACAGCCGCAGGAATTCGATGTGGCGGAAGACCGACGTGCGGCGCGGCGCCATGACCACACCGACGAACTGCGAGAGATTCGACAGCATCTGCGCCGCGTGCGCGATCACCTTCTGCGGCTGGTCCGGTGCGATGCGCTGTTCGGCAAAGACGGGCCGCTGGGCGGTCAGCATCGTGTCGACGAACAGGCGGTAGCCACGGGCCGTGGGAATGCGGCCGGCCGACGTGTGCGGGCTCGCGATCAGGCCGAGTTCCTCGAGGTCGGCCATCACGTTGCGAACGGTCGCCGGCGAGAGTTCGATGCCGGCGGCGCGCGACAGCGTGCGCGAGCCGACCGGCTGGCCGTCGGCGATATAGCGCTCTACCAGCGCCTTCATCAACAACTTGGCACGATCGTCGAGCATGTCACGATTTTAGTGATCTAATTTTCGGATGAACTCGCGTTTTCGCCATGTCGCCCTGGTCGGCAAGTACCATGTGCCGGCCGCTGGCGGCGCGGGCCACGACAGTGCGCGGGAAAGTCTGCAGGCCGTCGCGCATTTCCTGGAACGCCAGGGCTGCCAGGTATCGCTGGAATCGGCGACGGCGATCGGCAGCGGCCTGGATTACCCCGCGCTCGATCCTGCCGGCATCGGCGCCCACTGCGACCTCGCATTGGTGGTGGGCGGCGACGGCACGATGCTCGGCATCGGCCGGCAGCTCGCCTGCCACGATATTCCCCTGATCGGCATCAACCAGGGCCGGCTCGGCTTCGTCACCGACATCCCGCTGGAGAACTTCGAGGCGACGCTCGCGCCGATGCTGCGTGGCGCCTATACCGAGGACCGGCGCACGCTGATGGAAGCGCAGGTGATGCGCGACGGCGAATGCGTGTTCAAGGCGCTCGCGATGAACGACGTGGTCGTCAACCGTGGCGCCACTTCCGGCATGGTCGAGCTGCGGGTGGAAATCGACGGACACTTCGTAGCCAATCAGCGCGCCGACGGTCTGATCGTGGCCTCGCCGACCGGCTCGACCGCCTATGCCCTGTCGGCCGGCGGCCCGATGCTGCATCCGGCCGTGGCGGGCTGGGTGCTGGTGCCGATCGCCCCGCATACCCTGTCGAATCGGCCGCTGGTGCTCGCCGATGCTGCGGAGGTCACGATCGAATTGGTAGCAGGCCGCGATGCCAGCGCGAATTTCGATATGCAGTCGCTCGCCTCCCTCCTGCACGGCGACCGGGTCGTCGTGCGGCGCTCGCGCCACCAGGTGCGCTTCCTGCACCCGGAGGGCTGGAACTACTTCTCGACCCTGCGCCGCAAGCTGCACTGGAACGAGGGAGGATCCTGAGCGGTGGCATTGAAGCATCTCGCGCTGCGCGATTTCGTCATCGTGCGTGCTTTGGAACTGGATGTAGGGCCGGGCTTCACCGTGCTGACCGGCGAGACCGGCGCCGGCAAGTCGATTCTCGTCGATGCATTGCAGCTGGCGCTCGGCAGCCGCGCCGATGCGGCGGTGGTGCGCGAAGGCGCCACCCGCGCGGAAATCAGCGCGGAGTTCGACACGCCGCCCGACCTGTCGGCGTGGCTCGACGACGCCGGCTTCGAAGCCGGCGCCACGTTGCTGCTGCGGCGCACGGTGGATGCCCAGGGCAAGAGCCGCGCCTGGATCAACGGCAGCGCCGCCACCGCCACGCAGCTGCGCGAGATCGGCGACCGGCTGCTGGACATCCACGGCCAGCACGCCTGGCAGAGCCTCACCCGGCCCGACGCGGTGCGCGGCCTGCTCGATGCCTATGCCGGTCTCGACACCCAACCGCTCACGCGCCTCTGGCATGCGTGGCGCGCCGCCCAGCGCCAGCTGGCCGACGCGCGCCAGGCCCAGGATTCGCTGCAGCGGGAACGCGAGCGGCTGGCCTGGCAGATCGCCGAAGTCGACAAACTGCAGCCGGCGGCCGATGAGTGGGAAGAGCTCAACGCCCGCCACACCCGGCTGTCGCATGCCCAGGCGCTGATCGACGGTGCGCAGGGCGCACTCGATGCGCTCGAGGCCGACGAACAGGGTGCCACCGCCGGGCTGGCGCGGGCGCAATCGCTGCTCGACGAACAGTCGCATCTGGAGCCCGAATTCCGGGCGCTGGCGGAGGTGGTCGCGTCGAGCCTCGCCCAGGCCGAGGATGCGGCCCATTCGCTGCATGCATACCTGCGGCGCACCGACCCGGACCCGCAGGGGCTGGCCGCGCTCGACGACCGGATGGCGCTGTGGATGTCGCTTGCCCGCCGCTTCCGCCGCGGGCCGGAAGAGCTGCCGATGCTGCTGGCCGGCTGGCGTGAAGAGTTGGCCCGGCTGGATGCGGCATCCGACGTCGCCGCGTTGGAGGCCACGGAACAGGCGGCATCCCGCCGTTTCCTGGACGAAGCGAAGATCCTGTCGCGCGCCCGCGCCAAGGCGGCGCCGCGGCTGTCGCGGGCGATCACCGAGGCGATGCAGGGCCTGGGCATGCAGGGCGGCCGTTTCGAAGTGGCGCTGCAGACATCCGAGAACGCGAGCGCCAGCGGGCTGGAGGACGTGGCCTTCCTGGTGGCAGGCCATGCCGGCAGCACCCCGCGGCCGGTCGGCAAGGTGGCTTCCGGCGGCGAGCTTTCGCGTATCGCACTCGCCATCGCCGTGACGACCAGCCAGCTCGGGACGGCCCAGACATTGATCTTCGACGAGGTCGATTCGGGCGTCGGCGGCGCCGTGGCGGAAACGGTCGGCCGGCTGATGCAGCAGCTCGGCCGCGACCGGCAGGTGCTGGCCGTCACCCATCTCGCGCAGGTCGCCGCCTGCGCCGACCACCACCTGGTCGTCTCAAAGCAGCGCGAGGGCGGCCGCACCGGCAGCAGTGTCGACGCCGTGCAGGACGAAGCCCGCGTCGCCGAGATCGCCCGCATGCTCGGCGGTCAGCAGCGATCGGGCGCCGGCACGGCCCACGCCCGCGAAATGCTGCAAGTTGCGGCCCGGGCGCCGGCCGGCGCCCTGCTCTGACTTCCATCACCACCGATGCAGCCTGCCGTCCCTGCCCTCGAACTGATCCTGATCACCGGCATGTCGGGTTCCGGCAAATCGGTCGCGCTGCATGCACTGGAAGATGCCGGCTATTACTGCGTCGACAACCTTCCGCCGGATCTGCTGCTGCCGTTCGTCGCGCTCGAACAGCGGCAGGGCGCCGTCCAGGTGGCGATCGCGATGGATGCGCGCAGTGCGGCCTCGCTGCCCCTGGTGCCGCAGCAGCTGGCGGTGCTCCGGGCACAGGGCGTGAACGTCCGCTTGCTGTTTCTCGATGCCAGCACCGACACGCTGGTGCGGCGGTATTCGGAAACCCGGCGCCGCCATCCGCTATCGCGCCACGATGCGGCCGACCAGCAGCATGCACTGGTCCAGGCGATGGAACTGGAACGTGAACTGCTCTCGGATCTGCGCGAACACGCCCACGTGATCGATTCCAGCCTGATGTTGGGTGCACAGTTGCAGCGCTACGTCAAGGCGGTGATCTCGGCGCCGCCATCGCAGCTGCTGCTGGTATTCGAATCGTTCGCCTTCAAGCGCGGCATCCCGGTCGATGCGGACTATGTGTTCGACGTGCGCATGCTGCCCAATCCGCACTATGAGCCCGGCCTGCGCGCCCTGACCGGTCGGGACGCGCCGGTCGCCGACTTCCTGCGGGCCCACGACGAGGTCCACCGCATGTTCGACGACATCGCCGGCTTCCTCTCCCGCTGGCTCGACCTGCTGGCACGTGACCACCGGAGCTACGTGACGGTCGGCATCGGCTGCACCGGTGGCCAGCACCGCTCGGTGTATCTGGTCGAACGGCTCGCCGAGCATTTCGGCAGTCAGTGGTCCACCCTCAAGCGCCATCGCGAACTCGACGCCCGTTGAAACGACGCGGCGCGTTGCGTCGCAAGGTATCAGTTTGGCAACGCCGCCAACAGCTTGCGCACCGGTGCGGGCAGTCCCAGCGCCGCCCATTCGGCCGGTTCGCACCAGCGTCCGTCGCCCGCCGGCGCCCGCCCTTCGGGTGCATCGACGATCACCGGATGCAGGTGCAGGTCCTTGTGGGTCAGGACATGCAGGAAGACCGGTAGCTCCTGCAGCGCCGCGTCCAGCGGAGCCGCCGCTTCGACAACTGCCTCGTGGTGCACATGGACCGGCGGGCAGTGCAGTCCGGCCCAGATGCCGCGCGCCGGGCGGCGTTCCATCCAGACCCGCCCAGCACCATCGCGCGCGATCAGCAGCCACCAGGATTCACTGGAGCGTCGCACCGTGCGGGTCCGGACCGGGTAAGCCTCCGGACGCCCTTCGCGCTGCGCCACGCACACGGACTGCAGCGGGCACAGAAGACAGAGCGGCCGTCGTGGCACGCAGACCGTCGCGCCCAAGTCCATCAGTCCTTGGGTATAGCGCGGCATGGTCTGCAGCAGCGTTGCAGGATCGCCGTGCGGCAAAAGCGCTGTCGCGGCCTCCCAGAGGGCCCGCTCGTTTGCCGGCCGCGCAAGGTCCGCATCGAATCCCAATGCCCGGGTCAGCACCCGCTTGACGTTGGCGTCGAGGATCGCCGCCCGCTCGCCGAAGCAGAACGACGCGATGGCCGCTGCGGTGGAGCGGCCGATGCCCGGCAGTGTCTCCAGCTGGGCCGCAGTCTTCGGAAATGCACCGCCGAAGGACTCCACGACGACCTGCGCGCAACGGTGCAGATTGCGCGCGCGGCTGTAATAACCCAGCCCGCTCCACAGACCCATCACCACGTCCGCCGGCGCTTCGGCCAGCGCCCGGACGTCGGGCAGACGCGCCAGGAAGCGCGGGTAGTAATCCAGTACCGTGGCCACCTGCGTCTGCTGCAGCATGATTTCGGACAGCCACACCCGGTACGGATCGCGGGTGTTCTGCCATGGCAGGGTGTGGCGGCCGTGGGTGGCGTGCCAGTCCACGACCCTTTCGGCGAAATCGGCAGGCAACGGGATCACGCCGGCACGGCGGGCGCGGCGGTCGGCGCTGCCGCTGTTGGTACGACAGGAATGTCGGCTGTGTCTTGGAAGGCGTCGGTCCGCTCGCGCAGCTCGACCTCGAGCGCATCGAGTCCGGTGATCTGCGCCTCCAGCTCCTCCATGCGGTCGCCGAGGCCGGATGCCGCGCCGCGGATCCGGTCGATCGCGTCGATGCGCCGCACGAAAGCGTGCCGCCGCTCGCGCAGCTGCAGGTCCACCGGCGCCACCGACGACCGGACCCAGCTTTCGGCCTCTTGCTGCGCTTCGGCCAGGATGGCCTGCACCCGAGAGGCCAGTGCCCGGGCGAGCCGTCCCGCAAACGACGGCTGCGATAAGCGAATCGCGTTGGCCACACCCACGTACTGCGCATGGGACCGGGCGATCTGCGTCACCTGCTCCGCGCGCGTCGCGATATTCGGCGGCGGAGGCAACTGAAGCGAAAAGCCGAATTCGGTGTTGAGCTGCCGGAAGCAGGCTTCCAGCATCGCGTGGATCTCGTCGAGCGCCCGGCTGGCGCGGACGATCCGTTCGGCCGAGCGCCCGAACGCCTGGTCGTAGGCGCGCCGGGCGCCGAGCTTGAAGCCCGGCTGCGTCAGCAGATCCTGCAGTTCCGCGAATTCCGCCAGCGGTACATCGTGGCCGAGGCACTGGCGCAGATCCCGCTGCAGCCGATGGCGCACCGCATGCAGCGCCTGCACCCGTTTCTCGCTCGCATCGAACTCCTGCTGCTCCATCTCGACCCGCGCACGCATGCCGGCGATCACGCCGCTGTTCTTGCCGCGCAGGCTGCGCAATTCCAGCATCTGTTCGTCGATGTCGCGGCGGCGCATGGCGATGCGCCGCGCCGCGTCGTGGCGGACACGACCGAGGGCCGACGCGACCGTGCCGTGCAGGATCGTGCGCCGGCGCTCGACGATGCTTTCGGCGAGCACCGATTCGAGGAGCGGCAGGCCGCTCGCCTGGAGCAGTGCGGCATCCTGGTTGATCCGCGCGACCAATCCGCGCTGCGCCGACAGCGGAATCACCCGCGCCGCCACCAGCCCGAGCATGCCGGCGCAGACTGCCCGCTGCCGCTCCGTCTGGGCCTGGACTTCCTGCGCGCTGCTGATGCCGTCCCAGAGCGCGTCGATCTTGTTGAGCACCACGATCCGACTGTCGGCCCGCGGATCCTCGCCCTCGCGCGGCGCCAGGTACTCCCGCCAAAGCCCCATGTCGGACCGGGTGACGCCGGCGTCGGCCGCCAGCAGGAACACCGTGGCATGCGCCTCGGCCAGCAGCTGCACCGTGAGTTCGGGCTCGGCGCCGATCGCGTTCAGCCCCGGCGTGTCAAGCACCACCAGGCCCTGGCGCAACAGCGGATGGTCGATGTTCACCAGCGCATGGCGCCACATCGGCACCTCGACCAGCCCGTCAGGGCCGATCAGCGGATTGTCCTCGGGCGTTTCGTCGTCCCAGAAGCCGAGGGAGCGCGCCGTCTCGGGCGTCACCCGGCGCACCTGCGCCACCGTCTCCAGCGACTTCGCCATCTGCACCGGATCGTGCAGATCCAGCGGCAGGCGTGTCCAGGCGTCGTGCACCATCCGCCAGGCGCCGAGCGGCCGCGCCTCCAGCCGGGTCTCGATCGGCAGCAGCTGCAGACAGGGCGGAATGCCCGGATCGAACGCCAGTTCGGTCGGGCACATCGTGGTGCGGCCCGCGCTGGCCGGCACGATGCGGCGCCCGTGCTGCGCAAAAAAGATCGCGTTGATCAGTTCGGACTTGCCGCGCGAGAATTCCGCGACGAAAGCCACCATCACCCGGTCGCGCAGCAGCCCTTCCGCGACCTGCTCCAGCCGGGACGCCAGCGGGGCATCGGCCAGATCCTGGGCGACCAGCCATGCGGCGAGGGAGCGCAGTTGCGCGGCGGTATCGACGCGCCACGCACCGTGGCGGTCGAGCTGGTCGGTGAAGGAGGTGCTCAATGCAGGATTCGACGGCGGTAGGGTCGAAACATCCTACCCGCCTTCCCCGCCGCTGTCGGTCAGCCGGCGTCGCCGGGCGTCAGGACTTCTGGCAGACGGTGCAGAAAAACGTCGAACGCTGGCCCTGGCGCAATTGCCGGATCGGCGTGCCGCAGATCCGGCAGGGCTGCCCCTCCCGTCCGTAGACCATGGCCTCCAGCTGGAAATAGCCGGTCTGCCCTTCGGCGCTGGTGAAGTCGCGCAGCGTACTGCCGCCGGTGGCGACGGCGCGGGCCAGCACCTCGCGGATCGCGCACCACAGCCGCTCCGCCCGCGGCCGGGTGATACGCGATGCCGGCATGGTCGGCCGGATGCCCGAGGCGAAGAGCACTTCCGATGCGTAGATGTTGCCGACGCCGACCACGACGTCGCCCGACAGCAGCACCTGCTTGATCGGCGAATCGCGGCGCTTGAGGCCGGCCAGGAAGGCGTCGAGATCGAAGGCGTCGCCCAGCGGCTCCATGCCGAGCTTGCCCAGCAGCTTCTGGGCGACGGCGGAGCTCTCGTCCTCCACGAACACGACCGCGCCGAAGCGACGCGGATCGTGCAGCCGCAGGATGCCGCGGTCCGTTTCCATCTCGAAATGGTCGTGCACGCCGGCGGGCGGCAGCGATTCGGCGAATGCGAGGCTGCCGGACATGCCCAGGTGCAGCAGCAGCAGGCCGGCATCCAGCTCCATCAGCAGATATTTGCCGCGCCGGCGCACTTGCACCACCAGCCGACCGGTAAGCTCCAAGGGGTCGCACCCGAGCGCCCAGCGCAGCGGCTTGCCCATACGGACCGTCAGGATGCGGGCGCCAGCGATACGGTCGGCAAAGCTGAGCCGGGTGACTTCGACTTCGGGGAGTTCGGGCATGCAGAAGGCCGGCGGAAAAACGCGGCGCGGTAGGGTGGAAACAGGGTGCAGCAGGACGGCTGTGCCGCCCAGGCCTTGAATTATTATGGGTCGATGCAGCCCCACTCCCTTGCCGCCGCGGCCCTGCTGGCCGGCCTTGCCGCCACCCTGCCGGCCCATTCGCAGACCGTGCCGGCATCCGGAACATCGGTCAAAGCGCCGGCCGTGCGGAAGTCCGCGCAGGCGTCGCCGGCCGACCCGACCGGCCTCAACACCCAGCCGTCGCCTGCCGTTGCAGAAAAGGTGGAGCCGCGGGCCGACGATCCGTCGGTCCAGGAACGTCGCAACGCGGAACTGCTGTACGAAGTGCTGCTCGGCGAGATGACGGCCGGCAGCGGCGATCCGGGCTCGGCCTACTCGCTGATGCTCGATGCGGCACGCAAGACCGGCGACGAACGGCTCTACCGGCGTGCGGCGGAGATCGCGCTGCAGGCCCGCGCCGGCGATGCGGCACTTGCGGCTGCCACGGCTTGGAAGCAGGCGAAACCGACCTCGCGCGAAGCCAATCGCTACGTGCTGCAGATCCTGCTGGCACTCAACCGGGTCGAGGCCACGGCCGATCCGCTCGCCCGCGAGATCGCGCTGAGCCCGGCCGCCACCCGCGCGGCGCTGTACATGGCGCTGCCACCTCTGTATGGCCGCGTCACCGACAAGAAGGCCGCGCAAGCCGTGGTCGAGGCGGCGCTCGCACCCGACCTGCGCGACGGCGCACCGACCGACACCGCCGTCGCGGCCTGGGTCACTGCCGGCCGCATGCGTTTAGCCGCGGGCGACACCGCCGGCACGCTCGACGCTGCCCGCCGCGCGCAGGCCATCGATCCGACGGCGGAAGGCCCGGCCATCCTGGCGCTCGAACTGATGGACCCGAAGCAGCCGCTCGCCGAGCCGATCGTGCAGCGCTATCTGGCCAGCGGCAAGCCGCTTCCCGAGCTGCGCCTGGGATACGCCCGTGCGCTGATGGATGCCCAGCGCAATGCCGAGGCGACCCGCGAGTTGCAGACCCTGACCGTCGAGCAGCCCCGCTTCGCCGAAGGTTGGCTGCTCCGCGGCGCCCAGGAGGCACAGGACGAGCAGTACGCCGCCGCCGAACAGTCGATCAAGACCTACCTCGACCTCGCGCAGGGCACCGTCGCGCCGAACCGCCCGGCCGAAGCGGAAGCCCGCGGGCTCGACCAGGCCTACCTCGTGATGGCGCAGATCGCTGAGAAGCGCGGCGACACCGCGGCCGCCAACGGCTGGCTGGACCGGGTGCAGGGCACGCAGGCGCTGGTCAGCGCCCAGGCGCGGCGGGCATCCCTGCTCGCACGGCAGGGCCGCCTCGCCGAAGGACAGCAGCTGATCCGCCAGCTGCCGCAGCGCACCCCGGCGGACGCCCGCATGAAGCTGATGGCCGAAGTCCAGCTGCTGCGCGACCACGGTCGCCAGGCCGAAGCCTACGATCTGCTGCAACAGGCGCAGAAGCAGGCGCCGACCGACAACGACCTCCTGTACGACCTGGCGATGAGCGCCGAGAAGCTCGGCCGCTTCGACGACATGGAGCGCATGCTGCGCGAACTGGTGGCCCGCCAGCCGGACTACCACCATGCCTACAACGCGCTCGGCTACTCGCTGGCCGAACGCAACCAGCGCCTGCCGGAAGCGCGCGACCTGATCAAGAAAGCACTGGAATTCGCGCCGAACGATCCCTTCATTAACGACAGCCTCGGCTGGGTCGAATTCCGCCTGGGCAACCGCGCCGAGGCGATCCGGGTGCTGGAGGCCGCCTTCAAGCAACGGCCCGATGCGGAAATCGCCGCCCACCTGGGCGAGGTGCTGTGGGCCGACGGCCAGCGCGACCGCGCACGGGCGATCTGGAAGGAAGGTCTGTTGCTCAACCGCACCAACGACACCCTGCAGCAGACCTTGCAGCGGCTGAAGGTCCGGCTGTGACAGTCCGGTCCCGCAGGCACTGGATGGGCGCAGGCGCATCGATTGCTACTTTTTTGATAGCTGGATGCGCAGGCGGGACGGGCGCCAACGGCCTGAAACCATCGCAGGAAGCTTCTGTACGCCCTGGCGACGCCTGGTCGGGCCGGCTGGCACTGCAGGTCGACGGCGCGGAGGCGCAGTCGTTTTCCGCATCCTTCGAACTGAAAGGTCGGCCCGACGCCGGCGAGCTGATCCTGCTCAATCCGCTCGGCGGCACGATTGCGCTGCTCCAGTGGTCGCCCGGCACCGCCACGCTGCGCACCGGCCAGGACCAGCGGCGCTTCGGTTCGCTGGAGGCACTCGCAGCCGAGGCCACAGGCACGCCGATCCCGGTCGCCGCGCTGTTCGACTGGCTCGCCGGCACACCCAGCCCGGTGCCGGGCTGGGAACCCGATCTGCGCCAGCAAGCGCAGGGTCGCATCGTCGCCCGCCGCACCGCACCCCTGCCGGCCGCCGTGCTGCGGGTGATCCTCGACCGCTGAACGTCGCGCCGATGCAACGCCTGTACGACGTCCCGGCGCCCGCCAAGCTCAACCTGTTCCTGCACATCACCGGCCGGCGTCCGGACGGCTACCACCTGCTGCAGTCGGTCTTCATGCTAATCGACTGGTGCGATACCCTGCATTTCGAACGGCGCACCGACGGCGCCCTGACGCGCGAGGACCTGACCGAGCCGCTGCCCGCCGACGACCTGGTGTTGCGCGCGGCGCGTGCACTGCAGACCCACACCGGCTGCGCATGGGGCGCCCACATCGGTATTGCCAAGCGCATCCCCGCCCAGGCCGGCATGGGCGGCGGCTCGTCGGACGCGGCCAGCTGCCTGCTGGCGCTCAACCGCCTCTGGAAACTGCACCTACCCCTGTCGACGCTCGCATCCATCGGCCTCGCCCTGGGTGCCGATGTCCCCTTCTTCCTGCGCGGACGCAACGCGTGGGTCGAGGGCATCGGCGAGTCGATCACGCCGCTGGAAGGCGCGGCGGCGCTTCCGCCCCAGCGGTTCGCCGTCGTGCGCCCGGCGGCCGGCATCGACACCCGCGCAATTTTTTCGTCGGACCGTTTGAAACGCGACAATCCTGCTGCTAGAATCGTAGGCTTCGCTGCAGACCACTTCGGATTTGGCCGAAACGACCTGCAGCCTGTTGCCGAAGCGCTCTGCCCCGACGTCACACAGGCCCTCCAGTGGCTTGCCGACCAAGGCCTCAGCGGCAGGATGACAGGCTCAGGCAGTAGTGTGTTTGCACCGGTGTCGCAGGACATCGAACTGCCCCAGGCGCCCGCCGCCTGGCAGGTTCGGCAGTGCGATAATCTGATGCTCAGCCCTTTGGCCGGGTGGGCACCAGAAGAGAGTTGAAGGTTTGCAGCGCTGTCGCTGCAAACCGGTGTAGGGGAGTCGCCAAGTTGGTTAAGGCACCGGATTTTGATTCCGGCATGCGAAGGTTCGAATCCTTCTTCCCCTGCCAAATTTTCATGCGCCGCCTGGCGTAAGACAAAGTTCCACGGTCGCCGGGATCGCTCCATGCAGGTCAACCCACCCCACCCCGATTTCCTCGTGTTCACCGGCAATGCCAATCCTGGCATGGCTGCGGAAATCGCCTCCCACCTCGGCATCACGCTCGGCAGCGCCCATGTGGGCCGCTTCTCCGACGGCGAGATCACGGTCGAGATCAACCAGAACGTCCGCGCCCGCGACGTCTTCGTCGTCCAGTCGACCTGCGCGCCGACCAACGACAACCTGATGGAGCTGCTGGTGATGGTGGACGCGCTCAAGCGTTCTTCGGCCGAGCGCATCAGCGCGGTGATCCCCTATTTCGGCTACGCCCGCCAGGACCGCCGCCCGCGCTCCTCGCGCGTGCCGATCTCGGCCAAGGTGGTGGCCAACCTGCTGCAGACGGTGGGCGTCTCGCGGGTCCTGACGATGGACCTGCACGCCGACCAGATCCAGGGCTTCTTTGACATCCCGGTCGACAACATCTACGCCTCGCCGGTCCTGCTCGGCGACCTGCGCCAGAAGAACTACGAAGACCTGATCGTCGTCTCCCCGGACGTCGGCGGCGTGGTGCGGGCACGGGCGCTCGCCAAGCAGCTCGGCACCGACCTCGCGATCATCGACAAGCGGCGCCCGAAAGCGAACGTCTCCGAAGTCATGCACGTGATCGGCGAGATCGAAGGCCGCAACTGCGTGATCATGGACGACATGATCGACACCGCCGGCACGCTGGTGAAGGCGGCCGAGGTGCTGAAGGAACGCGGAGCGAAGAAGGTGTACGCCTATTGCACGCATCCGGTCTTCTCCGGCCCGGCCTATGAACGCATCATCAACGGCACGGCACTCGACGAAGTCGTCGTGACCAACACCATCCCGCTGGCGGAAAACGCTCGGGGATGCACCAAGATTCGCCAGCTTTCCGTGGCGCCGCTGATCGCCGAGACGATCCAGCGCATCGCCAAGGGTGAGTCGGTGATGAGCCTGTTCTCGGACCAGGAAAACCTTTTCTAAGGCGACCTTCCGGGTACACGCTCCAGGCGCCGGCCGAATCCGCGGCCGGCGCCTTTTTGCCAATCGGAGACCGCTGGTCGCGGTGGTCTTCTCCAGGAGTCTGATATGAATTTCGTCGCTTTCGAGCGCGCCAAGCAGGGCACGGGTGCGAGCCGCCGTCTCCGCAATTCCGGCCGTACCCCCGGCATCGTCTACGGCGGCAGCGCCGAGCCGGTCGCCATCGAGCTCGACCACAACGCCCTGTGGCACGCCCTGAAGAAGGAAGCGTTCCACTCGTCCGTCCTCGACATGGAACTCGGCGGCCAGACCAGCAAGGTCCTGCTGCGCGACGTGCAGTACCACCCCTACAAGCAGCAAGTCCAGCACATCGACTTCCAGCGCGTCGATGCCCGCACCCGGATGAACCTGAAGGTGCCGCTGCATTACAAGGGCGAGGAAGAGTCCGATGCTGTCAAGCTCGACCAGAACCTGATCGCGCACGTCATGACCGAACTGGAAGTGAACTGCCTGCCGTCCGATCTGCCGGAATTCATCGAAGTCGATCTGTCGGGCCTGAAGAAGAACGGCACCGTCACGGTCAAGGACATCAAGCTGCCGCGCGGCGTGCGTTTCGTGAGCCACGGCAAGCCGAACCCGGTGCTGGTGTCTGCTACGACCCCGGTCGCCGAGCCGGACGAAGCCGAACTGGCAGCCGCTGCTGCTGCCGCCGCTGCCGAACCCGCCAAGGGCAAGGGCAAGAAGAAGTAAGCCAGCATCTCTGCTGCACTTCATGGAAAAAGGCCCTCGCGGGCCTTTTTCTTTGGGCGCCAGCAACGCCCTTGCACAGACGCGCCGCCTCCGCACTTCTTCACACGGTCACGAGGGTCTCCGCCGTCGGCTCGCGCTCCATCAGCGCCGCCACCGCATCGGCCGGACGCAGGCGTCCGTCGAGCAGGGCAACGACGCCTTCGGCGATCGGCATCTCCACGCCCACTACCCGCGCACGTTGCACCACAGTACGTGCACAGGACACACCCTCCGCCACATGGCCGAGCGACGCGACCGCATCGGCCAGACTGCGCCCTTCGGCCAGCAGCAGACCGACCTTGCGGTTGCGGCTTAGATCCCCGGTCGCGGTCAGCACCAGATCGCCGAGCCCGGACAATCCCATAAAAGTGTCGGCACGCGCACCGAGCGCCAGCCCGAGCCGGGTCATCTCCGCTAGGCCCCGCGTGATGAGGGCCGCCCGCGCATTCAAGCCGAGCTGCAAACCGTCGCACAGCCCGGTCGCGATCGCCAGGACGTTCTTCACCGCCCCGCCGACCTCCACGCCGACGATGTCGTCGTTCGCATAGACCCGCAACCCTGAACCGTGCAATGCTGCGACCAGCAGGGATCGCAGCTCGGCATCCGGGCTTGCCGCCACCAGCGCGGTCGGCTGGCCGTGTGCGACCTCCTGCGCGAAGCTGGGTCCGCTGAGCACACCGGCCCGCAAGCCCGGCGCAACCGTGGCACACACTTCGTGCGGCATGCGCCCGACAGCTTCGCCCTCCCCGGCCGGTGCGAAGCCTTTGCACAGCCAGGCCACTGGTGCACGACAACCGTCGAGTCGCTGCAGCATGTCGTGCAGCCCCGCGACCGGCGTGGCGACGATCACGAGATGGGCGGCATCCGCTGCAATCCGAGCGGCCCCGTCGGCGATGGCGAGCGCCGACGGCAACGCAAAGCCAGGCAGATAGCGACGGTTCTCCCTCGCACGGCGAAGCTCGTCCGCCTGCGCGGCATCGCGCACCCAGAGCGTCACCGCATGGATCCCGAGACGCGCCGCCGCCAAAGCGACTGCGGTGCCCCATGCACCACCGCCCAACACTACAATTTTCATAGCACCCGACGCATGCTGCGCCTGCGCAGCAGCCCGAAAGTCCTGCAAATTACTGCGGCAGGGCGGCGCCGGGCGCGCCAGCGGCTTGCGCCTGCTGCTGTTCGTACATCGCCTGGAAGTTGATCTCCGCCAGGTGCACCGGCGGGAAACCGCCACGCTGGATCACGTCGGCGACGTTGCCGCGCAGGTACGGGTACACGATCTGCGGGCAGGCGATGCCGAGCAGCTGGCCGACCTGTTCTTCCGGCAGGTTCCGGATCTCGAAGATGCCGGCCTGCTTCGCCTCGACCAGGAACACCGTCTTGTCCTGAATCTTGGTCTGCACCGTGGCGGTCACCGACACTTCGAAGATGCCGTCGGCCACCGGCGTGGCGTCCACGCCGAGCTGGATGTCGACGCTCGGCTGGTCCTGTTCCAGCAGGATCGCCGGGGAATTCGGCTGCTCCAGCGAAAGGTCCTTCAGATAGACACGCTGGATCTGGAACACGGGGTCTTGGACATCGGACATGGTGCGGAATATCGGGTTCGTTCAACAAAACAAAGCCTGCCCGGAACAGTGTCGCGGGCAGGCACCGGAAGGAATTATCTCAGGCGAAACCGCCGGGGGTCACGCCGCGCCTTCGAGCAGCGGCACCAGTCCGCCGCGGCCGTCCAGCGCCATCAGGTCATCGCAGCCGCCGACATGGGTGTCGCCGACGAATATCTGCGGCACGGTGCGTCGGCCCGTACGCTCCATCATGGCGGAGCGGGCGGCCGGGTCGGTATCGATCCGGATCTCCTGGATCGACTCGACGCCTTTGGATTTCAGGATCTGCTTGGCGCGGATGCAGTAGGGGCAGACCGCGGTGGTGTACATCGTGACGACTTGCATGCAAGAAAGGCTCGAAAGAAGGGAATCGGATGGAGCCCGGCCGCCGCAGCGTGTCAGGCCCGTTCGATCGGCAGATTAGCCTCTTTCCATGCCTTGAGTCCGCCCGCCAGGACTTGGGCCTTCTCGTAGCCGAGTTTTTTAGCAATCGGCAGCGCACGTCCGGCCCGCCCGCCGGTGGGGCACACCAGGATCACCGGGACCGACTTGTTCTTCACGACGGCCGGCAGGCGCGTCTCCAGTTCGCCGAGCGGGACGTTGCGTGCGCCGCCGGCGTGCGACGCCGCGAACTCCTCGGTCTCGCTCACATCGACCAGCACCGCTTTTTCGCGGTTGATCAGCTGCACCGCGCCCGCGGGCGTCAGGGAGCCCCCGGCAGCACCCCGTACCAGCGGCCAGAGCAGCATGCCGCCGGATGCGATGGCGATGAAGAAGAGCGACCAGTTGTCGATGATGAATTTCACGGGATTCCTTACAGGCTGAACCCGCGATTCTAGATTCGCAGGTTTTCCAGCTTGGCCATCCACCAAGAGCGTTCTTCTTCCGGCGTCTTCTTGTAAGTCACGTTTGCTGCAGCCATCGTCGCCATTGGGTCCACCCCGGCACCCTCTGAGATCTGCGCGATAGCGAATTGAGGCATCAGATTGAGGCCCTGCATGTAGTTCGAGAACGCGGCGGGCGATAGGTGCAGCCGTGCGGCTACTTCCTTGTCGCGCTTGACGCCCGTCCTTGCCTTATAGAGGTTAACTATTGAATCGAGTTCGTACATAGCAATTGCTCCTTGGTGAAAATCATGTAATTATTTAAAAATACAGACTTCCTAGATTTAAACGCTCAAGTGCGTTGATACTCAAGGGATTCATTATGCAACTCGATCTGTTGGCAGTCGATACCGGGAACGAAAAGCGTAAGGGTCGTCCCCTGTCCATGCTGACGGCGCTGCACGCAAGCGCGCCTATCGGGCCGATAAAGCCCGGATCGACTACACCGATGACGCCTCCGTCATCGCCTCCGTCAAGGAAATCGCTGCCGCTCTCGATCAGAGCGAAGCCGAAGTGATGCGCAGCTTCGTCCGGTTCGCTCTGACCAATCGGAATTGGAAGCAAGTCGGTTTGACGCATCGCAAGGCGCACTGACATGCGGTACACGAGATATGACGGCAGGGTGTTGACCTGTCGGTGTCGTGCTGGTGGCGTTGGTGGTCCTCACACGTCAACCTGCGAATTCCCCTTCGCCGATGACCTGCGCGGCCAGTCCGGTGCCGGCATGGTCCGGATGTTCTTTGGCGTGCAGCCAGAGCCCGCAGGTACGCGGCAACAAGCGAAGCGCAGTGCCGTCCCCAAGCTGCCCGCCGATCCCGCCTGCGGCAGCAAGCCCGCACGTCCCGCCTGCCCGACGCGGGGCGCCTGCTCCACCGAAGCGCGAGGCACCCCGCGGGCCTGTAAAGCCGGCTGTTTTGAGGTGCAGGCATGACGCCCGCCGAACGTCGCGAACTGCGCTTAGCCGCTCACCGGCAGTTGCGCGCCCCCGTCCCTGCATGCGTCGTCAATGGATCGCCGGAAGTCGCGAAGTCACACCGCGCCGATGCGGTCATCGTTGCTGACTTCGCTGTTCACGGTAACGGCGCGGGGCGTGCTCGTCTGGCCCTCTCCCGCATGCGTGGTCTTTCACGCGTGACGCCCGCCGGGCAAGCCGGCGCAGCACGTGCGGGCGGCGCGCCGCTCGCGTTGACCCCCCCGAATAACACGGGGGTAACACGGGGGTAAACAAAACAAGCGCGCCGGTAAGTCGGTCCCTGATTCCCGGCTTGATCGCCGCCCCCTCGCTAGAGTTGTTCGCGTGACCGAAGTCCAAGATAAGTTGGTCCTCGAAGGATCGCGTGTCAAGGTGCTAACGCAGGCACGCCAGATCGACGCGGCTCGGGAGCATGGCGTCGTGGTGGACTACCTCCGCTTCACGTTGCGCGCCGATCAGTTGCACACCGGCAACTTCATCCCCGCCGACACGGGCGATCAGGACCTAGCACGGCTCATGGCATCGAAGTTCGCCATGTTGCTCGGCTTCAAGCTCGGCATGGATCGCCCCGGCCGCGACTACTACGAGTTCACGACCACCATCGATAACGAGCTAGGCTACGAAGTCGCCAGCGTGTCGGCTGGTGGCGAAGGCCAGCGCGGAACGGTCTGCTTCACCCTTAAGGGTGAAGGCTGCACCAATGCCGCGAAAGGTTGGGAACAGCGCGTTCACGCCTTCTTCGGCCCTGTCATGCCGAAGCTGACCCGCATCGATCTGGCCCGTGACTTCTATGAGGGCGAGGTGTCGATGGATGAAGTTGTGGGCGCCTATGCCGCCCACGCTTTCAGCTATCGCAACCGCTTCCCGAGCTACACGCAGTACGGCTGCTGGATGGCTTTTGCGCTCGATGCGGAAGCCCCTGCGCAGCCTGTCCAGTGCGGCCCCGTCACGTTGCTGCATGGTCACTCGAGCACGTTCCAGGTTGGCCGGCGTGAGTCCGGAAAAGGTCTTCCGAGCCTATGAAAAGGGCCATCAATACAAGCTTATGGACAGCAAATGGCTGCGCTGTGAGGTCGAGCTTCGCTCCGTCAATCGCGTCATTCCGTGGGACGCCGTTATCGCTCCCGGTGGCTACTACGCCGGTGCTCATGAGTTCTGCATGTCCGTCGTGAACTGCGATGTTCCGGTGCGCATCCCGACTGCCACGAAAACCGCTGAATGCGGCGTGCAGGCGACTGTCAACTGGATCAAACGTGTCGTTCTCCGACGCTGGTCGTGGTCTCGTCGGCCATGCCGGACTTCGACTGGTTGGATAACCTCGTGCTCGATCAGGCACATCGCCGCATGCCTCGTTCGCTGCGTGGCTTTAACCATCACACCATCAAACACGGCTTGGAAAAGGCATTCGCCGCCATCAAGCCCGAAAACCTGAATGCCTGCGCCCCGGCCGCAGTCGTCGTCTGAAACCTGCCGGCTTTGAAAGCACCACTGAAATGAAGTTCACCACCACCCTGCACGTCGTCGGCATGAAGTCCTCGAAAGGCTCGCTGGAAAACGGCACCGCCTACGACAGCACCAAGGTCTACGCCCTTGTCGATCTCGATGCCTCAAAGGGCACTGCGAAGGGCATGGCCGTCGCGGAATACAACTTCGGCACCAGTGCCGAATTCCCGAAGTATTCGGAACTGCCGTTCCCCTTCGAGGCGCAGGCGGAAATGGAAGTGACTACGAACGGCAAGACCACGAAGACCGTTTTGCACTCGCTCAAGCCCACGGCCCGTAAGACCGTGGTGCCGGCCTAAGGCCACCAGTACCCCAAGCGACCGATAACGCATTTCGTTCCCGAAACACCTATGCGCATCGTTCATCGCTACTACGTCCAGAGCACCGAGGATCACTCGTTCCTCCGCGCCGATGGTGAAGGCGGTGTGGACTACGCCCCTCTCATCGTCAATGCTACGCCCTTTACCACGCCTGAGGCTGCGGCAGACGCCGTGCACGATCACTGCGGCGGTGAGGGTGTGGTGTTCCCCTGCTATCAGCTGGAGACCTGACATGTTGCCTCTCGCCTTTCTCGCGGGCTTCCTCGGCGCTCTCGTCATGCCGCTTCTGTCGTCGCTCGTCGTCGCCTGCGCTGCAGCATACGCCCGCAGTCGCTGGGGCATCCGCGCCGAGCTGCGCACGCTGGATAGCCTCGCCCGCAGCCCCGTCCTCTACCGCTGGCCCGAGCATCGCCAGCGGGCCTTGTTCCGCAGGATCACCATCTTGCGCAGCTGTGTGTGATTGCAGCGGTGAGGGTGCCAACGCAGCGATGCGCCATGCCCTCACCGACGCAATTCCGCGTCGAACCTCACTGGAGTTTTCTATGTTCGCAGCAACCCGCAAGATCGCCCGCAAGTTCGGCCCGCAAGTGGCCGCAGTCTCGACCGGCGCCCTGACCCTCGTCGGCACGGCCCGCGCCGCGCTGCCCGAAGCCGTCGCAACCGAAGTCAGCACCTACAAGACCGACGCCCTGGCAGCGCTAGCCCTCGTCATCGGCGCCGGTGTCGCGATCTGGGGCCTGAACAAGCTGGCATCCAAGCTGGGCCGGAAGTAAGCGCAGGCAGGCAGGAGGGCCGACCTGGCGAACAACACCGGCACCGCCACCACCTCGGACGGACTGGTTGTCCGCGTCATGGTCGAGCCCGCACCGCCTGACGAGGAGCGGATATCGGACCTCGGGCTGGTCTTCACGCTCTTCCTCGTTGCTGCTGTCGCGGTCTTCTGCGCACGGCGGCTGCTCGACCTGTTTCGGGTCTCACCCCATGACGACTGACCCCCATGCCCTCTACCGTAGAAATGATGTTCGGCGGCGGCTTGTTGCTGCTGCTCTGGATCGCCTTCGGCTGATCGTTGCCACGCTCGCAGCGCTCGGCTGCATCGCCCTCGCGGTCCCTGCATCGGCCGCACCCATGACCCGCTCGGTCATGTCCAACGGCTTCACCGTCGCTATCTCCGGCCGCTCGGCCACCTTCGGCTACGCCAACCCTACCGCCGCAGTCATCAGCGGCGCCCGTCCAGTCGGCGCCGGCTGGTCCAGCACCATCGGCGCTACCAAGGTCGCGGGCGGTGGTCTCGAACTGGCGACCCTCGCACCGACCCGCCTGGGCAATGCCGCTATCGATGTGGTCGCGAAGACCAAGCTATCGCCCGCAGCCATCGCAAAAGCCATCGCCAAGCCCACGGCCGGCATGGCCCTCGCCCTCGCTGCCTCCCTTGCCCTCAAGCCCCTGTTGGACGAGGCCTGCATCCGCCTGCGCGGCGGCAGCATGCAGCTGGCCGCTGGTGCCGAGTGGGAAGAGTGCGTCAAGGAGGCGAGCATGCAATACCGCATCGTCAACTACGACTCGCCTTGGCGCGATTCGCAGCCCGCCGCCTGTACCGCGTTCGTGGCCTACTGGAATGCGAACGTCACCCGCTACACCGGTATGACGATCTCCTTTGTCGATGTGGCCGGCGGCACCTGCAACGTGAAACAGGTCTATCAGGGCAGCGGCAACGTCGCCAATGAGCGCGCGCCTTATGGATTCGAGACCTCGGGCAGCGGTACCCCGAAGCCCACCGATCGCTATACGGATGTGTCAGCCGATTCCGTGCAGAGCACGCCACAGACCAAGATTCCCGAGTCCAACAGCCTGCCCGGCATAGCCCGGGAGATCCTCGAATCCGGCGGCGAGATCGACGGCGATGACATGACCGTCAGCGGCCCCAGCGAGGTCGCCAACCCGAAGATCGAAGAGGAAAAAAGCGTCAAAGAAACACCGGACCCGCAGCCGGACAACCCGAACGCCAAGCGCCGCGAAGAGACCACCACCAAGACCAAGACCAGCGAGAAGCTCACCTACGACAAAGACACCGTCAGCGCCAGCGAGAAGAAGGAAGAAGAACGCTGCATCAAGGTCATCACCGGCTCCGGCAAGGAATCTACCGCCTGCGATGGCGCGGTCACCGAATCGACCAAGCCCAAGGGCGAGGACAGCGACCTGTGCAAGCTGCATCCGGAAATCCTCGCCTGCAAGGAAATCGACGTGCCCGAGGCCGAGATTCCGAAAAAGACCCGGGAGCTGACCTACACCGAAGAGAGCATCTTCGGCAGCGGCACCTGCCCGGCGGATCGCTTCTCGATGGTCGGCGGGCAGTCCATGAAGGTCGTGGACTGGGCGCAGAGCTGCGACTATGTGGCGCGCTACTTCCGGCCGCTGTTCCTCGCGATGGGTGCGCTCGTCGCATTCATCATCCTGATCCCCGCGAAGACAGAGCTATGAAACTCGGTACGTGGCTGCTGGCGCTCGTCCAGCCGATGCTTGCAAAAATCCTGCTTTCGCTGGGCTTCGCCGTCGTGTCGATCACCGGCATGGAAGCCGTGCTGAATCAGGTGAAGCAGGTGCTGATTGCCAACGTCAACAACATGTCGGGCGACATGCTCGCCATCTTCCTATTCGCGGGCGGCGGCAAGGTCTTCGGGATGATCCTCGGCTCCGTGGCCACGAAAGTGATGCTCTGGCAGATCACGCAGAGCACCAAGATTCTCGGGGTCAATCCGCAGTGATCACGATCATCACCGGCGTCCCCGGGGCGGGGAAGACGCTCTACACCATCGATAAGCTCATCCGGCCGCTGCTCGGCCAGACGATCACCTACAAAGACGCCAACGGCGAAGACGTGACGGCGCCGCGCACGATCTACACCAATATCAACGGCGCTCTGTTCGATCACGAACTGATCGACGGCGGCGACAACCAGGGGTTGCGCGACTGGCACAAGTGGGCCAAGCCCGGCAGCGTCATCGTCTTCGACGAGTTCCAGAAGATCTGGTCCCCGCGCGCGAACGGCTCGAAGATCCCGGAAGAGGTCCAGACGCTCGGCACGCACCGGCATATGGGTGTGGACTTCATCCTCGTCACTCAGAACGTCATGAACACCGACCGGCATATCCACGCGCTCGGCGGTCGGCATCTGCACGTGCGCCGGGTCGGTAACCTCAAGCTGGCTGTGGTCTACGAATGGGACCACGTTAGTCGGTCCCTCCAGTTCTCCAAGGCGATCACCAAGTCGCCGTGGCGGTACGACAAACGTGTCTTCGATCTGTACCGCTCGGCCGAGGCCCACACGAAGCAGCCGCGCAAGGTGCCGACTCTGGTGTGGTTCGTCCTGGCCGGACTGGTGGCAATGGCGTACCTCGGGCCGACCGTCTACCACCGGTTCCAGGAGCGCACGAATCCGACCGCGAAGGCCCCGACCGAAGCGGATAAGGCATTAGCCGCAGCCAAGGCCGCAGACGCCGAGAAAAAGCGGCAGGAGGCCGCGCCGGCCGCTGTCCCGGTGGCATCACCTGCACCGGCCGCGCCGGCACCGGCTGAGGCCCCTGCTGTGGCTTCGGCTGCGCCCGCTCCTGTGTTCGCAGGTTGCGCCGCTGCGAAGGGCGTCTGCTCCTGCTTCGACACGGCCGGCACGGTTGTCGAGCGTGAGCCTTCCTTCTGCACCTCGCACACCGGCCCCGGCCGCGTCCAGCTCGGATGGGTCGGTCCCACACCGCCCGCATGGCGCGAGCCCGTCAAGGTGGACCGCCCGGCAGAACTGGCGATGCTCGCCAGCGTCCGACCACCCCCGCAGCCGGGCGTCCAGTACACCAGCCTGCAAGAGGTCAACGCGCGGTGGTCGCAGTGAACCGGGCACGATTTATCGTACCGGTTTGCTGCTCGATTTTGGTGCGGGAATAGAAGCCCGATAGGGCCCTAACTCGGTCGGCTGCGGTGCTGGTATGGCCGCAACGATGGCGCTTTTCGGTCCCGGGAGGATTGGATGCAAGTGGGCTATGCGAGGGTCAGCACCAGCGATCAGGACACTCGGCTTCAACTGGATGCGCTGGAGCGCGCCGGGGTAGATGTGGTGCACGCGGAGTCGTGCAGCGGCGTCGGGTTGCGGCCGGTCCTGCATGAAGTCCTCGCCGGCATCGGTCGCGGTGATGTGCTGGTGGTCTGGAAGATCGACAAGATCGCGCGAGGGTTGCCGGACCTGCTGCGCATCCTCGACCGGCTCAAGGCGGTCAATGCCGGCCTGCGGAGCCTTACTGAGCCGATGGACACGTCGACCCCACTAGGGAGGGTCTGCAAAACCCGCTGCGGCCGCACGACCGATCTGCCAAGCCGACGAGATGAGTCCATAACGGATAAGTTTCAGCGTCCCAGGGCCATCAAATAGCGCCATTGGACTGGCCGCAGGC
>CAJYQL010000103.1 GCA_913776965.1 uncultured Xylophilus sp.
CTTCTCCTCGGGTCGTGGTAGTGGTAGTAGGAAATCGGATCGGATCGGCCGCCGACAACCGGCTACAGCATGCCGCCGTTGATCGAGACGATCTGGCCAGTGATGTAGCCAGCCGCATCGCTTGCCAGGAAGCCGGCGAGCGCCGCGACCTCCTCGGGCGTGCCGGCGCGCTTGGCCGGCACCATGCGGGCGATGTCGTCGGCAGCGAATGCGTCGGCCGCCATCGGCGAGGCGATGATGCCCGGCGCGATCGCGTTGACCGTCACACCGCGCGAGGCGACCTCCATCGACAGCGCCTTGGTCGCGCTGTTGATCGCGCCCTTGGCGGCGGCATAGTTCACCTGCCCGCGGTTCCCGGCCAGCGCCGATACCGACGACAGATTCAGGATGCGGCCCCAGCGGGTCCGCAGCATCGGCAGCAGCAGCGGCTGGGTGACGCGGAAAAATCCGTTGAGCGACACGTCGATGACCCGGTGCCACTGTTCGGGCCGCATGCCGGGCAGGACCGCGTCGTCGTGCACTCCGGCGTTGTTGACCAGGATCTGCACCGGGCCGTCGGCCAGCAGCCGCTCGCAGGCGGCGGCGCAGGCGTGATCGTCGCGCAGGTCGAATGCCGTGCAGCTCGCCCGACCGCCGGCCGCGCCGATCTCCGCAGCCAGGGCTTCGACCGCTTCCGGCCGGCTGCTGGCATGCAGCACGACCTGCGCACCGTCGGCCGCCAGCCGGCGGGCGATGGCGGCGCCCAGTGCGCCGCTGGCGCCGGTCACCAAGGCGCGGCGGCCGGCATGCGGAAGGGGTGAAGACAACATGGGTTGCATCAAGTTTTCAGAAGGAAATCGGCATTCTGCGCAGGATGCGCCTGCGCAGGCAGCTATCAATTGAATAGCATCATGTTTCTACGTGGCTGCCGGCAGCGGCGTGTCGAGCACGACCACCGCCCTGCCCTCCGCCAGCGTCCGGCCGTCGTCGGCGGCCACACGGAAGGCATACAGCACCTGCCGGTCGTCGCCCGACAGCCGCGTGGCGTGGACCTGCAGGTCGCCCGCCACGTCGTCGAGCCGGCTCACCTGCAGCCGGACCGACCGCACGCTGGCGATGAAACCGGGGCGCGGGTCGGGCGCGACGTCCGGCGACCGGGCTTCCGCCACCAGCCCGCCGTGCAGCGCCATCGCCTGCGCCGCATATTCGATCGCGCACGGTGCGAGCAGGCCGCTTGCTGTCCGCATCGGGTGACCGGGATCGCGGTGATCGGAGGCGCTGCAGTGCACCGTCTCGGGCGACCAAGCGCAAAGCGCATCGAGCAGGCACATGCGGCCGTGATGCGGAATGCGCCGGGCGATGCCGGCCCGGTCGAGCAGCGGAACAGCGACAAGCGCGGGTGTCGATCCATGAGTCATGGCGTGCCGCCCTCTAGCTGCAGGCGCAACGCCAGTTCGCCGGCCAGCGCTAGGGTCACCTGCCCGGAACCGCCGGCAGCGAGCGCCTGCAGCAGCGGTAGGCTGCGCGCCGCGGGCACGCCGGTGCGCAGCGCCTCCAGGCCCGCGTCGGCGCAGGCGTCCGGCCGGAAGCGGCCGGTGTCGAAGCGCAGCACCGGCGCGCCGGGGTGCGGTTCGGGCGACAGCAGCAGCGCCGCACCGAATGGCGCCACCAGCGGACGCCGGCCATGCAGCGGCTCCGGATACGGCACGTCGGCGCTGACCAGCAGCACCGGACGGCGCCATCGGAGCGCCTGGCTCGCCGCCTCCAGCAGGCCGGCGCCGAAACTCGCGTCGTAGCCGCACAGGCTGGTCGACGGCGCCCGGCTGGCGCAGCCGATGTGCCAGTAGCCGGCGGGCGCGTTGTGCACCGAATTGGTGAAGCGGGTCGGCGACACCACGCGGTCCGGCAGTGCGAGGGCCGCGCAGAGCGCGTCGCAGTTCGCACCATCGCCGCTGGACGCGCTGAAGACCGTGGCCAGCGTGCGCGGATCGACGCCGGCCATCGCCACCGCCTGCTCCGCCACCGCGAGCGAGAACTTCACGATCGCGCCGCTGCGGCGCCGCTCGGCCGGCGGCAGCCGGGCCGGCGCGGGGGCGACCACCGGCGCATCGGCCCAGCGGCCGGGTGCGCCGAGCGTCGCACGGGCGGTCGCCCAGTCCGGCAGGCCTGGGCCGATCACGCCGATTCCGAGAACCTGGAGAGCCGGGGCGACCACGGCGGAGGTGGTGTCGGCGGCGCTCATCGTGCGGCTCCGAATATCAGGCACGCGTTCGATCCGCCGAACCCGAAGGAATTGCTGGCGACCACCCGCAGCGCCGGGTCGGCGACCGCCGGTCCGGCGACGTAGCGCAGGCCCAGTTGCGGATCGGGTGTGCGCAGGTTGGCGCCGCCGGGCACCAGCCGGTGCTCCAGCGCAAGCATCGCGATCACCGCCTCCACCCCGCCTGCCGCACCCAGCGTGTGGCCGGTCGCGCCCTTGGTCGAGCTGCAGCGCAGGCCGGTGCCGAAGACGCTCTGCACCGCCCGGTCCTCGGCCGCGTCGTTGCTCGGCGTGGCGGTGCCATGCAGGTTGAGGTAGTCGACATGGTCGGGCCGCAGCCCGGCCTGGTCGAGCGCCATGCGCATCGCCTCGGCCGCGCCGGCGCCTTCCGGATGGGGGCTGCTCATGTGGTGGCCGTCGCTGGTTTCGCCGACGCCGAGCAGCCAGGCGCGCGGGGCCTTAGCGCTGCGTTCCAGCAGCGCGAAGGCGGCGGCCTCGCCGAGCGACAGGCCGGCGCGGTCCGCATCCCAGGGGCGGCAGATGTCCGGCGACAGCAATTCGAGCGACTGGAACCCGTAGAGCGTCGTCAGACACAGGCTGTCGACGCCGCCGACCACCGCTGCATCGATCAGACCGAGGTCGAGCATCCGCGCCGCGCTGCCGAACACCTTGGCGCTCGAGGAGCACGCGGTGGAGACGACGAAGGCGGGTCCTTCCAGCCCCAGCGCCTCGCGCACGAAACCGGCGACCGAATAGGTGTTGTGCGTTTCGGCGTAATGGAAATCGGCGGGCAGCGCTCCCGTCTGCGGATCGCGACGCCGGTAGGCCCGTTCGGTTTCCAGGATGCCCGAGGTGCTGGTGCCCAGGAACACGCCGATGCGGCCCGCGCCCAGCCGCGCCCGCGCGTCGTCGATCGCCGCGAGGAAGCCGTCGGCCTGCAGGCCCATCCAGGCGAGCCGGTTGTTGCGGCACTCCCAGGCGGACAACGGTGCCGGCAGCGGAACGGCATCCACGTCGGGTACCTCGCCGATCCAGGTGTCGAGTACTGCGGTCTCGAAATGGCGGCGCGCCAGGGCGGTCCGGCCGTCGCGCAGCCCGTCGAGCAGGGGGCCGGTCCCCGCGCCGAAGGCGGTGGTCGCGGTGTAGGCCGTGACGGCGTGGGCCGCGGTCGCGCTCATGCGGCTCCTTCCGCGGACGCCACGTCGGCGACCAGCAATACGTTGGCGAACGGCGTGCCCTGGCTCATCGGCAGGCGCCGCACCGAAAAACCGATCTCCCCTAGCAGCGCGGCCCACGCGTCGAGCGTCCGCCCCCAGGTCGGCGAGACCCGGTGGCCGCGGATACGGGTGACGGTGCGGTCCACCCACTGGCTGACCGCGAAGCCGCGCCGCTGCGCCGCATCGCCGACCCGCAGCAGCAGCCGGCCGCCGGGCTGCAGTGCCGCATGCACCCGCCCCAGCACTGCACGCTGGGCGGCATGGTCGACGTAGTGCAATACGTCGAGGATCACGACCAGGTCCGACGCCGGCAGATCGGTGCGGCACATGTCGCCGCAGACGAAGCGCGGTGCGCTTGGCAGGCGGCCGATGCCGCGCTCGGCACGCTCGACGTCGCGGGGCATGAGTTCGATGCCGGTGTACCGGGTGCTCCGCGGCGCGGGCGGCCACTCGGCAGGCCAGCGCCCGCCGGACTGCAGGGTGTCCGCGCTGTGCAGGAGGCTGGCGAGCAGCCCCTGCCCGCAGCCGATGTCCAGCACCCACCGCGCCCCCGGTCGGGCCAGGCCCTGCGCCAGGATCTGCCGGAACACCGGGTCGTGCCCGAGCTTGCCGCGCGCGAAATGCCAGCCGAAGCGGCCGGCGGCACGGTACGGCGCGGTCGCGTCGGCATGCAGGATGCGCCAGGCGGCGTCGGGGGCCAGGGGTGTGGTCATGAAGAAATAGGAGAAGAGTCGCTGCCTTGGGCGAGGGCCTGCGGCAGCGTGACGCTGCGCAGTCCCGCGGCCGTGAACGCCGCGAGCAGGCCGGGCAGCACGTCGAGCACCACCGCACGGCCGGCCGGGCTGCGCGCGGCATGGCCGTCGTGCAGCAGCAGGATATCGCCCGCCGCCAGCCCGCGCAGCAGCCGGTCGCGCACCAGGGCCGGATCGCCCTCGCGGGTGTCGTAGGCCCGTCGCGTCCAGCTCACCAGCGACAGTCCGCGCCGGTGCAGCACCGGCGCGAGGAAGGGGTTGCGCAGCCCCGCAGGTGCCCGAAAGCAGGTGGGCCGCGCGCCGAGCACATCCTCCAGGATGGCCTGCGCCCGGTCGATCTCGGCCGCATAGCCGCGCGGGCCCAGGACGGAAAAGTTATGCCGGTGGCACGCCGTGTGGTTCTGCACGCTGTGGCCGCGAGCGACGATTTCGCGCGCCAGTGCCGGCGCCGCCCGCACTCGGTCGGCGATGCAGAAGAAGGTCGCCCGCTGGCCGGCCGCATCCAGCAGATCGAGTACCGTCGGCGTGACCGCCGGTTCGGGCCCGTCGTCGATCGTCAGCGCCACCGCTCCCCGTGCCACGGCGGACGCCGGCAGCCGGCGCAGGTTCGGTCCGAGCCAGTCGCTGCGCGGCAGCAGCCCGGCCGCCGTGATGCCGGCATGGTTCAGGGCGACCGCGCCGAGGGCCCACGGCCAGGCACCGGGCACCGCGACCGCAGCCAACGCGGCCCCGCCATGCAGCACGGCGCTCGCCTGCAGGAACGGCGGGATCGGCCACGGGCCGGTAGTGGAGGCGGCGATGGAAGAGGTCGATGAAGGCGGCGGCATGGAGCGTTGCACGGCCCGGAGGCTGGACGCGCGCGGATTATCCATGCCGCCGCACCTCGCGCTGCGCCGAGAAGGTCGCCGACAGCAGCAGCGCCAGCAGCGCCCCGGGCGCCACCACCTGCCCGATCGCCGAGAGCGCCGGAATGTGCGACAGCGCGATCAGCCCGAACGACACGACCGTCGTCAGGTTGGCGAGCAGCAGCGACGCGAGCGTGTCCTCGTCCGCGCCGCCGCTCTGCCGCAACTGGTCGAAGAACAGGGCGTAGTTCGACCCTACGGCCACCACCAGCAGCAGCCCGACCAGATGCAGGATGCCGAGGGCGGGCCAGCCCGCGAACGCGTGGCCGAGCGCCAGGCCACCCAGCACCAGCAGCACCGCGAGTGCCAGCGGCAGGCACACCGCCGCCAGCCGCCGGAGCGACCGCAGGTACACCCCCAGCAGCACCGCGACGGCCAGCGCGCCCAGCAGGACCTGCACCACCGCCTCGTGCAGGTAGCGTTCGTACAGGCTGTCGAGTTCGTGCTTCACATCCACCACCTGCAGGCCCGGCAGCCCATCGAGCGCCTGCCGCAACGCAGTGTCGTCGTAGCGTGCCCCAGGGTGCAAGGCGATGATCGTCGTCCAGCCGCCGCCCAGGCGCTCGACCAGCAGCGCACGGACCAGCGGGCCGAGCGGGCCTTCGGCCGCACGGCGCTCGTCCAACAGCGCCGCGCTGCGCGCCGCCTCGATATCGACGATGAAGGGTTCGAGGCGGTCCGGTCGCAGCGGCTGGCCCTGCAGCGCCTCGGCGACCCGCTGACGCAGCGCTTCGGCGGTCGGCAAGGCCGCCTGCCGGGCTTGCTGAGCGGCAAGGCTCGGCAAGATGTGCGTCACCGTGTCGTAGCCGGTCAACACGCCCTCCTCTATCAATCGGTCCAGCCGGGGACCGGCCGCTTCGGCGGTGCGCAGCACCGATTGCACGTCGGCGCCCTGCGCGACGACCAGCGTGCGTGCATCGCTCGCACCGATGTCGGCACGCAACGCCGCGTCGAGGGCCTGCGCGCTGCGCGGCACCGGGCTCATCGCGCCCAGGTCGCTCTGCCACAGCCGGGCGCCCTGCCACGCGACCACCGCTGCTGCCGCGACGCCCACGATGGCCACCAGCGGACGCAGCCGCGGCAGGCTGCGAACCAGCGCTGCCGCCACCCGCGCCAGCTGGCGCCGCAGGCCGCGCCCGGGCGCACCGTCGGGCGCCAGGACCGGCAGCAGATACCGGGTCGCCAGAGCGGCTGCCGCGAGCCCCGCGAGCGAGAACACCCCCAGCTGCGCCAGCCCCGGAAAGCCCGAGAACACCAGCGCCGCAAAACCGACCACCGAGGTGAGCACGCCGAGCCGCACCGTCGGCCAGTGGCGGGTGCGCCAGTCGCGCCAGCCGGTGCCCGGCGCTGCCACGCCGCGCGCCTGGATCAGGTAGTAGATCGCGTAGTCCACCGTCTCGCCGATCAGCGTGCTGCCGAAGCCGAGCGTCAGGCCGTGGACGGTCCCGAAGGCCAGCGCCACGGCGGCGGTGCCGACGACCACCCCCGTGGCGACCGGCAGTGCTGCCAGCAGCAGCGCACGGGGCGATGCGAAGGCGAGCAGCAGCAGTCCCCCCATCACCGCAGCGCCGACCGCCGCGAGCTGGATCGCCTCGCGCTTGATGCGGTCGCGGCTCTCCACGGCGAAGACGGGGGGGCCGCTCACCTGCAGCGTGAGCTGCGGGCGGTCCAGAGCCGCAAAGGCGCTGCGCACCTGCGCCAGCGCGGCCGCCTGCGCATCCAGGTCGGCTCCGGCCGCCCGGGTCCCGGCCAGCAACAGCGCGCGTGGCGCTGTCCGGGACACCCATACACCCTCCTCGCTCCGGGGCGCGTCGCGCGGCAGCAGCGCTTCCGCGATCCGCTGGGTTTCACCCGTCGGATCGCGCTCCAGCAGAGGCCGCAGCGCGTTGCCGGCCGGCGTGCCGAGCTGCGACAGGGTGTCGCCGATCGCATCGGCGAGGCCGGCCACGGTGAAGCGTTCCGGCGTGACGGCCGGGCTGAGCTGGTAGCGGTGGTCCACCAGCCAGCGGCCGGCCGCCTCCCAGTCGGTAGTGTCGCCGTTCTGCACCTGGTCGAACAGTCCGCTGGTCCGCATCGCCCGCGACAGCCCGCGGGATGCGTCGGCGCGCTCGGCGGCCGAGCCGCCGTCGATGCCGATCAGCAGCGTGCGCGCCGCCGGCCCGCTCTGCAACTGGTCGATCAGCAACTGCTGACGGGCATCCGGGCTCTGCGGCAGAAAGGCGGACAGGTCGGCGCTGAACGGCGCCCGCAGGATCAGCACGATGCCGACGGCCATCGCCGCCAGCCAGACGAGCACCGCCGTTCCGCGCCGTGGCGCCGCGGCCAGATTCACGGCACGGCCGCCCGGACAGGCGTCACGGCCGTGACCGCGCGGTCGCCGTTGCGGAAGTCCAGCTCCACCCCGAGCAGCGTGCCTTCGCGGCCCGACAAGCGCAGGTTCTGGACCTGGGCGGCCAGCCGCTCGTCCCGCGGCAGCAGCTCCAGCGACCAGTTCGACGGGCTGCCGGCCAGCGCCGTGCGAAAGTGCCGCTCCAGCACCGCGGCGTCGCCGGCCAGCGTCCCGCGCAGCGCTTCGACCAGACCCAGCAGTTCGGGCGTGCTGTCCAGCGACAGGGTCCGGCTGCGGCCGCTGCGGGTCAGCGTCACGGTGTTGCCCTGCACCACCATGCTCTCGGGCCGCGGCTGCAGCGTGTGCCGCTCCAGACGGTCGGGCGCGGTATAGCGCAGGGTGCCGGATGCCAGCAGCGGCCCGTCGAAGCCGCGGACGAAGCGCTGCTCGGTGAAACGCGCCTCGCCGGAGGTCTGGCGCGCCAGCAGACGCATCAGCTCGGCCAGATCGAAGGCCCAGGCCCCGGTGCTGCACCCGGCCAGTACCAGGGCGGCCAGCCAGCGGCGGCGGTCATTGCGCGTCTTCACGCCAGAAATCATGGAAATTGAACCAGTTGTAGGGTGCCTCGCGGCACAGCCGCTCGACGCGGGCGACGTAGGCGTCCATCGCGCGGTGGATCCGGGCGTCCTGGGCCGCGGCACTCCCCGCGGGGGTGCTGAAGTCGGCGAGCGGCTCGAAGTACACGTCGTAGCAGGCCCCGCCTGCCCAGGTCGCGGCCATGAAATACACCGGCCGGCGCAGCAGCGCCGCCAGCCGGAACGGCCCTTCGCTGAACGGCGCGGGCGTGCCGAGGAAAGGAATGTCGCGGGTCGCGTCGCGCCGCACGGCGGTGGAAATCGTGCGGTCCACCAGCATGCCGGCGAGGCCGCCGCCCTCCAGCCAGTCGCGTACCGTCAGCATCGCTTCGGGCCGGCCGAGGGCGATGACGGCCGCCCGCTCGGCGTCCGGCGCGATCGCGTCCAGCACCGCATTGATCTGCCGTGCGTTGTCCGGATACATCAGCATCGCGATGCGCATGCCGCCCTTGAGCCGGCCCGCATGGCCGATCGCATCGAAGCTGCCGACGTGGGCGCCCATCAGGAAGGCGCCTCTGCCGCCGGTCAGGACGGACAGCACCGTATCGGGCCCGTGCACCCGCACCTCGAAACGACCGGCATGGCCGCGCAGGAAATAGATCCGGTCCACCACCGTGATCGCGAAGGCATGGATCACGCGGAAGCAGTCGCGCCACCGTGCCGGCCGGCCGAGCACCCGGTTCAGGTAACGCCGGACGTTACGGCGCGGCCCGGCGGCCGCCAGCAGGAAATACAGACTGACCGGCACCAGCAGCAGATGGGCGACGCGGCGCCCCAGGGTGAGCGCCGCCCAGCACATCGCCCGCAGCGCGACGCGGTTGCTGCGCTCGGGCGTCTGCGACCAGTCGGCCGACGTGGTGCTCATGCGGCAGCCTCTCCGGAGGCTCCGGCCCGTTGCCATCGCCCACGGGCGACAACGGTCGCGCCGGTCCGGACCACCATGTCGGCCGCAGCAGGGGCACCGGCCGCGGCGGGCTCCAGGCGAATGTCCAGCACGGCGCCCGGTCGGACCGGTGCGAGGAACTTGGCCGAAACCAGCGTCGGATGCAACCCGAGGTACGCAGCCCACGCGGGCGCCGTGCGGACGGCTTCCAGGACCTCGGCCAGCAGCGACGCGCCGGGCAGCAGGGGCTGGCCCGGAAAATGGCCGTCGAACACCGGACGGTCGGCATGGATGGCCCGCTCGAACGTGGCGGCCGGCGGCGGTTCGACCGTGGATGCGGCCGGCGGCTGTGCCGAGGCCAAGGCGGCCAGGGCCTTCCGGGTCAGCTTTCCGGTCGCCTCCCGCGGCAGCGCGGGGACCATCACCACCCTGCGGGGCACGAACGCCGGTTCCAGCCGATCGCGCAACCCGGCGATCACGTCCGCCGGCTGCAGCGCCGGTGCGACAACGAAGGCCACCGGTCGCACCACGCCGTCGGCGACGTCGTCCGGCAGCCAGAACGCACCGTCCTGCACGCCCGGGATGCTGTTGAGGTGGAAATCCAGGTGGCCGAGCGAGCTGCGCTTGCCGGCGACGTGCACCAGGTCGTTGCTGCGGCCGAGCAGCCGGAAATGACGATCGTCGCGGAGTTCCAGCACATCCGCCAGCGGCGTCGGTTCGGCCACATGGCCGCCTTCGACCACGAAACAGGACAGGCCGTCGGTATCGGAGGGCCGCGCGGCGATGCGCAGCGCGCCGAAGGTGCGCCACTCTTCGCCCGCCGTGGTCCGGCGCGTCGCGACCTGACCGGCTTCGGTGCAACCGTAGATCTCCATCAGCTGCCCGCCGAAGGCTGCCTCTGCCCGGGCGGCGAGTTGGGGCGACAGCGGCGCGGTCGCCGACAGCACCAGATCGACCGGCGGCAACACAAGGCCGGCGTCCAGCAGCATCTTCAGGTGGAAGGGCGTGGTCACCAGCGCCCGGGGGCGCGGCACCGATGCCAGGGCCGCTGCGATGTCGGCTGGATAGAACGGCCGGCCGCTGTCGAAGGCCGCGCCGCCCAGCAGCCCCAGCAGCACGGTCGATTCGAAGCCGTAGCTGTGCTGCGCGGGCACCGTGGCGACCAGCGCCAGCCCTTCCAGCGACGGATGGCCGAGGCATTCGGCAAGCCGCTGGGCGGCAGCGGCTACGTTCTGGTGCAGGGCGCCCCACGTTTTGCCGTGCGGCTGCGGAGCGCCGGTGGAGCCGGATGTGAGCAGCGTGGCGGCCAGCAGATGGTCATCGACCTGCGGTACGGAAACGGCTTCTGCCTCCCCGTTATCGGCGCCGTCGGCATCCACCACAACGGCGGCAAGGCCGGCAGGATGGGGCATGCCCGGCTCGACGAAAACGAACGCATCGGCATGGTCGTGCTGCAGCCGGCGCAAGGTGTCCTCGCGCGCATCCGGCGGGAGCAGGCTCGGCCGGCCGGCGAGCAGCGCGGCTGCCAGCCCGACGGCGAAACGGTAGCGGTCGGTACATAGGTTCACCGCCGCGCCCGTGGCTGGCAGCCGGCCGGCCAGCGCACGTACGTCGGCCAGAAACGCGTCCGTGCCGACCGGCCGGCCGTTCCGCCAGGCGACCGGTGCACTGCGGCTCCGCTCCCTGGCGAGCGGCAGGTCGCGGCTCACGGCCTGCGCTCCTGCGGGCCTGCGGCGGACACGGCGCGTACCGCCCGCACCGCGTCGGCGATGCTGACCCGCTCGAATTCCGGATGCAGCCGGTAGCGCAGCAGGTGCTCTCCGAGGAACAACGCGCCGATCAGCACCGGCGTCAGCACGTTGCCCAGTACCGACCAGAGGTCGAACGGCAGCAGCAGGTAGACCGCCACCGATACGGCCGCCATCGCGAAGAAATAGACGCTCCACACCACCGTCAGGCGGCGGGTGTAGGCGGCCATCGACGGCGTCAGCGTGCCGTGCACCCGCGCAGCGAAACTGCCGATCAACGACTGCCGGCCGGCGCGCAAGGTGCTGGCGAACCATCCGCCCAGCAGAACGTGGGTCCCGACGTGCTGCAGCAGGTACAGGCCCTGCACCCCGCCGGCACCGCCGCGCAGCACCAGCGCGGCGATGCCCGCTGCCAGCAGCGCCAGCAGCAGCCATCCGGCCGCACCGCAGCGCGACGGCAGGAAACCCGCAGCCGCCAGAAGCAACGGCCCGAGCAGCACCGCCGCTGCCCACGGCGCTTCGGCGTGCCGCACCATCAGCCAGTGCGACAGCAGCGCATAGCCGGCAGCGCCTGCGAGCAGACCGATCAGGGGCCTCGGCGGCATGGACGAACCGTCGTCAGGGTGGTCAGGCCGCGCGGTGCGCCTCGACGTGGGCCGCCAGGCTGCGCAGCGACTGGAAGATCTGCTGATTGCGCTCGTCGTCGGAGCGCAGCTGGAAGCCGTAGCGTCGGGACACTTCCAGCGCCACTTCGAGGATGTCGATCGAATCGAGACCCAGCCCATCGCCGTACAGCGGGGCCCCAGGGTCGATCGCCTCGGCCGTCGTTTCGAGGCCGAGCGCATCGACCAGCAGGATGGCGATTTCGTGTTCCAGCGGCGTCTGGGCGGAGCCGGTGTCCGGGGCGTGGGGAGTGTGGGCAGAGGACGACAACGTAAGCTCCCGGGAGGCTGGCTGGACGACAAAAAAGGAGCGCGATTATAGGTTTGGCCCCGCTACGGGGCCGGCTGCGGCGCCCGGGGGCGTCGGTACACTGCCACACACCTCCCGTCACGCCGAGCGCCCCACCGCCATGACCGCTGCCATCCCCGTCGCCCGCAATGCGTCCGCCACGTTCGAACTGCTGCCCGCCTGGGCGAACCGCCACGGCCTGGTCACCGGCGCGACCGGCACCGGCAAGACGGTGACGCTGCAGGCGCTCGCAGAAGGTTTCTCGCGCATCGGCGTGCCGGTGTTCATGGCCGACGTCAAGGGCGACCTCGCCGGTATCGGCCAGCCCGGCCGGATCGGCGACAAGCTGCGTTCGGTGCTGGCCAGCCGCGGCATCGACGCCCCGGCGCCGGAGGCCTGCCCCGTCACCTACTGGGATGTGTTCGGCGAAAAAGGCCATCCGGTGCGGGCGACCGTCTCCGACATGGGTCCACTGCTCCTCGGCCGCATGCTCGACCTGAACGAAACCCAGGCCGGCGTGCTGAACCTGGTCTTCAAGATCGCCGACGACCGCGGCCTGCCGGTGCTCGATCTGAAGGACCTGCGGGCGATGCTGCAGTACGTCGGCGACAACGCGGCCGAATTCAAGACCGCCTACGGCAACGTGAGCGCAGCGAGCGTGGGCGCCATCCAGCGCGGCCTGCTGCAGATCGAGGGCCAGGGCGGCGACCGGTTCTTCGGCGAGCCGATGCTCGACATCGCCGACCTGCTGCAGACCGTCGCCGGCCGCGGCGTGGTCAACGTGCTGGCGGCCGAGCGGCTGATGCAGTCGCCGCGGCTCTACGCGACCTTCCTGCTCTGGCTGCTGTCCGAACTGTTCGAGCATCTGCCGGAAATCGGCGACCCGGACAAGCCGAAGCTGGTCTTCTTCTTCGACGAGGCCCACCTGCTGTTCGACGAGGCGCCGAAGGCGCTGGTCGAACGGATCGAGCTGGTGGTGCGGCTGGTCCGCTCCAAGGGGGTGGGCGTGTACTTCGTGACGCAGAACCCGCTTGACATTCCGGATGCGGTGCTCGGCCAGCTCGGCAACCGGATACAGCACGCGTTGCGCGCCTTCACCCCGCGCGACCAGAAGGCGGTGCGCGCCACCGCCCAGACGATGCGCCAGCGGCCGGGCCTGGACATCGAGGCCGCGATCACCGAACTGGCGGTCGGGGAAGCGCTGGTCAGCCTGCTCGACGCGCAGGGCCGCCCCGGCATCACCGACCGCGCCTTCGTGCTGCCGCCCGCCAGCCTGCTCGGCCCGATCACCGACGAGCAGCGGGCCGCGGCGATGCAGTCCTCGCTGGTGGCCGGCGTGTACGAAAAGGTGGTGGACCGCGAATCCGCCTACGAGATGCTGCGCGGCCGTACCGAGGCGTCGAGCACCGCGGCACAGGGACGTGCGCCCGGGGCGGCCGGTCCTGCCGGCATACCAGGCGGCGCGATGGCCGACGCCGGCGGCGGCGGCTGGCTCGGCGGCCTGAACGACGTGCTGTTCGGCTCGACCGGCCCGCGGGGCGGCAAGCGCGACGGCCTCGCGCAGGCGATGGCCAAGTCCGCCGTGCGGACCATGGGCACCAGCGTCGGCAAGGAAATCGTGCGCGGCGTGCTGGGCAGCCTCTTCGGTGGCAGCGGCGGCCGGCGGCGCTGACACCCGCGCGGGCACCGGTACCCTGCTGGCATCGTCCTTGCTGAGTGTGCCGGCGCGCCCTGCGCGCAAGCCGCCTTGCGCCGGCATCCGCCGCGCCGTAGAGTGGCTCTTTGCACAGGAAGCGACCATGGCCCCAGTGTCCCCCGCCGCCGCCGTCGAGACGGCGATCCCCACCGCCGTGATCCCGGCGGAACTCCCGGCCAAGCCGCCCGTCGCCGCGCCGCGGCACATCCGGCTGACATCGCATAGCGGCGGATTCGGCGCGCTACCGGTGCGCTGGGGCGCCGAGACCGCGGCGTTGCGCGGCCCGGTGGTCGCGACGACCACCCAGCGCCCGCACCGCAACGTGATCGGCACCCACAGCGGCTCCTACAGCGTCTACCGGGCGCTGGCAGTCGCCTCGGGCGCGCTGTCGGCGCACCACCGCGCGGACCTGACCAACACAGCGCCGACCGACAGCATCGGACCCTATCCGCAGTGGAGCGATCCGCAGCGCATCGTCTCGCTCGACCCCTGGGGCGCGGTGGTCGCCGACGCGTTCGCGGCCGAACTGGCGGCGGGCTACGACATCCGCCCCACCATCGCCGTCACCAAGGCCCATGTACTGCTGCCCGAGGTGATGGAGGCGCTGCACAAGGGCCGGCTGCAGCCCGACGGCCGGATCCTGGATGCGCACGGCGCGGCCCTGGTCACGAAGGTCGCTGTCGAGCCGGTCTGGTACCTGCCCGAGATCGCCCGCCGCTTCGGCTGCAGCGAGACCGACCTCCGCCGCGTGCTCTTCGAAGAGACCGGCGGCATGTATCCCGAACTGGTCACCCGGTCGGACCTGGAAGTGTTCCTGCCGCCCATCGGCGGGCAGACCCTCTACATCTTCGGCAACCCGCGCGACCTGGCGGACCCGTCGGTCGAGCTCACCGCGCGGGTCCACGACGAATGCAACGGCTCCGACGTGTTCGGCTCCGACATCTGCACCTGCCGCCCCTACCTGACCCACGCGATCGAGGAATGCATCCAGGGCGCGCAACGCGGCGGCGTAGGACTGGTCGCCTATTCGCGCAAGGAAGGCCGTGCGCTCGGCGAGGTGACCAAGTTCCTGGTCTACAACGCCCGCAAGCGCCAGGTCGGCGGCGACACCGCGAGCCAGTACTTCGCCCGCACCGAATGCGTGGCCGGCGTGCAAGACATGCGGTTTCAGGAACTGATGCCGGATGTGCTCCACTGGCTCGGCATCACCAAGATCCATCGACTGGTCTCGATGAGCAAAATGAAGTACGACGCGATCACCGGCTCGGGCATCGAGGTCGGCGTGCGCGTCAACATTCCCGACGAACTCATCCCGGCCGACGCTCGCGTCGAGATGGACGCCAAGATGGCGGCCGGTTACTTCACCCCCGGCGCGGTCCCCGACGCGCAGGAACTCGCCAAGGCCAAAGGCCGCGGCCTCGACGCATGACCGACCACTCGCACGATTCCGCCGCCCAGATCCTTTCCGCCATCGACGCCGACGCGGCGCTGCGCCCCCAAGGCGCGGTGGAACTGCTGTGCAGCACCACGGAGATCCGCCGCCGCGCAGCCGCCCTCCTCGACCGTGCGCGCGCCGGCGGTTCGGAATTCTTCGCCGTCGACGACGCCGCCCTGGATGCGGCGGCCGGAATCGTGGCCGATGTCACCCGCGAGAACTACCCCGACGGCACCATCCCCCTGCACAGCCGCTGGCGCCACCTGGGTGCGGGCGGCGTGGACCGCCGGGCCGCACTGGACCATCTGCTCGGCGACCGTGCGTCGCCCGTCCAGCGCGCCCGCGCGCAGTTCGACCTGACGCTCGTCAGCGTGCTGCTCGACGCCGGTGCGGGCGACGGCTGGCGCTATGCCGAATCGGCCAGCGGCCAGACCTTCGCGCGCTCCGAGGGGCTCGGCGTCGCCAGCTTCCACGCGTTCACCGCCGGGCTCTTCTCCAGCGACCCCGCGCACCCCTGTCAGGTCGATGCCGCCGGGCTGCGCGGCCTGGCGACCGACCATCTCGCGCAGGCGTTCCAGGTCCGCGACAACAACCCGCTCGTCGGCCTGGGCGGCCGCGCGACGCTGTTGCGGCGGCTGGGCGAGACGATGGCGTCGCGGCCCGAATCCTTCGGCACCGCCGGCCGCCCAGCCGGCTTGTTCGATCTGATGACGGATGCCGACCACCACGACATCCCCCCGACGAAGGAGATCCACGCGCATGACCTGCTCACCACGCTGCTGATCACCCTCTCCCCGATCTGGCCGACGGACAACCGGATCGGCGACCGGCCGCTCGGCGACTGCTGGCGGCACCCGGCCGTCGCCGGGCCCGGCCTGACCGATGGCTGGATGCCCTTCCACAAGCTGACGCAGTGGCTCACCTACTCGCTGATCGAGCCGCTCCACTGGGCCGGCGCACGGGTGAACGGCCTGGAGACATTGACCGGCCTGCCCGAATACCGCAACGGCGGCCTGCTGCTCGATGCCGGCGTGCTGCAACTGCGCGATCCGGCGCTCGCCGAGCAGCTCTGGAAGCCCGCCGATCCGCTGATCGTCGAATGGCGGGCTCTCACCGTCGCCCTGCTCGACGAACTGGCGCCCCGCGTACGCCAGCGCCTGGGCGTCTCGGCCGAGGCCATGCCGCTGGCCTGCGTACTCGAAGGCGGCACCTGGGCGGCGGGCCGCAAGATCGCGCACGAGCGCCGCGGCGGACGGCCGCCCTTGCAGATCGACAGCGACGGCACGGTCTTCTGACAGGACTGCTCCGGCCGACAATCTCAACCTCCCCTTGCAGACCGACGAAAGTTTTTCAGCGCCCATGAGCAACGTCCACCTTCTCGACCACCCCCTCGTCCAGCACAAGCTGACCCTGATGCGCCGCAAGGACGCGTCCACCAACAGCTTCCGCCGCCTGCTCAACGAGCTGGCGAGCCTGGCGGCCTACGAGGTCACCCGCGACATGGCGCTGCAGGACATCGAGATCGAGACGCCGCTCGAAACCACCACCGGCCGCGTGATCGACGGCAAGAAGCTGGTCTTCGTGTCGATCCTGCGGGCCGGGACCGGCATCTTGGACGGCATGCTGTCGGTGGTGCCCGGCGCCCGGGTGGGCCACATCGGCCTGTACCGCGACCCGAAGACGCTGACCGCCGTCGAGTACTACTTCAAGATGCCGAGCGAGATGGAGGAGCGCGACGTGGTGGTCGTGGACCCGATGCTCGCCACCGGCAACTCGGCCATCGCCGCGGTTGACCGGCTGAAGGAAATGAAGCCGAAGTCGATCAAGTTCGTCTGCCTGCTGACCTGCCCCGAAGGCGTGGCCGCGATGAACGCCGCCCATCCCGACGTGCCGATCTACACCGCAGCGGTCGACCGCGAATTGGACAGCCATGGCTACATCCGGCCGGGCTTGGGCGATGCGGGTGACCGGATTTTCGGCACCAAATAGGCAATTTTCGCCCGTCCCGTCTGCGCAAGCAGCTATTGATTCGATAGCACCATGCTCGACCTGCTGATCCGCAACGCCACCCTGCCCGACGGCCGCACCGGCATGTCGCTGGCGGTCCAGGACGGCCGCTTCGCCGAGGTGTCGCCCGGCCTCGACGCCCCGGCGCATCAGGTCGTCGATGCCGACGGCCTGCTGGTCGCGCCGCCGTTCGTCGATGCGCATTTCCACCTCGACGCGACGCTCAGCTACGGCCTGCCGCGGGTCAACGACAGCGGCACGCTGCTCGAAGGCATCGCCGTCTGGGGCGAGCTGAAGCCGACGCTGCAGGCCGATGCGATCGTGGAACGGGCCCTCGCCTACTGCGACTGGGCGGTCGCCCGCGGGCTGCTGGCGATCCGCAGCCATGTCGATACCAGCGACCCGCGGCTGCTGGCGGTCGAGGCCCTGCTGGACGTGAAGCGGCGCGTGGCGCCCTACCTCGACCTGCAATTGGTCGCCTTTCCGCAGGACGGCGTGCTGCGCACGCCGGGCGGTGTCGAGAACCTCACCCGCGCGCTGGACCTCGGTGTGGACGTGGTCGGCGGCATCCCGCACTTCGAGCGCACCATGGCCGAGGGCGCGGACAGCGTCGCCCTGCTCTGCGAACTCGCCGCCGCACGCGGCCTGCCAGTGGACATGCACTGCGACGAGAGCGACGACCCGCTGTCGCGCCACATCGAGACGCTTGCCTTCCACACGCAGCGCCTGGGCCTGCAGGGCCGGGTGACGGGCAGCCACTGCACGTCGATGCACAGCATGGACAACTACTACGTGTCCAAGCTCCTGCCGCTGATCGCGGAGAGCGGCGTGAATGTCGTCGCCAATCCGTTGATCAACATCACGCTGCAAGGCCGGCACGACACCTATCCGAAGCGCCGCGGCATGACGCGGGTGCCCGAGCTGATGGCCGCTGGCGTGAACGTCGCGTTCGGCCACGACTGCGTGATGGACCCGTGGTACGGACTCGGCTCGGGCGACATGCTGGAAGTCGCGCACATGGGCCTGCACGTGGCGCAGATGACGGGCCAGGCGGCGATGCGCCGCTGCTTCGATGCCGTCACCCGCCACGCTGCACAAGTGCTGGAACTGCCCGACTACGGCCTGGCGGCCGGTTGCGACGCAAGCTTCGTTCTGCTGCAGGCCCGCGATCCGGTCGAGGCGATCCGGCTGCGCGCCCCGCGGCTGCAGGTCTGGCGCCGGGGCCGGCTGCTGGCCGAGACGCCTCCGGTCGCCGCCCGGCTGCATCTGGACGGCCGCCCCGCGGACACCTGCTTCCTGTCGCCGGCCCGCCCCGCATGACCCGCTACTGGCTGATGAAGGCCGAGCCGGCCGAAGTGTCGGTGGACGATGCGCTCGCCGCACCGAACGCGACCGTCGCCTGGACCGGCGTGCGCAATTACCAAGCCCGCAACTTCATGCGCGATGCGATGCGCATCGGCGACGGCGTGTTGTTCTACCACTCCAGTTGCGCGGAGCCCGGCATCGTGGGCCTCGCACGCGTGGCATCCGATACCTATCCAGACCCGACGCAATTCGATGCCGGCTCGCCCTACTACGACCCGAAGTCGCCGCCCGATAAACCGCGCTGGCAGCTGGTCGATGTGCAGGTGACGCACCAGACCCACAACCTGACTTTGGCCGAGTTACGTGCCGATCCTGACCTGCAGGGCCTCGCGATGCTGAAAAGGGGCAACCGGCTCTCGATTACCCCGGTCGAAGCACAGGACTGGCGTACGGTTTGCGCACGGCTGGGCGCGCCGGACGCCGCCTGAGCGCGCCTACGCCGTCGCAGCGCCTTCTTCCTTCTTGCGTGCGGTCGTGAAGGTCAGCGGCGCCACGTACAACTCGCGGTAGATCTCGAACGGCACGGTGTCCTGGGATTCGATATGCCGCTGTGCCTCGATCGACGCTTCCGACGCGGCGGTGAAGCGCGCCGTTTCTTCGGCATCGAGCGGCTGGCGCAGGAAATGCTCCCGCGTCTCCTGCGACCGGGCGCGGCCGAAGCCGACGAACGAATCCCCGTGTGACGCCGCCATCTCGGCCAAAACGCGGGCCGAGGGCAGTGTCTCTGGCCGGCGCAAGGCCGCCTGCGCAGCTTCGACCGCCTCCGCATGCGCGGTGCCAACATGGACCTGATCCAGGACATCCGCGGTGCGACGGCAATTGGCCAGCAGTTCCTCCGCCCAATCGACCAGCGTGACCGTCCGCCCCTGCCGCTGCAACTGCAGGCCGGGCTCGCGGCCGCGCTCGGCGGCCGCATGCTGATTGAACGCCATCTCGGCGATTTCCGACGGCGAATCCGGCGGGCTGTCGTCCACCAGGCATTGCGTGAGGAACACGTCCAGGAACCGCATCGTCTGCGCGTTGATACCGACCGGCTCGAACGGGTCGAGGTCCATGCAGCGCACCTCGATGTATTCAACTCCTCGGTCGCGCAACGCGTTGAGCGGCCGCTCGCCTGGCAGCGTCGTCCGCTTGGGCCGGATCGTGCCGTAGAACTCGTTCTCGATCTGCAGCAGGCTCGTCGCCAGCTGGTTGTACTCGCCGCCCGGGTTCAGGATGCCCAGATCGCTGTACGCCGGGTACGGCTTCGTCAACGCCTCCTGCAGCGATGCGGCATACCCCTCCAGGTCGTTGTAGCTGACCGCGAGCGAGGCCTGCGCATCGCTCTGGTAGCCGAGCCGGCCCATCCGCAGCGAAGTCGCGTGCGGCAGATGCATGCTGTCGCGCCCAATGGCCTGCAAGGCATGCGCCCTTCCTCCGACGAAGGTGGAACAGACGGCCGGCGACGCACCGAAGAGGTAGAGCAGCAGGAAGGCCCGACGCCGGAAATTGCGGATCAGCCCGAAGTAGTCCTCGCTCGACAGCCCCGGCATCGACCAGTTGTAGTGGATGCCTGAGATCGTCTGCATCCGGCGGCCGTAACGGTGACCCAGGCCCATGCGGTATACGCTTTTCGCCCGCCCGACGTTGGAGGAGCCGTACCGGCCGATCGGAATGGTTTCATCGGCCGGCAGGACGCACGGCATGCTGGAAACCCAGAGCATCTCGTCGCTCCGCTCGGCCAATGCGCCGTATACGAAGCGGTGGATCGACGCGAGTTCGTGCAGGGATGCTTCGACCTGCTGGTGCGCTCCGGTGATCAGTTCGACCTGCGATTCGCTGAAGTCTGTCGTGATGGACGGGTGCGTGAGGGCCGCGCCCAGCACGGCCGGGTGCGGAGTCAAGGCCAAGGCGCCATCGAGTTGCGCACGGAGACTTTCCTTCTCGATCCCGCGGCGCATTCCACGGAGCTGCGTATGGGAAAGGCGGTCCAGGTGTTGGAAGTCGACGCGCATTGAGGGTTCGTATCGTTGTATTGCCATCGGTGCTGAACGTACCACGGAGGCATGTAGGTCTGCAGAGGGGTCGGCCAAAACGAGCAGGTGTTTGATGATAAAAAGCGTACACGCCAAGTGATTGATGCCCGAACGCCTGAAATTACGCCATCAATCAAACACATTTTTTATTGAGCAAAATAGTGCGCCAGCAATATACTCATTAAATCTGAAGACCTTTGCAAGCAAAGGCATGAAAGTTTTAAATCGATCCAACTCAACGTCAGAATGTCTTAATAAGCAGAGATTTTAAAATCACATAATCAAGTATTAAAAATGCGAAGACGACTTCCCGAAAAACTGACCGCTTGACAAAATATGCGAACTGTAGTACATAGCTCGATATTAACCACAAATTGCTACAACTTGAGATGTTTGGCTACCTGAAGCATCGCAGCCCAGTGTCTGTCGTCATACAGCGACGGTATGTTTCGGGCTTCACGCTACTCGAGGTGTTGATCGCAATCATCGTGTTGTCGTTCGGCGTACTCGGAATGGTTGGCATGCAGGCATCTGCCTTAAAAGCGAACAGAGAGGCCAAATACCAGTCCATCGCGGTCGTACTAGGAAAAGAACTGGGCCAGATGATGCGCGGAAATCCGACAATATCATCACTGAGCAATGCGTCCTCCAACCCCTATCTGGTGGATTATCAAGGCGCAGCATTGACAGCTCCTGCAGATTCCTGTTTCCAAGCGGGCTGCCAGGTAGCCTCCGGAGGTCCGGCAAAAGTTGCCGCTTGGGAAATATACGATTGGCTCACGCGACTGAATGCCGAGTTGCCTGATGCCCGGGTGAAGGTATGTTTCGATGCAACGCCCTATTCTACGTCCACCGGCCTTCCACAATGGGAGTGCTCAAATACCGGTGGAGTCGCAAATGTCAAAATTGGCTGGACACGCGCAAAATTTGATCGTACGACTACAGACAACGCATCGATGTTGGACCGAGCAACATTGCCATTCATCGTTTTACCACTGACGCCGGGAAAGCCATGAAAAAGATAAAACGCCGACAAACCACGCACCTCCGGCATCAACACGGGGTGACATTGGTGGAACTGCTGGTGGCAATGACGCTGAGTCTCGTTGTCGTCGCCGCAACCGTTGCAGCCCTGGGTATGGCGCGTCAAGGATTTTCCACGATCGATGCGGCCTCTCAACTAAGAGACAACACCCGGTTTTCAGCCGAATTGATCCAGCGAATCGTACAACAAGCTGGATATCGTGATGTTTTATATGCAGGAGCCACACGTTCAAACGCATTCAAATATGCCGGCATGCCAAGCAATACAGAACCTGCAAATGTCCAGGGTTTTAACAATGCACTGGTTACGAGTGCGGACGATCCCATCGACACAGCTGCGAATAACTCGCGCACTGCAGCCGCAGGCGGGTGCGCCACCGCCACAGACACCGCCTGCGTCAACGGCAGTGACATTTTAATCATCCGCTTTCAGCCCGCAGCGCAGGTCGTCGGTGGGGGCGTGAGCGACGAAGCGGTCATTAACTGTGCAGGAACGTCAGGGTCGCAATCAGCGACCAATCGAACCGATCGGCTCGTCAGTATATTTTATGTGGCACTTAGCAACGGAGAGCCGTCACTTATGTGCAAATCGGCCCGAGGTACAGGACCTTGGCAGGATGCACAACCTTTAGTTCAGGGAGTTGAAAGTTTTCAGGTTCTCTATGGGGTCGACGATGTGGCACCCGGTGCCGTCGCTGGCGCGCAGCCCGATTCGGTGCCTGACCGATATCTGCGCGCCGATCAAATGACAGTAGCGGGCAATGCTGCGGCGACGCGGGCAAATTGGTTGCGCGTGCGGTCGGTCCGAATAGGTTTGGTTGTACGGGCCGCTGAGAGGTCCGCTGCCGAAAAAGTCGAAAAGGATTTCTATCCGTTAGGTTCCAATACTTTTAGTGCTTCGGATGCCGGCTCGAAATTTGTCGCACCTGCCGATGGCCGCATCAGACAGGCTTTCACTTTCACCGTCTATCTGCCTAATCCGCAGGAGATATAGCATGCCGTTGAACACGGGTAAACCCCGTCGGTATAGCAAGCCCGCGATATCACGAGTTGGACAGGCAGGAGTCAGCCTTGCCGTCGTCATGATGATTCTGGTCGTCGTGTCGCTTCTTGGCGCCGGTGCCGCGCAGATCGCCCTCATGGCGGAACGCGGCGCCCGCAATGACCGGGATTATCAAATTGCCTGGCAATCCGCCGATGCAGCTTTGGCGGACGCGGAGTACGATATTGTCGGAGGGGCTGGGGTAAGCAATAACCGAAAAAATCTTTTTGCGCCTGGAGAGCGCTCCGGCTTTTTGACGAATTGCGGCACCACGGGCGTCAGCAAGGGCCTCTGTCTTCCAGCCGCCTCAGGCAACCCCGTCTGGCTGACGGCCAGTTTCACCTCGTCTTCCAGCCCCGCGGTCGAGTTCGGAACATTCACCAGCCGCGCATTCGACGCCGGATCGCCCGCTGCCGGAACCGTTGCGATGGTGAAACCTGTTCAGAAGCCACGCTACCTCATCGAAGTGCTGGATGACCCTGAGGTGTATGGTGACCAAGCCGTCAACCGACGCCGCCCCCCGGCCGTAGTGTATCGCGTGACTTCGATGGGTTTTGGGCCGCGGGCCGATATTCAGGCAGTGCTGCAAACGCTTTACCGGAAAGATTGACTATGGTTTGCTCAAAAGAAAACGCCGTACGACGACGCAAAGCTATAAAGTATCTGGCAATTTTTACGCTTCCGATTGCCATCGTCGTTTCCTATCTGGCTCATGGTGCGGGAACGCCGCCTGCAATCCCGTCCATCGATCTTTCGCCTGAGCCGTTGTATGCCAAGGGTGCCAATGACAAACCGACTTTAGCCTTAGCGTTATCTGTCGAGTTTCCGACGGTGGGCGCACAGTATGTGGGCGAACCACGCGCTACGGAAGATGCCACATATAGCAGCGCCAACAAATACATCGGCTACTTCGACACAGAAAGTTGTTATTCCTATGTGAATGATGCGCGTGTAGAACTGCGCCGATTTGACCGTATTGGAACAGCGAACAACCGGGAATGCGGCGGTACGGGCTTCAGCGGGAATTTCATGAACTGGGCGACCAGTTCTGCAGTCGACGTTCTGCGCCTCGGCCTAACCGGAGGCGACCGGGTGGTGGACACGGCATCAATGACCATCCTGCAACGTGCCGTGCTTCCCAGCGGAAGGTTCTGGAACGATGCCAATTTTCCGGCTAAGAAACTCACCGCTGCTGCTGCTGCGGGCGCCGTACCCAATGCATTGCGCCGTTTCACAAATGGCGATGCATACACCGGCGACATTTACGTGGCCAACTGCCTTAACCGGGTACATTTCGGCAGCGCAAAAGCCGGTGATTGTACCAACCCTGGAAACAATTCCAATCTTGGGATCAGCACAGTCAGCGGAGATCCGCGAAACGTCAGTGGATTCAGAGACTGTGCGAATGAAAATGGTACTTGTACCAACCAAACCAGCGATGGTGCGGCGGGCGGATCATGGCTCATCGTCTACGGCGCAGATAATGGCAATCTGCGGGGCTGGACGTACAAGGTCGTAGATCAAGCCAATCTTCCCATCTCCTGCAACAATGCTACTTTTGGCGATCCCGTGGTGGGCATCGGGAAAAAGTGTTATATCCGGAAGGACACGACCAACTGGCCTCGCTCAACGAATAGCGGCCTTACTGCCGACAATTTCTTCTACACCCGTATGCAGGTGTGTGAATCCGATAGCGCCGGCAATCTTCAAGACCCCAGAACGCAATACTGCATACGATACCCTTTCGGCAATTTCAAGCCGGTCGGTAACATGCAGCGATTCAGTGACCGCATCAGAGTGGCGGCTTTCGGTTATCTTATGGACGACCAGCAGTCTCGTTACGGCGGTGTCTTGCGAGCTCCAATGAAATATGTAGGACCCAAGTCATTCGACAGTTCGGGAAATTTGATCACATCCTCCAACCCGAATATCGAGTGGAACGAAAACACAGGTATTTTTATTGCGAATCCCGACAACCAATCGGAAGGCAAAAGCGGTGTTATCAACTACTTGAACCAGTTCGGCCGCACAGGGGATGCATTCGGGCGATACAAAACCTATGACCCCGTTGGAGAACTATACTACGAAAGTCTCCGTTATCTGCAGGGATTGCCGCCGACCCCGCAAGCCTTGAAGGACATGACCGCCGACATGAAGCAGGGTTTCCCGGTATTTCCAGCGACGTCGGGCGGCGCGTGGGTCGATCCACACGCGGGCGGCGACAGCTCTCGTAATTATGCGTGCCTAAAGAACAATATTCTGGTAATCGGTGATGTAAACACCCATAATGACAAATCTATCCCTGGAAATACCAGGCTTCCCGACAGTGAATTTGCTAGGACGGCGGACATAACGAGGAATGAGCCGGACTTCGTGGCATGGACCAACGTTGTCGGTGGCTTCGAGGCAAATGCAGCAGTTAGTTATATCGACGGGACTGGAGCAGCAAGAACGACATCGAATCCAAACGGCACTACAGGCGAACGCGCGATCCGGACGAATCTAAGAAATATTTCCACCGATAACACCGGAGCCACGCTTGCGTCCTACTATATGGCGGGTATGGCGTATTGGGCCAATACCCATGACATACGCGGCGCCGACTGGAATGATGCGGCCAAGCGCCGCCCTGGCATGCGCGTAAGTACCTACGTGCTCGACGTCAACGAATTTGCCGAGGACAGTATTAAAGATACCCGCCGCAACCGCCAGTTTTTCCTGGCAGGCAAGTACGGCGGCTTCAAAGACAGTTCGGGCAGAGGGAATCCGTTCTTGAACAAGGACGGCGCACTCGACAACAGCAGCTGGGAAAAATCCGACGCGCCAGGAGAGGCCAAAAACTATTTTTTGTCCAGCAACGCCGAAGCGGTATTGAAGGCACTGGATGATATTTTTGTCACTATCGCCGCACAGGGCAACACGATCGCGGGCAGTGCTACGTCGTCGACCCGCGTGACAGCGGAAAGCACTGGCCTAACTTACCAAGCGCGCTTCGATCCCGCAGATTGGAGCGGCGATGTACAGGCCCTTCCACTCAATTTCAATACGACCGCTGGCTTATCGATCGGTAGCGCGACGTGGAGCGCGTCAAGCCTGCTGACAGCCAAAGCGCCTTCTTCTCGTAAGATATTCGTAGGCCGCTCCACCCCATCTGGGTCATCGACGGCGACCGCGTTCGAGTGGACGTCGATTGAGACTTCTTTGAAAGACGCGTTGAATAAGCCCAACCCCGGTACATCTCCTGACGCACGCGGAGAATTGAGATTGAACTATCTTCGGGGTGATCGATCGCAGGAAAGTGCCGTTTTTCGTAAACGTGGATCAGTACTTGGCGACATTATAAATTCCTCGATATCGTATTCGGGCGAGCCGTCGAGGTTCATCACCGATGCAGGATACAAGGCTTTTTACGACACCAATGCGGCGCGCACCAAGGCCGTCTTTGTCGGAGCAAACGACGGGATGCTGCACGCATTCGACGCGCTGAATGGCAATGAACTATTCGCCTATATTCCCAGCTGGTTGGGGGGAAAATTATCGTATCTCACGAATACCAACTACAATACCAGTGGCCATCAGAGTTTTGTTGATGGTTCTTCGGACGTCCGCGAAGCCAAAGTCGGATCAGACTGGAAAACGGTTTTGGTCGGCGCGACTGGCGGCGGTGGTCAAGGTGTTTTCGCGCTGGATGTGACCAACCCCAGTGCATTCGATGCGACTAAGGTATTATGGGAGTTTTCGGATCGCGACGATCCAGATATAGGTAACGTCGTTGGACGTCCGCAAATCGTGAAAATGAGAACATCTGCATGGACGGCATCTACGCCGGTATCCAAATATTTTGCGGTGTTTGGCAGCGGTGTCAACAACTATGCAGCTGACGGGAATTTCAGCGCGAGCGGCGCACCAGGTCTATTTTTCTTAGATATCAGCAAACCTGCAGGGACGGCGTGGCAACTCGGTGTCAATTACTTTAAATTTTTACTGCCGGTAAACTCCACGCTTGCTGGCTCGCGTGCAACGGGTCTCATCAATTTCGAGGCAAAGGGCAGCCCTCTCGGCGAAGCCGTCCAGTTCTATATGGGCGATCTACATGGTCGGCTCTGGAAGTTTGATTTTGGCCTAGCGCAAGGCACGTCTGATTGGAGTACTTACAGGGTGTCTTTCTTCAAAGGCGGTTCTCCCATAGCAGCAATTCCGATGTTTATTGCCCAAGACGCAGCTGGCGTTGCACAACCAATTACCATGGCACCGTCCTTGGCGAGTGCACCTGAAGGCAATACAGTCGTTGTTTTCGGCACTGGAAAATATCTGGAATCATCGGACAATTTAGTCAGCGACACAACACAAAAACAATCCATTTATGCCCTGTGGGACAACAGCTCACAGTCCGCCGACAGCAGCCCAGCAGGAGCTGCAGCGATTTCCGGAAGGGGGAGATTAACCGCGGCAACGCTGACATCTGGCGTCCTGACTACGCCCGCCTTCACATTTGGCAGGCCAAGAACTAATTCCGATAGCACCCAGAGATCCGGATGGTATTTTGATTTCATCCAACGGGGCGAACGGCAGATAAATCCTGCTGATTTGGCAGGTAACACAGCAGCGTTTTCCAGCGTCATTCCACCTGACGCTGCGAGCGACGCTTGCGGACAAGGCTCGGGCGGATACTATTTTGTCGATATCGCCACCGGCAATGGGAGGTACTACGCGTCGACTGTAGGTGTCTTGGGTGCTCCGACTTTTCTGGACCTGGGAGATGCCGTCATCGGGCCGCGAGACGGTACGGGCCGGTCTGTGAAGACGATCAAGCGCGCCGCGCTCGTCCCTGGTTCGCAGGGCACGATGGTGTCGGACAATGTGACCGATTCGTACTACGTGGGCCGGCTGAGCTGGCGCCAGATCAACAATTACTATGAGCTACGCAAATCGGCGACAACGCAGCAAACCAATTGATTGTGCTGTATGAAAATAACTAAAATCCGCGCTGCAAAAGCCCTTATCAGTGGATTTACTCTGATCGAATTGATGATCGTGGTTGCGATCATCGGCATTCTCTCGGCTATCGCCTACCCCTCCTTTCAGGATTCCATCTACAAGGGTCGCCGAGCGGAAGGGCGGACAGCTTTGATGGACCTCTTGCAACAGCAAGAGCGGTATGCGACTCAGAACGGCCGCTATTTGGCATTTGCCAAGGACGCGTCGGATACGCCCTTCAAGGTGTATTCCGGGGACGCCGGCGGTACCAAAGCAAAATACAAGCTTTACGCCGAAGCGTGCTCGAGCGATACAAATGCGATTCGGGACTGCGTCAAAGTGTGGGCAGATCCAGTATCTTCGGATCCCGCCGCAGGAAAACTTTGGCTGCAAAGTAGTGGCGTGAGAGGATGCGACGGTAATCAGCCATCGG
>CAJYQL010000104.1 GCA_913776965.1 uncultured Xylophilus sp.
ACCCAGCGGTGGCCGTGCAGCGCCCAGTAGATGCGGCCCGGCACCAGCGGCTCGTCGTCGAGCCAGGCGACGGTGGCCGACAGCGTACGCGACGGTTCCAGCGCGCCCGGCGCCAGCAGCCAGTCGCCGCGCGACACGTCCACTTCGCGGTCGAGCACGATGCCCGCGCTGTGGCCGGCGCCGACATCGGTCGGCCGGCGGGCGTGGTCCAGCACCTGCGCCACGATGGCCGTCTGGCCGCCCGGCAGCACCGTTACATCCTGGCCCGGCGCCACGTGGCCCGCGCCGACGCGGCCCCAGAACACCCGGCGGCCCTGCGAGGTGTCGGACGACGACGAGAACTTCTCGACCCACTGCACCGGGAACGCGAACGGCACGCCGCTGTCGGCAGGCGTGCCCGGCAGGCCTTCGAGGATCTGCAGCAGCGACGGGCCGTCATAGCCGGCCCAGCCGGCCTGCGCATCGACCACGTTCCAGCCCTTGAGCGCCGAGACCGGCACGGTGGCCGCGACCTCGATGCCGGCGGCCGACGCGAATGCGGCCAGCGCATTGCGGATGCGGGCGAACGCGGTGGCGGCATCGGCCACCGCATCGAGCTTGTTGACCGCGAACACCACCGACGGCACCCGCAGCAGGTGGGTCAGCAGCGCATGGCGCCGGGTCTGCGGCAGCAGCTCGCCGGTCGCCTGGGTCGCGGCCCAGTGCAGCTTGGTCGCATCGACCAGCACCACCGCCGCGTCGGCGCTGGAGGCGGCGGTCACCATGTTGCGGGTGTACTGCTCGTGGCCCGGCGCGTCGCCGATGATGAACTTGCGGCGTGCGGTCGCGAAGTAGCGGTAGGCCACATCGATCGTGATGCCCTGCTCGCGCTCGGCCGACAGCCCGTCGGTCAGCAGCGCCAGATCGGTCTCGCCGCCGCGCTGCACGCCCGCCAGCTGGTCCTGCAGCACGGTCTTGCTGTCCACCAGCAGCCGACCGATCAGCGTGCTCTTGCCGTCGTCCACGCTGCCGCAGGTGATGAAGCGCAGCGCCGCGGCATGTTGGGCATCGTTTTGGCCGTTTGCGCCCGCTCCGCTTGCGCGGGCAGCTACGGTATTGATAGCGTCGTTCATGGGTGAGACCCTCAAAAATCCAACCTGTCTTTGTCAGAGATACCGCGGATCCGGCTCCGCCGGTCCGCAGGTATCGCCCCCGGAAGGGGGTGGGCGGCTACGGCCCGCGGCAGCGGGCTGAGCAAGCCTGGGGGCGAACTAGAAATACCCGTCTTTCTTGCGCTTTTCCATGGACGCCTCGGACGTCTTGTCGTCCATCCGCGTTGCGCCGCGCTCGCTCACGTCGGCCGCCAGCGTCTCGACCACCACGTCGGCCGCATCGGCCGCATCGCTTTCCACCGGGCAGGTGCAGGTGATGTCGCCGACGGTGCGGAAGCGCACGTCGCGCAGCTCTGCCACCTCGCCGTCGTGCAGCGGCGTCAGCGGCGTGACCGGCACCAGCAGGCCCTTGCGCTCGACCACCTCGCGGCGGTGGGTGTAGTAGAGCGACGGCAAGGCGATCTGTTCGCGGTCGATGTACTGCCAGACGTCCAGCTCGGTCCAGTTGCTGATCGGGAACACACGGAAGTGTTCGCCGGGCTGCAGCCGCGTGTTGAACAGCGTCCAGAGTTCCGGCCGCTGCGCCTTGGGCTGCCACTGGCCGAAGCTGTCGCGGTGCGAAAAGATGCGTTCCTTGGCGCGGGCCTTCTCCTCGTCGCGGCGGGCGCCGCCGATCAGCGCGTCGAAGCGGAACTCCTCGATCGCCTCCAGCAGCGTGACCGACTGGTGCACGTTGCGACTCTCGCCCGGGTGCGCCAGTCGCACCGTACCGCGGGCCATCGAGTCCTCGACGCTGCGCACGATCAGCTCGGCGCCCAGCTCCTGCGCGCGGAAGTCGCGGAAATCGGTTACTTCCGGGAAGTTGTGGCCGGTGTCGATCATCAGCAGCGGGTACGGGATGCGGCCAGCACCGAAAGCCTTCTCGGCGCACTTCAGCAGCACCAGCGAATCCTTGCCGCCCGAGAACAGCAGCGCCGGCCGCTCGAACGCGGCGGCGACCTCGCGCAGGACGAAGATCGTCTCTTCTTCCAGCGCGTCGAGGTGCGAGGCGGACAGTCGCGACAGCGGGGCCGCGTCGGCGGCGGCGAGCAGGGCGGAATCGTTGCGAACGTTCATCGGGGGATGTTCCGGAAAGCGGGGGTCGGCGAGGCGGTGTCGTCAGTGCGCGAGGTGCAGCCCGCACTCGCGGTTGTCCTCGCCCTTCGTGGGATCGACGTAGTCGAAGTTGTTGGGCAGGCCGTGGCGCTGGCCGTAGTCGTGCAGGTCCTTCGACGACCAGTGCAGCAGCGGCGCGACCTTCAGCAGGCCGTCCGGGTTGATGCTGACTGGGTCCATCTGGGCCCGCACCGCCGTGTCGGTGGCGCGCAGCGCGGTGAACCAGACCTGCGGCGCGGTCTCGCGCAGTGCCCGGGCGAAGGGTTCGAGCTTCACTTCTTCGGTGAAGGCCGCATGGCGCGGGTCGTCGAGCGCTGGCACCGGGCCGTCGATCGCCTCGCGGTGCGCCCGCGAGCGGCGCGGCAGGTAGATGCGCAGGTCGAGCTTCAGCAGCCGCGTCACCTCGTCGGCGTAGCGGTAGGTGGCCTCGGTGTTGTAGCCGTTGTCCATCCAGACCACCGGCACCGTCGGGTCGGCCTGCGCCACCATGTGCAGGATCACCGCCTCGAACGGGCGGAAATTGGTGGTGACGATGGCGCGGCGGCCGAGGCCGGTGGCCCAGTCCACAAGCCCCTGGGCGTCGCGGCCCAGGGTCGCGTTGACGTGTGCGAGGTCGAGGTCCATGCGGTGCGTGTCCGTGGCGGTCAGGCCGTCGTGGCCGTATCGGCCTTGTTGGGCGTCGCGAAGTGCGGCGCGGTGTGCACGGCGTCGCCCTGGTAGAAGCCGTGGAAGCGGTCGAACTGGCGCTGCGCGTCGGCCGCGTCCACGCCTTCCTTCAGGACGGCGGAGCTGAAACCGGTGCGCGCCATCTGCACCAGCTGGTCGATCAGCACGTCGCCGGTGGCGCGGATCTCGCCCGCGAAACCGCGGCGGCGGCGCAGCAGGAACGCCTGGCTGTAGGCCCGGCCGTCGGTGAACTTGGGAAACACCAGGTCGATGCGCGCGACGCCGTCGAGCGGCACCTCGAGCGGATCGGCATCGTTGGCCAGCGGCAGCACCGAGGCATCGTCCTGCGGGGCGGCGGTGTGGTCGGCATGTGCCAGCAGGCGCAGCGGCGCGACGGCGGAAGCGGCGGCGGTGGTCGTCGTCATGGCGTGTGTCCTCGTCAAACGGCTTCGGCGGCGACCTTGGTGCGGGCGCCGTTGGCGGCCGCCTTGAACGGGTCGTGGCCGACACGGCGCAGCGTGTCGATGAAGGTTTCACCCGACTGGCGGGTGTCGCGGTAGGTCGTGAGCACGGCCTCGATCACGCCCGGCACTTCGGCGCCGGTGAACGACGGGCCGACCGCCTTGCCGGCCTGCGCCGGGCCCGACAGGTTGGAGCCGTCGGAGCCGGCGAGCGTGACCTGGTACCACTCCTTGCCGTCCTTGTCGACGCCGAGGATGCCGATGTGGCCGCTGTGGTGGTGGCCGCAGCTGTTGATGCAGCCGCTGATGTGCAGGTCGATCTCGCCGAGGTCGTCGAGCTCGTCCAGGTCCTGGTAGCGCTCGGTGATCGCCTCGGCGATCGGGATCGAGCGGGCGTTCGCAAGCGCGCAGAAGTCGCCGCCGGGGCAGGCGATCATGTCGGTCAGCAGGTGTACGTTGGCGCTGGCGAAGCCGGCAGCGCGGGCCTCCAGCCAGAGGGCGTGCAGGTCGACGGCCGGCACCCAGGGCAGCAGCACGTTCTGGTCGTGGGTGACGCGCACCTCGCCCGACGAGAAGCGGTCGGCCAGGTCGGCCACGGTGTCGAGCTGGGCCGCGTCGGCATCGCCCGGCGCCTGGCCGCGGCGCTTGAACGACAGCGTCACCGCGCGCAGCGCCGGGTTCTGGTGCGGCGCGACGTTGCGCTGCAGCCAGCGTGCGAACTGCACGTCGGCCGCGGCCGCATCGCGCAGCACGCGGTCGGCGTCCTCGGCGGAGGCGCGGTGCAGGGCCGGCGCCAGCGTGGGCGGCACGAAGGACGCGGCGACCCGGTCGAACTCGGCCTGGGTGATGGTGTGCGGCGCGCCGTCGTGCTCCAGGATCTGGGCGTATTCGGCTTCCACTTCGTCGATGTAGGCCTGGCCCTCGGCCTTGACCAGGATCTTGATGCGGGCCTTGTAGATGTTGTCCCGGCGGCCGTAGCGGTTGTAGACCCGCACCACGGCTTCCAGGTAATTCATGATCTGGTTCCAGGGCAGGAACTCGCGCAGCACCGTGCCGACGATCGGCGTGCGGCCCATGCCGCCGCCCACCTGCACGCGGAAGCCGAGTTCGCCTGCGTCGTTCTTCACCAGGCGCAGCCCCACGTCGTGCCAGCCGGTGGCAGCGCGGTCCTCGGCGGCGCCGGTGATCGCGATCTTGAACTTGCGCGGCAGGAAGGCGAATTCGGGGTGCAGCGTGCTCCACTGCCGCATGATCTCGGCGAAGGGGCGGGGGTCGGCCACCTCGTCGACCGCGATGCCGGCGCGCTCGTCGCTGGTGATGTTGCGGATGCAGTTGCCGCTGGTCTGGATGCCGTGCATGTCGACCGAGGCCAGCAGGTCCATCACGTCGGCGCTCTTCGCGAGCGGAATCCAGGTGTACTGGACGTTCTGCCGGGTGGTGAAGTGGGCGTAGTGGGTCGGCAGCTTCGTGGTGCCGAGCGCACCCTGGGTTTCGAGCGCCTTCTGGTAGACGGCGGCCTCCGGTTCGTCGTAGTCGCGGGCGATGGTGGCGAGCACCCGCACCTGGCGGCTGGAGAGTTCGCCGTAGGGGACCGCCACCCGCAGCATCGGCGCGTAGCGCTGCACGTACCAGCCGTTCTGCAGGCGCAGCGGCTTGAATTCGTCCTCGCTCAGCTTGCCGGCCTGGAAGCGTTCGAGCTGGTCGCGGAACTGGTCGGCCCGCTGGCGCACGAAACGGCGATCGAAATCTGTGTACTGGTACATCGTGGAGTCTTCTGGGAGAGTGATCGACTGGCCGCCGGCACGCGCCGGCGGCGAAAGCGAGTGGATCAAGCGTCCTGGCAGGACGCGGGCGGCGGGGCGGAGGAGCCGCGCCGCACGCCTCTGCGGCCTGCGGATCGCACTCTAGAGGGGCGCTTTATAAATCCAAACTATTTTTTCATACGCGCTTTATGCGGATAAGCATATGCACGAGGCCGGATGCGGCCTGCAGCGCGGTGCCGCGCCGATGCTGGATAAGACCGTCAGCGCCGCAGGCGGGCGGTATCCAGCGCCGCCGCGAGCCGGGCCGGCAGGGGCAGCGGCTCATTGTGCCAGCGGGCGGTCAGCAGCTCGGCGCAGAGGGCGGCGAAGCTCAGCCCGCGCGAGCCGAGGGCGGCGACGACCCAGGGGCCGTCGGGGGCGGCAGGATCGACCGGCCCGACGAGCGGCCGGCGGTCGGCGGCGGTGCAGCGCACGCCGGCCCAGGCCTCGACGCGGCCGGCGTCGAAGGCGGTGGCAAGTGCCGCGGCGGCCCCGGGCAGCAGACGCTCCAGGCGCTCCCGGTTGGCGCAGGTGTCGTCCGAGCGCAAGTCGCACCGGTCGTCGCCGCGGCCGAAGGTTGCGCCGCTCACCCAGCGCGGGCCGTCCGCGGCTGGCACACCGCCGACCCAGTGGCCGTCGCCGTTCACTGCAAGGGCGGGCAGCGCGGCGGTGGCGACGGCCATGCGGCCCCAGGCGAGCTGTCCGCGTACCGCATGCAGCGGCAGGCCGGGGGCGAGTGCGCGGTTGCCCACGCCGCCAGCGAAGATCACCCGGTCGGCGGTGCAGCGCACGGTGCCGGCCGCATCGCACAGCTGCCAGACGGCGCCGTCGCGCCGCACCTGCGCGACCGTGCATCCACCCTGGAACCACACCCCCGGCCGCGACAGCCAGGCCTGCACCAGCGCGGCCGGCCGCACCCAGCCGGCGGCCCGGTGCTGCCAGGCGGGCGTGTCGGACGACAGACCCGCGCGTGCGAGCGCACCGGCGTCGGCGGGTGACGAGGGTGCCCCGGCATCGGCCGTCCAGCCGGCGGGCAAGCGGTCGTCCGGCATGCGGCGCTCCAGCACGCCGTCGCCCTGCCAGTCGACGCCTTCCGTCAGCCAGGCCCGCAGTTCGGACCGCGTGATGCGCAGCCCGGCGCGGGTGAGCCGCGACAGCAGCGCATCGTCCGGCGAGACGTGCGGCGCCCACAGCGCGGCGGGTGCGCCCGACGCACCGGTGGCCGGCGCAGCAGCGGCGTCGAGCACGGTGACCTGCCAGCCGCGCCGCGCCAGGCTGGCCGCGAGCGCGGCGCCCGCTATTCCGGCGCCGACGACGGCACAGTGCCCGGGCACGCCCGCGCACGGGGCGTCGCCGGGCCGCGGCGGGCGGCGCGGCTCCCATGCGGGTGTAAACCGCGCGGTGAGCCTGCCCGCGGTGCCCGGTGAATCGGCGTCGACCTGGACGGCGAAACCCTGCTGCGTCAGCGCAGCGGACACGGCGGGCGCCGCGCTGTCGCACGCCAGGTGCGTGCCGCGCCGTGCGAACCGCGCCACGGTCGCGATGCTCTCGACCGCGGTGCCTGTGCCGTCCAGATAGATGCTGTCGGCGTCGAAGCGCTGCAGCGCCCGCAGCATCGCCTCGACCGGCCCGACGCAGAGCGTGAGCAGCACCCGCCCGTCGTCGAAGGCGAGGCGGTGCACGCCCGGCAACAGGCCGTCCCCTTCGGCGGCCAGCCGGTCGGCCAGCGGAGCGAGCGTCGCGTCGCCCTCCGCTGCCCGCCGCAGCGCTTCGGTTGTGAGGGGCGCGGGGGTGATCGCCACGACGTGCAGCAGGCCGCAGCGTGCCGTATCGCGCCGCCACGCCTCCCAGGTACAGAGAAACCCCAGGCCCGACCCGAAGCCGGTCGCCAGGATGCGCCATTGCGGCGCGCCCGCCCAGGCACCGGACAGCCCGCAGCCGTCGAGGAAAACGGTCCGCACGGCCGCGGCCGAATCAGGAGAGGGGGAGGTCAGGCCGGGCGCCATGCGGTGCGGCCCGTGGGTCCGCCGGTCGGTGGACGGCCGGCGTCCGAAGGCCGGTCAGGCCGCGGTGGGCGGCACGTAACCCTGGACCGCATCGGCGCCGTCGCCGAAGAAATGCTTCTCCATCTGGCGCGCCAGGTACTGGCGGGCGCGCTGGTCGGCCAAGTTCAGACGGTTCTCGTTGACCAGCATGGTCTGCTGCTTCATCCACTCCGCCCAGGCTTCCTTGCTCACGCTCTCCCAGAGCCGCTTGCCCAGTTCGCCGGGGTAAGGCGGAAAGTCCAGGCCTTCGGCCTCTTTGTTCAGCTTGATGCAGTGGACCATCCGTGCCATGTGTGCGTACCGTCTTTAGTTGAATTTCGAATAACAAACTGAAAACTCAGTTGTTTCAGTTTTGAAGGGCTGCTTCCAGAATTTCTCCTGTCGATCACAACCTTCCAATTGCAAGAGAGAAAGAGAAGCACCCCATGCAAGTTCGCCGCGACTTTATCAAGATTCCCCTGCTGGCCGCCTTCGCCGCCGCCATGGCCCTCCCGGCGCTGCCGGCGTTCGCCCAGACGGTGAACCTGCTCAACGTGTCCTACGACCCGACGCGCGAGCTGTATGTGGAATACAACCAGGCGTTCGCCAAGCACTGGAAGGCCAAGAGCGGCCAGGACGTGGCGGTCAAGCAGTCCCACGGCGGCTCCGGCAAGCAGGCCCGCTCGATCATCGACGGCATCGACGCCGACGTGGCCACTCTGGCGCTCGGCGGCGACATCGACGCCCTCGTGAAGAACGGCGGCTTGGTCAAGCCCGACTGGCAGAAGCGCCTGCCGCACAACTCGGCGCCCTACACCTCGACCATCGTGTTCCTGGTGAAGAAGGGCAATCCCAAGGGCATCAAGGACTGGGACGACCTGACCAAGGCCGGCGTGCAGGTGATCACGCCCAACCCCAAGACGTCGGGCGGCGCCCGCTGGAACTACCTGGCCGCCTGGGAATTCGCCAAGCGCAAGTTCGGCAGCGACGCCAAGGCCAAGGAATTCGTAGCCAACCTGTACAAGAACGTGCCGGTGCTCGACACCGGCGCCCGCGGCTCGACCATCACCTTCGTGCAGCGCGGCGTCGGCGACGTGCTGCTGGCCTGGGAGAACGAGGCCTTCCTCGCGTTGAAGGAATTCGGCGTCGACAAGTTCGAGATCGTCGCGCCGTCGCTGTCCATCCTGGCCGAGCCGTCGGTCGCGGTGGTCGACAAGGTGGTTGACAAGAAGGGCACCCGTGCCGTCGCCGAGGAATACCTGAAGTACCTGTATTCCGAGGAAGGGCAGGACATCGCCGGCCGCAACTTCTACCGGCCGACCAGCGACAAGGCCAAGGCCAAGTACGACAAGCAGTTCCCCAAGCTGACGCTGGTCACGATCGACCAGGGCTTCGGCGGCTGGGAGAAGGCCGACAAGGCGCACTTCGCCGACGGCGCGACCTTCGACCAGATCTACACCAACGCCAAGCGCTGAGCCCCGCCATGACCGTCCTCCTGATCGCCGGCAGCCCGACCGAACGGTCGCGCTCGCAGGCCCTGCTCGAAGCCGTCGGCCAGCGCCTGTCGCGCGCCGGGCGGACGGTGGAACGGCTGCCGGTGCGGCAGCTCGACCCGACGGCGCTGCTCGTGGCCGACGCCTCCGAGCGCGGCATCGCCCGGGCGGTCGATCAGCTGGCCACTGCGCAGGCGGTGGTCGTTGCGACGCCGGTCTACAAGGCGGCCTACAGCGGCCTGCTGAAGGTGTTCCTCGACCTGCTGCCGCAGACCGCGCTGCAGGGCAAGACGGTGCTGCCGCTGGCGACCGGCGGCAGTCCGCACCACATGCTGGCGCTCGACTACGCGCTGCGGCCGGTGCTGCAGTCGCTGTCGGCGCGGCACATCCTGTCGGGCGTGTACGCCACCGACAGCCAGGTGACCTGGACGCCGGAAGGCGCCTTCACCCTCGCCGACGAGATCGGCCGGCGGATCGACGCCGCGGTCGAGGCGCTGTCCGATGCGATCGCCCCCACCGTGCCGCGCCCCGGCTTCGCACCGATCGCGTTCGCGCAGGTGCAGCACAGCGTCTGACCGGCGCGCCGGCCGGCGCTTCTTTTTCACCCCTTCCGCACGACCGATACCGCCCTGCCTGCGGGCAGTGGCGCCGCCGGTGTGCCCCGAGCACCCGATTCCCTCCGTTTCCTACCGTTTTCCCGAACTGATCTCCACCACCATGGCCCATCCCGTCACCACCGTTCCCGCTTCCACCTCCCGCCGCCGCGTGCTGGCTGCGGCGGCCTCCCTGTCGGTGGCCGGCCTCGGCATGGTCGGCGGTGCCGCCTGGGCACAGGCCCCGGCCGGCGGCAAACGTGTACTGCGCATCGGCTACCAGAAGGGCTGGCTGTCGATCCTGAAGAGCCGCGGCACGCTGGAAAAACGGCTGGAGCCGCTCGGTGCCAGCGTGACCTGGACCGAATTCAACGCCGGCCCGGTGCAGCTGGAAGCGCTGAACGTCGGCGCGATCGACTTCGGCGACGTGGGCGAAGCCCCGCCGATCTTCGCGCAGGCCGCCGGCGCGCGGCTGGTCTATGCCGGCGCCAGCGTGCCGCGCCCGGCGCTGGAAGCGGTGATCGTGCCGAAGGATTCCGCGATCCGCAGCGTGGCCGACCTGAAGGGCAAGCGGGTGGCGTACAACAAGGGCTCCAACGTCCAGTACTTCCTGGTCAAGCTGCTGGAGAAGCACGGCCTGAAGTACGCCGACGTGCAGTCGGTCTTCCTGCCGCCGCCGGACGCCCGGGCCGCCTTCCAGCGTGGCGCGGTGGACGCCTGGATCATCTGGGACCCGTTCCTCGCCTCGGCGCAGAAGACGCTCGACGCGCGGCTGCTGGCCGACGCGCAGGGCGTGGTCAACAACCGCCAATACCTGTTCACCTCGCGCGACTTCGCCACCCGCAACGCCGACGTGCTGCGCATCGCGGTGCAGGAGTACAACGGCATCGAGCAGTGGGCGGCCAAGAACAAGCCGGCGGCCTCGGCCGAACTCGCGACGGTGCTCGGGCTGGACCGCGGCATCACCGACCTGTACCTGAGCCGCGCCGCCTTCGGCACCGGCCCGGTCAACGGCGCGATCCTCGGCGAGCAGCAGGCGATCGCCGACACCTTCTTCGAGCTGAAGCTGATCCCGCGCAAGCTGAACCTGCTGCACGCGGCGCCGGTGGACCTGGGCTGAGGAGGCGACGGCGATGCAGATCCTCTGGTTCCTTCCCACGCACGGCGACAGCCGGTATCTCGGCACCGCCGAAGGCGCGCGCACCGTCGACCTGCCGTACCTGCAGCAGATCGCGGGCGCTGCCGACCGGCTCGGCTACGACGGCGTGCTGATCCCGACCGGCCGCTCTTGCGAAGACCCGTGGGTCGTCGCGTCGAGCCTGATCGGCGCCACGCAGCGGCTCAAGTTCCTGGTCGCGGTGCGGCCCGGCCTGCACGAGCCGGCGCTGGCCGCGCGCATGGCCGCCACCTTCGACCGGCTTTCCGGCGGGCGGCTGCTGGTCAACCTGGTCACCGGCGGCGACCGCGCCGAACTGGAGGGCGACGGCGTGTTCCTCGACCATGCGCTGCGCTACGAGCAGTCGGCCGAATTCATCCGCATCTGGCGCGAGATCCTCGCGCGCAGCCACACCGGCGAGAGCGTCGACTTCGACGGCCGGCACCTGAGCGTCAAGGGCGCGAAGCTGCTGTTCCCGCCGGTGCAGCAGCCCTATCCGCCGGTCTGGTTCGGCGGATCGTCGGAGGCCGGCCACACGCTGGCAGCCGAGCAGGTCGATGCCTACCTGACTTGGGGCGAGCCGCCGGCGGCGGTCGCGCAGAAGATCGCCGACGTGCGCGCCCGCGCCGCCGCGCTCGGCCGCACGGTGCGTTTCGGCATCCGGCTGCACGTCATCGTGCGGGAGACCGACGAGGCGGCCTGGCATGCGGCGGAATCGCTGATCAGCCGGGTCGACGACGCCACGGTGGCGCGCGCCCAGGCCGCCTTCGCACGCATGGATTCCGAAGGCCAGCGCCGCATGGCCGCGCTGCATGCGCAGGGCGCCGGCCGCAGCCGCGCCGACCTGGAGATCGCGCCCAACCTGTGGGCCGGCGTCGGGCTGGTGCGGGGCGGGGCCGGCACCGCTTTGGTGGGCGAGCCCGCGACGGTGGCCGCGCGCATCGAGGAATACGCGGCGCTTGGCATCGACAGCTTCATCTTCTCCGGCTATCCGCACCTGGAGGAGGCCTACCGCTTCGCTGAACTGGTGTTCCCGCGGCTGTCGCGCCACGCGCAGCAGGCGCTGCCGGGCCAGGCGCTCACCGGGCCGTTCGGCGAGGTAGTCGCCAACCTGGACGCGCCCTCGCGGCTGGCGCCGCGCCTCGTCTCGCAGAGCTGACCGCCATGGCATCGACCACGACTTCCCCTGCGCTCGGCAGCATCGCTGAAGGGGCCGACGCAGCGCCTGCGACCACGGCGGGCCACGCAGCCGGCGCTGCGGCGCGCGTGGTGCTGCAGCGCCTCGTGCCCTGGCTGGTGCCGCTGGTGCTGGTGTCCGGCTGGCAGATCGCCTCGTCGCTCGGCTGGCTGTCGGCCCGGGTGCTGCCCGCACCGTTCGACGTGGTCAAGGCGGCGTGGACGCTGGCCGCATCGGGCGAGCTGTGGACCCACATGTCGGTGAGCGCCGGCCGTGCGCTCGCCGGCTTGGCGATCGGCGGCGGCCTGGGGCTGGCGCTGGGCCTGCTGACCGGATCGGTGCGCTTCTTCGAGACGCTGCTCGACTCGACCATCCAGATGGTGCGCAACATCCCGGCGCTGGCGATGATCCCGCTGGTGATCCTGTGGTTCGGCATCGACGAGTCGGCCAAGCTGTTCCTGATCGCGGTGTCGGTGTTCTTTCCGATCTACCTGAACACCTTCCACGGCATCCGCAACGTCGATCCGCA
>CAJYQL010000105.1 GCA_913776965.1 uncultured Xylophilus sp.
CGTCGACACGCTCAAGGACACGCTGCGCATCTTTGCCGAGATGGTGGGCGGCATCACCGTGCGCCGCGAGGCCATGGAGGCCGCCGCCCTGCGCGGCTATGCCACCGCCACCGACCTGGCCGACTACATGACCAAGAAGGGCCTGCCGTTCCGCGACGCGCACGAAGCAGTCGCCCATGCGGTCAAGACCGCGATCGGCCAGGGCGTGGACCTGTCGGAGCTGCCGCTGGAAACCCTGCAGGGCTTCCATCCGGACATCGGCGCCGACGTGTACGAGGTGCTGAGCCTGCGCGGGTCGCTGGAAGCGCGGCGCACGCTCGGCGGCACCGCGCCGTCGCTGGTGCGCGAGCAGGTCGCACGCCACCGCGCGCGGCTCGCCTGAGGGCGGCGCCCGCGCTTTTTCTTTTTCTCCTTTTCAGATTCGCCTCAGGCCGGCGCGGCAGCATCGGCGTTTTGCACCGAACGGAGGACGGCCGTGCGCCTGCTGCTGGTGGAGGACGACGCGATGATCGGCGAGGCGCTGCTCGACCTGCTGCGGGCTGCGCACTACGCCGTGGACTGGGTGCGTGACGGCGCGATGGCCGAGACGGCCCTGCGCGACGAAACCTACGACCTGGTGCTGCTCGACCTCGGGCTGCCGCGCCGCGACGGCCTGGAGGTGCTGCGCAGCCTGCGCGCCCGGGGCGTGCGCACGCCGGTGCTGGTCGCCACCGCCCGCGACGCCGTCGCCGACCGGGTCGCCGGCCTCGATGCCGGCGCCGACGACTATGTCGTCAAGCCCTATGACACCGACGAACTGCTCGCCCGCATCCGGGCCCTCCTGCGGCGCGGCGACGGCACGGCGGGGCCGGCGTACAGCCACCGCGGCGTGACGCTCGACCCCGCCACCCGCGTCGCCACCCGCGACGGTGCGCCGGTCGTGCTGTCGGCCCGCGAATGGGCGGTGCTGGAGCCGATGCTGGCCCGCCCCGGCGTGATCTTCTCGCGCAGCCAGCTGGAGGGGAAACTCTACGGCTGGAAGGACGACGTCAGCAGCAACGCGGTCGAGGTCTACATCCACGGCGTGCGCAAGAAGCTCGGCGCCGAGCTGGTGCAGACGGTGCGCGGGCTCGGCTACATGGTGCCGCGGTGACCGCCAGCGCCCGGCCGTCCCGCCCGCATTCGCTGCGCGCCCGCCTGCTCGGCCTGGTGCTGGCCTGCATCCTGGTCGGCAGCGCGGTGCTGGCGGGCACGGCCTACCGGGGGGCGCTGCACGAGGCCGATGCGATGAACGACCTGCACCTGCAGCAGGTCGCCCAGTCGCTGCGCGCCAACGTGCCCTTCGGCGCGCTGGGCGGGCTCGGCGGCGGCGCCGACCTCGACCTGCTGGTGCAGATCTGGGGGCCGGACGGCGCCGAGCTGTACCGCTCGGCCCGGGTGCCGCTGCCCCAGCGTGCGGTGCTCGGCTTTTCCGACGTGACGCAGGACGGCGTGCGCTACCGCGTCTATTCGATCCAGACCCCGCTGCAGACCGTGCAGATCGCCCAGGACCTCGACGCCCGCCAGCGGCGCGCCCGTGCCCAGGCGCTGCGGGCCACGCTCCCGGCGCTGCTGACCGGACCGCTGCTGATGCTCGCGGTCGCCTGGGTGATCGCCCGCACGCTGGCCCCGGTGGAGCGCATGCGCCGCCAGGTCGCCGCGCGGGCCGCCGACGACTGGGAGCCGCTGCCGGACGACCGGCTGCCGGACGAGGTGCGGCCGCTGGTGCAGGAGCTGAACCTCCTCTTCGGCCGGACCCGCCAGGCCTTCGCCGCGCAGCGCCAGTTCGTCGCCGATGCCGCCCACGAGCTGCGCTCGCCGCTCACCGCCCTCAAGCTGCAGGCGCAGGCCCTCGGCCGGGCGCCGGACGATGCGGCCCGTGCCGTTGCGGTCGGCCGGCTGTCGCAAGGCATCGACCGGGCGATCGCGCTGGTCGGCCAGCTGCTCGACCTGGCGCGCCAGGATGCGGGCGGCGGCGCGGCGGCCGCCACTGCTCCACCGGCCGGCGTGCCGCTGGACGCGCTGGTGCGCCAGGCGGTCGCCGATGCGGTGCCCCTGGCGAAGGCGCGCGGCATCGATATCGGCGTGCCGCAGCTGGACACCTCGCGGGTGACAGCCCACGCCGATGCGCTGGCGATGCTGCTGCGCAACCTGCTCGACAACGCGGTGAAGTTCACGCCCACTGGCGGCCGGATCGACGTTTGCCTCGCCGACGCGCCCGGCGGCGCGCGGCTGACGGTGGACGACAGCGGCCCCGGCATCCCTGAGGAAGAACGGGCGCGGGTGTTCGACCGTTTCTACCGCAGCCCGGATGCGGCCGCCGGCGGCAGCGGACTGGGCCTGGCGATCGTGGAGGCGGTGGCGCGCCGCCATGGGGCCGCGCTGCGGCTCGACCGGGCGCCGCAGCTCGGCGGCCTGCGGGTCGAGGTGCGATTTCCGCCGGTCGCCACGCCGGCCTGAGCCCGCCGGCCTAAGACCCGCCTAAGGCAGCGGGGCGACCATCACTCCATCCCACAACCCGGAGTGATCCATGCGACTCGATTCCCTGACCCGTACCCCGACCCGCCTGATGGCGGCCCTGCTGGCGGCCGGCGCGATCGGCGGCGCCGGCGTGTCTGCCGTCGGCTTCGCCCACAGCCGGGTGCAGGCCCAGCCGGCACCGGCCGTGATGGCGGCGGCGCCCGGCGCGGCGGTGGCGCTGCCCGACTTCTCCAGCATCACCCGGCGCTACGGCCCGGCGGTGGTGAATATCAGCACCGTCGGCAGCACGCAGGTCGCGGATGCGGACGACGACAGCGGCGGTGCCGCGGCCGGCCTGCCGAATGACCCGTTCTTCGAATTCTTCAAGCGTTTCGAGCAGCAGCAGGGCGGCGGCCGGGGCCGTGCGCCCAAGGCCACGCCGAGCCGCGGCGTCGGCTCCGGCTTCATCGTCAGCCCGGACGGCCTGATCATGACCAATGCCCACGTCGTCAAGGGCGCGAAGGAGGTGACCGTCAAGCTCACCGACCGCCGCGAGCTGCGCGCCAAGGTGCTGGGCGCCGATCCCAAGACCGACATCGCGGTGCTGAAGGTCGATGCGCAGAACCTGCCGGTCGTCACCCTCGGCAAGAGCACCGACCTGAACGTCGGCGAATGGGTGCTGGCGATCGGTTCGCCGTTCGGCTTCGAGAACACCGTCACCGCCGGCGTGGTGAGCGCCAAGGGCCGTGCCCTGCCGGACGACAGCGCGGTGCCCTTCATCCAGACCGACGTGGCGGTGAACCCGGGCAATTCCGGCGGGCCGCTGTTCAATGCGAAGGGCGAGGTCGTCGGCATCAATTCGCAGATCTACAGCCGCACCGGCGGCTACCAGGGCGTGTCGTTCGCTATCCCGATCGACCTGGCGACCAAGATCCGTCAGCAGATCGTGGCGCACGGCAAGGTCGAGCATGCGCGGCTCGGCGTGTCGATCCAGGACGTGAACCAGGCCCTGGCCGACTCGTTCAAGCTGGGCGCGCCGGAAGGTGCGCTGGTCGCCAATGTCGAGAAGGGCGGCCCGGCGGCCAAGGCCGGCCTGGAGAGCGGCGACGTGATCCGGGCGATCAACGGCCAGCCGGTGGTGACATCGGCCGATCTGCCCGCCTTCGTCGCCCTGGCCACACCGGGCGACACGGTGAAGCTCGACGTCTGGCGCCAGGGCAGCACCCGGCAGATCACCGCGACCCTCGGCGGCGCGGCCGACAAGGCGCAGAAGGTGGCCGATGCCGCCGGCGCCGCACCGCAGGGGCGCCTCGGCCTAGCCCTGCGGCCGCTGCAGCCCGAGGAGCGTGCCGAGGCGGGCGTCCCGGGCGGCCTGGTGGTGCAGGAAGCGAGCGGCGCGGCCGAAACCGCCGGTGTACAGGCCGGCGACCTGCTGCTCGCGGTCAACGGCACGCCGGTGCGCAGCATCGATCAGGTCCGCTCGGCGGTCGGCAAGGCCGACCGATCGGTGGCGCTGCTGGTCCAGCGGGGCGACAACCGGATTTTCGTGCCGGTGCCGCTGGGCTGACGGGGGCGGGCGGTGTACTCCGCCCCTCGGGAAACCGATCTGGGGGACAACCCGCGTGGTAGCTGGCGGCGCCTGCTGCCTGTCAACCGCAGGCGCACCGGCTGCGTAATATGCGGAACTTCCCCGTCGGACCGCACCCCAAGCTGTCCCGCCACCTTTCCTACAGCCCACGATGACCATGGTGACCCCTGCCCGCATCCGCCGCCTGTCCCGCGCTGCCCTCTGCTCCGTCCTGGCCTCCGCCGGGCTGCTGGCGGTGGCTGCGGCTCCGGAGGGCGATTCGCTGGGCATGGCCGGCGTCGGGACGTCGCCGCTGTCGCGGACGATGCCCAGCGCCGAGATCCGCTGGAAGTCGAGCATGGCCGCCTTCGCCGCCGCCGACCGCGAGAAGGCACCGGCCGCCAACGGCACGCTGTTCGTCGGCAGTTCCACCATCCGGATGTGGAGCCACCTGGCCCAGGATTTCCGCGATCTCCCGGTGATCAACCGCGGCTTCGGCGGCTCCACCATGGCCGATTGCCACTATTTCGTGAAGCAACTGGTCGTGCAGTACAAGCCGCGCCAGGTGCTGGTCTACGCGGGCGACAACGACCTGGCGGTCGGCCGGACGCCGGCCCAGGTGCTCGACAGCTTCAAGGGCTTCGTCGAGACCGTCCGCCGCGAGCTGCCGGACACCCGGATCGCCTACATCTCGATCAAGCCCAGCCCGTCGCGCGAGTCGCTGATGCCCAAGGTGCGGGAGGCGAACACGCTGCTCGCCCAGTACGTGCGGTCGCTGCCCAATGCGGCCTACATCGACATCTTCCACCCGATGCTCGACGGGGCGGGCGCGATCCGCGCCGACCTGTTCGGTCCGGACCGGCTGCACATGAACGAATCGGGCTATGCCCTCTGGCAGTCGGTGATCCGGCCGTACGTGCTGCCGGAAACCGGCGGCGGCACCGCCGCCTTCCAGACCGCCGACTATCGGCCCTGATCCGGGACCTGCTGCGGCACGGTGCGCGGCGAATCCTCCGCCGGCGCCCGGGCATCCAGCCAGAGTGTGGTGCGGGCGACCGCGTAGAGCGTGCCGAAGCAGCCGACCAGCAGCAGGATGTCCTGCCACCACGGCCGCTGGAAGTTGGCACCGAACAGGCTCAGGACCAGCAGCACCACCACGAGGTGCGCGCAGAACACCGCGAGCGAGGCCTGCCCGAGCGTCTCCAGATAGTGCTGGCGCGGCAGCCAGCGGGCCCAGGTCGGGCCGAAGCGGATGGTGACGACCGTCAGCGCCAGCAGGTCGATCAACCGCAGCGGGCCGAGCAGCCATTTGTCGAACAGCAGGTTGAGCTGCTCGTTGGCTTCGAACGGCGCCTGGCCGACCTGGTGGCGCCACACCATCCCGACCACCGACACCGCGATCGCGACCAGCACCGCCCAGGTCGGGAAGACGAACGGCTTGGCGAACGGCTCGTTGCGGCTGGCGCCCATCCAAAGGCCCAGCATCCAGAGGAATTGCCAGCCGTAGGTCGCGAAGGCGCCGGTCTCGTGGAAGGGCACCGGCATCGGCACCGTCGCCGCGGCGGCCGTGTAGATCCATTCGCCCAGCCCGAACTGCGCCAGCAGCCACAGCAGGATGGACGCGCCCATCACCGGTGACCAGCCGAAGCGCAGCGCCAGCGTCAGCACCCAGGGGCTGACCAGCATGAACAGCACGTAGAGCGGCAGGATGTCGAGCAGCGGCGGCTCGTAGATCAGCAGCAGGCCGGAGACCAGCGCGGTCGCCGGATGCTGCAGATAGAACGACATCAGGTCCTTGACCGCCGGCTGGTCGATCCTGATGCCGATGAAGGCGACGACGGTAAACAGGAACAGCAGCGTGGCCGCCTGGCACCAGTAGACCTTGAGCGCACGCTTCCAGAAAGCGCGCTTCATGTCGTCCACGCTCTTGCGCCATGCGATGCGGCCGTAGACCATGCCGGCCATGTAGGCCGACAGCAGCACGAAGCCTTCGGCGGCCGACACGAAACCGAAGGGCTGGCCGAGCGGCGTGGTGAGCCGGGTCGGCAGGTGGGTGAGCGTCATCAGGACCAGCATCAGGCCCCGGAGCGCGTCGATCTCCCAGCGGCGGGTGGGGGAAGCGGTCGGCATGCGGTGGGAGTCGGAAGGAAGCGGCGATTGTCGCTGCTGGGTTGGGCCGACAGCCGGCAGCGTGGCGCGACTGGTTGCAGGACGAAACGCTTTCTGGGCTACCCTCCGCCGCTGGGTCCGACAACGGGGGCGAGGGCATATGAGGCAATTCCTGGGACGCGCCGTGGCGGCGCTGGCGTGCATGGCGGCATCGGCCGGTGTCCAGGCGCTGCAGATCGTCAGCTTCACGCCGCAGGGTGAGGTGGCGCGGGTGCGGCAGGCGGTCGCCAAGTTCGACGCGCCGGCGATCCGCTTCGGCGACCCGGCGGCCCCCGCGCCGTTCGCGATCCAGTGCAGCGACGCCGAAGCCGGCAAGGGCAGCGGCCGCTGGACCGGCGACCGCGAATGGGTCTGGGACTTCGCCGCCGACCTGCCGCCGGGCGTGCGCTGCACCGCCACGGTCCGTTCGGCATTCAAATCGGCCTCCGGCGCCCCGCTGACGGGCGCTGGAAGCTATCAATTCAATAGCGGCGGACCGTTCGTCCAGCAGATCGCGCCCGGCACCTACCAGCGCATCGACGAAAACCAGTTCTTCGCGCTCCGGCTCAACGGCGCCGCCACCGCGCAGAGCGTGCGCGACAACGTCTGGTGCGCGGTCGAAGGCCTGGGCGAGCGGGTGCCGGTCCGGCCCCTCGACGGCGCCGAGCGCACCGGCCTGCTGAAGGCGCTCGGCTGGGACAAGGCCGCCGCCGCGAAACCGCTGGCCTACCCGACCTTCGCCTGCAACCGCACCCTGCCGCCCGATGCCCGGGTGGCGATCGTCTACGGCCGCGGCGTCGCCACGCCGAGCGGCATCGCCAGCACGGTGGAGAAGCGCTGGGAATACCGGGTGCGGGAGCCGTTCACCGTCACCTTCGGCTGCGAGCGCGAGAACGCCCAGGCCGCCTGCATGCCGATCCTGCCGCTGCGCCTGCAGTTCAATGCGCCGGTCACCCGCAAGCAGGCGGCAGCGATCCGGCTGGAAGGCGACAAGGGCAGCGCGAAGCCGCTGGTCGAGGGCGAGGAGGGCGACGGCGACGATGCGGTCGTCAGTGCGCTGCAGTTCGCCGGGCCGTTCGCCGAGCGGGCGAAATTCCGGATCGTGCTGCCGTCGGGCTTCCAGGACGCGTCGGGCCGCGCGCCGGCGAACGCCGCCTCGTTCCCGCTGCAGGTCGCGACCGGACCGCTGCCGCCGCTCGCGAAATTCGCCGCGTCGCCGTTCGGCATCGTCGAGCGCTTCGCCGAGCCCGACAGCGACAAGACCGGCAAGGCACTGCTGCCGGTCACGCTGCGCAACGTCGAGGCCGCCCTGAAGGTGCAGGGCCTGGCGCCGCGGCGCGGTGCGGCAGCACCGGCCGGCACGGTGAGCGACCTGCGGCCGCAGACCGATGCCGACATCGTCGCCTGGCTCGCCAAGGTGGAGCGCTACGACGAAACCGTCGTGCCGCGCGCCCAGGCCGCCCGCGACGTGCGCGGCCCGCTGCCGCCGAAGGTCGGCGACCGCGACGGCGTGGAGGCGCGCAGCGTGTCGCTGCTCGGCGGCCTGGCGGGCGTGAAGACGCTGGCGCTGCCGCAGCCGGCGGGCAGCGAGGACCCGCGGCCGTTCGAGGTGGTCGGCATTCCGCTCGACCCGGGCTTTCACGTGGTCGAGATCGCCTCGCCGCGCCTCGGCGCCGCGCTGCTCGACGCCGGCTACGGCGCGAACCGGCCGATGTACGTGCGCACCGCGGCCCTCGTGACCAACCTGGGCGTGCACGTGAAGATCGGCCGGGAGAACGCCGCCGTCTGGGTCACCACGCTCGACAAGGGCCAACCGGTGCCGAACGCGGCGGTGAAGGTGTCCGACTGCCGCGGCAAGGAGATCGCGGCCGGCACCACCGATGCGCAGGGCATCGCCCGCATCGAGGGCGTCTCGCCCGAGGCGCCTCGCTGCCCGGGCGCGAACGGCGAGGATTGGGGCGGGCGGCAGGCGTATTTCGTGAGCGCGCGCGCCAAGGTCGCCGGCGCCGACGACATGGCCTTCGCCTGGAGCGATTCCAACCGCGGCATCGAGCCCTGGCGGTTCAACGTGCCGACCAGCCAGGCCGCCGAGCCGGACTTGGTGGCGCACACGGTCTTCGACCGCACGCTGCTGCGCGCCGGCGAAACGGTATCGATGAAGCACTACCTGCGCAGCCAGACCCGCGCGGGCTTCGGCATTCCCGCCGCTGCACCCGGCACGCTGGTGCTGACCCACAGCGGCAGCGGCCAGCAGTTCACCCAGCCGCTCGCCTGGCGCACCACCGCCACCGGCGGGCGCAGCGCCGAGAGCAGCTTCGCCGTGCCGCCGGCCGCCAAGCTCGGCACCTACACCGTCGCCCTGCGCTACGACGCGGCGGCCGGCAGCCGGTCGGCCCGCTCGCGCGGCGGCGAAGGCGAGGAGGGCGGAGGCGAGAGCGACAACGCCGGCCGCACGCTCGACTCCGGCAGCTTCCGGGTCGAGGAATTCCGGCTGCCGGTGCTCGAGGGCCGCATCGCGCCGGCCGACAAGAAGCCGCTGGTGCATGTCGCCAGCGTGCCGGTGCAGCTGCAGATCAACTATGTGGCGGGCGGCGGCGCGGCTAACCTGCCGGTGCGGGTGTCGGCGCTGGTGCGCGGCAAGTCGCTGGCCTATCCCGACCACGATGCGTTCAGCTTCACGCCGCCGCGGGTGCGCCGCGACGGTCCGTCCGGCGGCGGCGAGGGCGACGAGGAAGCGCCGCAGGCCGCCGAGGACGCGCGGGTGGTGGCCGACAAGCTGCCGGTCACGCTCGACCGCAACGGCACCGGCAAGGCGACGATCGCCGACATTCCGCAGGCGACGCAGCCGCGCGAGCTGCTGCTGGAGGCCACCTACTCCGACCCGAACGGCGAGGTGCAGACGATCCGCAGCACGCAGACGCTGTGGCCCGCGGCGGTGGTCGCCGGCATCAAGACCGAAGGCTGGGTGTCGGTGAAGCAGGCGATGCGTTTCCAGGCGCTGGCGCTGGGCCTCGACGGCCGGCCGCAGGCGGGCGTGGCGCTGTCGGTGAAAGCCACCGCCCGGATCACCAAGACCAGCCGCAAGCGCATGGTCGGCGGCTTCTACACCTACGACAACAAGACCGACACCAAGGACCTGGGCGAGGTCTGCAGCGGCAAGAGCGACAGCCGCGGCCTGCTGTTGTGCGAGGCGAAGATCGCCGAGGCCGGTGAGGTCGAACTCGTCGCCACCGCCAAGGACGGCGCCGGCAACACCATCCAGGCGGCCAGCGCGGTCTATGTGACCAAGCAGGGCGAGATGTGGTTCGGCGGCGAGGACCACGACCGTATCGACCTGCTGCCCGAGAAGAAGAGCTACGAACCGGGCGAGACGGCCCGCTTCCAGGTGCGCATGCCGTTTCGTTTCGCGACCGCGCTGGTCGCGGTGGAGCGCGAAGGCATCATCGAGACCCAGGTGGTGCAGCTGAACGGCCAGGACCCGACGGTGCAGCTGCAGGTGAAGGACGGCTGGGGTCCGAACGTCTATGTCAGCGTGCTGGCGGTGCGCGGCCGGCTGCGCGAGGTGCCGTGGTACAGCTTCTTCACCTGGGGCTACAAGGCGCCGCGCGAATGGTGGACCTCGTTCTGGTACGAAGGCCGCGAGTATGTCGCGCCGACCGCGCTGGTCGACCTGAGCAAGCCCGCCTACCGCTTCGGCCTGGCCGAGATCCGTGTCGGCACCCGGGCACACAAGCTCGATGTGCAGGTGAAGGCCGACAAGGAAAACTACCCGGTGCGGGGCATCGCGAAGGTGGTGGTCAGCGCGAAGCTGCCCGACGGCAAGCCCGCGGCGAACGCCGAGGTGGCGCTCGCGGCGGTGGACCAGGCGCTGCTGGAACTGATGCCCAACACCAGCTGGAACCTGCTGGAGGCGATGCTGCAGCGGCGCAGCTGGGGCGTGGAGACGGCGACGGCGCAGATGGACATCATCGGCCGGCGCCACTACGGCCGCAAGGCGGTGCCGGCAGGTGGCGGCGGCGGCCGGGGCGCGACCCGGGAACTGCTCGACACGCTGCTGCTGTGGAACCCGCGGGTGGTGCTCGACGCCAACGGCCAGGCGAGCATCGACGTGCCGCTCAACGATGCGCTGACCACCTTCCGCATCGTCGCGGTGGCCGATGCCGGCACCGGCCAGTTCGGCACCGGCGAGACCCGCGTACGCGCGACGCAGGACCTGCAGATCGTCAGCGGCCTGCCGCCGCTGGTGCGCGAAGGCGACGACTACCGGGCCCAGATCACGCTGCGCAACACCACCGCCCAGCCGATGAAGGTGGAAGCGACCGCGCGGGCCACGCTGCTCGACCTGCAGCCGCAGACGGTGGACATTCCGGCCGGCGAATCGCGCGAGATCGCCTGGACCGTAACCGCGCCCGAACAACTCGGCCAGACCCGCGCCGAGGCAATCCTGTGGGAGATCGCCGCGCGCGATACCGCCGGCAATGCGACCGCGCGCGACGCGCTGAAGGCGCGGCAGCGCATCGTGCCCGCCGTGCCACTCACGGTGCAGCAGGCGACGCTGGTGCAGATCGACGGCGCCTTCCGCCTCGACGTCGCGCCGCCGGCCGGCGCGCTGCCCGCGACCGGCGCCAAGCGCGGCGGCCTGAAGCTCGCGCTGCAGCCGAAGCTGGCCGAGGGCCTGCCGGGCGTGCGCGACTGGTTCGCGAACTATCCGTTCATCTGCTTGGAGCAGAAGACCAGCAAGGCGGTCGGCCTGGCCGACGGCAAGCTGTGGCAGACGGTGGCGGCGCAGCTGCCCACCTACCTGGACGGCCAGGGCCTCGCCAGCTACTTCCCGCCGCGCGACGGCCAGGCCGACCGCGGCAGCGATACGCTGACCGCCTACCTGCTGGCGGCGACGCACGAGGCCTCGGCGCTGCACCCGGAATTCGTGCTGCCCGACGCGCCGCGCGACGCGATGCTGGCAGGCCTGGTCGCCTTTGTCGAGGGGCGCATCCAGCGCGACTTCTGGAGCCCGCGCAAGGACCTGGATGTGCGCAAGATCGCCGCACTGGAGGCGCTGTCGCGCTACGGCCGGGCGCAAGGCCGCATGGTGGGCAGCATCGCCGTCGCGCCCAACCAGTGGCCGACGCATGCGGTGATCGACTGGCTCAACATCCTGAAGCGGGTGCAGGATGTGCCGCAGCGCGCCGAGCGGCTGGCCGAGACGCAGCAGATCCTGCGGGCGCGGCTGTCGTACCAGGGTACCAAGCTGGTCTTCAGCACCGAGCGGGACGACTACTGGTGGTGGCTGATGGCCAACGGCGATGCGAACACCGCCAAGCTGATGCTCGCGGTGATGGACGACCCGGCCTGGCGGGACGACATGGGCCGGCTGGCCGCCGACTTCATCGCGCGGCAACAGAACGGCGCATGGCACACCACCACCGCCAACCTGTGGGGCGGGCTGGCGCTGGAGAAGTTCAGCGCGGCGTTCGAGTCCACGCCGGTCGCGGGCCTCACCCGGGCGGCGCTGGGCGGTGCGGCCGCGACGGTGGACTGGAGCCGGGTCGAGCGGGTGAAGCCGGCCGACGCCGCCGGCGCCCCGAACCAGACCACGATGTTCGGCGCGCCGGCATCGCCCGGCAACCTGCGCAACAACGGCATGTTCCTGCCGTGGCCGGCCACCGGCGGCGGCGCGCTGGAGGTGCAGCAGCAGGGCACCGGCCGGCCCTGGCTCACGGTGCAGTCGCTGGCCGCCGTACCGCGCACCGCGCCGTTCAATGCCGGCTATGCGCTGAAGAAGACGGTGACGCCGGTCGAGCAGGTTAACAAGGGCGCCTGGACCCGCGGCGACGTGCTGCGGGTGACCTTGGAAGTGAATGCGACCGCCGACATGACCTGGGTGGTGCTGAGCGATCCGATCCCCGGTGGCGCGACGATCCTCGGCGGCGGGCTGGGCCGCGATTCCGAGATCGCCACGCAGGGCGAGAAGAAGGGCGGCGCCGGCTTCGACGCTGCCTATCCGGCCTTCGAGGAACGCAGCTTCGAGGCTTACCGCGCGTACTACGAATACGTGCCGAAGGGCAACTTCAAGGTGGAGTACACCGTGCGGCTGAACAACGTCGGTGCCTTCGCGCTGCCGCCGTCGCGGGTGGAAGCGATGTATGCGCCCGAGATGTTCGGCGAAGTGCCGAACGCGCGGCTGAAGGTAGAGCCGGCACGCTAGCCGCTGCGCTCGTGCATGGAAGAAGGGCTGCCACGGGCAGCCCTTTTTTTCTTGAAACCGGCAGTGCCGGTTCAGCGGTAGCGCGGATCGTTCGGTCGGGAGTCGTACCGGTTGGGCACGCCGTCGCCGTCCCGGTCGCGGTCCATCCGGTTCGGTATGCCGTCGCGGTCCCGGTCGCCGCCCTTGGCTCCGCGCGGCGGCGGTGGACGGTCGTAGTAGGGCGGGGCGGCGACGCAGCCGGCCAAAAGCGCGGCGCCGGCCAGGGCCGCGACGATCGAGGTGGTTCTCAGGGTTCGCATGGGGGCTCCGGAGAGTGGAAGACAGCAGCAGCATGCAGGGCCGACGCGACGCCACAGGCCGGTTTCCGCCCCATGTCGCCGTAGGCTGCATCCCCGCATCGCCGGCCGCCCGTACGCCACCCGGCGTATTCCGGCGCCGCGCCCCCCTGCCTAGCATCCCTCCATCGCCGCACACCGGGCCCTCCGCCGGAGAGCCGGAGCGGCGAGCGATTCCCTACCCCCTGGAGAGATGCCATGCAACGTCGATTCACCCTGAAGGCCCTGTCTGCCGCCGCCGCCCTGGCCGGCATCGTCGCCACGCTGCCCGCCCACGCCCAGTCGGGCAACACGATCAAGGTCGGCGTGCTGCACAGCCTGTCGGGCACGATGGCGATTTCCGAAACCGTCCTGAAGGACACGGTGCTGATGGCGATCGACGAGATCAACGCCAAAGGCGGCGTGCTCGGCAAGAAGCTCGAGCCGGTCATCGTGGACCCGGCCTCCAACTGGCCGCTGTTCGCCGAGAAGACCAAGCAGCTGCTCGGCCAGGACAAGGTCTCGGTGATCTTCGGCTGCTGGACCTCAGTCAGCCGCAAGTCGGTGCTGCCGGTGGTCGAGGAGATGAACGGCCTGCTGTTCTACCCGGTGCAGTACGAAGGCGAGGAACTGTCGAAGAACGTGTTCTATACCGGCGCCGCACCCAACCAGCAGGCGATCCCCGCGGTGGACTACCTGATGAGCAAGGACGGCGGCGGCGCCAAGCGCTGGGTGCTGCTGGGCACCGACTACGTTTATCCGCGTACCACCAACAAGATCCTGCGCGCCTACCTGAAGAGCAAGGGCGTGAAGGATTCGGACATCGACGAGAAGTACACCCCGTTCGGCCACAGCGACTACCAGACCATCGTTGCCGACATCAAGAAGTTCAGCCAGGGCGGCAAGACCGCGGTGGTCTCGACCATCAACGGCGACTCCAACGTGCCGTTCTACAAGGAGCTCGGCAACGCCGGCCTGAAGGCCAAGGACGTGCCGGTCGTCGCCTTCTCGGTCGGCGAGGAAGAACTGCGCGGCGTGGACACCAAGCCGCTGGTCGGCCACCTGGCTGCCTGGAACTACTTCATGTCGCTCAAGAACCCGGAGAACACCGCGTTCATCAAGAAGTGGAGCGACTATGCCAAGGCCAAGAACATCCCCGGCCACAAGGACAAGCCGCTGACCAACGACCCGATGGAAGCCACCTACATCGGCATCAACATGTGGAAGCAGGCGGTCGAGAAGGCCAAGTCCACCGACACCGACAAGGTGATCGCGGCCATGGCCGGCCAGACCTTCAAGGCACCGTCGGGCATCGTCTCCAAGATGGACGAGAAGAACCACCACCTGCACAAGAGCGTGTTCATCGGCGAGATCAAGGCCGACGGCCAGTTCAACGTGGTGTGGAAGACGCCCGGCCCGATCAAGGCCCAGCCGTGGTCGCCCTTCATCGAAGGCAACGACAAGAAGAAGGACGAGCCGGACGGGAAGAGCAAGCTGTAACCCCCAGGCTGCGCACTGCGTGCTTCGCCTTCCCCCTTCCCTGCGGAGAAGGGGGCAACGCCAGCGGACCGGCGGAGCCGGATCCGCGGCGTTCCTGAACTGGAAATGTCGCTTCCCATGTCTACTTCCATCTTTCGCCGCGCTCTTGCCTGCCTGCTGCTGATCGCGGCTGGGCAGGCGCATGCGCTCACCCCCGACGCGGCGCTCGCGATGGCGAGCGGCGATACCGACGACCGCATCGCCGCGCTGCAGAAGGCCACCGCCGCTCCGGACGAGCGCACCGTCGCCTTCGTGCGGGCGATGGCCGACGACGCGGTGAAGATCGCTGGCGGCAAGGTGTTCGTCGTGCAGGGCGACAAGGCCACCGATGCCGCGACCGGCGCACCCGCCACGCTGCCCGACGATGCGGAGGACATCGTCAACAACAACCGGATGCGCGGCGAGTTCGATGCCGCGCTGGCCTCGCTGCAGCTGCTGTCTCCGGATGCCGGCGAGCGTGCGAAGGCGATCGACGCGCTGCGCGAGGAAACCGGCGAAGCCCGGCTGCCGCTGATCGAGAAGGCGCTGGCCGCCGAACAGGACGCCGGCCTGAAGGCCCGGCTCGAAGGCATCCGCGCCCGCATGCTGCTCGGCAGCGCCGACGCGGCGCGCCGGCTAGAGGCGGCCCGTGCGCTGGCCGCGAGCGGCAATCCCGCCACCCGTACCGTGCTGCTGGAGCAGCTGCGCAACGAGACCGATCCGCAGGTCAAGACCGCGATCGCCACCGCGCTCAAGGCGGTCGAGGACCGGCTGCAGTGGGGCGACAAGCTCGGCGCGCTGTTCTCGGGCATCAGTCTGGGCTCGATCCTGCTGCTGGTGGCGCTCGGCCTCGCGATCACCTACGGGCTGATGGGCGTGATCAACATGGCCCACGGCGAGCTGATGATGATCGGCGCCTACGCCACCTATGTGGTGCAGGGCCTGTTCCAGAAGTACCTGCCCGCCGCCTTCGACTGGTACCTGGTCGCCGCGCTGCCGGTGGCGTTCGCCGCATCGGCACTGATGGGCGCGATCCTGGAGCGCAGCGTGATCCGCTTCCTCTACGGCCGGCCGCTCGAGACGCTGCTGGCCACGTGGGGCATCAGCCTGGTGCTGATGCAGCTGGTGCGCTCGGTGTTCGGCGCGCAGAACGTCGGCGTGGAGAACCCGTCGTGGATGAGCGGCGGCGTGCAGCTGATGGAGAACCTGCAGCTGCCGTGGAACCGCGTGGTCATCGTCGGCTTCGCGCTCGCGGTGCTCGGCGGCATGGCCTGGCTGATCGGCCGGACCCGGCTCGGCCTCTTCGTGCGCGGCGTGACGCAGAACCGGCCGATCGCCTCCTGCATGGGCGTGAACACCGCCCGCATCGACACCTACGCCTTCGCGCTCGGCTCCGGCATCGCGGGCCTGGCGGGCTGCGCGCTGAGTCAGGTCGGCAACGTCGGTCCCGACCTGGGCCAGGGCTACATCGTCGATGCCTTCATGGTGGTGGTGCTCGGCGGCGTCGGCCAGCTGGCCGGCACCGTGTATGCCGCGCTCGGCCTGGGCGTGCTCAACAAGTTCCTGGAAGGCTGGACCGGCGCGGTGCTCGCGAAGATCTTCGTGCTGGTCTTCATCATCGTCTTCATCCAGAAGCGGCCGCAGGGCATCTTCGCGATGAAGGGCCGCAGCGCCGAGGCATGAACGACATGACGACGACGAATTCCCACTCGATCCTCCCGCCGCAGGCGCCGCTGCTCAGTCGCAAGGGCTGGAGCGGTTTTCTGGTCGCGCTGATCGCGGTCTGCGCGCTGGCGCCGGTGCTCAACCTCGCGGTGCCGGCGGGCAGCGCCTTCCACCTGAGCGACTACGGCGTGGCGCTGGTCGGCAAGATCATGTGCTACGCCATCGTCGCGCTGGCGATGGACCTGATCTGGGGCTACACCGGCATCCTGTCGCTCGGCCACGGCGTGTTCTTCGCGCTCGGCGGCTATGCGATGGGCATGTACCTGATGCGCCAGATCGGCCGCGACGGCAACTACAAGAGCGACCTGCCCGACTTCATGGTGTTCCTCGACTGGAAGGAACTGCCCTGGCACTGGGCGCTGTCGGACAGCTTCGTCGCGACGCTCGCGCTGGTGGTGCTGGCGCCGGGCGTGGTGGCCTTCGTGTTCGGCTACTTCGCCTTCCGCTCGCGGATCAAGGGCGTCTACTTCTCGATCATCACGCAGGCGATGACCTTCGCTGCGATGCTGCTCTTCTTCCGCAACGAGACCGGCTTCGGCGGCAACAACGGCTTCACCGATTTCAAGCGCATCCTCGGCATGCCGATCGCCACGCCCGGCATGCGCATGACGCTGTTCGTGATCACCGGCTGCACGCTGCTCGGCTTCTTCCTGTTCGCCAAATGGCTGGTCGGCAGCAAGTTCGGCCGGGTACTGCAGGCGATCCGCGACGCGGAAACGCGGGTCATGTTCTCGGGCTACAACCCGCTGCCCTACAAGCTGACGATCTGGGTGATCTCGGCGGTGATGTGCGGCGTGGCCGGTGCGCTCTACGTGCCGCAGGTCGGCATCATCAATCCGAGCGAGATGAGCACCGCCGCCTCGATCGAGATGGCCGTGTGGGCCGCGGTCGGCGGCCGGGCGACGCTGGTGGGGCCGATCCTCGGCGCCTTCCTGGTCAACGGCATGAAGAGCTGGCTCACCGTGGTGGCGCCGGAATTCTGGCTGTACTGCCTGGGCGGGCTGTTCATCGCGGTCACGCTGTTCCTGCCCGACGGCGTGGTCGGCCTGTGGCGCCGGCTGGCGCGGCGCAAGGCCGCTGTGCCGACCCCTGCCGCGGCGGCGCGTGCAAGCGCGGACCGTGAGGATGGCGCCGCGCCGACCGCCCCGCTGGCCCCTGCGACCGGAGGTGCACGATGACCCCCGACCTGATGGAGCAGGGCGCCCAGCGCCTCGCGCAGCGCGGCCTACCCGCCGCCACCGGCAACACCGAATCGGGTGGACGCGCCGCCGGCTTCGGCCGCATCGCGCAGGCCGGCGAGGTGGATGTGGCGCACGGCCGCATCCTGTACCTGGAGGACGTGAGCGTCAGCTTCGACGGCTTCAAGGCGATCAACAACCTGTCGCTCGACATTGCGCCGGGCGAGCTGCGCTGCATCATCGGACCCAACGGCGCCGGCAAGACCACGATGATGGACATCATCACCGGCAAGACCCGGCCCGACAGCGGCACCGTGTTCTTCGGCAGCACGATCGACCTGCTGCGGCATCGCGAAGCGGAGATCGCGCAGCTCGGCATCGGCCGCAAGTTCCAGAAGCCCACCGTGTTCGAGCAGCTGACGGTGTACGAGAACCTGGAGCTCGCGCTGAAGACGCACAAGGGTGTGCAGGCGTCGATGTTCTTCAAGCCCGATTCGGCGCAGAAGGACCGGCTCGCCGAGGTGCTGCACACGATCCACCTGCCCAGCGCCGCCGCGCGCCGCGCCGGCGACCTGAGCCACGGCCAGAAGCAGTGGCTGGAGATCGGCATGCTGCTGATGCAGGACCCGAAGCTGCTGCTGCTCGACGAGCCGGTGGCCGGCATGACCGACGAGGAAACCGCCCGCACCGCCGAGCTGTTCCTGAGCCTGAAGGGCAAGCACTCGCTGATGGTGGTCGAGCACGACATGTCGTTCATCCGCGCGATCTCCGACATCGTGACGGTGCTGTGCGACGGCTCGGTGCTGGCGCAGGGCACGCTCGACCAGGTGCAGGCGGACGAGCGGGTCATCGAGGTTTACCTCGGAAGGTAACCCCCAGGCTGCGCGCCTGCGGCGCTCCGCCTTCCCCCTTCGCTTCGCAAGGGGGCGCCGCGGGTGGACCGGCGGAGCCGGATCCACTGCGGCCCGCCTGAATGGGGGAAGTGGTGGTGCTATCGATTCTGTAGCTGGTTGCGCTTGCTGGGCGGGCGCTGGCGGGCTAAAACGTCACGAAAGGGGTAGGTGTCATGCTTCAGGTCCAGAACGTCCACCAGTACTACGGCGGCTCGCACATCCTGCGCGACGTGAGTTTCACCGCCGAGCCGGGGAAGGTCACGGTGCTGCTCGGTCGCAACGGCGTGGGCAAGACCACGCTGCTCAAGTCGCTGATGGGCCTGGTGCCGATCCGCAGCGGCTCCATCGCCTTCGAAGGCCGCGAGATCCAGCGCATGACGCCCTACGAGCGCGCACGCGCCGGCATCGGCTTCGTGCCGCAAGGCCGCGAGATCTTCGCGCGCCTGACCGTCGAGGAGAACCTGCGCATGGGCCTGGCCTACCGCAGCGCCTCCACGCCGATACCGTCGCAGCTCTACGAACTGTTCCCGGTGCTGAAGCAGATGCTGCACCGCCGCGGCGGCGACCTGTCGGGCGGGCAGCAGCAGCAGCTCGCCATCGCCCGGGCGCTGGCCGCAGGCCCGCGGCTGCTGGTCCTCGACGAGCCGACCGAGGGCATCCAGCCGAACATCATCAAGGACATCGGCCGGGTGATCCGTCGTCTGGCCGATACCGGCGTGGAAGGCGTCGGCCACGGCCCGATGGCAGTGCTGCTGGTCGAGCAGTACTACGACTTCGCCGAGGAATTGGCCGATGCCTATCTGGTGATGGAGCGCGGCGAGGTGGTGGCGCGCGGGCCGGGAAGCGAGATGCAGGAGAAGGGCGTGCGGCAGCTGGTGGCGATCTAAAGGGCGGCCCGGATCAGAGTGTGGCTTCGGTGCCCAGCAGCACCGTCGCCTGCGACGACAGCACGCCGCCGTTGCCGTGCGCCACCGCCACTTCGGCGCCGGGCACCTGCCGTTCGCCGCAGTCGCCGCGCAGCTGGCGCACCGCCTCGACGGTGAGCATCAGGCCGTACATACCCGGGTGGCAGTACGACAGCCCGCCGCCGTTGGTGTTGACCGGCAGCACCCCGCCCGGCGCGATTCGGCCGCCCTCGACGAAGGCGCCACCCTCGCCCTTGGCACAGAAGCCCAAGTCTTCTAGGAATAGGATGGTGTTGATGGTGAACGCGTCGTAGAGCATCGCCACATCCACGTCCTGGGGCCGCAAGCCGGACGCGCCGAAGGCTTTCGCACCGGAGACGATGGCCCCTGTGCGCACCAAGTCGGGCATCGAGGAAATGCTCTGGTGGGTGGTGTGGTGTCCCGCCCCGAGCAGGAAGACCGGCGGGCGCCGCAGCGACTGCGCCCGCTCGGCCGAGACGACCACCAGCGCGCCTCCCCCGTCGGTGACGAGGCAGCAGTCGCGCACCGTCAGCGGATGACTGACCATTTTCGACGCCAGCACCTCCTCGACTGTCAACGGCTGCTTTTCCCATGCCGCTGGATTGCGCAGCGCCCATTGGCGCGCGGCCACGGCTACCGCGGCGAGCTGCGCGCGGGTGGTGCCGAACTCGTGCATGTGCCGTGCCGCCGCCAGGGCATAGGCGGTTGGCGGGTTGAAGGGACGGAGCGGCGATTCATACGGATGGCGCTCCGGCGCAGCGCTGTTCTTGCGACCGCCGGACGAGCGTTGCGTGCTGCCGTAGGCGACGACCGCCACCGAGCAGACGCCGGCCTCGATCGCCGCCTGGGCCTTGACCAGGTGGCCTAGGAAGGATGAACCGCCGGTTGAGGTGGAATCGATATAGGCGTCCGGCCGCTGCAGGTATTCGGCCAGCGCCAGGCCCGCCAGGCGGCTCTGCGTGGTGGCGCAGAACAACCCGTCCACTGCCGAGAGCGGCAGGCCTGCGTCCTGCAACGCGCGCTGCACGCCCTGCGCCATCAGGTCCAGGGGAGTCCAGTCCTCGCCGACAGCACCCAGGTCGGATTCGGCCACGCCGACGATCGCGACGCTGCCGCGGTGCGCAGTACGGCTCATGGCTGCACTCCTTCGGGGTAGAACACCGGATAGGGATCCTCTTCGGTATCCCCGGCCGGATGGGCGCGGAACTGTACCCGCAGCCCGATCGGCACGTCGTGCGGTGGAAGCCCCTCGACGCGGCTCATCAGGCGGAAGCCCTCGTCCAGGTCGATCAGCGCGACGTTGTATTCGCTGCCGTCGCGCCGGGCGATGGCGGTGCTGCTGTAGACGGTGCCACGCCCCTGGCTGATGCGCCATTCGAGGGTTTCGTCGACGTCGTACGGCGAGACGGCACGCGGATAGAAGACCGGTCGCTGTCCCCGCGGGCTGAATTGGTAGGCCAACTCGCCGCGCTGCAGGTGGCGCTGGTAGACGGTGTAAGGCGCATCTGCCATCAGGCGGCCCGCTTTCCGTAGATCACCGTGATGGTTTCCGCCACCATCGCCGGCCGGGCCTCGCCATCGATCTCGACCGTGTTGTCGAAGGTCACCCGCGCCGCCCGGCCACCGTCCATCGGATCGACCGCCGCGAGCGTGCGGTGCAGCCGTATGCGGGCACCGCAGAGCACCGGCGTGATGAAGCGGACCTTGTTCGAGCCGTAGTTGATGCCGCGGTCGCGCTGCCGCACGCCGAACACTTCCGAGCCGAGTTGTGCGACGAGCGACAGTGTCAGCATGCCGTGGACGATGGTGCGACCCTCGGGCAATTCCCGGCGCGCTCGCTCGACGTCCACATGGATCCAGTTGTGGTCGCCCGAGATTCGAGCGAAGTCGTCGATCATCGACTGGCCGATCGTGATCCAGCCGCTGGTGCCGAGCGGCTGGCCGACCAGTGCCGGCAGATCGTCGATGGTCTCCACTTCCTTGCGTTGAATCGTCATGTTCTATCTCCTTTAAGGGCATTGGGCCGTCAGGCCGGCAGTGCTTTGGCGGACGTGCGGGCCAGGCGCGCGAGCCGTCCCGCGATGAGGTCCTGCGCCTCGGACACGATCCGCGCGACGAGCGCGGCGCAGGTGGGGATGTCGTCGATCAGAGCCTGGACCAGGCCCGCGGTCCAGATGCCTTCCTCGACGTCACCGTCCTCGTAGACCTTGCGGCCTTTCGCGCCGGCGACCTTCGGGCCGATTTCTGCGATCGTCATCCCGGCGCGTTCCATCGCGATCACCTCTTCGGCGACCGCGTTGCGCGCCACTCGGCTGCTGTTGCGCAGGCTGCGCAGGATCACCGCGGTATCGGTCTCGTCGTGGGCGACGATGGCGCGCTTGACATTGACATGCACCGGCGATTCCTCCGTGCACATGAAGCGGGTGCCCATGTTGATGCCCTCGGCACCGAGTGCCAGTGCTGCCACCAGGCCGTGGCCGGTTCCAAAGCCGCCGGATGCGATCACCGGCACCTTCAGCCGCGCCACCGCGGCCGGGATCAAGATCAATCCCGGCACGTCCTCCTCGCCGACGTGGCCGGCGCACTCGAAGCCGTCGATCGACAGGAGGTCCACCCCGATCTGCTCTGCCTTCAGGGCGTGGCGCACGGTGGTGCACTTGTGGATGACCGTGATACCGGCCGCCTTGAGCGCTGGCATGTGCGCTACCGGGTTGTTGCCGGCGGTTTCCACGATACGCACGCCGGCGGCGATCACCGCGTCGCGGTAGGCGTCGTAGGGTATCGGCTTGAGCGTGGGCAGGAAGGTCAGGTTGACCGCGAACGGCCGGTCGGTCAGGTCGCGCACCCGGCCGATCTCGCGCAGCAGTTCTTCCGGCGTGGGCTGGGTCAGGGCGGTCAGCACGCCCAGTGCGCCGGCATTGGACACGGCGGCCACCAGCGGCGCGCGCGAGACCCACTGCATGCCGCCCTGGACGATCGGGTGCTCGATGCCGAGCATGCGGGTGATGGCGGTTTCCATGCGGTCAGTCCTCTCCCAGCAGGAAAGCCGGCGCATCGGGCGCATAGAGACCGCAGTGCGCGGCCAGCGCGAGGGGCGCGCCGGTGACGGCCTGCAGTGACGGCAGGTCCATGCCTGCCACCATCCGCTGCACCACCAGCCCTGAGGGGGTCACGAGGATCACCGCGAGGTTGGTGTAGATCCGGTCCACGCAGCCCGCCGCGGTGAGCGGATATGTACAGCGCTCCAGGATGCGCGGCGCGCCGTCCTTCTGCGTGTGCTCCATCAGCACCCAGACCTTCGCCGCGCCGGCGGCCAGGTCCATCGCACCGCCCACGCCCGGGATGCCGTCGCCCGCGCCGGTGCTCCAGTTGGCCATGTCGCCGTTGGCCGCCACCTGGAAGGCGCCAAGGCAGGCCAGTTCGATGTGGCCCCCGCGGATCATCAGAAAGGAGTCGCTGTGGCTGAACACCGAGGCTCCCGGCAGCAAAGTGACGAACTGCTTGCCGGCATTGAGCACGTCCGGGTCCTCGTCGCCCGGTGCCGGTTGAGGCCCGAGACCGAGCAGCCCCTGCTCGCTGTGCAGCAGCACTTCGCGGCCTGCGGGGATCTGGTCGGCGATCAGCGTCGGCAGCCCGATGCCGAGGTTCACGCAGCGGCCCTCGGGAATGTCGTGCGCGACGACCCGCGCCATCTGCTGGCGGGTGAGGGGGATGTGGTTCATGCGGATACCTCCACCAGCCGGTCGACGAAAACGGCGGGCGTGACGATGTGTTCCGGATCGAGATTGCCGAGCGGCACCACCTCACCGACCTGGGCGATGCACAGCGGCGCGGCGCCGGCCATCACCGGGTTGTTGATGCGTGCACCGCGGTGGTAGACCAGGTTGCCCCAGCGGTCGCCCTGGCGCGCCTTGATCAGCGCCACGTCGCCGACGATCGGTTCCTCCAGTACGTACTCCTGACCGCGGATCGTGCGGGTCTCCTTTCCGGCGGCCAGCGCCGTACCGGCAGCGGTGCGGGTAAAGAATCCGCCGATGCCGGCCGCGCCGGCGCGCAGCCGTTCGGCCAGCGTGCCCTGCGGCACTAGTTCCAGCTCGATGCGACCGGCGCGGTAAAGCTCTTCGAAGATGGTGTGGCCTTGCAGACCGCGGGGGAACGAACACATCACCTTGCGCACCCGTCCGGCCTGCATCAGTTCGGCCACGCTGTCGTTGCCGGCGGTCGCGTTGTTGGCGACGATGGTGAGATCGCGCACGCCCAGCTCCAGTACGCCGCGCACCAGCGCCTCCGGCCGGCCCGAGGTGCCGAAGCCGCCGACCAGCAGTACTGCGCCGTCGCGGATGCCCTGCACCGCCTCGGCGATGCTTCTGACCTGTTTGTCGATCATCGTGCGTGTTCCCCTCAGTCGAGGTCCCGGCCACGCATGTCGGCATTGCGGCGGGCGCGTCGTGCCAAGTCCTGCAGGACCGGACCGATTCGGTGGACATCATCGATCGGCTCGGCTTCGGGTCCACGGTGCCAGCCTTCCAGCACCGACAGGTGGCCGCCGCCGACCTCGAACACGCGGCCGGTAACACCGGCGCTTTCCCGGCTGGCGAGCCAGGTCACGACCGGCGCGATCCAGCGCGGATGGCGCTGCGCGATCTCCTCGGGCGTGCGTTCGCGCAATCCTTCGGTCATGCGTGTCTGGGCATGCGGGCTGATCGCGTTGACCGTCACGCCGTAGCGGCCCAGCTCGCGCGCGCCGATGATGGTCAGCGCCGCAATGCCGGCCTTGGCTGCGCCGTAGTTGGCCTGGCCGATGTTGCCCCACAGGCCCGACGAGGATGAGGTGTTGATGATCCGCGCGTCCACCGGTGCGCCCTCCTTGCGGTGGCGTTCGCGCCAGTAGACGGCCGCATGGTGCACCGGCGCGAAGGTGCCCTTCAGGTGCACCTGGATCACTGCGTCCCATTCGTCCTCGGTCATGTTGGCGATGGTCCGGTCGCGCAGGATGCCTGCGTTGTTGACCAGCACGTCGAGCCGGCCGAAGGCATCGACTGTCGAGCGGATCAGCCGCTCCGCGCCGGCCCAGTCGCCGATGTCGTCCGCGTTGGCGACGGCGGTGCCGCCGGCCGTGCGGATCTCGTCGACCACCGCTTCGGCCGCCGAGTGGTCGCGTCCGGTGCCGTCGCGCGCGGCGCCGATGTCATTGACCACGACGCGCGCGCCTTCGGCAGCGAGCATCAGCGCATATTCGCGGCCTATGCCGCCGGCCGCACCGGTGACGATGGCCACGCGGCCGTCGCAGATCGGGATGTCGTTCATGGAAGGGGTGTCTCCGGGTTCGGGTTGGCAAGGGATTCGGGCGCACGACTTGCACCGAAGCGGGCAGGCCGCCGCTCGGCATAGGCACGGACCGCTTCGCGGTGGTCGTCGGTCTCGGTGCAGCGCACGTGGCGCCAGGCTTCGGCCGCCAGCACGTCGGCGAGAGGAGCGGGGCCCTCGCCCTGCAGCAGGTTGCGCTTGAGGTACGCGAGGGCGGTACGGGGACCGTCCGCCCAGGCACGGGCTACGGCGAGAGTTTCGGCCTCGAGCTGCGAAGCGTCGTCGCACAGCAGGTCGAGCAAGCCGAGGTCCGCGCAGGCCGGCGCGTCGAGCATCGGCGACGTGAGGTAGAGCCGACGCGCCCGGGCCGGCCCGACGATCCGTGGCAGGAAGTAGTGACCACCGAAGTCGCCCGCGCTCGCGATCTGCAGGAAGCCGGTGCGCATGCGCACGGTGGCGTCGCCGTAGCGCAGATCGCAGGCGAGGGCGAGGGAAAGACCTGCGCCGACCGCGGCGCCGCGCACCATGGCGATCGTGGGCTTGTCCATGGTGTGCAGCAGTTCGACGATGCGGGTGCGGTGGCGCAGGCGCGCGACCTTCTGCTCGAAATTCAGCGGCGTTGCGGCAGCGGCGCGGTCCATGCGCTGCACATCGCCGCCCGCACAGAACGCGCCTCCGGCGCCGGTGAGCACCACGGCACCAACAGCCGGGTCTGTGGCGACGGACTCCAGCACCGCGAGCAGGTCGTCGTACATCGCAGGCGAGAGGGCGTTGTGCCGGTCCGGACGGTTGAGCGTCAGCACCAACACGCCGTCTTGCAGGTCGTGCAGCACCGGCGGCAGGTCGGTGGCGGCATCTCCAGGAACTGGCGGGGAACATGCTTGGGACATGCATCGATGCTAGGACCGCATGGGTCTGCAGAGGCCTTGGTAGCCTGATCCGGAAGTCCGCATAGCGAGAGTACGGGGAGGGTCGTGCAGCAGCGTCGGGGACTAGAAAACGTCCACATAGCGAGAACTTTCCGGTGCTTCGGGTCATTCCGGTGCCCGCGGTGGGCGATCTCGGGCAGGATGGTGTTCTCGCCGCCCGGACCACGCCATGCCTGAGCTTGCCGCAGCCCGTTCGCCAGCCAGTGCGGCCGGTACCCAGACCATCCAACGCGCCGCGCAGCTGTTGCGGCTGATCACTGCCCACAACCGCATCGGCATACGGCTGGTGGAGCTCTACCGGAAGGCCGGACTGGAGCGTCCGACAGCGCACCGCATCCTGCAGGGACTGATCGCCGAGCGGCTGGTCCGGCAGGATGTCGAGACCCGTCGTTACCACCTGGGCGCACTGGTTTACGAAATGGGCCTGGCAGCCGCGCCGCCGCTGTCGCTGCGTGACATCTGCTGGCCCCACATGAAGCGGCTCGCGCAGGCTACCGGCGACACGCTGTACCTGACGGTGCGGTCGGGCCTCGACAGTGTCTGCGTCGGCCGCACGGCCGGCGTGCATTCGTTGCGGCTGTTGGTGCACGACGTGGGCCGGCACCGCCCGCTGAACGTCGGCGCCGGCGGCATCGCCCTGATGGCCACCTTGGACGACGAGGAAATCGAGCGGCTGTGCCGGGCCAATGCCGAGCGCACCTTGCGCAAGAACCCGCGCTATTCCGAAAGCGCCCTGTTGCGAGACATCGCCCGTACCCGGCAGCGCGGCTATTCGTTCATTCAAGTTCTGGAATCCCCGACCGCCTTCTCGCTCGGCATGGCGATGCGCTATCCCGACGGACATGCCGCGGCGGCGATCAGCTGGACTGGGCCGGCCGAGCGTCTCGATGGCCGGCGTACTGCCGACCTGCTGCCGGTGATGGCGGATTCGGTACGCGCGATCGAGATCGATCTGGCGCGGGAAGTCGGTTGCGCGCCACCTCCGCCGGCCCAGCCCTTCCAAGTCCAGTAAGTGGACGCCAATCGCACGTGCGGCGTCCGCCTGCCGCATTGCAGTCCCTAGACTTTTTTGCTGGCGCCGCTGTCCGCGGCGTGCGACCCGCTCACAGGAGACTGCCATGACTTTCCTTCCACCGTACAGCCTGCGCCGCCGGCTTTTCGCTACCGCCGCTGCGGCCGGTGTCCTCGCACCTGCCTGGGTCCGTGCGGCCGATCCGCCGTTTCCCGCGCGCACCGTCACGCTGATCTCGCCCTACGCCGCTGGTGGCACCAACGACTTCCTCGCGCGGCTCATAGCGCAGCGCATGGGCGAGGTACTCAAGGGCACGATCGTGGTGGACAACCGGGCCGGCGCCAACGGCAACGTGGGCGCCGGCGTGGTCGCCAAGGCACTACCGGACGGCTACACCCTGCTGATGGGCAACAGCGCGACCCACGGCACCAATCCCACGCTGTATCCAAACCAGCCGTTCAGCGCCGACAAGGACTTCGCTCCGGTCGGCATGGTCGGCTCGGTGCCGATCGTCGCGGTCGTCCACAGCGGATTGAACATCGGAAGCGTGGCCGACCTGCGGGCCTATGCACGCGCCCATCCGGGCAAGCTGGCGTTTGGCAGCAGCGGCGTCGGCGGGACCGGCCACCTTTGCGGCGAAGCGCTGAAGGCCGCGGCCGGGATCGACATGGTCCATGTGCCCTACAAGGGTGACGCGCCGGCGGTGGCGGATGCGATGGGAGGGCAGGTAGGGCTTGCCTTCGTCGGTATCGCTTCGGCTGCCTCGCAGGCGCAGGGCGGGAAGATCCGGATCATCGCGGTGGCGCATCCCCGGCGGGTCGGCTCGCTGCCGGACGTGCCGACACTCGGCGAAGCCGGTTTCGCCGATATGGAGTTCGCCCAGTGGTATGCGCTTTTCGCCCGGGCCGGCACGCCTGCCGCAGTGGTCGAACGCATGAATCAGGCGACCCGCACGGTGTTGGCCAACCCGGAGGTGCAGAAGGCGATGGCGCCGCAGGGCGCCGAACCGACCTACATGACACCGGCGCAGCTGCAAGCCTTCTACCAGCGGGAGATCGTGCGATTTCGCGAGATCATCCAGCGGCTCAACATCAAGGTCGGAGCCTGAGATGGACCTGCAACTCGAAGGCGCAGTGGTGCTGGTGACCGGCGGCAGCGAGGGTATCGGACGCGCCAGCGCTGCCGCCTTCGCTGCCGAGGGAGCGAAGGTGGTGATTTGCGCCCGCAGGGCGGACAAGCTGGCCGAGGCCGCGCAGGCGATCGCGGAGGAGACCGGAAGTCGCCCGCTGGTGCTGGAATGCGACGTGACGCAGCGACCGTCGATCGAGACACTGATGGCGCGTATCGCAATGGAGTACGGCCGGCTCGACGTGCTGGTCAACAACGCCGGCACCGGGATCTACAAGGGCTTCGCCGAAGTAACGGACGACGAGCTGCAGCGGGGCATGGACATCAATTTCTTCGCCCAGTTCCGTGTCACACAGGCCGCGCTCGCACTGCTGCGGACCTCGTCGCGGGCGAGCGTGGTCAACGTCGCCGGCCGGACCGCATTGCGCGGCAATTTTCCGCCCGGATCAAGCTGCACCGGACCGGCCAAGGCGGCGGAGGTGCGTTTTTCCATCGATCTGGCAACGGAGCTCGCCGGCGACGGCATCCGCGTCAACTGCGTGGTTCCGGGCGTGGTGGCCTCGGAAGAACGTTTTCAACTGTGGGAGCGGCAGGCTGCGGCGACACGCGGCGCAGCACTGGGAGCGGCCGCGGTGCAACGCCGACAGGCGCTGGAGGCCGAGGCGGTGGCGCCCGGCCAGCGCTGGGCCCGCCCGCGCGACGTGGCCGACGTGATCGCCTTCATCGCCTCGCCCCGTGCCTGGTATGTCAATGGCGCCGCACTTACGGTCGACGGCGGTCCGCATGTGAAGTCCTACGTGACGCAACTGCACCAACCAACCTGAGATGGGAGGCGTTTCAGTGGCCTATGGCTGTTCGTCGGGCGCGGTGGAGTGTGGCGATGCCTCTGGTTCGCCCAGCGCCTCCATCACCCGCTTCAGCCGCGCGAACCGCGGCTGGTCGGTCAGCGCATCCAGGTCGACCCCGGCGCGCGCCAGGCTGCGCCGGGCGCGCTGCAGGCGGTCGAGCAGCGGCAGCGTCTGGCCGTCCACCAGCCGCATGAAGTTGAGGAAATCCTGCCGGTTCTGCGGGATCTTGTAGCCGCGGCTGGAGCTGGAGATCAGCACGTCCTGGTCGCGCAGCGGCGCGATGACGGTGGACTTCAGCTGGTGGTCCGACACCGTGTGGCCGTGCGTGCCCAGGTAGCCGATCAGTTCGGCCGCGCTGGCATGGCGCCCGGCTTCGAACTTCGCCTGGAACAGCAGGTAGCCGACGGTCAGCGACTGCTGGCGCAGCAGTTCGTCCGACGACAGCGTTCGGTGCGTGTCGATGAAACGCTCGGCCATCGCAAGGGCCAGATCGCGCACCGCGGTGTCGCCGGCATCGACCGCAGGCGCAGTACCGCCCTCGTCGGTTCCGGTCGCCAGACGGCTCGGCCACTGGTCGATGCCGAGCCGGCCGTCCTGCATCCACTGCCGCAGGGCCGCCCGCAGTTCCTCGTGACCGGGCGGGCCGAATGCGGCGGCGAGCGTGTCGGACAGGAAGGTCGCCACGGCCAGCAGCGGCCCGTCGGCGGGCTGCGCCGGCACGATGCGCGCTTCGGAAAACAGGTCGCGGGCCGGATGGTGCGCTTCGAGCCACGCGGCGAAGCCGCCGGCACGCCCGTCGTCGACCGACCACGGCAGGCGGATGTCCACGTCCGGATGCCGGTGGACCATCGCGCGGTGCAGCAGCCCGTGGAGGAAGCGGTCGAGCGATGCCGGATCGACCGGGCCGCCGTCGCGCGCCGTGGCGTCGGCATCGAAGACGGCGGCGACGACGGTCAGGTCGAGCGTCTCCAGCATCTGCAGCCATGCCAGCCGGGTGGCCAGGTCCACAGCATCGGTATCCGGGGAGGGTAAGCCGTGCGCGGCGAGGGCCGCATCGAGGGCGGGCCGGTCGGTGCTGCGCACGACCACGGCGGTCAGTACCCGCGGCCCCGGTTCGCCTCCGGCGTCGGAGGTGCGGGCGGATGCCGCGCGGTGATGCGGTTCGTCGAGAAATGCCTGAAAGGTTGCCATGCCAGGAGTGTGCGCCAGGGCGCAGCCCCGGCAGGTAGCGGGGTGCAGGACGCCCCTCTGCACGTTGGGGGCCGTCATGCTAAGGTGCCCCGTCCGGGTTAACCCGTAGGTTTCGCCCGGCGCTTGCGCCACCGCACAGGGTGGCCCCGTCGCTTCCTCACCGACCGTTCGCGCATGCGATCACCTTCGCCGCCACGGTTCTGCACTTCTTTCCGCTCCATGACACCGCTCACCGCCGACACCCTGTCGCCTCCCACCGATGCCCTGCCTTCGGACACGCTGTCCGAGCGTCGCACCTTCCTGCGGGCGATGCTGGCGCTGGGCATCGGCGGCTTCTCCATCGGTACCGGCGAATTCGTGATCATGGGCTTGTTGCCCGAGGTCGCGCGCGACATCGCCGTCTCGATCCCGCAGGCGGGCCACGTGATCAGCGCCTATGCGCTCGGCGTCGTGGTCGGCGCCCCGGTCCTCGCGGTGCTGGCGGCGGGCTGGCCGCGGCGCCTGCTGCTGGTGGCGCTAATGGCGTTCTACGCGCTCGGCAACCTGGCGTCGGCGCTCGCACCGGGTTATGGGTCGCTCAACCTGCTGCGGCTGGTCACCGGGCTGCCGCACGGGACCTACTTCGGCGTGGCGGCACTGGTCGCGGCAGCGCTGGCGCCGCCCGGGCGGCGGGCCCAGGCGGTGGGGCTGGTGATGCTCGGCCTCACCAGCGCCACGCTGGTCGGGGTGCCGATCGCAGCGGCGCTGGGCCAGGCGTTCGGCTGGCGTGCGGCTTTCGTGTTCGTCGGTGCCGTGGCCGTGGTGGCCGCCGTGATGGTGCAGCGCTGGCTACCCGACCTGCCGGCGCCGGCCGGTGCCAGCCCGTGGCGCGAACTCGGCGCGCTGCGGCGCGGCCAGGTCTGGCTGACGCTCGGCATCGGAGCCATCGGCTTCGGCGGGATGTTCGCGGTCTTCAGCTACATCAAGCCCACGCTGACCGAGGTGGCCGGACTGCCGGTGGCGGGCGTGCCGTTCGTGCTCGCGCTGTTCGGCCTCGGCATGGTGGCCGGGAACCTGATCGGATCACGGCTGGCCGACCGTGCGCTGATGCCGACGATCGGCGGACTGCTGGTCTGGTCCGCGGTGGTGCTGGGCGGCTTCGTGTTCGCGGCCCACCATGTCGCGACGGCCGCGGTGGCGGTGTTCCTGATCGGCACCGTGGTCGCGATCGGGCCCGCGCTGCAGATCCGGCTGATGGATGTGGCCGGCGATACGCAGACGCTGGCCGCAGCCCTCAACCATTCGGCGTTCAACGCGGCCAATGCGCTCGGCGCGTGGCTGGGCGGCGTCGCGATCGCCGCAGGCCTGGGCTGGACCTCGACCGGCTGGGTGGGCGTGGTGCTGGCGCTGGGGGGCCTGGGCGTGTTTGCCCTGGCACTGGTCATGGAGCAGCGCGGGCGTCGGCAGCACAGCTAGCCGTGTGCCATGCCCGCCCAGGACTGGTGGATTCCCCGGGGACAGCGGTAGTGACAGAGTGCTACAACCGATTGCCACCACCACAGGAGGGAATCCGGATATGTCCACGACCACCATCGCATCGCCGATCGGCGCCGACTTCTTCGCCGACGTGCAGATCCCGACGATCCC
>CAJYQL010000106.1 GCA_913776965.1 uncultured Xylophilus sp.
ACCGCAAACTCACCATCGCCGACGACCGCCGGCTCTGGAGCGGCGGCCGCAACCTGGCGGCCGAATACTTCTGCGGCGACGGGCAGATCCGCGCCTGGGACGACCTGTCGTTCGACATCGCCGGGCCGGTGGCCGCCGCGGCGGCCCACCAGTTCGAGCAGGACTGGGCCTCGGTCCACCTGCAGCCGCCGCGCCGCGTCGTGCCGCCCCTGCCGGTCGCCGACGGCAGCCCCGCCCAGTTCCTGCCGAGCGGTCCCGACCAGGCCGAGGACACCGCCCAGGCTCTGCTGCTCGACGCCTGCTTCCGCGCCGAGCGGCGCATCCTGGCGGTCACGCCCTACTTCATCCCGAACGACGCACTGCGCGATGCGCTGCGGCTGGCGGCGCGGCGGGGCGTGGCGGTCGACATCGCGATCCCGCAGCGCTCCAACCACCTGCTCGCCGACATCGCCCGCACCCGCGCGATGCGCGACCTGGCCGGCGCCGGCGTGCGCTTCTACCTGCTGCCCGCGATGGCGCATGCCAAAGCGGTGGTGGTGGACGACGACCTGGCCCTGTGCGGCTCGATCAACCTCGACCTGCGCAGCCTGCTGCTCAACCACGAAGCGGCGGTGGTGTTCTACGGCGAGGCCGAAGTCGCGGCGCTGGCGCAGTGGATCCAGGCACTGGCCCGCACCGGCCGCCCGTTCGACGCCCGCCCGCCCGGGCTGCTGCGCGACATCGGCGAGGGGCTGCTGCTCACCGTCGCGTTCCAGCTCTGACGCCGACCCTTCTCTGTTTCTTCTCACCTGCCCGCCACCGCATGCACGCCTCCCAACTGCTCCAGGACTACGGTTACTACGCGGTCTTCCTGCTCGGCCTGCTGGAGGGCGAAACCATCCTGCTGCTCGGTGCCTATGCGGTCCACGAGGGCTACCTGAAGCTCGTGCCGCTGATCGCCTGCGGCGCCACCGCGGCCTTCCTGAGCGACCAGTTCTATTTTCTGCTCGGCCGCCGCAAGGGCGCGCAGGTGCTGGAGCGGCATCCCCGGATGAAGCAGCGCTTCGCCCGCGCCTTCCGGTTCGTCGAGCGCCACCCGGTCGCGACGGTGCTGCTGATGCGCTTCGCCTGGGGCCTGCGCATCGCTTTCCCGGTCGCGCTCGGCATGTCGCGGATGCGCACCGCCGTCTTCCTGCCGCTGAACGCGGTCGCGGCCGTGGCGTGGGCGACGGTCGTGGTGCTGTGCGGCGTCTGGATCACCCAGACCGCCAAGGCGCTGGTCGGCAGCCTGCGGCCGTACGAGTTCGTGCTGATCGGCGTCGCGGCGGCGGTGGGGCTGGTGGTGGCGATCCGGCATCTGCGGATGAGTTGAGGCGCAAATCCGCCTCCAGCGCCCGCTGTGCCTGCGCAAGCAGCTATATATTTAGGAGCGAAAGCACCCGGTGTTGCGCCGCGCCCCGTGCCGCCGCCCCCTCACGCCAGCGTATACGCCGTCTTCACCACCGTGAAGAACTCCTGCGCATACCGCCCCTGCTCCCGCGGCCCGTAGCTGCTGGCCTTGCGGCCGCCGAAGGGCACGTGGTAGTCCACCCCCGCGGTCGGCAGGTTCACCATCACCATGCCGGCCTGGCTGTGGCGCTTGAAGTGGGTGGCGTGCTTCAGGCTGGTCGTCGCGATGCCGGCCGACAGGCCGAAGGCGGTGTCGTTGGCCGTGGCCAGCGCTTCCTCGTAGTCGCGCACCCGGATCACGCTGGCGACCGGGCCGAAGATCTCCTCGCGGTTCACCCGCATCTGCGCGGTGGTGTCGGTCAGCAGGGTCGGCGCCATGAAGTAGCCGTCGTGGCCGCTGCCGGTGTGGCAGGCCACCCGGCCGCCGCCCGCGGCGACGGTGGCGCCCTCGGACTTTCCGATCTCGACGTAGCTCAGGTCCTGCTCCAGCTGGGCCTGGCTGACGACCGGGCCGATGTCGGTGCCGGCAGCGAGCGCGTCGCCGACCTTGATGCGCTCCATCCGGGCCTTCAGGGCCTCGATGAACGCCGGATAAATGCCCTGGGTAACGATCAGGCGGCTCGAGGCGGTGCAGCGCTGGCCGGTGGAATAGAAGGCGCTCTGCGCGCAGAGCTCGACCGCCTGGGTCAGGTCGGCGTCGTCCAGCACGATCTGCGGGTTCTTGCCGCCCATCTCCAGCTGGACCTTCTTGTGGGTCTGCACGCAGCGCTCGGCGATGCGCTTGCCGACGCCAGTGGAGCCGGTGAAGCTGATGGCGGCGATGCCCTCGTGGTTCACGAGCGCGTCGCCGATGACGCGGCCCGGGCCCATCACCAGGTTGAAGACGCCGGCCGGGATGCCCGAGCGGTGGATGATGTCGGCGAGCGCCCAGGCGCTGCCGGGGACCAGGTCGGCGGGCTTCAGGACCACGCAATTGCCGAAGGCAAGCGCCGGGGCGATCTTCCAGGCAGGAATGGCGATGGGGAAGTTCCAGGGTGTGATCAGGCCGACGACGCCGATCGGCTCGCGGGTGATCTCGACGCCGATGCCGGGGCGCACGGACGGGAGGGTCTCGCCCGCCAGGCGCAGGCATTCGCCGGCGAAGAACTTGAAGATCTGGCCGGCGCGGGCGGCTTCGCCGATGCCTTCGGGGCGGGTCTTGCCTTCCTCGCGTGCGAGGAGCGCGCCGAGTTCGTCCTTGCGCGCCAGGATCTCGGTGCCGATCTTGTCGAGCGCGTCGCTGCGGGCCTGGATGCCGGAGGTGCTCCAGGCGGGAAAGGCGGCGAGCGCGGCCTGCACCGCGGCATCGACCTGGGCGGCATCGCCCTGGGCGTAGCGGCCGACGATGTCCGACAGGTCGGACGGGTTGACGTTGTCGCTCAGGGACACGCCAGGGGTCCACTGGCCGTTGATCAGGTTGAGGTGTTCGGTCATCGACGACTCACAGGATGGGGAATGGAATGGAGGGTCGCGCAGGCGTACCGCCCCACCCCGCGGGCAGGACGGCACGCGCCGCGCTCAGCCCTGGGTGCCCGGCACGGCGCAACGCACCGCGCCGGTGGCCGCGAAGCTGCGCAGGTTCTCGAGCAGCATGTCGGCCATCGCGCGGCGCGTCTCGTGGGTGGCGCTGGCGACGTGCGGCGTGAGCACCACGTTGTCGAGCGCGAACAGCGCTTCCGGCACCCGCGGCTCGTCCTCGAACACATCGAGCGCCGCACCGGCGATGCGACCCTGCTGCAGGGCCTCGACGAGTGCGGCCTGGTCCACGACGCTGCCGCGCGCCACATTGACCAGATAGCCCTGCGGGCCCAGCGCCTCCAGTACCGCGCGGTCGACCAGGTGCCGCGTGCCGGCGCCGCCGGCGACCGTCAGGACCAGGTAGTCGGCCCAGGCCGCAAGCGCCGCGACCGAATCGAAATAGCGGTGCGCCGATCCCTCGGCCGGCCGGCGGTTGTGGTAGCCCACCTCCATGCGGAATCCGCTGGAACGCCCCGCCACCGCCTGGCCGATCCGGCCCATCCCGACGATGCCGATGCGCTTGCCCGCCACCCGGGTGTCCAGCGGCGGGCGGCCCCGCAGCCAGTCGCCGCGCCGCACGAAGCGGTCGCCGCGGGCGATGCCGCGCGACACGTCCATCAGCAGCGCGAAGGCCAGGTCGGCGACGCAGTCGTCCAGCACGCCGGGCGTGTAGCCGACCGGGATGCCGCGGGCCTGCAGTTGCGCGACCGGCAGCGCGTCGAAGCCGACGCCGAAGCTGCTCACCACCTTCAGGTTCGGCAGCGCCGCGACCACCTCCGGCGCCAGCCCGATCGCGGCCGACGTGACCACGCCGCCGAAGCCGGCGCCGTGCGCGGCCAGGAACGCTGCCGGATCGGCCTCAGCCGACAGCAGCGTGACGTCGTAGGCGGCCGCCAGTTCCTCGTTCAGGGCCGCCAGCGGCAGCGGGCCGGTCTGCAGCAGGCGCAGGCGCTGCGTCATTGCGGGCCGAGCTTCTCGATCAGGGCGCGCAGTTCCTCGACCTCGTTGGGCTTCAGGTCGGACAGCGGCGGGCGGACCGGGCCGGCGCCGTGGCCGACGATGGTGGCACCGGCCTTCACGATGCTCACCGCGTAGCCGGCCGTCTTGTTGCGGATGTCCAGGTACGGCATGAAGAAGTCCTTCAGCAGCCGGTGCTGCGTCGCCAGGTCGTCGGTGCGCACGGCTTCGTAGAACGCCATCGCGGTCTTCGGGATGAAGTTGAAGACGGCCGAGGAATACACCGGGGTGCCGAGCGCCTTGTAGGCGGCGGCGTAGACCTCGGCGGTGGGCAGGCCGCCCAGGTAGCTGAAGCGGTCGCCCATCTTCTGGTAGATCGAGACCATCGCCTCGATGTCGCCCACGCCGTCCTTGAAGCCGACGAGGTTCGGGCAGGCGTCGGCCAGGCGGGCCAGCGTATCGGGCGTGTACCGGGCCTGGGCGCGGTTGTAGATGATCACGCCGAAGTCCACGCTGTCGCAGACCGCCTTCACGTGCTGGAACAGGCCTTCCTGGCCGGCTTCGGTCAGGTAGTGCGGCATCAGCAGGATGCCGTGCGCGCCGGCCTTCTCGGCGGCCTGGGCGTACTGGATGGTCTGGCGGGTCGGGCCGCCGGCGCCCGCGATGATCGGCACCGTGCCGCGGCAGGTGTCGACCGCGGTCTGGATGATGGTCGGGTATTCCTCGGGCGTGAGCGAGAAGAACTCGCCGGTGCCGCCGGCGGCAAACAGCGCGGTCGCACCGTAGGGTGCCAGCCATTCGAGGCGCTTGCGGTAGCCGGCGGCATCGAAGTCGCCCTGCGCATCGAAGTCGGTGATCGGGAACGACAGCAGGCCGGAGCCCATGATCGACTTGAGTTCCTGGGGGGTGTAGCTCATGGTGTTGTGGGTGTGCGTGTGGACGAGGGAAAAGCGAAAAAGAAGAAAACCGCGAAATCAGTCGAGCTTGAGCTGCGCGTCGCTCACGACCTTGGCCCAGCGGGCGCGCTCCTTGTTGAAGAACTGCTCCTGCTCGGCGGGGGACATGGTCACGACCTCGGCGCCCTGGCCGGCGAGGCGCGAGCGGATGTCGGGCGAGCGGATCGCGCGGATCAGCTCCTGGTTCAGCCGGGCAATGACCGCGTCGGGCGTGCCGCGCGGCGCCATCACGCCCTGCCAGGTACCGGATTCGAAGCCGGGCACGCCCTGCTCGGCGATGGTCGGCACGTCGCCGACCAGCGGCATGCGGGTGCCCTTGGAGACGGCCAGCAGCTTGAGCTTGCCGCTCTGGACGTGCGGCAACGTGGCCAGCATGCCGTTCATCAGCACCTGGGTCTGGCCGGCAACCGTGTCCTGGATCGACTGCACGCCGCCCTTGTAGGGCACGTATTCCCACTTCGCGTTGGTGGCGCGCTGCAGCGCCACGCCGGCCAGGTGCGGCGCGCTGCCCTGCGCCGTCACGGCGAAGTTCAGGTCGGAGGTCTTCGACAGCGCGACCAGCTCCTTCAGGTTCGAGGCCTTGACCGACGGATGCACCACCAGCAGGTGCGGCGAATAGGCCAGCATCGTCACGCCGCGCAGGTCCTTCGACGGATCGAAAGCCAGCTTGGTATAGACCGACGGGCTGATCGCCAGCGCGCCGACGTCGCACAGCAGCAGCGTGTAGCCGTCGGGTGCCGACTTGGCGACGAAGTCGGCGCCGAGGTTGCCGTTGGCGCCGGCCTTGTTCTCGACGATGACCGACTGCTTCAGCGCTTCGGACAGGGACTGGCTGATCGCGCGGGCGATGATGTCCGACGAGCCGCCCGGCGGGTACGGCACCACCAACTTGATCGGCCGGTTGGGCCAGGCGTCCGCGGCCTGCACGGCGGCCGGGGCGAGGGTGACGGCTGCCGCGGCAGCGGCGCTGGCGACGAGGGAACGGCGGGTGAAAGGCATGGTCGTTGTCTCCGGAATCGAAAAGGGGACGCCTGACGGTGGTAGGCAGGGGCACGGCCTTGTGTTGTGATGATCTGCCGCGTTGTCAGTCATCGTACAACTAAACCAATGAAAACAACAACTGTTTTTTCTGCGCGTTCAGACGGGCGTTGCCGAGGCCGTGCTGGCCTGCGCCGCTTCGCGGGCACGCTTCAGCCGCTCGCGGCTGTTGTTCAGGTGCACCCGCATCGCCGCGCGGGCGGCATCCGCATCGGAGCGCTCGATCGCATCGACGATATCCTCGTGCTCGCGGTGCACCCGCTGCAGGTACAGCGACTGGTCCTCCCAGGCTACATGCGTCGCGACGATGCGGGTCCGCGGGATCAGCGCCTTGCCGAGGTGGTCGAGGATGTCGGAGAAATAGCGGTTGCCGGTGGCGTCCGCGATCTCGCAATGGAAACGGAAATCCGGTGCGACCGTGTCGCCGCCCTGCTCCACCTGCCGGCGGAACTGCTCCAACGCATCGCGCATCGCGGCCAGCTGTGCCGGGGACCGGCGCTGGGCCGCGAGCGCGGCCGCCTCGGTCTCCAGGCTGATGCGCAGCTCCAGCACCGCGATCGCGTCGATCGACCCTGAGATGTCGGCCGGATGCAGCCGGAAGATCCCGCCCGTCGGCGCGGACGGTGGCAGCACGAAGGTGCCGATGCCGTGCCGCGTTTCCACCAGCCCGGCCGCCTGCAGCCGCGACAGCGCCTCCCGCACCACGGTGCGGCTGACGCCGTAGGTCTGCATGATCGCGGACTCGGTCGGCAGGCGGTCGCCCGCCTGCAGCACCCCACCCGCGATCCGCGTGCCGATGTCCTCGACGAGCCCGTGCGCCAGGCCACGCGACGGCCGGCCCGGCCGGACCGGCGTCGGCGACGGTGGCGCGGAAGGTTCGGCACGCGGGGACGGTTCGGACGGTACGGACGGGGTGGAATGCATGCCGCATCATAGACAGACCCAAGTTGTACGACAACATATGATCTGATGTGGTGATTCAGATGTTGCCCATGAGCTGCGCGATCCCACGGCCGCTTCCTCCTGCGCCGCCTCGCTCAGCCCGGCCCCGCCACCTAAGCTGCCCTCCGGGCGCACGATACAGCCACTCTTCTGCAAACGGCGGAGCAACCATCGGGGAGCGTGCCGTGTAGAACCGGCGGACCGTTCTAGCTATGAAACTTGTAGCAACGCGCTTTGTGGGCTATATTGCCCCACCTTTGCCAACCGCCCTCGCACGCAGGAGAGAAGACGCATGAGTTCCAAAGAAAACGCCGCCGTCCACCAGCTGTTCGACCTGCTCGAGTCGCGCTACGCGATGCGGGTGCTCTGGGCCCTGAAGGACGGCCACCGGCAGACCTTCCGCCTGCTGCAGGACAGCGTCGGCGGCATCACCCCCAACACGCTGAACACCCGGCTGAAGGAGCTGCGCAGCGCGGGCCTGGTGGAGCACGGCAGCGACGGCTACGCCGCCACCGATGCGGGCAAGGACCTGCTCAAGCGGCTGCACGACCTGCAGGCCTTCGCCGGCCGCTGGGTCGGCACCCTGCCGCGCAAGGACGAGATCGCCGCCACGGCCGCCGCCTGATCCGCCGGCATTTCTAATGAAAATCGGGCTTCTGCGCCCGCCCCGCCTGCGCAGTCAGCTCCTCTTTTCATAGCATTACCCTTCACCGAACTTTTCCAGGACCTTTTCCTATGGCATCGACCACCACCCCCTCCGGCCTGCAATACGAAGACACCGTCGTCGGCGACGGCGCCGAGGCCACCGCCGGCCAGAACGTCAGCGTGCACTACACCGGCTGGCTGTACAACGACGGCGAGCAGGGCAAGAAGTTCGACTCCAGCCGCGACCGCAACAGCCCGTTCGAGTTCTCGCTCGGCGCCGGCATGGTGATCAAGGGCTGGGACGAAGGCGTGCAGGGCATGAAGGTCGGTGGTCAGCGCACGCTGATCATTCCCGCCAATCTGGGCTACGGTGCGCGCGGCGCCGGCGGCGTGATTCCCCCGAACGCCACCCTGAAGTTCGACGTGGAGTTGCTTGGCACCGGCCGCTGATACCCGTTGCCGGCCGTAGGGCCGGCGCTCTCCCCGCGCCCGCCGCGCTCCAGGCATTTGATCGTCTGGCCCCGGCGGGCGTGGTGTTTTCTGCATCCGCCCGCGCCCGGGCGGCATCGGCGCTGCGCGCCAGCGACCTGATGCCCATATGCACGACGGTCGCCCCGCCCCCTACCCTGGCATCTCGCGGTGCAGCGGCCGCAGCAGGCTGACCAGCACCGCCGCGACCACCCCGGCCGGAACGCCGAACACCCCGGCCGAGATCGGCTGAATGTCCCACCACAGGTCGCCCGTGCCGGCGAGCCCCAGCCGCGAGCGCACCGATGCGGCATGCGCCAGCATGTAGTACACGGTCACGCCGAGCCCGGTCAGCATGCCGGCCACTGCGCCCGCCCGGCTGGTGCGGCGCCAGAAGATGCCGAGCACCATCACCGGCACGAAGGCCGCGGCCGCGAGCGAGAACGAGGCCGACACCAGCGGCAGGATCTCCGCCGGCCGCAGTGCCGCCACGAAGGCGGCCAGCATCGCGACCGCCAGCAGCGCGAACTTGGTGAAGATCACCCGCTGTTCTGGCGTCTCGGTGCGGCGCATCTCCTGGAAGGCCATGTCGCGCACCAGCGCGTTGCTGATCGTCAGCAGCAGCCCGTCGGCGGTCGACAGCGCCGCCGCTAGGCCGCCCGCCGCCACCAGCCCGGAAATCACGTACGGCAGCCCGCCGATTTCCGGCGCAGCGAGCATCACCACGTCGGCGCCGAGCCGGATCTCGCCGAACTGCAGGATGCCGTCGCCGTTGATGTCCTCGATCGCCAGCAGCGACGGATCGACCCGCGCCCACTGCGCGATCCAGCCGGGCAGCGCATCGAAGGTGCTGCCGACCAGGTTCTGCATTACCTCGAACTTCACCATCACCGCCAGCGCGGGCGCGCTCGCGTACAGCAGCACGATGAAGAACAGCGACCACGCGACCGACGAACGGGCCGCCGCGACGCTCGGCACCGTGTGGTAGCGGGTCAGCAGATGCGGCAGACCGGCGGTGCCGACCATCAGGCAGAACATCAGCGCCAGGAAATTGCGCCGCGAGACGTCGAACGCCTCGCGCTCGGCCGGCGTGCCGTCCGGATCGCCGGCATACGGCCGCGCATGCGGCGGCAGCCCGCCGAGCGGCTGGGCCCGCTCGGTGTCTTCCCGCAGTGCGCGGCGCCATTGCTCCCGCGCGGTGGCGGCGTCGCGCGGCAGCGCCGCCAGCGCCCGGCTGGCCGCGACGATCTCGTTGACCTCGGCATTGCGCGCCCGCAGCTCGCGGATGCGCTCCTGCGCCCGCTCGCGGTCGGCCACCAGCGCGGCATCCACATCCTTCAGCCGGGCTTCCCAGCCTTGCGCCCGCAGCAAATACAGCCGCGCCACCTCGCGCTCGGCCGGCGCGTCGCGCAGTGCCGCTTCCCGCTCGCTTATGCGCTGCATCTGGGTGCCGTACACCAGCGGTGCCAGCGGATTGCCGAACTGCTTCCAAGCCAGCCACGACACCGGGATCAGGAACGCCAGCAGCAGCACGATGTACTGCGCGACCTGTGTCCAGGTGATCGCCCGCATGCCGCCCAGGAAGGAGCACAGCAGCACGCCGCCCAGGCCGAGCATGATCCCGATCTCGAACTGCACGCCGGTGAGCCGCGAGGCGATCAGGCCCACGCCGTAGATCTGCGCGACCACGTAGGTGAACGAGCACAGCACCGCCGCCAGCGCCGCGATCCGCCGCGGCCAGCGTCCGCCGAAGCGGACCTGGAAGAAGTCGGGCACGGTGTAGAGATTCATCGCCCGCAGCTGCGGCGCGATCAGCATCGCGACCAGGCAGAAGCCGCCGGTCCAGCCAAGCAGGTACGCTAGCCCGCCGGGCTGGCCGTCCGATCCCGAGAAGCCCTGCAGGTAAAGCGCGCCCGCCATGCTGATGAACGACGCCGCGCTCATCCAGTCGGCCGCCGCCGCCATGCCGTTGTAGACCGGCGGGATGCGCCGGCCGGCGACGTAGTACTCGTCGGCGTCGGTCGTGCGTCCCCAGACACCGATCGCCGCGTACACCATCACCGTGGAGAACAGGAAGATCGGCCCGATCCAGTGGCGCGACAGCCCCTGCTGCTCGGCCCAGGCCAGCACCAGCAGGAAGGCCAGTACGCCCACGACGTAGGCGGCCAGGATGCCGTGCAGGCGGCGTTCGTAACGGCGTTCAGGCACGCGGTACGGCGTCCGGTGTCGTGTCGCGTCGCTCGGCGCGGTTGGCGGCGACCGCATAGACAACCACGACCAGCATGAAGACGATCAGGATGCCCTGCGCCGCCATCCAGTAGCCGACGTGCCAGCCGCCGACCACCACGTCGAGCATGCGGGCGACGTAGCAGGCGCCGAACGATGCCGCAGCCCAGACAATCAGCAGTGCGCCCCGCAGCAGGCCGTGGCGGGGGACGGGAATCTCGCGCATCGGCGCGGGGGCCGGATCTGCGGGCGGCAGCGGCGGGGGCACGGAGAACGGCATCCGTCGATCATCGCAGCCCGCGCCGGCGCCGGCCTCGGTATTTGCCAGAGCGCCGAAACCACACGACGCCCTGCCTCATCCCAGAGTGCCGCGGGTCCGGCTCCGCCGGCCCGCCCGCATCGCCCCCGGCCGGGGGCAGGCGGACCGCGCAGCGGGTAGCCTGGGGGCGAGCGCTATTTGGCGAGGCGCTTCCAGGTGTCGATCACGCTGTCCGGATTGAGCGAGATCGACGCGATGCCCTCGTCGGCCAGCCACTGCGCGAAGTCCGGATGGTCGCTCGGGCCCTGGCCGCAGATGCCGACATACTTGCCGGCGGCCTTGCAGGCGCCGATCGCCTTCGACAGCATCGCCTGCACCGCAGGGTCGCGCTCGTCGAAGTCGGCCGCCAGCAGCTCCAGGCCGGAGTCGCGGTCGAGGCCCAGCGTGAGCTGGGTCAGGTCGTTGGAGCCGATCGAGAAGCCGTCGAAGTACTCCAGGAAGCGCTCGGCCAGGATGGCGTTGCTCGGCACCTCGCACATCATCACGACCTTGAGCTCGTTCTCGCCGCGCTGCAGGCCGTGCTCGGCCAGCAGCTGGGTCACCTTGTCGGCCTGGCCGAGCGTGCGCACGAAGGGCACCATCACCTGCACGTTGGTCAGGCCCATCTCGTTGCGCACCCGGCGCAGCGCCTCGCACTCCATCGCAAAGGCTTCGCGGAAATCCTCGCTCACATAGCGTGCCGCACCGCGGAAGCCGAGCATCGGGTTCTCTTCCTCCGGCTCGTAGCGGCTGCCGCCGATCAGCTTGCGGTACTCGTTGGACTTGAAGTCCGACAGCCGCACGATCACCGGCTTGGGCCAGAACGCCGCGGCGATGGTCGCCACACCTTCGGCCACCTTGTCGACGTAGAAGGCCTTCGGGCTGGCATGGCCGCGCGCCACCGACTCGACCGCCTTCTTCAGGTCGGCATCGACGTTCGGATAGTCGAGGATCGCCTTCGGGTGCACGCCGATGTTGTTGTTGATGATGAACTCGAGCCGCGCCAGGCCCACGCCCTCGTTGGGCAGCTGGCAGAAGTCGAAGGCGAGCTGCGGGTTGCCCACGTTCATCATGATCTTGGTGTCGATCTTCGGCATCTCGCCGCGCACCACCTCGGTCACCTCGGTCTCGAGCAGGCCGTCGTAGATCAGGCCGGTGTCGCCCTCGGCGCAGCTCACGGTGACCAGCGTGCCGTCCTTCAGCAGGTCGGTCGCGTCGCCGCAGCCGACCACCGCCGGAATGCCGAGCTCGCGCGCGATGATCGCCGCGTGGCAGGTGCGGCCACCGCGATTGGTGACGATGGCCGACGCCCGCTTCATCACCGGCTCCCAGTTCGGGTCGGTCATGTCGGTTACCAGCACGTCGCCGGGCTGGACCTTGTCCATCTCGCGGATGTCGTGGACTAGGCGGACCGGGCCGGTGCCGATCTTCTGGCCGATCGCGCGGCCTTCGGCCAGCACGGTGCCCGTGCCCTTGAGCTTGTAGCGCTGCTCGGCCTTACCTTCCTGCTGGCTCTTCACCGTCTCGGGTCGCGCCTGCAGGATGTAGAGCTGGCCGTCGGTACCGTCCTTGCCCCATTCGATGTCCATCGGACGGCCGTAATGCTGCTCGATCACCAGCGCGTACTGCGCGAGCTGCTCGACGTCGGCATCGGTCAGCGAATAGCGGTTGCGCTGCTCGGCGGGCACGTCGACCGTCTTCACCAGCTCGCCGCTGGCGGCCTTTTCTTCCGGCGTGGCGAAGGTCATCTGGATCATCTTGCTGCCCAGGTTGCGGCGGATCACCGCCCGCTTGCTGGCCTGGAGGCTCGGCTTGTGCACGTAGAACTCGTCCGGGTTCACGGCGCCCTGCACCACCGTCTCGCCCAGGCCGTAGCTGCTGGTGATGAAGACGACCTGGTCGAAGCCGGATTCGGTGTCGATGGTGAACATCACGCCGGCGGCGCCCAGGTCGGAACGCACCATGCGCTGCACGCCGGCCGACAGAGCCACCACGTCGTGCGCGAAGCCCTTGTGCACGCGGTAGCTGATCGCGCGGTCGTTGTAGAGGGAGGCGAACACCTCCTTCATCTTGTGCAGCACATCCTCGATGCCGACGACGTTGAGGAAGGTCTCCTGCTGGCCGGCGAAGGAGGCGTCGGGCAGATCCTCGGCCGTGGCGGACGAGCGTACGGCGAAGCTGGCCTCGGCATTGCCTTCGGACAGTTTCGCGAACGCGTCGCGCACCGCCTTTTCCAGGTCGGCCGGGAAGGGCTGGGCTTCGAGCCAGCCGCGGATCTCGGCGCCCGCGGCGGCGAGCGCCCGCACGTCTTCGGTATCGAGGGTGGCCAAGCGCTGACTGATGCGGTCGGCGAGCCCCTCGTGCTTGAGGAATTCGCGGAAGGCATGCGCCGTGGTGGCGAAGCCCGTGGGCACGCGCACGCCCTGGGGCAGTTGGGAGATCATCTCGCCGAGGGAGGCGTTCTTGCCGCCGACCGACTCGACGTCGGTCATCCTCAGGTTTTCGAACGGGACGACCAGGGCGGTCGCGTCGAACAGTGCAGACATGGGAAAGCTCCAGAAGTTGAAACCGGGCATCCGAAGGCGTCTGCGCACCCGGCGGCCCCAGCGGGCGGGCGGGTTCCGGGCATGGCGGCGGCGGCGCGACTTTGCTCTTGTTCTAGGAGGTCGGGGCGGGCCATGGGCGGAATTCGGATAATCCGGCGGATTGTAGGCGTCGCCCTCCTGCGCCGGTCACCATCGGTGTCGCACCCGTCAAGTTCCCGAAAGCCTCTCGCATGCATTCACGCACGGTCTTCTTCATCTCCGACGGCACCGGCATCACCGCCGAGGCATTCGGCAATGCGATCCTGAACCAGTTCGAATTCAAGCCGCGCCATGTGCGCCTGCCGTTCATCGACACGGTGGACAAGGCCTATCAGGCGGTGCGGCAGATCAACCACGTCGCCGAGGTCGAGGGCAAGAAGCCGCTGGTCTTCACCACGCTGGCCAACATGGAGGTGGTGCGGGTGCTGCAGGACGGCTGTAAGGGCATGCTGCTCGACATGTTCGGCACCTTCGTGCAGCCGCTGGAAAAGGAGCTGGGCATCAAGTCGCTGCACCGGGTCGGCCGGTTCTCGGACGTGAGCAAGAGCAAGGAATACAACGACCGGATCGAGGCGATCAACTTCAGCCTGGCTCACGACGACGGCCAGAGCAACCGCGACCTGGAAGGTGCGGACGTGATCCTGGTGGGCGTGAGCCGCAGTGGCAAAACGCCGACCTCGCTCTATCTCGCGATGCAGCACGGCCTGAAGGCGGCCAACTATCCGCTGATCCCCGAGGACTTCGACCGCCGTCAATTGCCGCCGGCGCTGGTGCCGCACCGCAAGAAGATCTTCGGCCTGACTATCGCGCCGGAGCGCCTGGCCGAGATCCGCAACGAGCGTCGCCCCGATTCGAAGTACGCATCGCTGCTCAACTGCCGCCACGAGATTGCCGAGGCCGAGGCGATGATGCGGCGCAGCGGCATCCGCTGGTTGAGCACGACGACCAAGTCGATCGAGGAAATCGCGACGACGATCCTGCAGGAGATTCGGCCGGAGCGGTTGATTTATTGAGAGCATCCCCCCGAGCCGCTGCGCGGCTCCCCCCTTCTCTCCCTGCGTGGGAAGGGGGGCACAGCGGGTGGACCGGCGGAGCCGGATCCACCGCTGTCCTGAAAGGGAGACTGCCGCCGTGCGAGGCGGCGCTCCCCCTCCCGATCAGGCCGGAGCCGTCGTACGGATCAGGTGATCGAACGCGCCTAGCGCCGCCTTCGCGCCGTCGCCGGCGGCGATGATGATCTGCTTGTACGGCACCGTCGTCGCGTCGCCGGCGGCGAACACGCCGGGCACGGACGTCTGGCCCTTGGCATCGACCACGATCTCGCCGTGCTTCGACAGCTCGACGGTGCCCTTCAACCAGTCGGTATTGGGCACCAGCCCGATCTGCACGAACACGCCTTCCAGTTCGAGCGACTGCTCCTGGCCCGACACCCGGTCGCGGTAGGTCAGGCCGTTGACCTTCTGGCCGTCGCCCTTCACTTCGGTGGTCTGGGCCGACACGATGATCTGCACGTTGGGCAGGCTGCGTAGCTTGCGCTGCAGCACTTCGTCGGCGCGCAGCTTGCTGTCGTATTCGATCAGCGTGACGTGGCCGACGATGCCCGCCAGGTCGATCGCCGCTTCCACGCCCGAGTTGCCGCCGCCGATCACCGCCACGCGCTTCCCCTTGAAGAGCGGGCCGTCGCAGTGCGGGCAGTAGGCCACGCCCTTGTTCTTGTACTCGGCTTCGCCGGGCACGTTGATGTTGCGCCAGCGCGCGCCGGTCGAGATGATGAGCGACTTCGCCTTCAGCGACGCGCCGCTCGCGAGCTTCACCTCGATCAGGTCGTCGCCCGGCACCAGCGCTTCGGCGCGCTGCAGATTCATGATGTCCACGTCGTAGTGCTTGACGTGCTCTTCCAGCGCGATCGCGAACTTCGGTCCTTCGGTTTCCTTGATCGAGATGAAGTTCTCGATGCCCAGCGTGTCCAGCACCTGGCCGCCGAAGCGCTCGGCCGCCACGCCGGTGCGGATGCCCTTGCGCGCCGCATACACCGCAGCGGCCGCACCGGCCGGGCCGCCGCCGACCACCAGCACGTCGTAGGGTGCGCGGGCCGAAATCTTCTCCGCATCGCGGGCGACCGCGTTGTGGTCCACCTTGGCGACGATCTCTTCCAGGCTCATGCGGCCTTGGCCGAAGTGGGTGCCGTTGAGGAACACCATCGGCACCGCCATGATCTGGCGCGCCTCGACCTCGGCGGGGAACAGGCCACCGTCGATCGCGGTGTGGCGGATGCGCGGATTGAGCACCGACATCAGGTTGAGCGCCTGCACCACGTCCGGGCAGTTGTGGCAGGACAGCGAGAAGTAGGTCTCGAAGTGGAAGTCGCCGTCGAGGTTACGGACCTGCTCGATCGTCTCCTGCGCCTCCTTGGACGGATGGCCGCCGACCTGCAGCAGCGCGAGCACAAGCGAGGTGAACTCGTGGCCGAGCGGAATGCCGGCGAAACGCACGCCGGTGTCGATGCCCGGGTTGGTGATCAGGAACGACGGCTTGCGTTCCCCGTCGTCGGTGCGGGCGACCAGCGTGATCTTGTCGGTGAGCGACACGATGTCGTCGAGCAGGCCCTGCAGCTCGCCGGACGCCGCACTGTCGTCGAGCGACGCGACGATCTCGATCGGCTTGGTCACACGCTCCAGATAAGCCTTGAGTTGGGTCTTGAGGGTGGCGTCCAGCATGATAGCTTCCTTCTACTTAAATCAATTATTCGATAGCTGCGGATGGTCTGCGGAAAAAAAAGCCCGGGCGTACCCAGGCTTCCTGCAGCAGCGGTGCTTAGATCTTGCCGACGAGGTCCAGCGACGGGGCCAGCGTCTTGGCGCCTTCGTTCCACTTGGCCGGGCACACTTCGCCCGGGTGGGCGGCGGTGTACTGGGCGGCCTTCAGCTTGCGCAGCGTTTCCTTCACGTCGCGGGCGATCTCGTTGGAGTGGATCTCGGCGGTCTTGATGACGCCGTCCGGATTGATGACGAAGGTGCCACGCAGGGCCAGGCCTTCTTCCGGGATGTGCACGCCGAAGGCGTTGGTCAGCACATGGGTCGGGTCGCCGACCAGCGGGAAACGGGCCTTGCCGACGGCCGGCGAGGTTTCGTGCCAGACCTTGTGCGAGAAGTGCGTGTCGGTCGTGACGATGTAGACCTCGGCACCCAGCTTCTGGAACTCGGCGTAGTTGTCGGCGGCGTCCTCGACTTCGGTCGGGCAGTTGAAGGTGAACGCGGCCGGCATGAAGATCAGGACCGACCACTTGCCCTTGAGCGTCTCGTCGCTGACCGTGATGAACTTGCCGTTGTGGAAGGCTTCGGTCTTGAACGGAACGACTTGGGTGTTGATCAGGGACATGTGTTTCCTTGGAAGATTGAAATACGGAAAGCTGGAGCATACGGGCTTACCCGTACCGCTCCGATGAATTGCGGGTATGCCGTGGATTGGAATTTTCTATTCCGCGCGCGGCAAAGCGTGTAGGAAAGCGTCACCCCAATACAAACACCTCTCAACCTCAGCCGCAGGCACACCGGGAAGACGGGGGCTTGCTTGTGGCGGCGGGGCGCGGCCCGCACAATCGGGCCCAACCACAGCACCGAGAGGGATTCACATGAAAGGCGACGCACAGGTCATCCAGCACCTGCAGGCGCAACTCAAGAACGAGCTGACTGCGATCAACCAGTACTTCCTGCACTACCGCATGCTGAAGCACTGGGGCTTCGACAAGCTCGCGAAGAAGGAATACGACGAGTCGATCGGCGAGATGAAGCACGCCGACTGGCTGATGGACCGGATCTTCATGCTCGACGGCCTGCCCAACTTGCAGGACCTCGGCAAGCTGAACGTCGGCGAGGACGTGCCGGAGATCCTGCGCGCGGACCTGGGCCTGGAGTACGGCGCCCAGGCCACGATCAAGGCGGGCATGGCCCACTGCGAGAGCGTGCGCGACTACGTGTCCCGCGACCTGCTGCAGAAGATCCTCGACGACACGGAAGAGCACATCGACTTCCTCGAGACGCAGATCGACCTGAGCGAGAAGGTCGGCCTGCAGAACTACCTGCAGTCGCAGATGGGCGAGATCGAATAACGCGGCACGGGTCGCTTCACGACTTCCAGCGGGGCTCTGACTCCGCTTTTTTTCGTCTGATCGGTGCGCGCGCTGCTTTTTGGGAATGTCTTGTGCGGGGTGCGTCGCGCGTGGACGCCGGGCAGGCGGATAGCTCCGTGTCCCCCGAAAACGCCTGCGGCGTTTCCTCCTCCTTTACCTGCGCTATCCGCCTGCCCGGCATCCCCGGCGAACCGAGCACTGGTGCGCAAGGGCCTGCGATTTATCCGTCTGCTCGTTCGTGCCGTGCCGGCCGTTGTGACGGCTGATCCTGCGCCACGCAGGACCGGGGTGGTGGGTGCTCCCCGCAGCGAAATAAAGGAGGAGGCCGCAGGCCGGGGGACATTCGCGGAGGGGAGTACCCGCCGACCCGGTCCGAACCACTAGGCGCCGACCCACGCACGACAAGATCAAAAACCGGCCCTAGCGCCTACCCCACCTGCGCCAAAAGCTATCAATTTAATAGCAAAAGGAAAGCAGAACCATCAACTAAGCCGCTGCAAGGCCGCCTGCGTGATCCCCGATAACGTCCCCCGCGTCGTGATTACTTCGGGGCTCAGCGGAATGTGGATCAGCGTGCCCGTCTCTGCCGCCAGTGCCCGCAGCAGCGCCGGCTCGAAGTCCGCAGCCGATTCGACCCGCTCCGCCGCATACCCGTAGGCCCGCGCCAGCGCGCAGAAGTCCGGGTTGCGCAGCGCCGTCCCGCTGATGCGCTCGGGATAGTCGCGCTCCTGGTGCATGCGGATCGTCCCGAACATGCCGTTGTCCAGCAGCACGATGATGCTCTTGCCGCCGTACTGCACCGCGGTCGCCAGCTCCTGCCCGTTCATCAGGAAGTCCCCGTCGCCCGCGATGGTGAACGCCACCCGGCCGGTGGCGATGCTCGCGGCGATCCCTGCCGGCACGCCGTAGCCCATCGCGCCCGAGGTCGGCGCGAGCTGCGTCTTGTGGCCCTTGGCGATACCGTGGTGGCGGAAATAGCGGTGGATCCAGCTCGCGAAGTTGCCCGCGCCGTTGGTCAGCACCGCATCGGCGGGCAGGTGCTTCTGCAGCGTCGCGACGATGGCCGGCATGTCCACCGCACCGGGCTGCGATTCGTCCAGGCCCGGCAGCTTCTGCGGGCGGATGTTGTCCTCATAGTCCGCATGCGCCGCGGCGGTCCAGTCCGCCCACGGCACCGTCGGCGGCGCGGTCAGCACTTCCAGACTGCGGGCCGCGGCGTCCATCGTCGCGTTGATCGCCAGGTCGGCCAGATAGACGCGGTTGAGCTCCTCCGCACCGCCGTGGATGTGGACCAGCGTCTGCTTCGGCTTCGGCGCCTCCAGCAGCGTGTAGCCGCCGGTCGTCATCTCGCCCAGGCGCGGGCCGATCGCGATCACTAGGTCGCTCTCGCGCACCCGTGCGGCGAGCTTCGGATTGATGCCGATGCCCACGTCGCCGGCGTACTGCGGATGGTGGTTGTCGAAGGTGTCCTGGAAACGGAAGGCGTTGGCCACCGGCAGTTGCCAGTTCTCGGCGAAGCGCTGCAGCGCCTGGGCCGACTGGGGCGTCCAGCCGCTGCCGCCGGCGATCACCAGCGGCTTCTGAGACGCCAGCAGCAGCTCGCGCAGCCGGCGCAGGCTGCCCGGATCGCTCCAGGCCTCGACCGGCTCGACGCGCGGCAGGGGCGCGGCCTCGACCTCCTCGCGCAGCATGTCCTCGGGCAGTACCAGCACCACCGGGCCCGGCCGTCCGGCCATCGCGGTGGCGAAGGCGCGGGCCACGTATTCGGGGATGCGGGCCGCTTCGTCGATGCGCTCCACCCGCTTGGCCATGCCCTTGGTGCTCGGGCCGAAGAAGCTCTGGAAATCGACTTCCTGGAAGGCTTCGCGGTCCCGGAAGTCGCTGCCCACGTCGCCGACCAGCAGCACCATCGGGGTCGAGTCCTGGAATGCGGTGTGCAGGCCGATCGACGCATTGGTCGCGCCCGGTCCGCGGGTCACGAAGCAGATGCCCGGCCGGCGCGTCAGCTTGCCGTGCGCCTCGGCCATGAAGGCGGCGCCGCCCTCCTGCCGGCAGACCACGAAGCGGATGCGGTCCGCATAGGTGTGAAAGCCGTCGAGCACCGCGAGGTAGCTCTCGCCCGGCACCCCGAAGGCGTGGGTCGCGCCCTGGGCCGCGAGGCATTCGACAAGAAGGTGGCCGGCGAGCTGACGTGTCATACGCGAATTCCGAATAAGCAGGAGGGCGAGGGGCGAATTATGGGCGCCTACAATCGCGGCGCCCGGCCCCGTGCCGGGCTCCAAGCGTTCTCAGGGCAGGGTGGAAATCCCTACCGGCGGTGATGGCGGGCATGGCCCGCACGAGCCCGCGAGCGCCCGGTGCGGTCCGCCTTGCGGTGCCGCGGCGGGGTCAGCAGATCTGGTGCGATTCCGGAGCCGACGGTCACAGTCCGGATGCAAGAGAGCGCGTTCCCACGGCCCGTGCCGACGGTGCGCCTGCGCGCGTGCCGCCGCGCGGGCACGGCGGTTCGTGCGCCCTGATTCTGGTCCCGCTCCCGTGCGAAGGCATTCCATGAGTCAGTCCCTTTCTTCCCTTTCTCCTTCGTCCTCTTCCTCGGCCGCTTCCTCGGCTTCCGCACCACTGTCGATCGCCTACGTACAGTCCGGCTGGCACGCCGACATCGTCGGCCAGGCCCGCACCGCGTTCTTCGCGGAAGCCGGCCGCCAGGGGGTCGATGCATCGTCGATCGAGGTGTTCGACGTGCCCGGCGCCTACGAGATCCCGCTGCACGCCAAGGCGCTGGCCGAGAGCGGCCGCTACGACGCGATCGCCGCCTGCGGCCTGGTGGTCGACGGCGGCATCTATCGCCACGACTTCGTCGCGACCGCGGTGATCGACGGCCTGATGCGGGTGCAGCTCGACACCGGCGTGCCGGTGTTCACCGCCGTGCTCACGCCGCACCATTTCCACGAGCACGGCGAGCACCGCGACTTCTTCTACCGGCACTTCACCGTCAAGGGCACCGAACTGGCGTCGGCCGTGCTGAAGACGGTGGACAGCCTGCGCCGCGTGCGCGCCCTGCCCCGGCCGGCCGCGGCCCGCATCGCCCGCGCCGCTTGAGGCGGATCGCCGGCCGCTGCCTGCCGAATAGGCGGCGTGTCGGAAGTCCTGTGCGATCAAGCACTTGCCGCCGCCCTCCCCGTCGCGGGCACGGGTTATCCCCAGGTTTGTCCCGTGCCGGCGGGGACAAGTTCAGGCGCTGGCGACGTGGATGCGCGGCAGCGGTCCGTCGCGGAACGCGGCAGACAGGAACTCGACGCACACCCGCACCTTCGCCGAATGGGTGAGCCGGGTCGGATAGACCGCCCAGATGTTGGCCTCCTGCCGCCAGGCCGGCAGCAGCTGTACCAGCCAGCCGTCGGCCAGCATCGGCCCGACGTCCCACAGCGAGCGCAGCACGACGCCGCGGCCGTCGACCGCCCACTGCACCGCGATCTCGCCGTTGTTGCCCGACAGCGGGCCGGTGACCTTGACCGTCTGTTCCTCCATGCCGGCGCGCAGCGTCCAGACGCCGAAGGACTGGTCGCGCTCCTTGATCACCAGGCAGTCGTGGCCCGCGAGGTCCTGCGGGCTGCGGGGCGGACTGCGCCGGGCCAGGTACGACGGCGCGGCGCACAGCACCCTGTGGTTCGACGCCAGCCGCCGCGCGATCAGGTGCGGCGCGATCTCGTCGCCGATGCGCACGTCGAGGTCGAAGCCCTCGGCCGCCACGTCCACCAGCCGGTCGAACACCTCCAGCCGGATCTTCAGGCCCGGGTAAGCCACCGACAGCTGCGACAGCAGCGGCGCGACCACGTTGCGTCCGAAACCGAAGCTGCTGCTGATCCGCAGGGCGCCGCGCGGTACGTGGCGGGTGGCGCTCACCTCCTGCATCAGGTGGTCCACGTCGTCGAGGATGCGCTCGGCCCAGTGGAACACCCGCTCGCCCTCCTCCGTCACGCTGACCCGCCGGGTGGTCCGGTGCAGCAGCCGCACGCCCAGGTCGTCCTCGAGCAGCCGGATGCGCTTGCTCACGTACGCGGGCGACACGCCCAGTTCCTCCGCCGCCGCGGCGAAGCCGGACTTGCGCGCGACGACGGTGAAGACCCGCAGGTCCTCGTTAGCGGGTGCTTTGCGCACGATCTGTGAAGAAAGCGTTCACGGTGCGCGGGATTGTATGGATTCCATGCACGACGAGAATCGCGTCCTACCCTCTCGACACAAAGGAAGACAGATGTCCGGTTCGTACAAGGTCGCCGTCCTCGCCGGGGACGGCATCGGCAAGGAAGTGATGCCCGAGGGCCTGCGGGTGCTGCAGGCCGCCAACGAGCGTTTCGGCCTAGGCGTGGAATTCACGCATTTCGAATGGGCCAGCTGCGACTACTACGCCGCGCACGGCCAGATGATGCCAGACGACTGGAAGACGCAGCTCTCGGGCTTCGACGCGATCCTGTTCGGCGCGGTCGGCTGGCCCGCCACGGTGCCCGACCACGTCTCGCTGTGGGGTTCGCTGCTGAAGTTCCGCCGCGAGTTCGACCAGTACATCAACCTGCGCCCGGTCCGCCTGTTCGACGGCGTGCCCTGCCCGCTGGCTGGCCGCAAGCCGGGCGACATCGACTACTTCGTGGTGCGCGAGAACACCGAGGGCGAATACACCTCGCTCGGCGGCGTGATGTACGAAGGCACCGACCGCGAGATCGTGATCCAGGAATCGGTCTACTCGCGCAAGGGCGCCGAGCGGCTGCTGAAGTTCGCGTTCGACCTGGCGCAGAGCCGGCCGAAAAAGCATGTGACGCTGGCCACCAAGAGCAACGGCATCGCGATCAGCATGCCGTGGTGGGACAAGCGCGCGGAAGAAGTCGCGCAGCAGTACCCGGACGTGGCGCTGGACAAGCAGCACATCGACATCCTGACCGCGCGCTTCGTGCTGCAGCCGGGCCGCTTCGACGTGGTCGCCGCCACCAACCTGTTCGGCGACATCCTGTCGGACCTGGGCCCCGCCACCACCGGCACGATCGGCCTGGCGCCCTCGGCCAACCTCAATCCGGAGCGCGATTTCCCGAGCCTGTTCGAGCCGGTGCACGGCTCGGCGCCCGACATCTACGGCAAGAACATCGCCAACCCGATCGCGATGATCTGGTCGGGCGCGCTAATGCTGGACTTCCTGACCCGCAGCGAAGGCGCCGGGCGCGCGGCGCACGACGCGATCGTCGCCGCGATCGAGGACGTGCTGCGTGCAGGCCCGCACACGCCCGATCTGGGCGGCACGGCCAACACTACCGAGATCGGCGAGGCGATCGCAGCGCGGCTGCTGCAGCAGCCGCAGGCCTGACCGGCGGCGACCGCCGGCACTGCGGAACCGCCTCTGCGGCAGCCCGGCGTCTCAGCGTGCCGATCCGCCGAACGGGCAGGCGGCGACCAGCCGCCACGGCCCGCCGAGGTAGTGCCAGACCTGCACCCCCACGGCGCCGATCGGATGCGGCACGAAGTCGTGTTCCAGGGTCTTCAGCAGCTGCCGCGCCTGGGCCGGCGGCACCTTGTTCTGCACTGTGACGTGCAACCGGCCATGCCACCGGCTGTCCTGCCGGCCGAGCAGGGACGCCCAACGGTCGGCGAGCGTCCTGCGCAGCTGCGTGGCGTCCGGCGACGTGAGGCCGTAGGCGACGCCTCCGCCCAGGAACAGCAACCGGTCCACGGCGAGGTCGAAGGCGGGGATCGCGGCGGCGAGCGCGCGCACATCGTGCACCACCCGGTCCTCCGCCTCCATCGGCAGCGCATGGAACAGGGTGATGTGCGCATCGAGCCAGTTGCGCTCCGGCGGAAAGTGCGCCCGGCGCATTGCAGTGAAACGGGCCGCGGCCTCGGAGTCCATCGCCAGGGTGACGATCAGGGCGGTCGGCGGCGTGGCGGAGCGATCGTCGCGCTGCGAAGGGGGTTCGGCAGGATTTGGCAGAGGCATGGCTGCACAGCCTCAGGCGCCCCTCGCGCCACGGCATTCGGACAGGTGCGCCTGCCCGCGTCGGACCGGTGCTCCCGGCGGTGCCGCTCAGGCCGCGGGCGGCGTGGCCGGCACCCGGTGGGCGCGGGCGCACCACCACACGCCGCCGATCAGGCAGACGATCGCCAGCGCCTCGCGCACGGACGGCCAGCGCTGCTCCCAGGCGAAGCCGTACAGCAGCGCGAACAGGGTTTCGAAGACGATCATCTGCCCGGTGAGCGTCAGCGGCAGCAGCCGGCTCGCGCGGTTCCACAGGCCGTTGCCGACGACCGACGCCAGCACCGCGACCGTGGCGGCGACCGCCCAGAAGCGCAGCCAGTCCGCCGATCCGTGCGACCCGGAGGTCGGCGCGAAGGCCGGGACCGCCAGCACCACCGCGCAGGCGCCGGTGACCACCCCGGTCAGCAGCGACCAGTCGTGGGCCGAGATATCGGGCCGGCGCGCGAGCCACCGGCTGTTGACGACCGAATACGCGGCCCACGAGGCCATCGCCGCGAAGGCGCACAACAGGCCGGCCATGCGCCGGGTGCGGTCGGCGGCGTCACCGCCCATGGCCAGCGCTTCGGCCCCGACGAGCCCGACACCAGCCACGCACAGGGCGAGCGGGCCGGCCAGTGCACGCAGCTGCAGCGCGCCCGCTTCGCGCGTGCCGACGAGGGTCACCGCCACCGGCAGCAACCCGATGATCAGCGATGCGGCCGCCCCGCCGGCCCACCGCACCGCGAGGGCCAGCAGCACGTAGTAGACGATGTTGCCGAGCAGGCTCAGCCGCACCAGCGCCCACCATTCCGCCCGGCCGACCGCGGCGGTGGCCGCCGGCCAGCGGGGCGCAAGCAGCAGCACCGCCACCGCGCCGTAGACGAGGTAGCGGCCCGCTGCGAGCTGCAGCGCGCCGAAGTCGCCCGCCACCTGCGGCGCGAGAAAGACCAGCCCCCACAGGGCGCCGGCTGCCGCACCGCAGGCGATGCCCCGCGAAAGTCGTGTGTCCATCGGATCGTTGCCTGAAAACGGCGCGCAGCATCGCACAGCCTAGACTCGGGCCGTACCGCCGACCTGCGCGATTCACCAAAGAGTTAACAATGGCCATGGCCCGAACCGACGACGCCCCCTCCGCTCCGCGCTCCCGCGATGCCGACCGGTCCCAGCAGGCGATCCTGGATGCGGCCGCGGCCGAGTTCGCGCAGCACGGCCTGGCGGGCGCCCGGGTGGACCGCATCGCCGAACTCGCGGGCCTGAACAAGCGGCTGATCTACTACTACTTCGGCAGCAAGGACGACCTGTTCCTGGCGGTGCTGGAGGCTGCCTACGCCCGCATCCGCGCGGCCGAGCAGGCGCTGCACCTGGAGGACATGCCGCCGGCCCAGGCGCTGCAGCGGCTCACCGAATTCACCTGGGACTACTACATCGCCCATCCGGAATTCCTGACCTTCCTCAACAGCGAGAACCTGCACCAGGGCCGGCACCTGGCGCAGTCGCGCAAGGCGCAGGCGGTCAATTCGCCGCTGGTGGAAACGCTGGGCGCGATCCTGGAGCGGGGCCGGCAGGACGGCAGCTTCCGCGGCGGCATCGACCCGGTGCAGCTCTACATGTCGATCGCCGGCATGGCGTACTTCTACCTGTCCAACCGGTTCACCCTGTCGGCAATCTTCGGCCGCGACCTGATGACGCCCAAGGCGCGCCACGAACGGCTGCAGCACATCAGCGACGTGGTGCTCGGGTATGCCCTGAGGAACTGAGCCGCCGGCCCGGTTGACGCTGCGGCACGCCGTTTCCTAGAATAGCTTCAATTAACCATTGAGTTAATAGCCGGCGCACCCTGCGCCGCCACCAGGAGACACCAACATGCCGCTGCAGACACCCCGCCTGCCCCTTTCGCCCCCCCGCCGCGCGCTCGGCGCGGTCGCCTGCGCCGCCCTGCTGGCCGCGCTGCCCGGCGCCGCCGCCTGGGCCCAGGCGCCCTACCCGAACAAGCCGATCCGGGTGATCGTGCCCTTCAGCGCCGGCAGCACCACGGACATCATCGCCCGCGCGATCACCGACAAGATGGGGCAGAGCATGGGCCAGACGCTGGTGGTGGACAACCGCGGCGGCGCGAGCGGCACGATCGGCGCTGCGGCGGTCGCGAGCGCCGCGCCCGACGGCTACACGATCATGATCCAGTCGTCGTCGCACACGGTGAATCCGTCGACCTTCGCCAAGCTGCCGTACGACACGCTGCGCGATTTCGCCGGCATCACGCCGATCGCCTCGCTGCCCAACGTGCTGGTGATGGCGCCGTCGAAGAACATCAAGACCCTGCCCGCGCTGCTGGCCGCCGCCCGCGCCAAGCCGGGCAGCCTGAACTTCGCGTCCGCCGGCCAGGGTAGCGCGACCCACCTGAACGCCGAGAAGTTCAAGATGGCCGCGAAGATCGACGCGACCAACATCCCGTTCAAGGGATCGGCCGAGGCAGTCAACGAAGTGCTGGCGGGCCGCGTGGACTACTACTTCTCGCCGCTCGCCCCGGTCGCCGGCCAGATCAAGGACGGCCAGCTGGTCGCGCTGGCGGTCGGCTCGCCCAAGCGCTCGGCCGCCCTGCCCGACGTGCCCACCACCGCCGAGGCCGGCGTGCCGGGCTCGGAATTCAACTTCTGGATCGGCATGATGGCTCCGGCCAAGACGCCGCGCCAGATCGTCAACCGGCTGCACGACGAAGTGGTCAAGGCGCTCGCCACGCCCGAGGTGAAGCAGCGTTTCGCCAACCTGGGCGCCGATGCCTGGACGCTGTCGCCGGAGCAGTTTGATGCCTATATCAAAGACGAGACGCAGAGCAATGCGCAGCTGGTGAAGGCGGCCGGGCTGGCGCAGCAGCAGTAAACGCAGGCCCCCCTACGACACCGCCCCGGACCGCCAACGCGGCCGGGGCGGTTTCTTTTTCCAGTGCACCATCGGCCGCACGGGGCGGCCGGGGACACCGGCGTCAGACCGCGCTGCGGTGTCGCTCGATGCAGGCTGCCAGCGTCTCTTCGCCGCTGCGCTGCCACCAGTCGGCCGACGAGAAGATCTCGACTTCGCTGACGCCCGCATAGCCGGCATCCTCCACCCAGCCGCGGATCTTCGGGATCTCGATCACGCCGTCGCCCATCATCCCGCGGTCGTTCAGCAGGTCGCGGGTCGGGGTCAGCCAGTCGCAGACGTGGAAGGCGAGCAACCGTTCGCGGCCGGCGCGGGCGATCTGGGCCCGCAGCTTCGGGTCCCACCAGACGTGGTACACGTCCAGCGCCACGCCGAGCGCGCCGGATTTCTGCGGATCGAGCGCGTCGCAGATGTCCAGTGCCTGCTCCAGCGTGTTGACGCAGGCCCGGTCGGCGGCCTGCATCGGATGCAGCGGCTCGATCGCGAGCGGCATGCCGACCTTGCGGGCGTATTCCAGCGAGGCGGCGATGCCGTCGTGCACCTCGGCGCGCGCGCGGGCGATGTCCTTGTAGGCCGCCTGGCCAGCGAGCGCGCCGGGCAGCGCGCCCACCACCAGCACCAGGCAGGCGGCGTCGAGCATCTTCGCCTCGTCGATCGCGCGGCGATTGTCGTCCAGCGCGGCACGCAGGCCGGCCGCGTCAGGCGCCGGGAAGAAGCCGCCGCGGCAGTAGCCCGACAGGCCGATGCCGTGGGCCTTCAGCTGGGCTGCCAGCCGGTCGATGCCGACCGCGGCGACCTGGTCGCGCCACGGGCTGATCGCGCGGATGCCGTGCGCCGCGCACTGGTCGACGATGCGGTCGAGCGGCACTTCCCCGCCGTGCTGCTTGCGCAGCGTCGCGGTGTTGATCGACAGCCAGTCGTGGTCGCGGGAGAAGTCACGCATCGGATGCTTTCGGTTCGGAAGAGGACATGGAGAGAGGTGGTGCGTCGGCCAGGCGTTCGCGGCGCAGCTGGCGCAGCAGCGCGGCGTTGTCGAGCTCGCCGTCGCCGGCCGCGACAGCCGCGCGCATCAGGGCGGCGTGGGTTTCCGACAGCGGCAGGCGCTGGCCGGCGGCGGCCGCATCGGCCAGCATCAGGCCCACGTCCTTCAGGTGCTGGCGGATGCGGGACTGCGGCGCGAAATCGCCGCTCACCATCATCGCGCCCTTTGCTTCGGCGGCGGCCGACGTGGCCGGCGTGGCCAGCACGAGTTCGAGGAACGCGGCCGGCGCGATGCCGAGCGCTTCGGCGAAGACGAAGCCTTCGGCCAGCGCGGCACGGTTCAGGCCGATGACGAGGTTGGTCGCGAGCTTGGCGCGCGCCCCCATGCCGGCGCCGCCGGCGTGCACGCGGCGGGCGGCGATCGCGTCGAACACCGGCGCGCAGCCGGCGATGGTCGCGGCGTCGCCGCCGAGCAGCATGGTGGCGGCGCCCTCGGCGATCTGCCGGCTGGAGCCCGAAAGCGGCGCCTCCACGAAGCCGATACCGCGGGCGGCCAGCCGCGCCGACAGCGCCGCGAGCGCCGCCGGCTCGCCGGTGGAGCAGTCGACCACCGTGCGGACCGTGGAGCCGGGGCCCAGCAGTCGGTCGCCCGTGCCTTCGAGTACCTGCAGCACGTCCTGCGTGTCGAACACGGCCAGCACCGCAGTGCCGACGGCCGCGCCCAGCGCGGCCAGCGTGTCGGCGGGCCGTCCGCCGGCGGCGGCGAGGGCATCGCGCGCCTCGGGCCGCAGGTCGAAGCCGTGCACCGTGAAGCCGGCCGCCTGCAGACGCGCGGCGAGCGCACTGCCGACCAGCCCGAGGCCGACGATGCCGACCGCGCGGTCGGTCGCGGGAAGAGCGTCCATCTCCTCTCTCCGGTCAACGTGCCAGCGAGGCGCCGCCGCAGATGCGGAGGTCCTGGCCGGTGATCGCCGCCGCAGCGGGCGACAGCAGGAACAGCACCAGTGCGGCGATCTCCGACGGCTCGATCAGCCGGCCGATGGGCGGCAGCCGCGGTGCGGCGGCGGCACGGGCCGGATCGTCGAGCATGGCGGTGCGGGTGGCCGCCGGCGAGACGACGTTCACCGTCACGCCCTGCGCCGCCACTTCCGCGGCCCAGCTGCGCGCCAGCGCCACCAGCGCCGCCTTGGTCGCGGCGTACTGGCTGCGGCCCGGCAGCCCGTCCGCCACCCGGCTGCCCAGCAGCACGCAGCGGCCGCGGCCGGCCGCCGCCATCGCGGGCAGCAGCCGGTCGGCCAGCAGCGTGGCGCACTGGGTGTGCAGCCGCCACATCAGCTCGCTGGCGCCGGCGTCGATCGCGCCGAGCGGCGCGGGCCGCAGCACGCCGGCCGCATGCACCGCCGCCTCGGGCGTGCCGGCGGCCAGCAGGGTGTTCACGCAGGCGGTGGTGGCCGGCCCGTCGCTCAGGTCCACCCGCTGCGCCGCAAAGCGGTCGTGCGCGATCCGCGGCGGCGCGATGTCCAGGCCGGTGACGCGCCAGCCGGCGTCCAGCAAAGCCTGCGCGATCGCCTCGCCGATGCCGGAGCTGCTGCCCGTTACCCAGGCATGGGGCTCACTCGACACGGATGTTCCCGTCGGTGACGATCTTCTGCGCGCGGGCCGCGTCCTCGCGCTGGAACTTCGCGAAGTCGGCGGCACTGCCCGGGGTGAGCTGCAGGCCCTGCTGCACCAGCTTGTCGCGCATCTCGCCGGCCAACGCCTTGTTCACCTCGGTATTGAGGCGCTGCACGACCGCCTCCGGCAGCTTCGCCGGGCCCCAGAGGCCGTACCAGCTGTAGAACTCGTAGCCGGGGATCGTTTCCGCGACGGTCGGCACGTCCGGCAGGTTGGGCGCGCGGCGGTCGCCGGTCACGGCCACCACCCGGAGCATGCCGGAGCGGTGGTACTGCAGCGAGCCGAGGATCGGGTCGATGAAGCCGTCGATCTGGCCGCCGATCAGGTCCTGGAAAGCCGGCGCGGTGCCCTTGTACGGCACGACCAGGTACTCGATGCCGCCGGCGCGCTTGAGCAGTTCCGTCGCCAGGTGACCGGCCGAACCGATGGAGCCGACCGCGAAGCTCATCTTGCCGGGGTTCGCCTTCGCATGGGCGATCAGCGACTTCACGTCCGTGATCGGCAGGTTCTTGTTGATCGCCACCGACAGCGGCGCCTTGGCGACCAGCGCAATCGGGGTGAAGTCGGTCGCCGGGTTGTAAGGCACCGACTTCATCGTCATCGGCGCGCTGATCTGGGTCGAGGCGTTGAAGAGCAGCGTGTAGCCGTCGGCCGGCGCCTTCGACACGATGTCGGCGCCGATGGTGCCGTTGCCGCCCGGCTTGTTGTCCACGACGACCGGCTGGCCCAGCTGCTCCGACAGTTTCTGCGCGAGTTGCCGGCCGACCGCGTCGAGCGTGCCGCCCGGCGGAAACGGAATGACCATGCGCACCGGACGGGCCGGCCAGGTCTGCGCGGACGCAGCGAAGGCCAGACCGCACAGGCCGGCCAGCACCACCCTGCGGGCGACGGATGTCTTCGGGGATGTTGTCATGGGACGTCTCCTTATTTGTTCTCTGCCGACGGTCGCGCTGTCACTCGATGCCGTGCACCGCCAGCAGCGAGCGCATGCGGCGCGCGGCCAGCTCCGGCTGCTGCAGCAGGTCGGCCGCATCGGCCAGGCGGAACAGCTCGGCCAGGTGCGGCAGCGAGCGGGTGCTCTGCTGGCCGCCGACCATGGTGAAGTGGCTCTGGTGGCCGTTGAGCCAGGCCATGAACACCACACCCGTCTTGTAGAAGCGGGTGGGCGCCTGGAAGATGTGGCGCGACAGCGGCACCGTTGGGCCCAGGATCGCGTGGAAGCGCTCGGTGTCGCCGGCCGCCAGGGCGGCGAGCGCGGCGCTGGCGGCCGGTGCGATCGCGTCGAAGATGCCGAGCAGCGCGTCGCTCTTGCCGTGGGTCGGCGCGCTGCCGGCGCCGTCGCCGGCGATCAGTTCGGCGTAGTTGAAGTCGTCGCCGGTGTACATGCGCACGCCCTGCCCGTCCGGGCCGCCGGTGGCCGGCAGGCGGCGGCGCATCGCGATCTCGTAGTCCTTGTTCAGCAGCGAGATCTTGATGCCGTCCACCTTGTCGGCATGCGCGGCGATGATGCCAAGCGTGGTGTCCATCGCGCGGGCCACGTCGTAGGGCGCGCCGGCCACCACGCCCTCGCTGCCGTTCCAGTAGCCGGCCAGCGCCGGGTCGAACATGTCGCCGAGCCAGTGCAGCACCACCGGCTGCTTCGCCTGCGACAGGATGCGGTCGTAGACACGCTCGTAGTCGGCCGGCGTCTTCGCGACACGGGCGAGCGCACGGCTGGCCATCACGATCAGCTTGCCGCCGAGCTTCTCGATCGCCTCCATCTGCTCTTCGTAGCCGCGGATCACGTCGTCCACCGTCTTCACCTCGTCGAGGACCAGGTGGTCGGTGCCGCAGCCGCTGGCGACCAGCGCGCCGGGCATGTCCTGCGCGGCGTCGAGGCTGCGGCGGATCAGTTCCAGCGAGGTCGGCCAGTCGAGGCCCATGCCGCGCTGCGCCGTGTCCATCGCCTCAGCCACGCCCAGGCCGAGCGACCAGAGGTAGCGGCGGTAGGCGATGGTGGTGTCCCAGTCCACCGAGCATTGCAGCCACGGGTCGATGGCGGCGCGCGGGTCGGCCACCACGTGGGCGGCGGAGTACGCGATGCGGTCGAACACGGTGCCCGCCGGCGGCGCGACGGGCGGCGTGCCGCGCAGGGTGTAGGGCGCCAGGCCGCCATCGGCGGTGGGCAGGGTCAGGGTGGTGCTCATGGCGGCTCTTTTCAGAAGGAAATATGCGGTTTGCGCAGGTGGCGCCTGCGCAGGCTGCTATCAGATCGAGAGCGCAGGCACGTCCACCCAGCGGCGGTCCTTCCAGGACTCGAGTGCGGCCTCGACCAGCTGCACGCCCTTGGCGCCTTCCGGCAGCGTCCACCGGTACGGCGCGTCTTCCGCGACGTGGCGGATGAAGTGCTCCCACTGGATCTTGAAACCGTTGTCGTAGGTCTGGGTGTCCGGCACGTCCTGCCACTGCTCGGTGAAGTGCATCGTCTGCTTCACGTCGGGGTTCCACACCGGGCGCGGCGTGTTGACGCGGCTCTGGGCCTTGCAGCCGGTGAGCGTGGCGACCGCCGAGCCGTGGGTGCCGTCGACATGGAAGGTCACCAGGTCCTCGCGGTTGACGCGGGTGGCCCAGCTCATGTTGAGCTGCGCCACCACCGGCTCGCCGTTGTGGCCGGTGAGCTGGGCGGTGGCGTAGGCGGCGTCGTCGGCGGTGGCGGTGTATTCCTTGCCGTTTTCGTCCCAGCGCGTCGGGATGTGGGTCACGCCCAGGCAGGAGATGGACTGCACTTCGCCGAACAGGTTGTCCAGCACGTAGCGCCAGTGGCACATCATGTCGAGGATCATGCCGCCGCCATCTTCAGAGCGGTAGTTCCAGCTCGGGCGCTGGATCGGCTGCAGGTCGCCCTCGAACACCCAGTAGCCGAACTCCAGCCGCACGCTCAGCATGCGGCCGAAGAAGCCGGCGCGGCGCAGCATGTCGAGCTTGCGCAGGCCGGGCAGGAACAGCTTGTCCTGCACGGCGCCATGCTTGATGCCGTGGGCCTTGCCGGCCTCTTCGGCCAAGCGGGCGATCTCCACCGCCTCGTTCAGGTTGGTGGCGATCGGCTTTTCGCAGTAGACGTGCTTGCCGGCGCGGATCGCCTTGGCCAGCAGCGTCGGGCGCATCTGGGTGGTGCCGGCGTCGAAGAACACGGTGTCGTCCGGATTGGCGAGCGCCGCGTCGAGGTCGGTGCCCCAGCGGTCGATGCCGTGCGCCTTGGCCAGTGCCTCGATCTTCTCGGCGTTGCGGCCGATCAGGATCGGGTCGGGCATGACCTTGTCGCCATTGGAGAGCTGCACGCCGCCCTGCGCGCGGATCGCGCAGATCGAGCGGATCAGGTGCTGGTTCATGCCCATGCGGCCGGTGACGCCGTGCATGATGAGTCCGAGTCGTTGGGTTGCCATGGGATGTGTCGCCTTTGTCGGTTGGAGCATGAGGTGAAAACCGGTGACAGCGGCACGCTGGCCTCGCTAATTCACCATTCAGTTAATATAGATGATACAACTCATGGCCGTCAATGGGGCTAACACCCCTGGCTGACCGCAGATGCAAAAAAGCCGGCCGTGTCGCCACGGCCGGCTTTAGTTATCTCTTTGGTGAATTAACAGCCTGTCAGGCCGGCACCGCCCCCACCGGCGTGCGCCGCGCGCGCCGCACGTTGAACGCACTGACGATCAGCACGCCCTGCACCACCGCCAGCCCGACCAGCACGTCGCGGAAACGGCCGTGGTCCATCAGCGCGCCGAAGAGCAGCGGCGCGAGCGCCTGGCCGATGTCGAGCCCGGCATAGACCACGCCGTAGACACGGCCGGTCGCGTTGGCCGGCGTCGAACGTTTGACCAGCAGGTCGCGCGACGGCCCCGAGATGCCGGCGGAAAAGCCCATCGCGCCGAATAGCGCCGGCACCGCCTGCGCCGGCAGGCCGGCGAACGCCAGCACCAGCGCCATCGCCGCCGCGAGGCCGAAGCCGATGCCGACGATGCGCTCGCAGCGCGACGGGTCGGACGCGAGGAAGCCGCCCAGCACCATGCCGCCCGCGCTGCAGACCATGTAGATGCTGAGGCAGGCCGCCACCAGCGCCACCGGCATGCCGTGCAGCTGGCGCGCCGCCTCGGGCGCGAAGGCCTGCACCACGCTCAGCGACGCGGCGTAGAAAAAGAAGAAGGCGAAGCACATCCAGACCGCCGGGATCTGCAGGAAGGCCAGGCTGTGCTCCTGCGGACCGGCATGGCCGGTGGCCTGCAGCACCGCCTTCTTCTCGATGACGAGGTGGCTGCGTTGGAACCACAGCAGCACCAGCACCGCGAACGCGAGGGCGCCAGCGGCCAGCAAGGCCACGCGCCACGAGAACGCCACCGCGAGCGGCACCACCATCGCCGGCGCCAGCGCCCAGCCCAGGCTGCCGGTGATGCCGTGCACGCTGTATGCATGGCCGAGCCGCGTCTGCGCGACCCGGCGGTTGAACAGCGTGTAGTCGACCGGATGGAACACGCCGTTGCCGATCCCCCCAACCACCGCGCTCGCCAGCAGCATCCAGTAGCTCTGCGCCAGCGCGTAGCCGACCGCCGCGAGCGCGATCAGACCGAGTCCGGCGAACAGCACCGGCCGTGGGCTGTAACGGTCGACGATGAAGCCGGCGCCCGCCTGCACCAGGCACGACACGACAAAGAACACCGTCAACACCAGGCCGAGTTCGGCATAACCGACCTGGAACGCGTCCTTCAGCCATGGGAACAAGGGCGCCAGCAGCAACTGGCTGAAATGGCTGATGCCGTGTGCCAGCCCGACCAGCCCGATCAGCACCGCATCCTGGCGGACGGTGGGCCCGGCCGGGCCGGAGGAAGAAGCGGGAGCAGCGGTAGTGCGCATGGCGGCGAGGCCGGCGGGCAGGGCCGACGGCGGCAGGATCGAGGAAGAACCGATCGTAGGACCGGCCGACGCGTCTGGATCGCGACGATGGGCCAACTATCGTCGAAAATCCGCCAATGGCATCCTCGATCCGCTGCACCCTTCGCGCCCGAACCGCGCCGACGGTCGGCTCCCTGACGCCGCACCTGTTTGTGCCGACGGCCGACCGTCCGGTGCGCGCCAAACAGCGGCCGCTCGCAGCCGAAACCATCGTTACCCCGCACCGCCATGCCTGGCCGCAGCTCACCTTCTCGGCCACCGGCGTGGTCCGGGTGACGACCGAAGGCAGCACGATCATCGTGCCGCCGAACCGCGCCGCCTGGGTGCCGGCGGACATGGAGCATTCGATCACCGTGGTCGAGGATGCCGAATTGCGCACCGTCTATTTTCACGCCCGGGCGCCGTCGGATGCGCCCTGCTGGTCGCGCTGCGTGGTGGTCGAGATGAGGCCGCTGCTGCATGCGCTGGCGATGGCGCTCGACATCGCGCCCGACGGCAGCGCCGATGCCGACCGCGCGGCCGCCTGCCGGGCCCGCGAGGCGCTGATCGCGCCGCTGCTGGCCGACGAGCTGGCCGGCGCGCCGCAGCTGCGCATGGGCGTGCCGCTGCCCGATGCCGAGCGCGGCGACAAGCGGCTGCGCGCCCTGTGCGAAGCGGTGCTGCGTGCGCCCGGCCGCAGCGCGACGCTCGGCACCTGGGCGGCGGAAGCCGGCGCCAGCGAACGGACCGCCGCCCGGCTGTTCCGCAGCGAGCTGGGCCTCAGCTGGCACCAGTGGCGGCAGCAGGCGCTGCTGGCGCATGCACTGCCGCTGCTGGCGCGCGGCGCGCCGGTCGCGCAGGTAGCGGCGGGAAGCGGCTATGCGAGCGACAGCGCCTTCACCGCAATGTTCCGGGCGGCCATGGGACGGTCGCCGCGGGAATTTCAGGCAAAAAAGGGGCTCTAGCGCCCGTCCTGTCTGCGCCAGCCGCTATGCATTCGATAGCGGATGGCGACGGCGGGTTCAGCGTACCAGGATCTCGACCCGGCGGTTGCGCACCTCGTCCACCTCGTCGCGGGTCGGCACGGCCAGCTCGCGCTCGCCGCGGCCGGTCGCCTCGATCCGGCCGGAGGGGAAACCGCGCTGGACGAACAGGTCGCGCACCAGCTGCGCCCGCTGCAGCGACAACGCATCGTTGTATTCGCCGCGGCCGCGGGTGTCGGTATGGCCGATCAGCACGATCTCGGCGCCGCTGCGCGCGAGCGTCTCGTTCAGCACCCGGCCGGTCGCGGCCTGCGATTCGGCGGTCAGGCGGGTGGTGTCGGTCTGGAAATAGAGCACGAAGCGCACCGGCTTCGGCGGCGCGGTGGCGAACAGCGGCGCATAGGTCTGCTGCACCTGCTCAGCCTGCGATTGCTGCAGCACCGGCGCCTGGCCGGTCCGCGCGACGGCGGTCTGGTAGGGCTGCGACAGCCGCTGCTCGGCATTGGCGGCCCGCACGATGACCGCCGACGGCGTACCGTCTTCCTGGGGCAGCAGCGTGACCTGGGTGCCGCCGGCGGGCGGCTTGGCGGCGCAGGCGGCGAGCAGCAGCACGGTCGCCGCCAGCGCGGCGCGGGACAGGAGTGCGAGGGGCGCCGCCATCAGCGGGCTTCCGGGGCCGATTCCTCGACCGCGACGATGAAGTCGGTGCCGCGGATGCCGATCAGCGCGGTGGGCGTGGTGACCGACACCGCGTCCGGCCGGTTTTTGCCGATCAGGCCGGTGACCATGCGCATCGTGCCCCGCAGCACATTGACCGCGACGCTGCCCTGGTAGGTGGTCGCGTCGTAGGCGAACTCGCGCAGCTCCATCCGGCTGTTCGGGCCGACCACGACGGTGGTGCCGTCGCGCAGGACCATGCTGGCGGAGCTGTCGGCGCCGGTCGTGATCCGGTCGGTGGCGGCCACCGCCTCGCCGGCCGCGAGCGGCCGTTCGGCGCCGGCGGACGTCACCGTAACCTGCCCCTTGATGACCTTGGCGATGCCGGCGCGGTTGGCGGACGCGGCCGTGCTGGCGGCGCCGGTCGGCGTGACCTGGGCGAACGCGGCGCCGCTCAGCATCAGCAGGACGGCACCGATCGCGCGCGAAATGGCGGATGAAGGCATGGGCACCTCGCAATGACGTGGGACCCGGATTGTCGGCCAGAAGCGACAACTTCTTGCAGATGAC
>CAJYQL010000107.1 GCA_913776965.1 uncultured Xylophilus sp.
GGCGAAGGCGACTGCGGCGCCTGCACCGTGGTGCTGGGCGAGCGCACCCTGGCCGCCGACGGCACGCCCGGCGTCGCCTACCACGCGATCAACGCCTGCATCCGGCTCGCGCATTCGATCGACGGCATGGCGCTCTGGACCGTCGAGGATCTGGCGGCCGACCCGCTGCTGCAGGGCCCGGGCACCGCGGACGCCCGTGCGCTGCATCCGGTGCAGGAAGCGCTGGTGCAGTGCCACGCCTCGCAGTGCGGCTTCTGCACCCCCGGCTTCGCGATGAGCCTGTTCGGCATGTACCAGAACCGCATCTGCCGCGGCGAGACGGTGACCCGCGCGGTGGCGCAGGAGGACCTGTCGGGCAACCTCTGCCGCTGCACCGGCTACCGGCCGATCCTGGAGGCGGCCGAGCGCATGGCCGCGTTGCCGGCGGTCACGGTGGACGAAGCCGCCCTGCTACGGAAACTGGAGCAGATCGCGCCCGCTGCGCCTGCGCCGGAGCACGATTTCGCCTACGAATCCCCGCCCACGCTGGCCGCCCTGCTGCAGGCGCGCGCCGACCGGCCGCAGGCGCAGCTGGTCGCCGGCTGCACCGACGTCGGCCTGTGGGTGACCAAGCAGCACCGGCGCTTCGACGCGGTGCTCGACGTGACCCGCGCGGCCGAGCTGCGCCGCATCGAGCGCACCGCCGCCGGCCTGCGCATCGGCGCGGCCGCGACGCTGCAGGATGCCTACGCCGCGCTCGCCGCGGACCGCCCGCAGCTGCGCGCCTTCGCCGCCCGCTTCGCCGGGCTGCCGGTACGCAACTCGGGCACGCTCGGCGGCAACGTCGCCAACGGCTCGCCGATCGGCGACTCGATGCCGCTGCTGATCGCGCTGGGTGCACAGGTCGTCCTGGCGAGCGTGCGCGGCGAACGCGCGATGCCGCTCGAAAACCTCTACCTCGCCTACCGCCGGACCGCGATGGCGGCCGACGAGATCGTGGCCTGGATCGACGTGCCGGCGCCGACGGCCGGCGAACGCATGGCCGTCTACAAGGTGAGCAAGCGCATGGACGACGACATCTCCGCCGTCTGCCTGGCGCTCCGGCTGGAGCTGGCGGACGACGGCACGGTCCGCAGCGCCTCGGTCGGCGCCGGCGGCGTGGCCGCCACGCCGGTCCGGGCGCGCGCCACCGAGGCGGCGCTGGCCGGCCGGCCCTGGACCGCCGCGACCGCCGCCGCCGCCGGCGCGGTACTGCAGGACGAATTCCAGCCGATCTCCGACATGCGCGCCTCGGCCGCCTACCGGCGCGCGGTGCTCGGCAACCTGCTGCAGCGCTTCTGGCTGGAAGGCGAGGGATTGCAGCAGGTGAGCCTGGCGACGCTGGTGCTAGACGAGGAGTTGGCATGAACACCCGCGACACCCTCCCCTCGGTCAGCCGCGACGTGGAGGACGCGCCGCAGGTCGTCGCCGCCGACGCCCGCGCCGACGTGGTGGACGCCGCCCAGCCGCACGATCCGGGCGCCACCTCCCTCACGCCCGCAGCGCCGGCGCACGCCGCCGGCCGGTCGCACTTCCACGAGAGCGCCCGCGCCCAGGTGGCCGGTGCGGCCACCTACACCGACGACATTCCCGAGGTGCGCGGCACGCTGCATGCGGCGCCGATCCTCTCGACCGTCGCCCACGGCCGCCTGCGCGGCGTCGATGCGGCGCCCGCACTGGCGATGCCCGGCGTGCAGGCGGTCGTGCTGCACACCGACATCGCCGGCGACCCGATGCTCGCCGCCTTCGCCCACGACGAGCCGGTCTTCGCCTTCGAGACGGTGCAGCACGTCGGCCAGGTGCTCGGCCTGGTCGTGGCCGACAGCGCGATGGCCGCCCGCCGCGCCGCCCGCCAGGTGCGCCTGGACATCGAGCCGCTGCCCGCGGTGCTCACCCCGCGCGAGGCCCATGCGGCGCAAAGCTACGTGCTGCCGCCGGTGACGGTGGCGCGCGGCGACGCGCCCGGCGCGATGGCCGCGTCGCGCCACACGCTGGCGGGCAGCCTGGAGGTCGGCGGCCAGGAGCACTTCTATCTGGAAGGCCAGGTCGCCTACGCCCTGCCGCTGGAACAGGACCAGTGGTGGATCCACTCCAGCACCCAGCACCCGGGCGAGGTGCAGCACTGGGTGGCGCATGCGCTCGGCGTGGACCTGCATGCGGTGAAGATCGAATGCCGACGGCTCGGCGGCGGCTTCGGCGGCAAGGAGACGCAGGCCGGCCACCTGGCGGTGTGGGCCGCGCTCGCCGCGAAGAAGACCGGCCGCCCTGTCAAGCTGCGGCTGGACCGCGACGACGACTTCCTGGTCACCGGCAAGCGCCATCCGTTCGCCTACGACTGGCAGGTCGGCTTCGACGACACGGGGCTGGTCACCGCGCTCGACCTGACGATGCTGGCGAACTGCGGCTTCTCGGCCGACCTGTCGGGGCCGGTCGCCGACCGGGCGGTGTTCCATGCCGACAACGCGTATTTCCTGTCGGACGTGGTGATCCGCAGCTTCCGCTGCCGCACCAACGTGCAGAGCCACACCGCCTTCCGCGGCTTCGGCGGACCGCAGGGCGTGGTCGTGATCGAGACGATCCTGGGCGATATCGCGCGGCACCTGGGGCTGGACGCGCTCGACGTGCGGATGCGCAATCTCTACGGCACCGCCGAGCGGAACGTCACCCACTACCAGATGCAGGTGGAAGACAACATCCTGCAGCCCCTGCTATCGAAACTGGAGCACACCGCGCAGTACCGGCGCCGGCAACAGGCGATTTCCGGCTGGAACGCCACGCACACGACGGTCAAGCGCGGCCTGGCGATCACGCCGGTGAAGTTCGGCATCAGCTTCACCGCCACGCTGTTCAACCAGGCCGGCGCGCTGGTGCACGTCTACACCGACGGCAGCGTGCAGGTGAACCACGGCGGCACCGAGATGGGCCAGGGGCTGCACACCAAGGTGGCCCAGATCGTGGCCGACGAACTGGGCATCGCCTTCGAGCGGGTGCGCGTCACCGCGAGCGATACCAGCAAGGTCCCGAACGCCTCGGCCACCGCCGCCTCCGCCGGTACCGACCTGAACGGCCGCGCCGCCCAGTTCGCCGCCCGCAACGTGCGGGACAACCTGGCGAGCTTCGTCTGCGGGCTGGACGGCTGCGGCGCCGGCGCGATCCGCTTCGAGGGCGGCAAGGTCCATTCGCCGAAAACGGTGCGCGACTTCGGCGCGGTGGTCGGCATGGCGTACGCCAACCGCATCCAGCTCTGGAGCGACGGCTTCTACCGCACGCCCAAGATCCACTACGACAAGACGACGCTGACCGGCCGGCCCTTCTACTACTTCGCCTACGGCGCCGCAGCGACCGAGGTGGCGATCGACACCCTCACCGGCGAGAGCCGGGTGCTGAAGGTGGACATCCTCCACGACGTGGGCCGCAGCATCAATCCGGCGATCGACGTCGGCCAGATCGAGGGCGGCTTCGTGCAGGGCATGGGCTGGCTCACCACCGAGCAGCTGGTCTGGAACGACAAGGGCCTGCTCACGACCCACGCACCCAGCACCTACAAGATCCCGGCGACCGGCGACATCCCCGCGCATTTCAAGGTGGACCTGTGGCCGGAGCCCAACCGCGAGGACAACGTCTTCGGCAGCAAGGCCGTCGGCGAGCCGCCGTTCATGCTGGCGGTCAGCGTGTACGAGGCGCTGCGCAACGCGGTGGCGGCCGCGCGCGCGGATGGCGGACCGGTGCGGCTGGAGGCGCCCGCGACGGCCGAGAACGTGCTGCGTGCGCTCGGCGGCTTGGCCGAGCCGACCGCCGGCCGCTGAGGCGCCGGCGCGTCAGAGCTGCAGGCACACCCCGACCAGCCCCGCCGCGACCAGCAGCAGCCCGGCCTTCTCCACGCTGGTCAGCTGCTCCCGGAAGATGCGGCGGGACACGAGGTAGCTGAAGAACACCTCGGCGAGTCCCAGGGTGCGCACGTCGGCCGCCGGCCGCAGCGCCATCGCGGTGAGCCAGCCGATCGAGGCGAGCGCGCCCATCGTGCCGGCCACCAGCGACAGCCGCCAGGCCCGCACGATCACGCCGAGCGCGGCGGGCGAACGCCACAGCAGCCAGCCGCCGAGCAGCAGGCTCTGCAGCAGCTGCGCCCAGACCACGTTCCAGGCGCCGATCAGCCACGGCGAGACGCCCGGCAGTTCCAGCGCCGCGCCCCGGTAGCCGACCGCCGACAGCGCGAAACCGGCTCCGGATGCCAGCCCGTACAGCACCGCCCGGGTGCCGGCACCGGCCGCAGCCGTCCCACCGGCGCCCGGCTTCGGCCGCGACAGCAGCACCACGCCGACCGTGGCCGTGACCATCGCGGCCAGCGCCATCGCACCCGGCAGTTCGTGCAGGAACACGGCGGAGAAGGCGGCGACCTGCAGCACCTCGGTCTTCGACCAGGTCACCGCGACGATGAAGTTGCGCTGCTGCATCGCCATCAGCAGCATCGCGGTGGCGCCTAGCTGCGCCACTGCCCCGGTGGCCAGCCAGGCCGCGTAGCCGCTGCCGAAGACCGGCGGCAGGCTGCCGGCCAATGCCCCGTCCCACCCGTGGCGGACCACCAGCAGCCAGGCCACCGCGACCGGCAGACCGTAGAGGAAGCGCACCAGCGTCGCCGCCAGCGTGCCGGCGGTCGCGGTCAGGGTGCGCTGGGCGGCGTTGCGCACCGTCTGCGCCAGGGCGGCGGCCAGCACGATCGGGATCCAGGCCCAGGGGGCGGCAGCAGCGAACGACATCGGGAACGGTCCCAGGGCAACGGCGATCACCGAGCGTAGCGCGCCGGCCACGCCCCGGCCATCGGCAAGCACGACGCCAGACGTATGCGCCGGGCGTGGCCCGGACTACCATCGCGCCCATGCCGCACGACTCCGCGCCCGACGCCTTCGACTCCCGCATCCTGGCGCTGCTGCGGGCGCAACGCAGCGTGCTGGCGCGCATCGGCGACGGCGGCCGGCTCGCGGACGCGCTGCAGTTCCTCGCGCAGGCGGTCGAGGGCGATGCCGACGGCCCGCACCATGTGTCGTTCCTGCTGGTCGATCCGGACCGCCGCACGCTGCGCCTGGCGGCGGCCCCGTCCCTGCCCGCCGCCTACAACGCCGCGGCCGACGGTTTCCCGATCGGGCCGGACGGCGGCTCCTGCGGCACCGCCGCCCACCTCGGCCTGCCCGTCTATGTGGAGGACATCGCCTCCGACCGGCGCTGGGCGCACTACCGCGACGTCGCCCTCTCCTTCGGGCTGCGCGCCTGCTGGTCCGCCCCGATCTGCGACCCCCGCGGCACCGTGCTGGGCACCTTCGCCACCTACTACCGCGCGCCGCGCTGGCCGACCGCCGACGACATCGACGCGATGGCACTGGTCGTCGAGACCGCCGCCCTCGCGATCGAGCGCCACGACCACCACCAGGCGCTGAACGCCAGCCGCGCGGCGCTAGCCCTCGCCACCGATGCCGCCGAGGTCGGCATCTGGGACCTGGACCTGCGCACCGACACGCTGCAGTGGTGCGCGCGCACCAAGGCGATGTTCGGCATCGCGCCGGGTGCACCGTGCAGCATGGCCGACTTCTATGCCGGCCTGCACCCGGCCGACCGCGAGGCCACCAGCGCCGCCTTCGCGTCGGCGATCGACCCGGCACAGCGCACGATCTATGACGTCGAGTACCGCACCGTCGGCCGGGACGACGGCGTGGTGCGCTGGGTCGCGGCGCGCGGCCGCGGCGTGTTCGACGACGAGGGCCGCTGCATCCGCGCGCTCGGCACCGCCATCGACATCACCGCCCACCGCGCGGCGGACGCGCACCAGGCCTTCCTGCTGGCCTTCGTGGACCATCTCCGGCCGCTGTCGGCCCCGCGCGAGATCCAGGCCGAAGCCGTGCGGCTGCTGGGCAGGCACCTGGGCGCCAGCCGCGTCGGCTATGCGGAGGTCGGCGCCGACGGGGCCACCGCGGTGCTGGAAGTGGACCATGTGGACGGTGTGGCCTCCCTCACCGGGGCCTACCCGACCGAAGCGTTCGGCGCTGGCACCGTCGGCGCGCTGCGCGCCGGGCTGACCGCCGTCGCGACCGACGCCACCGCCGATCTGGCCAACGCCGCGGCCTGCCTGGCCGACCTCGACATCCGCGGAATGGTCGCGGTGCCCTTCCTGCGCGACGGCCGCCTGCGCGCGGCGCTGTACGTGACTCAGCGGGTTCCGCGGAGCTGGACCCGCGAGGAAGTCGCGGTGACCGAGGAGGTCGCGGCCCGCACCTGGGACGCGCTGGAGCGGGCGCGGGCCGAAGCGGCGCTGCGCGAGGAAAGCCGGGCACTGGAAACCCTGAACCACACCGGCGCGATGCTCGCGGCCGAACTCGACCTCGGCAGCCTGGTCCAGCGGGTGGTGGACGCCTGCCGGGAACTGACCGGCGCGGCCTACGGCGCTTTTTTCTACAACGTGCTCAATCCCGCGGGCGAGCACCTGCTGCTCTACACGCTGTCGGGCGCGGCGCCCGAGGCATTCGCGCAGTTCGGCATGCCGCGCTCGACCGGCGTGTTCGCGCCGCTGTTCCGCGGCGAGGCGGCGATCCGCTCGGACGACATCACCCAGGACACGCGCTACGGCCGTTTCCCACCCTACCACGGCATGCCGCCGGGCCACCTGCCGGTACGCAGCTACCTGGCGGCGCCGGTCATCTCCCGCAGTGGCGAGGTGATCGGCGGCCTGCTGTTCGGTCATCCGTCGCCGGGGGTGTTCACGCCGCGGGCCGAACGCCTCGCCACCGGCATGGCCGCGCAGGCCGCGGTGGCGATCGACAATGCCCGGATGTTCCAGGCGGCGCAGTGCGACCGCGACACGCTGGAGCAGCGCGTCGCCGAGCGCAGCGCCGAACTGCAGCTGGCGCACGAGCAGCTGCGCCAGTCGCAGAAGATGGAAGCGGTCGGGCAGCTGACCGGCGGCATCGCGCACGATTTCAACAACCTGCTGCAGGGCATCACCGGCTCGCTGGAGATCGTCCGGCGGCGGGTGGACCAGGGCCGCACCGACGACCTGCCCCGCTTCATCGCCGGGGCGATGGCGTCGGCGCAGCGCGCCGCATCCCTCACCCACCGGCTGCTCGCCTTCTCGCGGCGCCAGCCGCTCGACCCGAAGCCGGTGCGCGCCAACCCGCTGGTCGTGTCGATGGAAGAGCTGCTGCACCGCACGCTCGGCGAGCGGATCGGGCTGGAACTGCGGCTGGCCGACGACCTGTGGCCGACGCTGTGCGATCCGCACCAGCTCGAAAGCGCGATCCTCAACCTCTGCATCAATGCCCGCGACGCGATGCCCGACGGCGGCCGACTCGTCGTCGCGACCGGCAATCAGGAGGTCGACGCAGGCGAAGCCGCACGGCTCGGCGAGATCGCGCCCGGCCCGTATGTCTGCATCGCAGTGACCGACAGCGGGTTCGGCATGTCGCCGGATGTCTGCGCCCGGGCGTTCGAGCCCTTCTTCACCACCAAGCCGCTCGGCCAGGGCACCGGGCTCGGCCTGTCGATGATCTACGGCTTCGCGCGCCAGTCCGAAGGCCATGCCCGGATCGACAGTGCGCCCGGCGCAGGCACGACGGTACGCCTTTATCTGCCGCGCCACCGCGGCGACGCGCCGGACGACGCGCTGCCCGCCGTGGTGCCGGCCGACGAGCACCGTGCCGCGCCGGCCGAGACCGTGCTGGTGGTGGAGGACGAGGCGGTGGTGCGCGGCCTGATCGTCGAGGTGCTCGCCGGCCTGGGTTACCGGGCGCTGGAGGCGGCCGACGGCCCGTCCGGCCTGGCGCTGCTGCAGTCGCCGCAGCGCATCGACCTGCTGGTCACCGACATCGGCCTGCCGGGCCTGAACGGCCGGCAGATGGCCGATGCCGCCCGGCTGCTGCGGCCGGCGCTGCCGGTGCTGTTCATGACCGGCTATGCGGAGACTGCGGCGCTGGCCGGCGGTTTTCTCGACCACGGCATGGAACTGATCACCAAGCCGTTCGCGATGGACGCGCTGGCCGGCCGGCTGCGGGCCATGATGGCCGCCGGCGGCACCGGGAGCGCAGCCGCCACTGTAGCCGCGCCTTAGTAGCTGCCGGGCAGCAGGATGCTGCGGTCTACCGTCTCGATGCCGGTGCGGCCGCAGAAGGCCATGCTCAGGTCGAGTTCCTTGTGGATGATCTGCAGCGCGCGGGTCACGCCCGCCTCGCCGAAGGCCCCCAGCCCGTACAGGAAGGCCCGGCCGATCAGCACGCCGCGGGCGCCGAGCGCGCGGGCGCGCAGCACGTCCTGGCCGCTGCGCACGCCGCCGTCCATCCAGACCTCGATCTCGCGCCCGACCGCCTCGGCGATCGCCGGCAGCGCGGCGATGGAGGATGGCGCCCCGTCGAGCTGCCGGCCGCCGTGGTTCGACACGATCAGCGCATCGGCCCCCGAATCGACGGCGCGGCGCGCGTCCTCGGCATCCAGGATGCCTTTCAGGATCAGCTTGCCGCCCCAGCGCTTCTTGATCCACTCCACATCGCCCCAGTTGAGCTGCGGGTCGAACTGCTGCGCGGTCCACGCGCCGAGGGAGGACAGGTCGGTCACGCCCTTGGCATGGCCCGCGATGTTGCGGAAGGTGCGGCGCGGCGTGTGCAGCATGTTCCAGCACCAGCGCGGCTTGGTCGCGAGGTTCAGCAGGTTGCGCAGCGTCGGCTTCGGCGGCGCCGACAGGCCGTTGACGATGTCCTTGTGCCGCTGGCCGATGATCTGCAGGTCGAGGGTGAGCTGCAGCGCGCTCACGTTGGCCGCCTTGGCGCGGTCGATCAGGCGCTCGATGAAGTCGCGGTCGCGCATCACGTAGAGCTGGAACCAGAACGGATGGCGGTCGGTCGCCTCGGCCACGTCCTCGATCGAGCAGATGCTCATCGTCGAGAGGGTGAACGGTATGCCGAAGGCCTTGGCTGCGCGCGCCGCCAGGATCTCGCCGTCGGCCCACTGCATGCCGGTGAGGCCGGTCGGCGCGATCGCCACCGGCATCGCCACGTCCTGGCCGATCATGGTGGTGCGGGTGCTGCGGTTGTCCATGTTCACCGCCACCCGCTGACGGAACAGGATCTTCTGGAAATCGCTCTCGTTGGCGCGGTAGGTGCTCTCGGTCCAGCTGCCGGAGTCGGCATAGTCGTAGAACATGCGCGGCACCCGGCGGCGGGCCACGCGGCGCAGTTCCTCGATGTGGGTCATGTGGGTCAGGTCAGTCACGGGGCGTCTCCTTGCGTGCCGCATCGTAGGGCGGCGGGCCGCTGCCTGGCGTGAAGAAATTTCGCCGGATCCGCCATTCCGCTCACGCGCCCGGCCCATGCCGGCGCACGCGGCATTGGATTGAGCCGTTACGTCATAACTTCACGACGTTCGGCCCCGGCCCGAGCATCGCCAGTTTCGCAGTACGCAGATGGCAGGACATGACGCAGCGCGCCCAGTCGCTGTCGCGGCAGGCGAAGGCGTCGAGCAGTTCGCGGTGGTGGTGGAAGATGCGGTCGAGCTGGTGGGCCGACAGGCGCCGCCGGGTGCGCTGAATGATCTGGATCTCGAGCGACTGCACCCGCATGTGCGCGAGCCGCGGGTTCTGGGCGGTATCGCTGATCAGCGCATGGAAATCGCGGTTGAGCGGACTGATGCGCACCAGGTTGTCTTCCGCGATGTCGGCGCCGCGGGATTCGATCTCGTCCTGGATCTGGTGCATGCGCGCCAGTACCGGCGCGGTCATGTGGCGCGCCGCATGGGCCGCGAGTTCGGGTTCGAGCAGGATGCGGGCGTCGTAGATCGCCTCCACCTCTGCGGCGTCCCAGGTCCGCACGAACGTTCCGCTGTTCGGCTGGAAATGCAGGAAGCCGTCGGACACCAGCCGTCGCATCGCTTCGCGTACCGGCGTGCGCGACAGGCCGAGCAGGTCCGAGACCTGCTGTTCGGTGATGCGCTCGCCCTCCCGGTAGGTGCCGTTGAGGATGTGGGTCCGGATATGGTTGTACGCCAGATTGGCGGACGAAGCGGATTTCGGAATGGTGGTCATCGTCACGGCAGAAGGAGCCTGCCCGGGAGTGTATGCACAGCACCCCGTACCCGCCACGGCGCGTATGGCGGTCGCAAGTGGAAGCCCCTGGCGCCCCGCGGCAATCCGCTTCAGGCGTCGTCGAATACGACCACCTGGCGTACGGCCCGGCCTTCGTGCAGACGGTCGAATCCCTCGTTGATGTCGTCCAGCCGCAGCCGGCCGCTGAGCAGCCGATCGACGGGCAGCCGGCCCTGCCGGTAGAGCGCGATGTACCGTGGAATGTCGCGAGAAGGCACGCAGGTGCCGATGTAGCTTCCCTTGACGGTGCGCTCCTCGGCGACCAGGCTCACCGCCGGCAGCGCCATCGTGGCGCCCGGTGGCGGCAGCCCGGCCGTGACGGTGAGGCCGCCTCGCGCCGTGACGGCATAGGCCAGTTCCAGTGCCCGGACCGACCCGGCAAACTCGAGTGCGCATTCCACGCCGCCCTGGCTCAGCGCGCGGATGCTTGCCACCGCGTCCGGGCTCCCGGCGTTGACCGCGTGCGTCGCGCCGAGTGCGAGCGCCTGTGCCAGTTTGTCGTCCGACAGGTCCACCGCGACGATCTGCCGGGCGCCGGCCGCGTGCGCCCCGAGTACCGCCGCCAGCCCGACCCCGCCGAGGCCGATCACGGCGGCGCTCTGACCAGCCTGCAATCCGGCCGTATTGATGACGGCACCGACGCCCGTCAGCACCGCACAGCCGAAAAGCGCGGCCTCGACCAGTGGAATGCCGCGGTCGATCTTGACCACCGAATGCCGGGATACGACCGCGTGTTCTGCGAACACCGAGCAGCCGAGGTGGTGGTGGACCGGCTGGCCGACGTGCGAGATGCGGCGTGCACCCGACAGCAGCGTGCCGGCACCGTTGGCCGCGGCGCCGGGCTCGCAGAGGGCGGGCCGGCCACCCGCACAGGGCTGGCAATGGCCGCAGCTCGGCATGAAGACCAGCACGACATGGTCACCCGGCTCCAGCCCGGCGACGCCGGGTCCGGTCTCGACCACCACGCCGGAGGCCTCGTGGCCGAGCGCCATCGGCAGGGGACGCGGCCGGTCTCCGTTGATCACCGACAGGTCGGAATGGCAAAGCCCGGCAGCCGCGATGCGGACCAGCAGTTCGCCCGGGCCCGGCGGCGCCAGTTCGACCTGCTCGAT
>CAJYQL010000108.1 GCA_913776965.1 uncultured Xylophilus sp.
CCGGGTGTCGCCGAGTTCCTGGGTGCCGGGCAGCTGCTCCGCGTCGCGGGCTTCCCAGGCGCCGAGCAGTTGCGTGAGCGCCTCGCCGTGGGCCTGCGCGGCCAGCTTGCGCAGCGCCGCCTGGGCGTGCTCCAGCGCTTCGCGCGGGGCGCGGAAGGCGGTATCGCCCAGCCGCGGGCCGCGCTCTTCGCGCTCCGGCCGGTCGCCGAAGCGGCCGCCGCGGTCGGGACGGTCGCCGAAGCGCGGTGCGCCCCGGTCGCCGCCGGGACGGCCCGGGCCGCCCGGTCCGCGGCTGTCGGGCCGGCGGTCGCCGAACTTGCCGCCACGGCCCGGCACCGCCGGCGCGTCCTTCTTCATGCCCGGACGGTCGTCGCCGCGGACGGCCACCACCCGCTTCGGAGCCGGCGGCGGTGCGACCGGTGCCGGTGCGGGTGCGGCTGCGTCGGCTGCCGCCGCAGGTGCGTCGCCCTCCGCTGCGGCCGTCGCGGCGCCTTCTGCTCCGCTTTCCGTAGCATCCTGCGCAGGCGCAGCGGACGCTGGGGTTTGTTTTTCATCGTTTGCGGGTGCTGCCGCAGCCGCCGCCACGGCCGCCGCCTGCCCGCGCAGCGCGGCTTCCAGCGCCGACATCGCCGCACGGATCTTCTGCGCGTCGCCGCCGGCATTGGCCGCTTCCAGCGCCTTCGACGCATCCAGCACGATGCGGTCGTGCTCGCTCATCGCCGCGGCGGACTTCTCCCGCTCGGCCGTCTTGCGGTTGAAGGCGTCGTCGATCGGCTTGCGGAACGCATCCCACAGCTTCTGCTCGTGCTTGCGGTCGAGCGGCACCGACTGCGCCTCGGCCTGCCAGCGCTGCTGCAGCGCCTTGACCGCGTCGATGCGCAGCATCGGCTGCGCGCCGAGCGCGACCGCCTCGTCGATCATCGCGTGGCGGCGTTCCAGGCTCTGCTTCTGCGCGGCCTCCAGCGGTGCGGCCGCGGCGGCGATGGCAGCCTTCCACTGCGGCTGGATTTCGGCAAATGCCTTTTCGCCCAGGTGGCCGGCATCGCGCCAGCGGTCGGAGAACTGGTGCAGGCCGCGGTTGAGCGCCTTCCAGTCGGTGGTGGCAGCTTGCGCCGCGCCCCACGCCTTCAGTTCCTCGATCAGCGCGAGGCGCTGCGCCTTGTGCTCGGCCGCGTCGGCCTTGATCTTTTCGAGCCAGGCTTCGACGACCTTGTGGGCCTCGTTGCAGGCCTCGTCGAAGCGCTTCCACAGCGCATGGTTGGCCGGGCCGCCCTGGTCGGTCTGCTTCCACTGCTCGCGCAGGGCGCGCAGGGTTTCCTGCATCTTGCGGCCGCCGAGCGCCTGGCCTTCCGGGCGCTTGGTCAGGCCCTCGGCCTTCGCGACCAGTTCCTCGCGCAGCTGGTCGGCGCGCCAGCGCTGCCAGCCCTCCAGCTCGCCGGCGGCCTTGAGGGCGGCGTTGACCTCGGCTTCCAGCGCGTCGTCGATGTGGCGGCCGTGCTCCTTCAGCACCGCGCGCAGCGCGGCGGCGGCGCCGACGCTCGCCTTGCCGTGGCCTTCGGCGGTTTCCTGCTGCAGCTTGGCGACCGCGTCGCGCACCGCCTTCTCGGCCTTCTCGCGCACGGCGGGATCGGCCTTCGGGCGGGGCGGACGGGCGGCGCGCGGCTCGCCCGCGGGTGCGGCAGCGGCGGCAGCCGACGCCGGGACGCCGCCGCGGGCGACGATCAGTTCGTCGGCCCAGACCGGCACCGGCGGCAGCGGTGCCGCGGGGTCGGCCGCGGCAGCGGCGGCCTGGGCCAGCGCGCCCTGGAAGGCCTCCCACACCACCAGCAGCTGGGCCTTGGAGCCTTCCAGCAGCGGCGGGAACTTGGCGTCCACGCTCGGCCAGGCGGCGTCGCCGCTCAGGCCGGCCGCCTGGTCCTGCCAGTGCTGCACATCGGCCTGCAGCGTGTCGAGCGCTGCTTCGGCATCGCGCCACGGCTTGGTGGACAGCACCTCGATGCGCTGCGCCAGCAGCACCGCGGCCTCGCGCTGCACCTGCACGCGGTGCTGCAGGTCTTCGATGGTGCGGATGCGTTCGGCGATCTGGGTCTTGAGCGAGGCCAGCGGCTCGCGGCTCAGCGGCGCACCGGCCCGCGCGGCGTCGCGCTGCCAAGCCATCGCATCGGCGATGTTGAGCTTGGAGGCGCCGAGCAACGCGGTCGCCTTGTCGGCCCATTCGGCGGCAATCGCCTCCTGGCCCTTGGCGCGCTTGATCTCGTCGAGGCGCTCGCGCAGGGGCTTGGCGGCACCCTTGTCGCGCACGCTCAGTTCCTTGAAGACGTCCTGGATCTGCTCGGCCGGGGGCTGCTTGGCCAGCCATTCGCGCACGCGCGCCGAACGTTCGCCCGACGTCGGCGCGGAGAAGGCGCCACCCGTCAGCGCGTCGAGCGGATGCGCATCGGAGTTCTTGGCTGGAGCCGGGGTCGCGTCGGTTGCGTCGGACATGGTGGTACGGGAGGAAAAAGGGAACATGTACTGGTAGAGAGGACGGCGGCCGTGGGGCAGGCCGCCGTGCCGCGGAGCGGGACCGGAAGTCCGGCCGCGGCAGGAGCGGTATTTTCACCGCGTTTTGATCGTCTTCCGATATAGGGGCCATGTAGCAGTACGCAACAGCCTGCCGGGCCTGCGCGCCTGAGCGGCTCAGCGCGCCGCCAGCTTCAACTCGGCATGCGGCGCCCAGCCGTCGGTGGCGGCTTCGCGCCGCGATGCGCCCAGGAACAGCCGGTCGGTCGGCACGCCCCGCCCGGCCAGGTAGTCGCGCACCGCGCCGCCACGGCGTACGGCCAGCGTGCGGGCGGCTTCCTCATCCACGTCCACCTGCGCCATCAGCAGTGCTTCCATCTCGGCCAGCGGCACGTCGCGCGGCAGGCCGAGCGCATTGCGTGGCTTCGGCATGTCGGTGCGGGCATAGATCTGGCGCAGCAGCGCCGGATATTCGCGATCGGTGACCACGATGTCGGCCACCGCGGGGCGCGAGGGCGCATCGGCCGTGCCGGCGGCGGCCTGGGCTTCCAGCAGCCCACGGCGCTTCTCGAAGCGGGTCAGCTGCCGCAGCCGCTCGCGGCGAAAGCCCTCGCGCTCCGCCTCGAGGCTCGCGGTGCCGACCACCGTCAGCTGCAGCGATGGCCGGTCGATCAGCGCACGCGCCACGCCGTCGAGCTGGGCGCGCGCCGCCTCCGACAGCTCCGCGCTGCCCGGCGCGAATGCCACCTCGGTCTCCTGCGCGGCCGCCGGGCCGCCGCCGAAGGCTTTCGCGAGCAGGGTGAACGGCGAGGTCACCGCCCGCAGCACCAGGTTGGCGAGCGCCTTGCCGATCACCGGGCCGAGGCTGAACTGCGGGTCGTTGAGCGAACCGCTGATCGGCAGGTCGAGGTCGATCACCCCGTTGCGGTCGGCCAGCAGCGCGGTCGCAAGCCGCACCGGCAGGCTGGCCGGCGCACCGTCGACCGGCTCGCCGAAGGTGAGCTGGCGCAGTACCAGGCTGTTGCGGGCGGTGAGCCGACCGTCGGGCTGCACCTGGTAGGCCACGTCCATGCTCAGCTTGCCGCGCTCGATGCCGTGGCCGACGTACTTCACGCTGTAGGGCGACAGCGCCGGCAGATCCAGGTCACGCACCTGGCCGGTGATGTCGAGCGCCAGCGGCCGGGCGAGCGGGTTGAGACGGCCCGCGATCTCCAGCGAGGCGGTGCCTTCGGCCTTGCCCTTGAGTTCGAGCGCGGCCATCTGCGGCTGGCCGTCGGCCGGCGGCGCCGACGCGAAGGCGCCGAGCCGCCCGTTCAGTTCGCTCAGGCTGGCGGTGTACGACGGCTTGACCAGCCGGTCGGTGAACTGCACCCGGCCGTTGACGATCCGTGTCGGTCCGAACGACAGCACGGCGGGCGGCTTTTGCGACGCTTTCGGGGCTCCGGCGCCCGCTGCACCTGCGCTGGCAGCTATCGAAACAGGAGCATCTGCCGGCCCGCGGCGTACCAG
>CAJYQL010000109.1 GCA_913776965.1 uncultured Xylophilus sp.
CGATGATCCCGCTGGTGATCCTGTGGTTCGGCATCGACGAGTCGGCCAAGCTGTTCCTGATCGCGGTGTCGGTGTTCTTTCCGATCTACCTGAACACCTTCCACGGCATCCGCAACGTCGATCCGCAGCTGATCGAGATGGGCCGCACCTACGGCCTGTCGCGCTGGCAGCTGTACCGCGAGGTCATCCTGCCCGGCGCGCTGTCGTCGATCCTGGTCGGGCTGCGCTTTTCGCTCGGGCTGATGTGGGTGATCCTGATCGTGGCGGAGACGGTCTCGGCGCAGGCCGGCATCGGCTACCTGACGATGAACGCCCGCGAGTTCCTGCAGACCGACATCGTGCTGGTCGGCATCCTGCTCTACGCGCTGCTCGGCAAGCTCGCCGACCTGTTCGCCCGCGGCCTGGAGCGCTGGTGGCTGCGCTGGCACCCGAGCTACGGCCCGGCCCGCTGACCCCTGCATCCCTTCGAGAGACATTCCGATGAGCCATCCCGATCCGGTGCCGTCCGCATCCCCTGGCGTGCGGCTGGAAGCCCGCCGCCTCACCAAGCGCTACGGCGGCCGCGAGGTGCTGCGCGAGGCGCGGCTCGACGTGGCGCCCGGCGAATTCGTCGCCATCGTCGGCCGCAGCGGCTGCGGCAAGAGCACACTGCTGCGGCTGGTGGCCGGGCTGGAGGCGCCGTCGGCCGGCACGCTGCAGGCCGACGGCCGCGCGGTCGACGGCCGGCTGCAGCCCGACACCCGCATCATGTTCCAGGAGGCGCGGCTGCTGACCTGGCGCCGCGTGATCGACAACGTGGTGCTCGGCCTGCCGCCCGAGGCGCGCAGCCGCGGCGAGGCGGTGCTGGCGCAGGTGGGCCTGGCCGACCGCGGCCACGAATGGCCGGCGCGGCTGTCGGGCGGGCAGCGGCAGCGGGTGGCGCTGGCGCGGGCGCTGGTCCACCAGCCGCGGCTGCTGCTGCTCGACGAACCGCTCGGCGCGCTGGACGCGCTGACCCGCATCGAGATGCACCGGCTGATCGAGGGCCTGTGGCAGCGCCACCGTTTCACCGCGCTGTTGGTCACCCACGACGTGCAGGAAGCCGTGGCGCTGGCCGACCGGGTGGTGCTGATCGAGGACGGCCGCATTGCCCTCGACGAACGCATCGACCTGCCGCGGCCCCGCGCACACGGCGAAGCCGCCTTCGCCGCGCTGGAGAAACGCATCCTCGACCGAGTGCTGCAGAAGCCCGGCGACGAAGCGCCGGCAGGGGACGCGGCGACCGCCTGGCCCGGGCCGCCGGCGTCGGGCCTGCGCTGGGCGATCTGACGGCTTCAATTACGTAAAAAATTCGACTTTTGCGCAGGTGCTGCCTGCGCAGGCAGCTCACTTTTCGATAGCAATTTTCAACCAGGAGTACACCATGTCCATCCAAGCCATCAACGTCCGCAACCAGTTCAAGGGCAAGGTCAAGGAGATCATCCGCGGCGACGTCGTCTCGGAAATCGATGTCGAGACGCCGTGGGGCATCGTCACTTCGGTGATCACCACCCGCTCGGTCGACCAGCTCGAACTCGCCGTCGGCTCCGACGTCGTGGCGCTGGTGAAGTCGACCGAGGTGTCGATCGCCAAGCTCTGACCTGCTGCGCAGGTCTGCCGGCCGTCCGACCTGCAGGTCGGGCGGCTTTCGTTTTTTGAGCAACCGGGCGGCGGGACGGGTTGCGAGCCGCGCGGGGAGGAGCCTGCATGTTCCGACGCCGTCCGCGCCGGTCATGCATCCGGCATGTAAGCACCTGCGGATCGCATCGTTCCCCGTTCGCGTCGCGCTGCCTACAGTGGCGCCATGACCACCGCACGCACCCTCCTGTCTTCGTCCTCTTTGGCGCCCGTCGCACCGCTGCGGCCGCACACCGACCCGCAGCTGATGCGGCTCCTGTCGGTGACGGCGGCCGACTGGGGGCTGGCCGTGGCGCACCGGTTGCCGCGGCGCCGGCGCTGGCTGCGGCTGTCCGCGCCGGCCCGCGCCCTGCCGCTGCCGTTCGCGGTCTGACCCGCGGCGGCGCACCCGGGTGCGAATGCCAGTCCGCCTGCGGGCCCTTTATGCTTTTGCGATGCTGTGGCCCGGCCGTGCCGCGCCGGGGAAGCGGCGGGCGTCCGGCCGTCGCCCATTCCACGCACAACCTATCGAAAGCACACCGTGGTCGTTTTTGACACCCAGCAGATCGTCGATTTCCTGCAGGCCGCGCGGCGCGACTGGCGCGCGGCCCAGGCCCGTCCGCGCGAACCCGGCGGCCGGGAATTTCCGTCGCGCGATGCGCTGGCCGCGGTGGTCGAGTCGCTCAAGGGCGCGCTGTTCCCGATGCGGCTCGGGCCGACCGACCTGCGCCAAGAGGCCGAGAACTTCTACGTCGGCCACACCCTCGACACCGCGCTGCATGCGCTGCTCGCGCAGATCCGACTGGAACTGCGCTACCAGGCGCGCCAGCAGGGCCAGGAGCCCGACGGCATCGAGGCCCGCGCCGAGCAGGCCGCGCACGCCTTCGCCGCGTCGCTGCCCGAGATCCGCCGCATGCTCGACAGCGACGTGATGGCCGCCTACCACGGCGACCCGGCAGCGCGCAGCGTAGACGAGGTGCTGCTCTGCTACCCCGGCGTGCTGGCGATGATCCACCACCGCCTGGCGCACCGGCTCTACCGGCTGGAGCTGCCGCTGCTCGCACGCATCGTGGCCGAACTGGCGCACGGCCAGACCGGCATCGACATCCACCCGGGCGCGCAGATCGGTGCCGGCTTCTTTATCGACCACGGCACCGGCGTCGTGATCGGCGAGACGGCGGTGATCGGCCAGCGGGTGCGGCTCTACCAGGCGGTCACGCTCGGCGCCAAGCGCTTCCCGGCCGACACCGACGGCCACCTCGAGAAGGGCCTGCCGCGCCATCCGGTGGTGGAGGACGACGTGGTGATCTATGCCGGCGCCACCATCCTCGGCCGGGTCACGCTCGGCCGCGGCGCGACCATCGGCGGCAACGTCTGGCTGACGCAGGACGTGCCGCCGGGCGCACATGTGACCCAGGCGGTGTCGCGCAGCGGCGGCAGCACCCGCTGCTGACACAGCGCGAGGCAGGACGGACTGCCGCGCGGCCGCCGGGCCGCACGGCTTGTCACGCGGACGGGCAGGGCGCTTCGCACAATGGCGCGTCCGTCATTTCCCATCCAAGGATTCCCATGGCCTCGTACCGCATCGCCGTCGTCGTCGGCAGCCTCCGCAAGGACTCGATCAACCGCAAGCTCGCCCGCGCGCTGGAGCCGCTGTTTCCCGCCGGCTTCAGCTTCGAGCACCTGGAGATCGGCGACCTGCCGCTCTACAACCAGGACGAGGACGGCCACGAGGCGCCGAGCGTGCTGCGGCTGCGCGCCGAGATCCAGGCGGCGCAGGGCCTGCTGTTCGTGACGCCGGAATACAACCGGTCGATCCCCGGCGTGCTGAAGAACGCACTGGACCACGGCTCGCGGCCGTACGGCAAGAACAGCTGGGCGAAGAAGCCGGCCGGCGTGATCGGCGCATCCATCGGCGCGGCCGGCACCGCGATGGCCCAGCAGCATCTGCGCAATGTGCTGGCCTACCTCGACGTGCCGACGCTCGGCCAGCCGGAAGCCTTCATCCAGGTGAAGGACGACACCTTCGCCGCCGACGGCAGCATCGGCAACGAAGGTTCGAAGAAGTTCCTGCAGGGCTGGGTGGATGCCTACGTCGGCTGGGTGCAGCGCCACGCCGGCTGAGGGCGAATGCTATTGAAAAGATAGCTGTCGACGCAGGTGGGACGGGCGCTGGGACCCGATTTTCTCAGGAAAGACCGCCGCCGCTGCGCCGGAAGGCGGACAGCTCGTCGCGCAGCCGCTCGAACTCCGCGATCAGCGCAGGAGATGCGCCGTAGAACACCGCGAACTTGCCGGTGAGAGTGCGGGCATAGAGCCGCGGCGCGATCAGCCATTCCAGCCCGCGTACGCGGATCAGCTTGCAGTAGGCCAGCTCGCGCAGCGGCATCTGCTTGTCCCAGATCCAGCGCTGGTGCAGCCCGTCGGCGCCGAGCCGGGTGCGGCTCGTCATCACGCACCACCAGGTCCAGCCCATCAGCACCAGGCCGGCCGCGACCCACACCAGGCCGCTGCCGGCGACGAGGTCGCCGCGCAGCCAAAGCCGCACCACCCAGGCTGCGCAGCCGCCGACGATCAGCGTGGCCAGCGCGCGGAACGCTGTCGAGAACGCCGGACCTTCCACCGTCACGCCGCCGGAGGGCGCGAAGCGGAAGGGAGGCGGGCCGAAATGCTGGCCGAGCGGCGCGGTCGGGTCGGTCGCGTGGACGGCCATCGTGCTGCTCCGTTTACTTGCCGCCGCTGTTCTGCTTGAACATTTCCTCGATGCGCTTCTGCTCGTCCTCGGCAGAGCCGCCTTCGGCCTCGGCCGGCTGGTCGTTGGCAGGCATCTCGATCTTCACCTTGTCGAGGTCGATCTGTTCGGGCTTGTCGAGGAACATCGTCACCGTCTGCGGCACGAAGATGACGATCGCGACCAGCAGCAGCTGCAGCAGCACCCAGGGGATCGAGCCGAGGTAGATGTCGCTGGACTTGATCGGCTTCTCGATCCGCTTTTCCTTGAACAGCGTGTCGGAGATCCCGCGCAGGTAGAACAGCGCGAAGCCGAACGGCGGGTGCATGAAGCTGGTCTGCATGTTCACGCACAGCAGCACGCCGAACCACACCAGGTCGATGCCGAGCTTGTCCGCCACCGGGCCCAGCATCGGCAGGATGATGAAGGCGATCTCGAAGAAGTCGAGGAAGAACGCCAGGAAGAAGATGAAGATGTTGACCGCGATCAGGAAGCCGGTCTGACCGCCGGGCAGGCCCGACAGCATGTGCTCGACCCACAGCGCGCCGTCCACGCCCTGGAACACCATCGAGAAGACGCGGGCGCCGATCAGGATGAACACAACCATCGCGGTCAGCCGCATCGTGCCGACCATCGCGTCCCAGATCAGCGGCCGGGTCAGGCGCTTGTGCATCGCGGCCAGCACCAGGGCGCCGACCACGCCCATCGCACCGGCCTCGGTCGGCGTGGCGATGGCGGTGTCGATGCCGGGCAGGCCGCCCATCGAGCCGAGCACCGCGAAGATCAGCACCGCCGCCGGCAGGATGCCGCGCAGGCACTTGCCCCACAGCGCCCAGCCGTGCAGCGTGCGCGCCTCCTTCGGCACGCCCGGAACATGATGCGGCTTGAACACGCCCAGCATGAAGGTGTAGCCGGCGAAGATCAGCACCTGCAGGATCGACGGGCCCCAGGCGCCCTTGTACATGTCGCCCACCGAGCGGCCGAGCTGGTCGGCCATCACGATCAGCACCAGCGACGGCGGCACCAGCTGGGTGATCGTGCCCGAGGCGGCCAGCACGCCGGTCGCGTAGCGCATGTTGTAGCCGTAGCGGATCATCACCGGCAGCGAGATCAGCGCCATCGCGATCACCTGGCCGGCCACGGTACCGGTGATGGCGCCGAGGATGAAGCCCACGATGATCACTGAGTAGCCAAGGCCGCCGCGCACCGGGCCGAACAGCTGGCCCATCGAGTCGAGCATGTCCTCGGCGAGGCCGCACTTCTCCAGGATCGCGCCCATGAAGGTGAAGAACGGGATCGCCAGCAGCAGCTCGTTCGACAGGATGCCGAACATGTTGAGCGGGAGGTTTGCCATGAAGGTGGCGGGGAACCAGCCCATCTCGATCGCGAAAAAGCCCGACGCCAGGCCGAGCGCGGCCAGCGAGAACGCGACAGGGAAGCCGATCAGCATGATCAGCACGAGCCCCGCGAACATGAACGGGGCGAAATTTTCCATTTGCATCACTGGCTCCCCCCCAGGCTCCACGCTACGCGTTTCCGCCTCCCCCCTGCAGGGGGCGACGCTGGCCGACCGGCGAAGCCGGACCGGCTGCGTCCTGGTGAAGAAAACGCTGTGCCCATCGTTTGGTATGTGAGGAATTTCATGGTCGTTGCCTTTGACGCGCGGCTTACTGGACGGGCTTCTCGTAATGGGTGTCCATCTTGTGGATGCCCTTCAGGTAGCAGACGCGCTTGATGATCTCGGCCACGCCCTGCAGGAACATCAGCGCGAAGCCGAGCGGCAGCAGCAGCATCGCGGGCCAGCGCACCAGGCCGCCGGCGTTACCGGACATCTCGTTCGTCTCGTACATGCGGATGAAGAGCGGCCAGCTGAACCAGGCGAGCATCGCCATCACCGGCAGCAGGAAGAAAGTGAGGCCGAACAGGTCGACGTAGACCGGGCCGTTGCCCTTCAGCTTGCCGTAGACGATGTCGACCCGTACGTGCTCGTTCAACTGCAGCACCACCGGCGCGCCGAGCATCACGGTCGCGGCGAACAGGTACCACTGGATCTCGAGCCAGCCGTTGGAACTGATGTCCAGGCCGTAGCGCACGAAGGCGTTGCCGGCGGAGATGAGCGCGGCTGCAAGCACGGCCCAGGCGGCGATCTTGCCGAGCCGGGTGCTGACCCAGTCGACCAGCAAAGCGAATTTGAGGAGGGCGGACACGTCGTGGGCCTTTCGTCGTCGACAACCGGATGGTGCGGCAGGGTAGGGCAGCGCCCGCCGCCTGCCAAGCGGTAAAGCCCGCGGATCGTACTGCCGGCCCCGGCGGCGGCGCTGAAAAGAACCTGACGCGCCGCCGCCGGGTTTTCCCTATGAAAAAGCGCCCCGCAGGGCGCTATGGATCGCGCGGATCAGCGCCTGCGCGCAGGCCCGTCAGCTCTTGCGGCGCGAGGCCAGCATGTACTGCTCGGCGGCCCCGTCGTTGACCGAATGCCAGAGCAGCTGGTCGTCGAGGAAGGCGCGCCATTTGCCGTACACGTTGGCAAACGTCGGGTTGGTCTTCGCCTCTTCCTCCAGCACCTCGCGCGTCGCCTGGTGCAGCGCATCCATCACCGGCTTGGGCCAGTAGCTCAGGCGCGCGCCGGCGCCGATGATGCGTTTCAGCGCCGGCACGTTGTTCGCGTCGTACTTCGCGAGCATGTCGGCACCGGCCTGGGCGCAGGCCGCTTCCAGCGCGGCACGGTAGGCCTCCGGCAGTTCGGCCCAGGCCTTCTTGTTGGCGATGAAGCAGATCGACGCGCCGAGCTCCATCACGCCGGGGCCGTAGTAGTAGCGCGCCACCTTCGAGATGCCGAGCTTCTCGTCGTCGTAGGGGCCGACGAACTCCACCGCGTCGAGCGTGCCTTTTTCCAGCGCCGGGTACACGTCGGCCGCGGGCAGCTGCTGCGGTGTGGCGCCGAGCTTGGCATACACCTTGCCGAGCAGGCCCGGCACCCGCATGCGCAGGCCCTTGAAATCGGCGGCGGTCTTGATCTCCTTGCGGAACCAGCCGCCCATCTGCGCGCCGGTGTTGCCGCAGGGGATCTGCACCGCGTCGTAGCGGTCGTACAGCCCGCGCATCAGGTCCATGCCGCCGCCGTGCAGCATCCAGGCGCTGTGCTGGCGCGGCGTCATGCCGAACGGGATGCCGGTGTCGAACGCGAGGGCCGGCTCCTTGCCGACGTAGTAGAAGCCCGCCGTGTGGCCGCATTCCACGCTGCGGCCCTGCACGCCGTCGAGGATCGCGAGCGGCGGCATCAGCTCGCCCGCGGCGAACGGCGTGATGGTGAAGCGGCCGTCGGTCAGCCGGCGCACATGCTCGGCGATCGCCACTGCGCCGCCGAACACCGTGTCGAGCGTCTTGGGGACCGACGACGGCATGCGCCAGCGCACCGCAGGCGAGGTCTGGGCGATCGCCGGCGCGGCGACGGCGGCCAGGGCGGCAGAGGTGGAGAGCAGGGCGCGGCGGTGCATGGCGGGCTTTCGGAGGGCGTGGGAAGGGCGGGCGACGGCGCGATCGGCCGATCAGGCGGCCAAGCAGTCGGGCGCGGTGCGCAGGGCGCGGCGGGCGAAGTACTGGAAGGTCATGTCGGTGATCTGCGGCTTGAGCAGAAAGTCGCGCGACTCGCGGGCCAGCTCGCCCGGCACCGGCTTGATCGTGCCGGCGGCCGCGGCGCGCAACTGGGCAGATGCGGCCTGCTCCATCCAGATCGCGAGCGTCGCCGCCTCGGCCACGGTGGCGCCGGCGGTCAGCAGGCCGTGGTGGGCCAGCAGCAGCGCCTTGCGGTCGCCGAGCGCGGCCGAGATGATCCGGCCCTCGTCGTTGCCGATCGGCAGACCCGGCCACTCTTCCAAATGGCCGCAGTTCTCGTAGAAGGGCGTCGCGTCCATGCAGGCGATCGCCAGCGGCTGCCCGGTCATCGCGAGCGCCGACACCGCCTGCGGATGGGTGTGCACGATGCAGTTCACCGTCGGATGCGCGCGGTACACCCACAGGTGAAAGCGCGTCGCCGGGTTGGGCAGCGAGGTGCCGTCGAGCGGCTTCAGATCGTCGTCGGTCAGGATGAAGCTGCCGGGCGTGGCCTCGTCGGCGCCGATGCCGAACTTCAGCGTGTAGTAGGTGCCGGGCTGTTCGCCGCGGGCGGTGATCTGGCCGGCCAGCCCGTTGGCCCAGTGGCCTTCGGTGGCGAGCATGCGACACGCGAGCGTGAGCTGCTCCATCGTGCTGTACGCGGTGGTCGAGGCCTTGGCCTGCAGGTCGCGGAAGACGCTGTCCTTGATGTCCTGGTCGGTGCGCATGGCGGCTCCTGTCGGGGGGGGTGGGCGGCGCGGGCACCGCAGGTGTTGAAAGGTCGGCAAGGTCAACCTGTTGACTCAGTATGGTCAACAGGTTGACCTGTGTCAACATGCACCGCCATGCCGAAGACGCCACCGCCGCCCGCACCGCTCACCGCACCCGACGCCGACGGCGCCTTCGCCAGCTTCGGGCCGCGGATGAAGGCGCTGCGCCGCCTGAAACAGATGACGGTGGAGGAACTGGGCGACGCCATCGGCGTGAACAAGGCGCACATCTCGCGGCTGGAGCGCGGCTTAAAGACGCCGTCGATCGCGGTGATGGCCAAGCTGGCGTCGGCGCTCGGCACCACCATCGGCCACCTGGTCGGCGAAACGCTGGACCGCGCCGACATCAAGGTCACCCGCCAGAGCGACCTGGCGCCGCGCTACCTGGCTGACGAGCCGGCGCAGCACCAGTTCGCGCCGCTGCTGCACGGCCACTCGGTCAGTTCGTTCGAGGCCTTCGTGGTGTACCCCGGCACCGATGGGGACGCGGTGCGTGCCCAGCACGAAGGGCAGGAGATGCTGTACGTGCTCGCCGGCACGATCGACGTGGTGTTCGCCGACCGCACCGAACGGCTGCGTGCGGGGGACTGCATCCACTTTCCGGGGTATCTGAGCCACAGCCTGTCGCGGGTCGGCCGGGCGCAGGCGCGGGCGCTGCTGGTGCTGTCTGCGCGCTGAGGCGCGGTGATCTAGGGTTCGTCAGTCGGGGGAAGTTGCGCAGTGGCCACTATCCGCATAACTGATGGGTCGGAAAATTGATGATCGATAACTGCCATATGAGATCATTAACAATCTGACACATGGACGTGAGTGCGGACTGCTAGCAGACGCTTGGACTGCACACATTGCGGAATTTCGACAGGAGCCATCCCATGACATTTGCCAATCTGAAGATCGGATCGAAGTTGGGCACGTGCTTCGCGGCACTTACAGCTATCACCTTGTTGTTAGGCGCTCTCGCGTTCACGGAAGCGTCGAAGATTTACAGCCAGGGCGAAGAGATCGCAACCAACTGGATGCCCAGCGTTCGGGCGGCCGCGGAAATGCGCATTGCAGCGAATCAAATGCGCCGCACCGAGGCGGACTCTTCCTGCCTGCGGAGGCCGTCGCCCGGCCCACCAAACTGGCCCTGTTGCAGGACCGTGTGAAGCGCCTGGAAGCCGTCGAGAAGACTTACGCACCGTTGGTGACGGATGGCGAAGAGCGGCGTCTGTATGACGAATACCGTGCGCTTCGCGACCAGCACTTGCAGAGCCAGAGCCGTATGGTGAGGGAGCTGGACGATGCGTCGGTGACGCCTGCACAAAGGGTCGCGACCTGGGTGATTCCGAGATGGCCTTCGTGGCGATGACGGAGAAACTCGGGGCGATCAACGACTTCAACAATACGCACGCCGACCTGTCGTACCGGGAATCGCAGTCCCAGTTCTCCCGAACCAAGATGGAGTTGGCGGTCGCGGTGCTTGTCGCGGGCCTCGCGGCAGCCACTCTCGGCTTCTGGATCACCCGACTCATCACGCGCCCTCTGCACCAGGCCGTGAAAGCGATGGACGGTATCGCAGCAGGAGACCTCACCGTTGCAGTGCCCTCGGGCAGCGGCGACGAAACCGGCCAGTTGCTGCGTGGTCTGGAGTCGATGCGAGAGCGGCTGAGTTCGATCGTGGCCGGCGTGCGTAGCAACTCCGAAAGCGTCGCCACGGCGAGCGCCCAGATCGAGCAGGGCAACAACGACCTGTCGTCGCGTACCGAGCAGCAGGCATCCGCGCTGCAGGAAACGGCGGCTTCCATGGAGGAACTCAGTTCCACCGTACGACAGAACGCCGACAACGCTCAGCAGGCCAACCAGCTCGCGGCCAACGCCTCGAACGTGGCAGTGCAGGGCGGAGACGTCGTCGGCCAGGTGGTCGAGACCATGAAGGGCATCAACGAGAGTTCGCGCCGCATATCCGACATCATCGGCACGATCGACGGCATTGCCTTTCAGACCAACATCCTCGCGCTCAACGCGGCGGTGGAGGCCGCGCGGGCCGGTGAACAGGGCCGGGGCTTCGCCGTGGTGGCCTCCGAGGTGCGCAGCCTGGCGCGACGCAGTGCCGATGCTGCCAAGGAAATCAAGTCCTTGATCGGCACCAGTGTCCAGCGTGTCGAGCAGGGCACCACGCTGGTGGACCGGGCCGGCACGACGATGACCGATGTGGTGGCGTCCATCCGGCGCGTCACCGACATCATGGGCGAAATCAGTGCGGCCAGTCGGGAACAGAGCCAGGGCGTGGCGCAGGTCGGTGAGGCTGTGACGCAGATGGACCAGGCCACGCAACAGAACGCGGCACTGGTGGAAGAGTCGGCGGCAGCAGCGTCGAGCCTGCGCACCCAGGCCGAACAATTGGTGCAGGCGGTGGCCTTCTTCAAACTGGCGCGTGGTCCGGCTGCGGTCGCCGGAGGTCACACACCGATGCCGGCAGCCGTATCCAAGGGCGCATCCGCCATCGTCTCGCGGCCGCCAGCGGTGACGAATGCACGCTCATCGGCCAAGAAGACGCTGCCCCCTGCGGTCGTTGCGGGTACCGCCGCGAACGGGACATCAAAAGAGCAGGATTGGGAAAGTTTCTGATCGAGATTCTTCTCGGACTCCATCGGCGGCGCTGCTGTCGGACCGCCTCCCACGGTGGTGCGTCATGCGGGCCCTGTGCAAGGGTGCACTTGCTTGCACCAGCCGGCGCAGGGCGTTGAAGACTTCGCGCACACCGTGGCGGCGCTGCGGCATTCATCAGGGTTCAGGTACGGCTGCAGCCCGGAAGGATGATCGGGCGAACCTGGCAACGTCGTTGATGTCAGCGGCTGAAAGGCATGAAATGCGAAACTGTTGGACCGTCGCAATCGTCACAGTTCTGGTCGGATGCCACACCATGACCAACGAACAGCTCGCGCAGGAGGTTCACCGCGCGGTGCAGGTGGAGATGACGGTGCAGACGGCTTCGGAACGGCTGTCGTCCCGAGGGTTTGTCTGTGACCGTATGGTGCCCACGTCCACTCTGACCTGCATGAGGACGCGAATGAGCATGGGTCCGACCTGTATCGACCGGGTGTACCTGACGAGTTCGTCGAACGCGACGTTATCGAACGTCGACGTTCGGCCGATGGCGTGCGCAGGACTTTGAATCTTGCAAGGCGGTGAGGCCGGAGTCACCGCATGACAGCGGTGGGCCATGTCGCGGCCTCGGGCAAGTCCCCAGGCGGTTTGGATGGCGCCAGTGCTATCTTCCGCGCCTCGACCGCCTCCGGGCCTCCGCCCCACCTCGCTCCCATGAGACTCCTCCTCGTCGAAGACGACGTCATGCTCGCCAGCGGCATCAAGCTGGGCCTGTGCGGCGCGGGCTATGCGGTGGACTGGGTCGGCAGCGGCGAGCGCGCGGAAGAGGTGCTGCGCACCGAGCGCTTCGATGCGGCGGTCATCGACATCGGCCTGCCCGGCATGGACGGGCTGGAGCTCACCCGGCGGCTGCGGCGCGACGCGCAGGTGCTGCCGGTGCTGATCCTGACGGCGCGCGACGCGCTGCAGGACCGGGTGCAGGGCCTGGACCTGGGGGCCGACGACTACATGGTCAAGCCGTTCGAGCTGCCCGAGCTGCTGGCCCGGCTGCGTGCGCTGCTGCGCCGGTCGCAGGCGGCCACCTCGGCCGTGCTGTCTTTCGGCGGCGTCGAGCTGGACACGGCCCAGCGCCGCGGCACGGTGCACGGCCAGCCGCTGGAGCTGGGCCCGCGGGAATGGACGGTGCTCGAATACCTGCTGCTGCATGCGCCCAAGCCCGCCAGCAAGGACAAACTGCTGCAGGCGCTGACCGGCTGGGATCGCGAGATCACCGCCAATGCGGTGGAGGTCTACATCTCGCGGCTGCGCGGCAAGCTGGAGCCGCACGGCGTGGCGCTGCGCGCGATCCGCGGCTTCGGCTACCGGCTCGAGGTGCGCAACGCGGGCGCCGCCGCCGCATGACGCTCGCCGCCACCGACGGCGGCGGCGCAGCAGCCGGTACGGGCAGTGCGACGCCGTCGAGCACGGCGGTCGCCCCTGAGAGCGGCGAAGTGGCCGCGCTGCAGGCGGCCGGCAGCACGCCTGCACGCAACCGCTTCACCCGCGGCCTGCAGACCCGCCTGCTCGGCCTGCTGCTGTTGCCGCTGCTGCTGCTCGCACTCCTGAGCGCCTGGCTCGACTACCGCTCGGCCGACAGCGCCGCGCTGCGCCAGGACGCGCAGCTGCTGCGCATGGTGCCGCTGATGTCCGATTCGGTGATCGTCTCCGGCGCCGACGGCGAGCGGCCGATGGTGCTGCTCGCGCCGCCGGTCGAGGAATTCCTGAAGGACCGCGCCGGCTTCGCCGCCTACAGCGTGTCCGATCCCGAGGGCCGGGTGCTGCACGGCGAAAGCTGGCTGGAAGGCGCGGTGCCCGAAACCCGCGAGCCGGAATTCCACAGCCGCGAGCATGACGGGGTGCTCTACCGCATCGTGGCGCAGCGCGTCGGCACCTCCGCCGGCGACGTGGTGGTGCAGCTCGCCGACGGGTCCGATCCGCGCCAGCACTGGGGCCGCATCGTGCTGCTGCGGGTGCTGCTGCCGAACGTGGTGCTGCTGCTGGTCACCGCCTTCGCGATGAACCTGGCGGTGCGGCATGCGCTGCGGCCGCTGATCGCGTTGAAGGAGGCGGTGGAGCGCCGCTCGCCGCGCGACCTGAGCCCGCTGGATGCGGCGGCGTCGCCCGACGAGGTGCGGCCGCTGGTGCAGTCGCTCAACCGGTTGTTCGGGCTGGTCAATGCGCAGAGCGAGAGCCAGCGCCGCTTCGTCGCTGATGCGGCGCACCAACTGCGCACGCCGCTCGCGGGGCTGCAGGCGCAGGTAGAGGCCTGGGCCCAGGCGGCGCGGCTGGATTTGGAGGAAAATCGGGCTTCTGCGCAGGCCGGACCTGCACCAGCTGCTATTCATTTGAGAGCAGAAGACGTGCTCAAGCTGCGCGACGCGACCCGCCGCACCTCGCAGCTCGCGCACCAGCTGCTGGCGCTGTCGCGGGCCGACGCGCATGCGCTGCACGGCCAGCCGCCGGCGCCGGTGGACCTGAAAGCGCTGTGCGAATCGATGATCGAGATCCACATCGGATCCGCCGCCGACAAGGCGATCGACCTCGGCCTGGACGCGCAGCCGGCGCAAGTGGTCGGCCACGAATGGCTGCTGCGCGAGCTGCTCGGCAACCTGGTGGACAACGCGGTGAAGTACACGCCGCGCGGCGGCACGGTGACGCTGAGCTGCCGCACCGACGGCGACGGCGCGGTGGTCGAGGTGGAGGACGACGGCCCCGGCATCGCGCCGCACGAGCGCTTCCGGGTGCTGGAGCGCTTCTACCGGGTGCGCGGCACGCAGGGCGAGGGCACCGGCTTGGGCCTGGCGATCGCCGACGAGATCGCGCGGCTGCACGGCGGCCGGCTGCAGCTGTCGGCCGGCCCCGGCGGCCGCGGGCTGCGGGTGCGGGTGGTGCTGGCGGCGGCGCCGGGCTGAGCCGGCGTGCAGCCGCTGTCGCGTCAGCCGTGGCCCGGCGCAAGCAGCCGTCCCGCCGCGACCAGCAGCACCACACAGACAGCCGACACCAGCCCGGTCATCCACAGCGCTTCGGCATCTCGCCCGGCCTGTACCGCTTCGTAGATCGCCACCGACAGCGTTTGCGTGCGGCCCGGCAGGTTGCCCGCCACCATCAGCGTCGCGCCGAATTCCCCCATCGCCCGCGCAAAACCGAGCATCAGCCCGGCGCCGATGCCGCGGCGGGCGAGCGGCAGCAGCACCCGCCAGAACACCTGGTAGTCACGTGCGCCCAGGGTGCGCGCGGCCTCGGCGACGTGCGGCTCGATGTCCTCGAACGCGGCCCGCGCAGCCTTGTAGACCAGCGGGAACGACACTAGCGCCGCCGCCAGTGCCGCGCCCTGCCAGGTGAAGATCAGCTGGATGCCGAACCAGCGGTCCAGCCATGCGCCCAGCGCGCCGCGCCGGCCGACCAGCACGATCAGGTAGTAGCCGAGCACGGTGGGCGGCAGCACCATCGGCAGCAGCAGCAGCGCGTCGAGCACCTCCTGCCCGCGAAAGCGCCGCCGCGCCATCGCCCAGCCGGCGCCGATGCCGGCCGCGCCGCCGAGCACGGTCGCCCACAGCGCGACCTTGAGCGTCACCCACAGCGGCGCCCAGGGGCCGAGGGCCGCCGCGTCGCCGCTCACGGCCGCGAGAAGCCGTGGCGCGCGAGGATGTCCTGCCCGGCCGGGCTGCGCACAAAGGCCGCGAAATCCGCCGCGACCGCCGGCTGCCGGCTGGCGGCGAGCACCGCGATGGGATAGCGCACCGGCGTGCGGGTCGGCACCGTCGCGGCGACGCGGACCTTGCCGGCGTCCTGCAGCGCATCGGTGCGGTAGACGAAGCCGGCCTCGACCTCGCCGCGGGCGACGTAGTTCAGCACCTGGCGCACGCTTTCGCCGTAGATCCACTTCGGCGCCAGTGCGGGCGCGAGGCCGGCGGCCTCCACCGCATCGGCGGCATAGCGGCCGGCCGGCACGCTGGCCGCGGTGCCGACCGCGATGCGCCGGTAGGCCGGCTGCGTCAGGTCGGCGATCCTGGCCGGGAAGGCCGTCGCAGCGGCCGGCACCACCAGCACCAGGTCGTTGGCGGCGAAGTCGGCCCGGCTGCCGGGCGCCAGCAGGTTCTCGGCGGCGGCGCGGTCCATCGTCGCCTGGTCGGCGGAGGCGAACACGTCGACCGGCGCACCCTGCCGGATCTGCGCGAGCAGCGCACCCGACGCGGCGAAGTTGAAGGTCACCCGCGCCTGCGGCCGGCTGCGCGAGAAGGCCTGGCCCATCTCCTGGAAGGCGTTGGTCAGGCTGGCCGCGGCCGAAACTACGATCTCCTGCGCATGCAGGCCGGAGGCGAGGAGCAGGCCGGCGCAGGCGGCGACGGCACGGAGCGGTAGGAGGAAGCGCAGGGATGGCATGGAAGGTGAGCAGCCAGAGGCGGGGGTAGAACGACGGCCGAGCATGCCGCTATTCACGAAAGGAATAGCGAAAAAGTGTAGCGACAATCGGCCGATGCCCGCCCGTAACCGCTCCGCTGCTCCCGCACTTCCGTCGCCAGACAACTCCCCCGTGCCGAAGCAGCCGGCGGTGCGCAAGGCCCGCGCCCCGCAGCCCGACCTGCGCGAAGCACTCGCGCCCGGCATGGCCGACCGGCGCATCGGCGTGCTGCGGGCGATCGCGGCGGGCGGCAGCATCTCGCAGGCGGCGCGTGCGGTCGGGGTGAGCTACAAGGCCGCCTGGCAGGCGCTGGACACGCTGTCGAACCTGGCAGGCGTGGCGCTGGTGGACAAGGCGGTCGGCGGCAGCGGCGGCGGCGGTGCGGCGCTGACCCCCGCCGGGCAGGCGCTGCTCGCGGCGGCGGATGCACTCGATGCCGCGCGGGAATCGGTTTTCGCGGGGCTCGATGGCCCGGCAGCCCCGCTGCTCGGGCTGCGCACCAGCATGCGCAACCAGTGGCGCGCCTGGGTCGCCGGCCTGGCGGTGCAGGGCACGTCGGTGGAGGTGCGGCTGGCGCTCGGCGCGCCGGACGGCCCGCCGGTCGCGGCCCGCATCACGCGCGAGAGCGCCGAACTGTTGGGGCTGCGGCCGGGCCTCGCAGTGCTGGCGCTGTGCAAGGCGACGGCGGTGCGGGTCGTGGCGGCGGACGCGTCGGGCAGCGGCAGCGATGTCGACCAAGGTCTGCCGGGGCGTGCGATGCGTGTGTCCCGCCCCTCCGGCGCCGCGCTGCACGAGGTGGTGCTGGCGCTCGACGGCGCGGCGGGCGCGCAACTGGTCGGCTTCGCTTCTGCCGGCACCGTCCGGGCCCGCGCTCGGGTAGTCGCGCATCTGGCGCCCGAAGCGGTGGTGATCGGCCTGCCCTGAGCCTGGGGCCGGTCGCGCGTGACGGCTGGTGACGTATCCCCGGCACGGTGCTGCCACCATCGACGGTCCTGCATCCCCGCCGCCGCGCTCCGTTCCATGGAAAACCTCGACCTCACCGTTCTGCGCACCCTGCGCGACTGGCGCCTGGCCGGCCACCGTGCGCTGCTGGCGACGGTGGTGCGCACCTGGGGTTCGTCGCCCCGGCCCGTCGGCTCCACGATGGCGCTGCGCGAGGACGGCGCGGTCGTCGGCTCGGTGTCCGGCGGCTGCATCGAGGACGACCTGATCGACCGCTACGCCCGCCGCGGCGGGCTGCAGCACGATGCGGACGCGCCGCCGGCCCTGGTGCGCTACGGCGTGACGGCAGACGAGGCGCACCGCTTCGGCCTGCCCTGCGGCGGCACGCTGGAGCTGCTGCTGGAGCATGCGCCGGCCGCCGGGCCGCTGCAGGCGCTGGTCGAGGCGCTGGAAGCCGGCCGTCTGGTGCACCGCCACGTCGCGCTCGCTGACGGCGCCGTGACGCTCGAACCCGCCGCCGAGGCGGCCGCCCTGCGGCTGCAGCCGGGCCGGCTGACCAACACCTTCGGCCCCGAATACCGGATGCTGATCATCGGCGCAGGCCAGATGGCCGAGTACCTGGCGACGATGGCGCGCTTCAGCGGCTTCGCGGTCACGGTCTGCGACCCGCGCCCCGAATACCGCGACAGCTGGTCGGTGCCGGGTGTCGCGCTGGCCGACGGCATGCCCGACGACGTGGTCACCGCCTTCCGCGCCGACCGGCGCAGCTGCGTGGTCGCCCTGACCCACGACCCGAAGCTGGACGACCTGGCGCTGCTGGAGGCGCTGCAGTCCGACGCGTTCTACGTCGGCGGCATCGGTTCGCGGCGCAACAATGCGGCGCGGCGCGCGCGGCTGATCGAGCATTTCGGCGAGACCGAAGCCTCGCTCGCCCGGCTGCGCGGGCCGATCGGCATCTACATCGGCAGCAAGACGCCACCGGAGATCGCGGTCAGCGTGATGGCGGAAATCCTTGCGGTGAAGAACGGCGTGGTGCTGCCGCGCGAGGTGGAGGTCGGCTTGGCCAAGGACGGGCAGGCCGCGGCGGCCTGAACGGACCGGTCGCCGCTATCGGCGGTGGCGCCGCCGCAGCTGCTTCGGCGTCGGCCCGGCCTTGGGCCCGAGACCGAGCGCGGCACGGGCCAGCGCGTCCGCCTCGCCGTTGCGGTGGCGCGGCACCCAGACGACGGTGAGCGCCACGAAGCCGGCCGCCCCGGCGCGCAGCGCATCGAACAGTGCCGTCAGGCGCGCGACCGGTGGCGGCGCGGCGGCGGTGAGCTGCTCCACCACCAGGCTGTTGTCGCACTGCAGGCGCAAGGCGGTGGCGCCGTGGCGTCTTGCTTCGGCAAATACCCAGGCGACGGCGCGGGCCTCGGCCTCGTTGTTGCAGCCGTCGCCGTGCGGGGCGTGCGACAGCGTCCACCGGCGGCCGTCGGGCGCGACCAGCACCGCGCCCAGGCCCATGCGGCCGGGGTTGGGCACGGCGCTGCCGTCGCTGGAGGCGAGCCAAGTGATGGTGTTGGAAGAGGGATCGGCAGTAGTCGTCACAGATCGGCCGGCAGAGACGGTCCGCTTGCAGATCCTGCACTTATATGCCGTGAGCGGCCGTCCAGGCTAGGTGCTTTTGCTATCTATTCAAGAGCGTTGAATGACGAGGTGTTTCAGTACGGCACAGCGATGCATGGTGTGCACTGGATCGCATCTCTGCACGGTGAACCACCAAGCTTCCGGAAGGGTAGGAACGCGGATCGCGGACTGCCAGGGCAAAACGCGAAACCGCCCACGTCTCGGTAGTGATAATTCCTAGTTTTTGCCCGCCGGAGTCCCGCTTGGATACGCTGCTACTGCTCAAAGCCGCCCTGATGGGCATCGTCGAAGGCCTGACGGAATTCCTGCCGATCTCCTCTACCGGCCATCTGATCCTCGCCGGCGCGCTGCTGGGCTTCGACGATGCCAAGGCCAAGGTCTTCGACATCGCGATCCAGACCGGCGCGATCTTCGCGGTGATCCTCGTCTACTGGCAGAAGATCCGGGAGACGGTGGTCGCGCTGCCGACCGACCGCCAGGCCCGGCGTTTCGCGCTCAACGTGCTGATCGGCTTCCTGCCCGCGGTGCTGCTCGGGCTGCTATTCGGCAAGGCGATCAAGGAGCACCTGTTCACGCCGGTGGTGGTGGCGACCACCTTCATCCTCGGCGGCTTCGTCATCCTCTGGGCCGAGCGCCGGCCGCAGAGCGCGATGCGCGTCGTGTCGGTGGACGACATGACGCCGCTCGATGCGCTGAAAGTCGGCCTGGTGCAGTGCCTGGCGATGATCCCCGGCACCAGCCGCAGCGGCGCGACGATCATCGGCGGCATGCTGCTCGGCCTGTCGCGTCGCGCCGCCACCGACTATTCGTTCTTCCTCGCGATCCCGACCCTGATCGGCGCCGGTGCCTACAGCCTCTACAAGTCGCGCGACCTGCTGGTGCTGGCCGACCTGCCGGTCTTCACCATGGGCCTGGTGTTCTCCTTCGCCAGCGCCTGGATCTGCGTGCGCTGGCTGCTGCGCTACATCTCGACCCACAGCTTCGTGCCGTTCGCGTACTACCGTATCGCGTTCGGCATCCTGGTGCTGGCGACGGCGTGGAGCGGGGTGATCGTCTGGAAGGATTGATGCGCGGCCGCGGCCGCGGCCGGGCCGGCAGACCATTCGACCCTCGAATCTGAAGAAGGCGGTGCCATGTCGGCTTTCACTTGGACGGTCCTCGGGCTCTTCGTGGCGCTCTGCCTGTGGGGAGCCGCCGCGACGGCAGCCGCTGGGGAGTATGGTGCGGCGGCCCTGGCGCTGGGGATCGCCGCTTTTTTCGTCGTGGTGGCGATGATGGCGAGGTTCGAGGCCCGGCACCCGCGACCCATGGGGTCGGGCCATTCCGCAGGCCGCCTGCATGTGGCGAAAGAACTCCGCAGGTACTGGAACGTGCCGGGATGGCAAGGCAAATTCATCGTCGTCTTCCTGCTGGCGGTCTTTGCTCTGGGCATCGGGTTGAAACTGGCGGCGTTCGTACGATGGATGGTCGGCAGCTGAGAGCCAGCCTGAAGCCCGCGCGCCATACGGTGGCTTTCGCTGCCTCGCTACACTCCCGCCCCATGCGCCGCTGGCTCGCCATCCTCCTGCTCGCTCTGCTGCCGTTCCAGTTCGCCTGGTCGGCGGCGGCGCAGTACTGCGCGCACGGCAGCGAAGCGCCCGCCCGGGTGCATTTCGGGCACCACGCACACGAGCATGGCGCCGGATCGCATGCGTCCGGGGCCGACAAAGGCGACGACGGCGGGGCAGCGAAGCTGATGCTGCACGCCGACTGCGGCCAGTGCCACATGGCCTGCGGTCTGGCACCGGTCGGAGTGCCGGCGCTGGCGCATCCGGTGCCGGCGGCCTTCGCCGCACCGCATCAGGGCGACGCCGCCCGGCCCGCCGGCTGGCCGGACCGGCCCGAACGCCCGCAGTGGCAGCGCCTCGCCTGATCGGCGGGGCGGGCGGCCTTTTCCTGCGGATGTCCTGAGCTTCTCTCAGGCGTCCTGATCTTTCAGCCCGGCGCGCATCTATCGCGCGCGACGACCCTCTGCGGGTCGTGCCTCTGCCGGTCTCCTCGGTGTGGTTCTGCAACCTCCTGGAGCATCGGATGCCTCGTTTTTCCCTTTTCGTGTTGGGCCTGCTGGCGTGGAGTGCCTGCACCCCGCCGGTCGCCGCGCAGGCGCCGGACGCCGGTGCGCCGGTGGCCGCTCTGCCGCCGCCGTCCGGCGGCGTCGCGGCGCCGCGCTCGCTGCTGGGCGCCGCCTTTCTGCAGGCCTGGGCGCTGCAGCCCGAAGCGCAGTCGCTCGCGGCGCGGCGCGATGCGGTGCAGGCGAATCGCCGCATCGCCCGCGCGTGGACGCCGGTGCCGCCGGCGTTCGAGATCAGCGGCCGTACCGCGCGCACCGACCTGCGCCGCGGCGGGCGCGAACTCGACGCCGGGCTGGCGATTCCGCTCTGGCTGCCGGGGGAGCGCGGCCGCAGCGGCGCGCTCGCCGATGCCGATGCCGCCACGCTGGAAAGCGCGGCCGCCGCCGCACAGCTCCGGCTGGCGGCAGCGCTGCGCAGCGCCTACTGGGCGTGGCAGGCGGCTCGCGCCGATACGTTGACTGCGCAGGATCAGCGTGCCGCCGCCCAGGCGCTGGCCGACGACGTGGCGCGCCGGGTGCGGGCGGGCGATCTGGCGCGCGCCGATGGTCACCAGGCCGACGGTGCGCTGGCCGCGGCCGAGGTGGCGCTGGCCCGGGCGCAGGGCGCCGAGGCCGGCGCCCAACAGCAGTGGCTGTCCGCGATGGGCACTGCGGCCCTGGCCGGCGCAGGCGGTGTCGCAGGCGCGGTCCCGCCGGGTGGGCCGACCGTCCCGGCTGGCAACGCCGATCCGGCACCGCCCGCCGAGGAACCCGAACCGCCGCCCGACACCGCCGTCTTGCCGCACCCCGCGCTGCGCGAATGGCAGGATCGGGCCGAAGCCGCCCGCCGCGCCGCCGAGCTTGCCGAGGTGCAGCGCCGCGGCAATCCGGAACTGCTGGTCGGCACCGTGCGCGACCGGGAAGCGGCGGGCGATACCTATCGCAACTCGGTGGCAGTCGGCGTGCGGGTGCCGTTCGGTTCCGACGACCGGCATGCGCTGCGCCGCGCCGCGGCCGAAGCCGAACTGCGCGAGGCCGAAGCGGTGCTGGTGCTGGAAACGCAGCGCATCACCGCTGCCCGCGACGCGGCCCGCCGCCGGCTCGACGCCGCCCGCAGCGCCGCCGCCGCGGCCGAGCGCCGCCAGCGGCTGGCGCAGGAAACCCGCACGTTCTTCGACAAGTCCTTCCGGCTCGGCGGGACCGACCTGCCGATGCGGCTGCGCATCGAGCGCGAGGCGGTCGAGGCCGAGCGGGGCGCCGCCGCCGCGCGGATCGAGCAGTCGGCCGCACTGTCGGCCTGGCGCCAGGCGCTCGGGCTGCTGCCTGATTGAAAGAGCTCCATGCACCACATTTACGAAGCAAATCGGCCGTCTGCGCCCGCTTCATCTGCGCAAGCAGCTATCGAAACCGTAGCAATCGAACGACGTCCGCTTGCGGACGGCACTGCCATGCATCTTCCTGTTGTCCTCTGTCGCCTGGGCCTGCTGGCCGGGATGATCGGCCTGTCGCCCGCGGTGTTCGCCGATGCGGGCCACAGCCATGACGCACCGCCTGCCGCCGTGGCCGGTCCGGCGCTGCCGCGTTTCGCCGTGGCATCGGACGCTTTCGAGTTGGTCGGCGTGCTCGACGGCCACCAGCTGCAGCTCTGGCTCGACCACGCGGCCGACAACCGGCCGGTGGAGGGCGCCCGGCTGGCGCTGGAGATCGGCGACCGGCCGGTCGCCGTGACGGCCACCGGCCCCGGCACCTTCGCCGGCACGCTGGACGCGCCCCTGGCCGACGGCACGACGCCGGTCACCGCGACCGTCCGCGCCGGCAGCGCCGACGACCTGCTCGCGGCCGAGTTCGACATCGCGGAACTGCACGACGACCATGACCACGGTGCGCCGGGTTCGCGCCTGCGCCGTGCGGCCGTGTGGGGGGCCGCGGCGGCCGGAGCGGCGCTGCTGGTGCTCGCCGCCATACGAGCGGTCCGCCGCCGCGCTAACGGGAGGGCTGCCGCATGAACCGGTGCACCGTTCCCGCCCGTTCGCGCATCGCCTCCGTGCTGGGCGCGCTCGCGCTCGTCCTGTGCACGCCGGTGCGCGCCCACGGCGATGCAGTGCCTGCCGTGGCGTCGGCAGGCGTCGCCGCCCAAGGCCCGCAGCGCCAGCCCGACGGCAGCGTCTTCCTGCCCAAGCCGGCACAGCACGCGATGGCGCTGCGCACCGCCGTCGTCGCCGTCGGCCCGCTCGCCCGCACCACCGAACTGGCTGGCACCGTGGCGATCGACCCCAACGCCGGCGGCACGGTGCAGGCGCTGCTTGCCGGCCGGCTGGAGCCGGGGCCGCGCGGCCTGCCGTCGGTCGGCCAGGCGGTGAGGAAGGGCGAGGTGCTCGCCTATGTGGTGCCGAGCGCCGGCGCGCTGGAGCAGTCCACCCAGGCCGCGCAGCTGGCCGAACTGCGGGCAGCCCGCACCCTGGCCGACAAGCGGCTGGCCCGGCTGCGCGAACTGTCGGACACGGTGCCGCGCCGCGAGATCGAGGCGGTGGAGAGCGAGGCGGCCAGCCTGTCGGCGCGTATCGCGGCTGTCGGCGCCGGCCTGTCGCGGCGCGATGCGCTGGTCGCACCGGTGGCCGGTGTGATCGCCCGCGCCGACGCGGTGGCGGGGCAGGTGGTCGATGCGCGCGAACGGCTGTTCGACGTGGTCGATCCGTCGCGGCTGCGCGTCGAGGCCCGGGCCTACGACCCGACGCTGGCGCAGGACATCGCGGCGGCGCATGTCGCCGTTGGTGCGCAGCGCATCCCGCTGCAGTTCGTCGGCGCCGCGCGCATCCTGCGGGAGCAGGCGCTGCCGCTGGTGTTCCGGGCACAGGGCGACGGGCTGGCGGCGTTGGCTGTCGGGCAACCGCTGCCGGTCTATGTGCAGGGCCGCACGCAGGTGCAGGGCGCGGCGGTGCCGGCGTCGGCGCTGGCGCGCAATGCGGCCAACGAGACTGTCGTCTGGGTCAAGACCGCTCCGGAGCATTTCGCGCCGCGGGTGGTGACGACGGCACCGCTCGACGGCGCGTCGGTCGCGGTGACGCAGGGCCTGGCGGCGGGCGAGCGGGTGGTGGTGCAGGGCACCGCGCTGCTCAACCAGATCCGCTGACATCGGGAGGCCCGCATGTTCAAGTGGCTCCTGGAAAGCAGCCTGCGCAGCCGGCTGCTGGTGCTGGTCGGCGCGGTGGCGCTCATGGCGTACGGCGTGTTCACGCTGTCGCGCACGCCGGTCGACGTGTTCCCCGACCTCAACAAGCCGACCGTCACGGTGATGACCGAGGCCGGCGGCATGGCGGCCGAGGAGGTCGAGCAGCTGATCACCTTCCCGCTCGAATCAGTAATGAACGGCCTGCCGGGCGTGGAGTCGGTGCGATCGGTCTCGTCGGCCGGGCTGTCGTTCCTCTACGTGACCTTCGACTGGCGCACCGAGATCTTCCGCGCGCGCCAGATGGTGTCCGAGCGGCTGTCGGCGATGGAGGGCAGCCTCGCGCCCGGCGCGGTGCCGCGCATGGGCCCGGTCAGCTCGATCATGGGTGAGATCCTGCAGGTGGCGATCCCCATCGACCTGCAGAAGACCAGCCCGATGGCGGTGCGCGAGTACGCCGACTGGGTGCTGCGGCCGCGGCTGCTGGCGGTGCCCGGCGTGGCGCAGGTCATTCCCATCGGCGGCGAGGTCCGGCAGTTCCAGGTGCAGCCCGACACGGTGCGCATGGCGGAGCTCGGCGTGACGGCCGACCAGCTCGCTGCGGCGCTCAAGGGCTTCGCGGCGAACACTTCGGGCGGCTTCCTGGAGCTGGGCGGGCGTGAATACCTGATCCGCCACCTCGGCCGCACCACGCGGCTGGAGGACCTGCAGGGCCTGGCGCTCGGCGTGCGCAACGGCCAGCCGCTCCTGCTGCGCCAAGTGGCCGACGTTCGCTTCGCGCCGGCGATCCGCCGCGGCGACGCGGGCTTCGAGGGCCGGCCGGCCGTGATCCTCGGCATCCAGAAACAACCGGCGGCCGACACCGTGGCGCAGACCCGCACCATCGAGGCGGCGCTCGACGGCCTGCGCGGCGGCCTGCCGCCCGGCATGGAGCAGCCACGCGTCACCTTCCGGCAGGCGAGCTTCATCGAATCGTCCATCGGCACGCTGCAGGGCAAGCTGGTCGGCGCGTCGGTGTTCGTCGCGGCGGTGCTGTTCCTGTTCCTCGGCACGCTGCGGCCGACGGTGATCGCGCTGGTGGCGATTCCGGTGTCGATCTGCATCACCGCGCTGGTGTTCCGCTGGTTCGGCCTGTCGATCAACACCATGACGCTCGGCGGTCTGGCGATCGCCATCGGCGGGCTGGTGGACGACGCGGTGGTCGATGTGGAGAACGTGCTGCGCCGGCTGAAGGAAGACCGGCAGAAGCCCGCGACCGAACGGCAGCCGGTGCTGGCGCTGGTGGCGCGCGCGTCGATGGAGGTTCGCTCGGGCATCCTGTATGCGACCGTGATCATCGTGCTGGTCTTCATGCCGCTGTTCGCGCTGCCGGGCATGGAGGGGCGGCTGTTCGTGCCGCTGGGCATCGCCTTCATCGTCTCGACGCTCGCCTCGCTGCTGGTATCGGTCACCGTCACGCCGGTGCTCGCGAGCCTGCTGCTGCCGCGCATGCGCTCGCTAGACCATGGCGACACGCGGCTGCTGGCGTGGCTCAAGCGCCGTTATCGCGGTGGGCTGCAGGCGGTGCTGGACCGTCCGCGCCCCGCCTGCGCGGTCGCCGCGGCAGCGGTGCTGATGGCCGTGGCGGTGGTGCCGTTCTTCCCGCGCACCTTCCTGCCACCGTTCAACGAAGGCACGCTGCTGATCGGCCTGCGGCTGCAGCCGGGGGTGACGCTGGCGGCGTCGGCGTCGGTCGCGCAGCAGGCCGAGCGGCTGGTGCGCGCGGTGCCGGAAGTGACGCACGTCGGTCGGCGCAGCGGCCGCGCCGAACTCGACGAGCATGCCGAGGGCGTGCATGTGAGCGAGCTGGACGTCGGGTTGCTGCCGGCGGGCCAACTGACGCGGCCGATGGCCGAGGTGACGGCCGACATCCGGGCGCGGCTCGCGGTGCTGCCGGCCTCGGTCTCGGTCGGCCAGCCGATCTCGCACCGCATCGACCACATGCTGTCGGGCGTGCGCTCGCAGATCGCGGTGCGCATCTTCGGCGAGGACCTGGACCTGCTGCGCGGCCAGGCCGAGGCGCTGCGCGCGCGGCTGGCCGCGATCCCCGGCGTGGTCGATCTGGAGGTCGAAAAGCAGGTGCTGGCGCCGCAGGTGAAGGTGCGGATCGACTATGCCGCGGCCGCCCGCCACGGCGTGCCGGCGCCGCATGTGCTGGCGGTGCTGCAGCAGCTGGTCGAGGGCGAACAGGTGGCGCAGGTGGTGGAGGGCAACCGCCGCTTCGCGCTGGTGGTGAAGCTGCCGGAGCCGGCGCGCACGCTCGACGCGCTGGCGCGGCTGATGGTCGATACGCCCACCGGCCCGGTGCCGCTGTCGCGCCTCGCGACCATCGAGGATGGCGACGGTCCCAACCAGATCGGCCGCGACGACGGCCGGCGGCGCATCGTGATCGCGGCCAATACCCAGGGCCGGCCGTTGTCGGACGTGGTGGCCGATATCCGCGCCGCCATCGCCGACACCCGCCTGCCGCCCGGCGGTTTCATCACCCTCGGCGGCCAGTTCGAGGCGCAGGAACAGGCGCAGCGGCTGATCGGATGGCTGTCGCTCGGCTCGCTCGCGCTGATGGCGGTGGTGCTCTGGAGCCGCTACCGTTCGGCGCTGCTGGCGGCGCTGGTGATGGTGAACATTCCGCTGGCACTGGTCGGCGCGGTGGCGGGCCTGTGGCTGTCGGGCCAGCCGCTGTCGATTGCGGCACTGGTCGGCTTCGTCACGCTCGCGGGCGTGGCGGTGCGCAACGGCATCCTGAAGGTCAGCCACTACATCAACCTGATGCGTTTCGAGGGCGAGGCCTTTACCCAGGCGATGCTGCTGCGCGGTTCGCTGGAGCGTCTGGCGCCGGTGCTGATGACGGCGCTGGTCACCGCCTTCGCGCTGGCGCCGCTGCTGTTCGAGGCCGAGCGGCCGGGCACCGAGATCCTGCATCCGGTGGCGGTGGTGATCTTCTCGGGGCTGGTCGGCGCGACGCTGCTCGATACCTTCCTGACGCCGGTGCTGTTCTGGCGCTACGGCCGCCGGGCAGCCGAGCGGCTGGCCGCGGCCGATACCCGGGAGGCGCTGTGACGGTGTCATTCCGCCGTCGCCATCGCCCGCCGGCCTGTCGCGTTTCCTTTTTTCATCGTTCTCTCACGAAAGGCTCGTTTCCCATGCGCTCCCTCCTTCTGACGCTGTCCGCCGCCTGTATGACCTTCGTCCCGTCAGCGGCCCACGCGGACGACCGGTTCGCCCATGCCCAGCCGCGGCACGGCGGCATCGTGGTGTCGGCGCAGCATCTGGACTGGGAACTCGTCGCACGCGAGGGCCGTGCGGTTTTGCACGTGCGTGACCACGCCACGCCGGTGGAGACCGCCGGCGCCAAGGGCCAGCTGACGGTGCTGCCCGCGGGCGGCGAGCAGGCCAAAGTGCCGCTGGCGGCCGCGGCGGCGGGCACGCTGACGGCGGCCGGCGTGCCGACGGCGCCGGGCACCCGCTATGTCGCCTCGGTCGTGCTGCCGGGGCGCAAGCCGGTGCAGCTGCGCTTCGCGCTGCCTTAACGGTGCAGGTGGCGCGGCGCGTGTGAAGTGCCGATGAAGTCGCGGCGGCACGCACTTCATCACCGCTTCGCCCCAGTTGCCGAGACTCGGCCCTCCGGCGACGACGCCTTCTGGAGGAACCTGATGATCCGACTGCCACGCAACACCCTGACCCTGAAGATCGCCGGTCTGCTGTTGCTCACACTGCTGCTGTGCATCCCGCTAGCGGAGATCCGTGCGTTGGTCGAGCAGCGCGGCGCCAGCCAGCGCGAGGCGGCCGACGAACTGGCACGCACGCACACCGGCGCGCAGACGCTGGTCGGCCCGTTGCTGGTAGTGCCGTATGTCGAGCACTGGACCGAGTTCCGGCGCGAAGCGGCAGACCGTCCCGCGGCCGCGGTGCCGCGCAGCAAGCCGATGCTGCGGGTGGTCTTTCCGGAGACGCTGCATCTGGAAGGCCGGCTGGTAGCCGAGGAGCGTTACCGCGGCATCTTCCGCATCCCGTTCTATGCGCTCGACGGCACGCTCGCCGGCCGGTTCCCGGCGGTCGTGGCCGGCAGCATTGAGCCGACCGAAGCGGATGCGCGGATCGAGTTGCGCACACCGTTCATTGCGCTGCACCTGAGCGACCTGCGCGGCCTCTCGGGCACGCCGGCGCTGACCGCGGGCGGACAGCTGCTGCGGTTCGGGCAGGGGGTGCCGGGCCTGTCGCCGCGTGCGGCGCTGGGCGAGGGCGTGCACGCACCCCTCGCCGGTGCAGCATTGAACGCCTGGGAGGCAGGCGAGCCGGTGGCGTTCGATCTGGCGCTGAAGCTGGCCGGGCAGGAAACCCTGTCGGTCGTGCCGGTGGCCGGCGACACCACCGCGCATCTGGTGTCGGCCTGGGCGCATCCGCACTTCGGAGGCCATTTCCTGGCGGCGGAGCGCACGGTCGGCGATGCGGGGTTCGACGCCACCTGGCGCGTGTCGTCCCTGGTGACGGCTGCGCAGGAACAGGTGCGCGGTCGCTACCGGCCGTCCGTCGCCGCGCAGGCGACGGCGCGCGCAGCCGCGGGCGGGAGCGAGCCGATGCCGTCGGTCGCGCCGTCCGTCCAGACGTTCGACATCGCCCTCCAGCAGCCGCTCGACACGTATGCGCTCTCCACCCGCGCCGTCAAGTACGGCACGCTGTTCATCGGGCTGGTGCTGATGGCGGCCTTCATGGCCGAGCTGTTCGGCGGTTTGAGGCTGCATCCGGTGCAGTACGGGCTGGTGGGCCTGTCGATCGCGCTCTTCTTCCTGCTGCTGCTCGCACTGTCGGAAAAGATGCCCTTCGGTGGGGCGTATGCGCTCGCCGCTGCGGCCAGCGTGGCGCTGTTGGCGGTGTACTTCGGCGCGGTGCTCGGCAGCATGCGGCGCGGGGCGGCCTTCGGCGGATATGTCGCGGTGCTGTATGCCGCGCTGTACGGGCTGCTCGCGTCGGAAAGCAACGCGCTGCTGCTCGGTGCGCTGCTGGTGTTCGGCATGGTGGCCGGGCTGATGCTCGCCACGCGGCGGGTGGACTGGCATGCGCTCGGTACCGCATCCACTACAGCGCATGGAGCGCGGCCCGCGGACACGACAGCGCCCGCTACCATGCCCGCATGACCGCCGTGCCGCCCCCCGTTCGCCCCTGCATCCTGCTTGTCGAAGACGAGTCCGGCATCGCCGACACGGTGCAGTACGTACTGCGCAGCGACGGCTTCGTCCCGGTCTGGTGCCCGACCGCCGGCGAGGCACTGGCCGCCTTCGCAGCCGAGCTGCCGGCGCTCGCGATCCTGGACATCGGCCTGCCGGACATGAGCGGCTTCGAGCTTTTCAAGCGGCTGCAGGCGCTGCCGGGCGGCGCGGCGGTGCCGATGATCTTCCTCACCGCGCGCAGCGACGAGATCGACCGGGTGGTGGGCCTGGAGCTGGGCGCGGACGACTACGTCGCCAAACCGTTCTCGCCGCGCGAGCTGGTGGCGCGGGTGCGGACCATCCTGCGGCGCAGCGAGCGGGGAAGTGGTGCTGCTGCTACCGGACCGGTTGCGCTGGTTCCGTTACCTGCGGATGCGCCCGCGACACCCGCCGCACCGCTGCGGATCGACGACGAGAAGCGCCAGATTCGTTACTACGGCCAACCGCTCGACCTGACGCGGTACGAATACCGGCTGCTCTGCCTGTTCGTGCAGCGACCCGGCCGGGTCTACACCCGCGACGAACTGCTGGAGATGGTCTGGGACGACCCGGCCGCCAGCATCGACCGCACGGTGGACGCGCACGTCAAGACGCTGCGCGCCAAGCTGCGGGCCGTCGTGCCGGGGCTCGACCCAATCCGCACGCTGCGCGGCACCGGCTACGCACTCTGCGAGGATCTGCCCGCCGTGCGGCCCGCCTGACGCCACGCGCCGCCGCCTGCCATGTCGCGCCGCTCGCGCATCTTCCTCGGCATCCTGCTGATCTACGCGGCAGGTATCGCCTTCCTGCTCTACGGCGTGGTGGCGGATATCGACCCGCGCTACCGCGAATCGGCGGAGGAAGCGCTGGTGGAGACCTCGCAGCTCGCGGCCAGCCTGGTCGAGCAGGACCTGGTGGCCGGCGCGATCGACACCCGGCGGCTCGACCGGCTGTTCCGTGCGCTTTACGCGCGGCAGTTCACAGCGCAGATCTACAACGTGCACAAGAACCGCGTGGAGCTGCGAGCCTACGTCACCGATGCCGACGGCCGGGTGCTCTACGACTCCACCGGCCGCGCCGTCGGTGCGGACTACCGCCAGCGCAGCGACGTGGCGCGCACGCTGGCGGGCATGTACGGTGCCCGCACGACGCGCGACGTCCCGGCCGATCCGCTCACCTCCATCATGTACGTGGCCGCGCCGGTGCGCTGGAACGGCGAGATCGTTGGTGTGGTGACGATCGGCAAGCCGGTGCAGAGCTTCGGCCAGTTCGTCGAGGATGCGCGCGTCCGCACGCTGTGGGTTGGCGTGGGGTCGGCGCTGGCGGCCCTGGTGCTGGCGGTGTTCGTGTCGGTCTGGCTGGTGCGGCCGTTCGGACTGGTGTCGGACTACCTGCGCTGGGCGCGGGTGCAGCCCCGGCTGTCGCTGCCGCGCATGGCGCGCCGCGCAGTCGACGGTGTGCGCGGCGCCTTTGGCGAGATGCGCGACACACTGATGGGCCGCAGCTACGTCGCCGATTACGTACAGACTTTCACCCACGAGGTGAAGAGTCCGCTGTCGGCAATCCGTGGCGCCGCCGAGCTGCTGCAGGAGCCGTCAATGCCGCCGGAAGAGCGGGCGCGATTCCTCGACAACATCGGCCGCGAGGCTGGCCGCATCCAGGAGATCGTCGACCGGATGCTGGAACTCACCGCCCTGGAGGCGCGCCGGCTGCTCGACCGCACCGAGCCGGTCGACCTCGCGGCGCTGCTGGACGACGCGGCGAGCGGGGTGCGCGTCGCAGCGCAGGCGCGCGACGTGCGCATCACTACCGCCGTCGCAGCCGGCGCAGATGCCGCAGTGGTCGAGGGCGACCCGTTCCTGCTGCGCCGCGCGGTCGCGAACCTGCTCGACAACGCGGTCGATTTCGCGCCGGCGGGCAGCACCGTCACGCTGGCGCTGCAGGCCGACCGCCGCGAGGCGCGCATCACCGTGCGCGACCACGGCCCGGGCGTGCCGGCCTATGCGCGCGACAAGGTGTTCCAGAAGTTCTATTCGCTCGCCCGGCCGGGCGACCGCCGGCGCAGCACCGGCCTCGGCCTGGCCTTCGTGCGCGAGATCGCCGGCCTGCACCGCGGTCGGGTGGAGCTGGAGAACGCCGAGGCGCCGGCGGAAGGCGGTGACGGCGGCGCGCTCGCGAGCCTGTGGCTGCCGCTCCGGCGCGGCTGACCTGACGGGCCGCGCGGTCCGGCCGCTGCGGGCAGTGCCGGTCGGGAGGAAAATCCCGCTCTGCGCGCTCCGATCGCGCACCGCCTCGCTTTCCCCGCCGGACCCGACCGGCTGCCGCCCATGACCGCCTCCGCCCCCCAGTTCCGCGACCTGCTGCAGGTGCGTCCCTTCATCCGCTTCTGGGCCGCGCGCCTGTTCGGCACCGCCGGCCAGCAGATGCTGATGGTGGCGGTCGGCTGGCAGATGTACGACCTGACCGGCAGCGCCTGGGACCTGGGCCTGGTCGGGCTCTACCAGTTCGCGCCGGCGCTGCTGCTGACGCTGGTGGCGGGCCACGTGGCCGACCGGCTGCACCGCGGGCGGATCGTCGCGGCCTGCTTCTTCACCCAGGCGGCGGTGGCGCTGACGTTGGTGCTGGCGACGGAAGGCCACTGGGTCGGCCGCACGCTGCTGCTGGCGCTGTCGGTAGTGCTCGGCATGGTGCGGGCGTTCCAGATGCCCGCGCAGCAGGCACTCACGCCGACGCTGGTGCCGCCGCTGATGCTGCCGCGCGCGATGGCCTTCGCCTCGGCCGGCTCGCAGGCCGCGATCATCGGCGGGCCGGCGCTCGGCGGGCTGATCTTCGTGGCCGGCGCGAGTGCGGTCTACGGCACCTGCGTGGCGCTGTTCGCCACCGGCTCGCTGCTGGTGGCGCGGCTCGGCTACGCGCACGTCGCCGCGCCGCGCGCGCCGGTGTCGATGCAGACGCTGCTGGCCGGCGTGCGCTTCATCTGGCAACGTAAGCCGGTGCTCGGCGCGGTGTCGCTCGACCTGTTCGCGGTGCTGCTCGGCGGCGCGGTGGCGCTGCTGCCGATCTACGCCAAGGACATCCTCCACACCGGCCCCTGGGGGCTGGGCATGCTGCGCGCCGCGCCGGCGGTCGGCGCGCTGGTGATGTCGGTGGTGCTGACGCGCTGGCCGCTGGAGCGCCACGTCGGCGCCCGCATGTTGGCCGCCGTCGGTGTGTTCGGCATGGCAACGCTGGTGTTCGGCCTGTCGCAGAACCTGTGGCTGTCGCTGCTGGCGCTGGCGGTTTCGGGCGGCGCCGACATGGTAAGCGTCGTGGTGCGGCAGACGCTGGTGCAGTTGGAAACGCCCGACGAGATGCGCGGCCGGGTCAGCGCGGTGAATTCTGTGTTCATCGGCGCGAGCAATCAGCTCGGCGAATTCGAGTCCGGCGCGACGGCGGCGCTGCTCGGACCGGTCGGCTCGGTGGTGCTGGGCGGCGTCGGCACCATGGCGGTCGCGCTGCTGTGGTTCCGGCTGTTCCCGGGGCTGGCCCGACGCGACCGGATGCTATCGAAGTCATAGCTGGTAACGCAGGCGCCGCCTGCGCTGGAGCCTGATTTACTTCCGAAATCGCTAACGCAGGGCCGCCAGTGCCCACTGCGCGCTGCGCAGGCCCGCGAACGTCAGCAGCAGCGATCCGCCGACGTGCAGCAGCGCGGTTGCCAGCGCCAGCCCGTAACGCTGGGCCAGCAGCATGCCGACCACCTCGCCGGAGAAGCTGGAAAAGGTGGTCAGCGTGCCGAGGAAGCCGGTGATCACCAGCAGCCGCCACGCCGGGTCGATGTCCGGCCGGGCGGCGAACACCGCGATCGCCACGCCGATCAGCCAGCCGCCTACGAGGTTCACCGCCAGCGTGCCCCAAGGCAGCAGCCCGCCCGGGTTGAGCCACACTTGGCAGCCCCAGCGCAGCAGGGCGCCGATGCAGGCGGCCAGGCAGATGACGGTGATGTTCAGGAGCATGCGGCGAGTATCTCCGCGCGCCTTTGTCTTCGCATGCTGCCGTGGCGCCTCAGCGCCGGCCGTGGCGCCACATCAGGCGGAAGACGTGGACCGCCTCGACGGCGATGCCCACCGCCTCGGCCAGGGCGCGGGCGGCCTGGGCTGCACCTTCGGCGGACGTCGCCTCGACCGACAGCAGCGCGTCGGCCGGCGGGGCCGCCGCGCCGGCGGTGACGGGCGCCGACAGGGTCACGTCGGTTCGCATCAGGGTGCACCGGACCACGTCGTCCTGCTGCGCGGCAGCGGCCAGCCGACCGGCGACATCGACGCCGGCGAGGGCTTCGGGCGGCACGACTACGAGTGCCAGTGCGCCGCCTTCGCCGTCGCCGATCTCCACATCGAGCGTGCCGACGCGCCGCTGCGTACCGCGCATGCGCCCGAAGTTCGCGAGCGACCAGGGTGTCTGGTGCTGGAAGGCGGTGCGGTAGGCGTCGCTGTTGAACACCTCGATGCCGTCGGTGTCGTAGAGCGCCAGGTAGGGCCGCGGGCACCGCGGGTCGACCGCCTTGAAGCGCCGGGCGCTCTGGAAGCCGGGCAGGGCGACGCGTTCCTGCATGTGCTCGCGGTCGTACCAGCGGTTGAAGTCGGCCTCGTGGGCCGGGTCGACGGCGGTCCAGATGCAGAGCCGGGCGCGCGGAGCGGAAGAGGACATGGTCGTGCTTGCGGAAGAAGGGATGCTCAGGGCGGGGGCAGGGCGCCTTCCCTGCCCATGACGGCGTCGGGCAGGAAGGTCACGATCTGCGGGAAGAGCGTGATCAGCGCGATGCACACCACCAGGCAGACGAAGAACGGGATGGCGGCCTTGGCGATCCGGTTGCTGTCCTTGCCGGTCATGTTCTGCAGCACGAACAGGTTGAAGCCGACCGGCGGCGTCACCTCGGCGATTTCCACCAGCAGGATCACGAAGATGCCGAACCAGACCAGGTCGAAGCCGGCCTTCTGGATCATCGGCAGCACCACCGCGCTGGTCAGCACGATCATGCTGATGCCGTCGAGGGCGGTGCCCAGCACCAGGTACACCACCACCAGCACCGAGATCAGCGCGTAAGGCGACAGGTGCATGCTGTCGACCCATTCGGCCAGTTCGCGCGGGATGCCTGTGAACGCCATGGTCTTGGTCAGGAAGGCCGCGCCCGCCAGGATGAACATGATCATGCAGCTGGTGCGGGTGGCGCCCATCACGCCGTCCTTGAAGTTCTGCCAGGTCAGGCTGCGGCCCCAGGCGGCGATGGCCAGCGAGCCCAGCACGCCGAAGGCCGCGCATTCGGTGGCGGTGGCCCAGCCGGCCACCAGCACCCAGACGATGAAGACGATCAGCAGCGCGCAGGGAATCAGGTTGCCCGAGGCCTTGAGCTTCTGCAGGAAGCTGCTGGGCGGATCGGCCGGCGGCACCCGGTCGGGGTGGCGGTGGCTCCACCAGCCGATGTAGCCCGCGAACAGCACCATCAGCAGCAGGCTGGGCAGGAAGCCGGCCAGGAAGATGCGGATGATCGACGCATCGGCCGCCACCGCGTAGACCACCATCGTGATCGAGGGCGGGATCAGGATGCCCAGCGTGCCGGCGGTGGCCAGCGAGCCGATCGCCAGATTCTCGTCGTAGCCGCGTTTATTCAGTTCGGGCAATGCCACCTTGGCGATGGTGGCGCAGGTGGCGGCCGACGAGCCCGAGACCGATCCGAACACGCCGCAGCCGAGCACGGTGGTGTGCATCAGCCGGCCGGGCACCCGGTTGAGCCAGGGGCGCAGGCCCTCGAACATCTCCTCGCTGAGCTTGGTGCGGAACAGGATCTCGCCCATCCAGATGAAGAGCGGCAGCGCAGCCAGCTCCCAGGAGGCATTGCTTTCCCAGAAGGCCGAGAACAGATTCTTGCCGGGCAGGGTGTTGGTGAAGAACGCCTGGCCGATCCAGCCGACGATCGCCAGCGTCATCGCGATCCAGACGCCGCCGGCCAGCAGCACCAGCATGATGCCGAGCAGCATGCCGCCCATGAGCAGGGTGTCAGACATGAAGGAAATCCGGGAGCACCCGGCCTCGGAAACCGAAAGAAGGAGGAGAGGAAAGCGAAGGGCCCCGTGCCGGCGGTGAGCCGTACGCGGCGCTGCAGGGATGCGCGGTGGCCATCACACCTCGGACGAGAAGTCGCCCGCGGCGTGGCGCGCTTCCACCGCGCGCTGGTAGCCCGGCTTGCTGCCCTGCAGCACCGTGACCAGTTCGTCGAGCACTGCCAGCATCAGCAGCCAGCAACCAACCACGAAGGTCGACTGCGGAATCCAGATCGGGATCGCGACCAGGCCGGTCGCCACCTCGGCGAATTCGTAGCTTTCCCAGGTGAAGGCGGTGGCCCAATACGTCAGGTAGCCGACCGCCACGGTGGCGATGGCGAGGCATACCGCGTCCATCCAGCGGCGCACACGCGGCGGCACCCACTCCAGCACCAGCGTCACCCGCACGAAGTCGCCGTGCCGGAACGCATGTGCCATCGCCAGGAACGCGGCGGCGGCGCAGAGCCAGGCCACCACGTCGTTGATGCCGCTCACCCGCAGGTTCACCTGCCGGCCCACGCCCGCGACGATCATCAGCAGAAAGATGGCGACCACGCAGGCCGCACCCAGGGCACCGGCTGCATCGAACAGCCGCGACAGCGCCCGCCGCAGCGGGCCGGGCGCAGGTTCCGCGGCAGGCGCCGCGCCGGCCGCCGGGACGGCAGCGGCCGGGGGCCGGACGGCGCTCATGGCTTGCGGTAGGCGTCTAGGATGGCCGCGCCGTCGGCACCGGCGGCCTTGAGCCAGTCGGCCTGCATGATGCTGCCCACCTGTCGCATGTCGGCGTCGAGCTTGGGCGAGGGCTTCATGATCTTCATGCCACGATCGGTCAGCAGGCGCTTGTACTCGTCGTTCTTGGCCTCGGCGACTTTCCAGCCGCGGGCTTCCGCATCGGCGGCGGCCTTGGTGACCGCGGCCTGGGTGGCGGGGTCGAGCGCATTGAAGCTCTTCATGTTGACCAGCACCGCGTTCTTCGGGATCCAGGCCTGGGTGTCGTAGAAGTTCTTGATGCTCTCGTAGGTCTTGGTGTCGTAGCCGGTCGAGCCCGAGGTCATGAAGGCTTCGATCACGCCGGTCGCCATGGCGGCGCTCAGTTCGGCCTGCTGGATCTGCACCGGCTGCGCGCCGACCAGTTCGGCGATCTTGGCGGTGGCGGGGCTGTATGCGCGCCATTTGATTCCGCGCAGGTCGGCGACCGAAGACACTTCGCGCTTGCTGTAGATGCCCTGCGGCGCCCAGGGCACCGAGAACAGGATCTTCATGCCCTGGGCGGCCAGCAGCTTGTCGGTCGCGGGCTTCGACACGTCGTAGAGCTTGCGCGATTGGGCATAGGTGGTGGCCAGGAAGGGCACGCCGTCGAGGGCGTAGATCGGGTTCTCGTTGGCGAAATTGGCCAGCAGGATCTCGCCCGCCTGCGCCTGGCCGCTCTGCACCGCACGCTTGATCTCGGGTGCCTTGAACAGCGAGGCGTTGGCGTGCACCGTGACCTTGAGCTTGCCGCCGGTGGCCGCTTCCACATCCTTGGCGAACTGGGCGATGTTCTCGGTGTGGTAGTTGGTGGCCGGGTAGGCGGTGGGCAGGTCCCACTTGGTCTGAGCCATGGCAGTGCCTGCGCACAGACTCAGGGACGCGATCAGCATCGAAACGGTGCGGCGGCGCATGAATGAACTCCAGGGTTGGGAAAGCGACGGGGACAAAGGCGCGGAACGGGGCGATTCCATCACGAAAAGGGGGTGTTTTAGTGTCATGGTATTCCCTCGATGCCGATAATTTGTCGATGAATTGACATCGTGCTGCGTACAATTCGGCAACATGCAATATCGGTGCCAGACGCACCGCCCTCGGCCCTCTTCCTGGAGCAACCATGGCCCGTCAGCCCTTCGCCCCTGCGGCGCCCGCCCTGCCCGCCGACGACGGGGCCGGGACGCCGCCGGCGCCCCGCAGGAAGAACACACAGCCCATCGTGTCGTCGGCGCACCTGGTGTCCGCGCAGAGCGCCGAGATGAGCGAGTTCGAATTCGGCCTGGTGATCGCCGGCAATGCGTTTCATCGCTGGATCGTCCACTGCATGAGCGGTGCGGGCCTGCGCGACCTGACGCCGCTCGACGTGCTGGTGCTGCACCACGTCACGCACCGGGCGCGCGACAAGCGGCTCTCCGACATCTGCTTCATCATGAATGTCGAGGACACGCACCTGATCAACTACTCGCTCAAGAAGCTGCAGAACCTGGGCGTGGTGGCGTCGAGCAAGAACGGCAAGGAAGTGACCTATGCCTGCACCGAGGCCGGCATGGCCTACGTGGCGCGCTACCGCGAACTGCGCGAGTCCTGCCTGATCGACGCCCTGCACGCCGACGACGCGCTCAACCGCGACATCGGCGAACTCGCACGGCTCCTGCGCGTGCTGTCGGGCCTCTACGACCAGGCCGCCCGCTCCGCCGCCTCCCTCTGAACACCTTGACCTGCCGCACGCCCATGAAACGCACCGCTTCCCCCGTCATCCGCTCCGACCGCTGGCAGTTCTGGATCGACCGAGGCGGCACCTTCACCGACGTGGTGGGCAAGAAGCCCGACGGCACCCTGGTGACCTACAAGCTGCTGTCGGAGAACCCCGAGCAGTACCCCGATGCCGCGGTGGCGGGCATCCGCCACCTGCTCGGCCTGGCGCCCGGCGCCCCGGTCACCCCCGACCTCGTCGACTGCGTGAAGATGGGTACGACCGTCGCTACCAACGCGTTGCTGGAGCGCAAAGGGGAGCCCACCCTGCTAGTGACTACCCGCGGCTTCCGCGATGCGCTGCGCATCGCCTACCAGAACCGCCCCCGGCTCTTCGACCGGCGCATCGTGCTACCCGAACTGCTGTATGCCGCCGTGGTGGAGGCGGACGAACGGGTCGGCGCCCATGGCGACGTGCTGTGCCCGCTCGACGAAGCGCAGCTGCGCCGGGCCCTGAAATCGCATTTCGCGCGCGGCCTGCGCAGCGTCGCCATCGTCTTCATGCACGGCTACCGCTACACCGCCCACGAGACGGCCGCCGCCCGCATTGCCCGCGAGGTCGGCTTCCCGCAGGTCAGCACCTCGCACGCCACCAGCCCGATGATGAAGTTCGTCAGCCGCGGCGACACCACCGTGGTCGATGCCTACCTGTCGCCGATCCTGCGTCGCTATGTCGAGCAGGTCGCGGGCGAGATGCCGGGCGTGAAGCTGTTCTTCATGCAGTCGTCCGGCGGGCTGACCGACGCGCGGCGCTTCCAGGGCAAGGACGCGATCCTGTCGGGCCCGGCCGGCGGCATCGTCGGCATGGCGCGCACCGCGGGACTGGCCGGGCACGACGACGTGATCGGCTTCGACATGGGTGGTACCTCGACCGACGTGAGCCACTTCCGCGGCGGCCTGGCCGGCGAATTCGAGCGCGAGTTCGAGACGCAGGTGGCCGGGGTGCGCATGCGCGCACCGATGATGAGCATCCACACCGTCGCGGCCGGCGGCGGCTCGGTCCTCAGCTACGACGGCGCGCGGTTCCGGGTCGGCCCCGAGAGCGCAGGCGCCAATCCGGGCCCGGCCAGCTACCGCCGCGGCGGGCCGCTCGCGGTGACCGATGCGAACGTGATGCTCGGCAAGGTGCAGCCGCGCTTCTTCCCGAAGGTGTTCGGCCCGGCGGCCGACGAGTCGCTGGACGCCGACGTGGTGCGCACGCGCTTCGAGGCGCTGGCCGCGCAGACCGGCCGCACGGCGGAGGACGTGGCCGAGGGCTTCATCCAGATCGCGGTGCAGCAGATGGCCAACGCGGTGAAGAAGATCTCGGTCGCGCGCGGCTACGACATCACCCGCTACACGCTGCAGTGCTTCGGCGGTGCCGGCGGCCAGCATGCCTGCCTGGTGGCTGATGCGCTCGGCATGACCCGCGTGTTCGCGCATCCGTTCGGCGGCGTGCTCAGTGCCTACGGCATGGGCCTGGCCGACCAGAGCGTGATGCGCGAGCAGGCGGTCGAGCGGCCGCTCGACGCCGATGCGCTGCCCGCGATCTTCGAGAAGCTCGATGCCCTGGTGCGCGATGCCGAGGCCGAACTGCTGCGGCAGGAGGTGAGCAACGGCAGCATCCGGACCCGGCGGCGGGTGCATATCCGTTACGAGGGCAGCGACGCTGCGCTGGTGGTGCCTTACGGCCTGCCGGCCCGCACCGGCGCGGCCGACGCCTTGCAGGCCCTGCAGGACGGCTTCGAGGCCGCCTACCGCCAGCGCTTCGCCTTCCTGATGCAGGGCAAGGGTCTGGTGGTGGAGGCGGTGTCGGTGGAGGCGGTCGTCGCGGGCGACGCACCGGCCGAGCGGCGCCATGCGGTGCATCCGGTACGCGAGGTGCCGCGCCGCGAGACGGTGCGCATGTACTCCGGCGGCGCCTGGCACGACGCCGCGCTGGTGGTGCGCGAGGACATGCGCCCCGGCGACGTGCTCGCTGGGCCGGCGATCATCGCCGAGAAGAACGCCACCACCATCGTCGAACCCGGCTGGGCGGCCGCGCTCACCGAACTGGACCATCTGGTGCTCGACCGCCGTGAGGCGCGCGCGCAGGTGTTCGCCGCCGGCACGACCGCCGACCCGGTGCTGCTGGAGGTGTTCAACAACCTCTTCATGAACATCGCCGAGCAGATGGGCCTGCAGCTGCAGAACACTGCCTATTCGGTGACGATCAAGGAGCGGCTGGACTTCAGCTGCGCGCTGTTCGACGGCGAGGGCAACCTGATCGCCAACGCGCCGCACATGCCGGTGCACTTGGGCTCGATGGGCGAGAGCATCAAGACGGTGATCCGCGAGAACGCCGGCACCATGCGGCCGGGCGACGTCTACGCGCTCAACGACCCGTACCACGGCGGCACCCACCTGCCGGACGTCACTGTCATCACGCCGGTCTACCTGGAGGACGCCGACGCGTCCGATGCCCGGCCGCTCTTCTACGTCGGCTCGCGCGGCCACCATTCGGACATCGGAGGCACCACGCCGGGCTCGATGCCGCCGTTCTCCACCCGCATCGAGGAGGAGGGCGTGCAGATCGATAACGTCAAGCTGGTCGAAGGCGGCGTGCTGCGCGAGGCCGAGATCCTCGACCTGCTGCGCAGCGGCACCTACCCGAGCCGCAACCCGGAGCAGAACCTCGCCGACCTGAAGGCCCAGATCGCCGCCAACGAGAAGGGCGTGCAGGAGCTGCGCCGCATGGCCGCGCACTTCGGCCTCGACGTGGTACGGGCCTACATGGGCCATGTGCAGGACAACGCCGAGGAAGCGGTCCGCCGGGCGATCGCCCGCATCGCCGCCCACACCCAGGGCGGCAGCTTCACCCTGCCGCTCGACAACGGTGCGCAGATCCAGGTCGCGATCCGGATGGATGCAGCGAGCCGCAGCGGCGTGGTCGATTTCACCGGCACCTCGGCGCAGCAGGTCAACAACTTCAACGCGCCGACGGCGGTCTGCATGGCGGCGGTGCTGTACGTGTTCCGCACGCTGGTGGACGATGACATTCCGCTGAACGCCGGCTGCCTGAAGCCGCTGCAGGTGATCATTCCGCCCGGCTCGATGCTGAATCCGAACCCACCCGCGTCGGTGGTGGCGGGCAACGTGGAGACGTCGAGCTGCATCACCAACGCGCTCTACGGTGCGCTGGGTATCCTGGCGTCGAGCCAGTGCACGATGAACAACTTCACCTTCGGCAGCGACCGCCACCAGTACTACGAGACGATCTCGGGCGGCAGCGGGGCCGGTGCGCTGTTCGATGCCGACGGCCGCGAGGTCGGCGGCTTCGACGGGACGAGCGTGGTGCAGACCCACATGACCAATTCGCGCATGACCGATCCGGAGGTGCTGGAATTCCGCTTCCCGGTCCGGCTGGACGAGTACGCGCTGCGCACCGGCTCGGGTGGCCGAGGCCGCTGGACCGGCGGCGACGGCGGCGTGCGCCGCATCCGGTTCCTGGAGGCGATGACCGCCAGCATCCTGTCGAACGGCCGGCTGCACGGCGCGTTCGGCGCGGCCGGCGGCGAGGCGGGGCAGATCGGCATCAACCGGGTGGTGCGGGTCGACGGCAGCGTCGAAACGCTCGGCCACATCGGGCAGGTGGCGATGCAGCCGGGCGATGTGTTCGAGGTCCACACGCCGGGCGGCGGCGGCTACGGCGCGGCGACGGCCGGGCAGGTCACCGGTTCATGAAGGAAATCGGGCTCCAGCGCCCGCTGTGCCTGCGCAAGCAGCTATCGAAAACGTAGCGTACGCTATTCGCCGGCGCCGAGGCTGGGCGGGACTTTCGGGTCCTTCGCCAGCCGCCGGCGGAACAGCGTCGCCCGCATCAGGAACAGGGTGGTGACCGGAATCGTCATCGCCAGGAACAGCGGCACCAGCAGCGAATGCACCACCAGCGTCTTTTCGTAGAACGAAAAGTACAGCACGGTGGCGATCGCCAGCGCCCACGCGCCCATCGTCGCGCCGAGCGTGGTGGCATGCACCCGCTGGAAGAAGGTCGGCATGCGCACCATGCCGCTGGAGCCGATCAGCGCCAGCACCGCGCCGAGCAGCACCAGCACGCCGGTCGCCACCTGCACCCACACGGGCACGTCGCTGTAGCTCATTCGATCACCTCCCCGCGCAGCAGGAACTTGGCAAGCGCGGTCGAGCTGACGAAGCCGAACACGCCGATCAGAAGCGCCGCCTCGAAGTACGCGCCGCCGCCGTAGCGGATGCCCAGCACCAGCATGGCGAGCAGGGCGTTGATGTAGAGGCAGTCGAGCGCCAGGATGCGGTCCTGCGCCGACGGCCCGAGCAGCAGCCGGACCACGCAGCAGCCCATCGCCGCCACCAGGCAGAACATCGCAATCCAGAGCGCGGCCACGAGGAACAGGCTCATTCGAAGATCTCCATCAGCGGACGTTCGTAGCGCTGCTTGATGTCGGCGACCAGCCGCTCGCGGTCGCTGGCGTCGAACACGTGCAGCAGCAGCACGCTGCGGTCGGCGGCCAGTTCGGCGAAGGCGGTGCCCGGCACGGCGCAGACGATGACCGCGAGCACCGCCAGGCCGTTCGGGTCGCGCAGGTCCAGCGGCACCGGCACGAAGTCCGAGGGAATGTCGGACGCGCGGCGGGTCAGCAGCAGCCGCGCAACCCGCAGGTTCGACGATGCCGCATCGGCGAGGATGTGCAGCGCGAGTTTCAGCATGGTGCCCGGACGGCGCATCCGCACCGGCGCCGGGCGCAGCGAGGCGGTGAGCAGCGGCCCGGCGATCGCGATGGCGAGGGCGCCGAGCAGCGTGATCGGCGCGAGCGACTGCTCCAGCAGCAGCCAGAGCACGAACAGCGCCAGCGACAGGATCGGCGAGGGCAGGATGCGGCGGATCATGGCGTGGTCGCCTCCCGGCGTTCGGCGGCGCGCGCCGGATCGTCGTTGCCTTCCTGCGGGCCGGTGTCGGGTGGCCGGGGGCTGGTGGACGACGGCGACGGCACCGGCCGTTCGCCGAGCACCGCCCGGATGTAGCCCTGCGGCTGGTGCAGCGCGGTGGCCGTCGCCTGCGCATAGCCGAGCACCGCGCCGCCGAAAACCGTCAGCAGCACGCAGCCGGCCAGCAGGGCTGCGATCGGCAGGCATTCGACCCAGCGCAGCGTCGGCACCGAGCGCACCTGGGCCGACCAGAAATGCCGGATGCCGACCCTGCCGAAAGCGAGCAGCCCGGCGAGGCCGGAGGCGATCAGCAGCGCCAGCAGCGTCCACTGCGGCGCGCCGGGGGTGTTGGACACCCCGGGCAGCCCTGCGACGTCGGTGATGCCGCGGTCCATGCCCAGCGGGTTGAGCAGCCCCGACAGCAGCGCGAACTTGGCGGTGAAGCCCGAGAGCGGCGGCAGGCCGGCGATCACCAGCGCGCAGCCGCCGAACGCGAGGCCGAGGAATACGGCCGCTGCCGGGATGGTGCGGCCGGTCGGCTGGATGTCGTCGCGCTCGTCGAGGTCGATGCCGTGGATCGGCTCCAGGTCGGCCGCGAGGAAGGGTGCGTCGCCCGCCCGGTCGTGCGGCGCGGAGATCGCGCCGCCGTTGCGCCAGCGCTCGACCAGGTCGCCCAGCATCAGGAACGCGCTGGCAGCCAGTGTCGAGCTGACCAGGTAGTAGAGCGCGCCGGCCGTCACCGTCGGCTGGCCGAAGCCCAGCGCCGCCAGCACCGTGCCCGACGACACGATCAGCGCATAACCTGCAAGGTTGGCCATGCGCTGCGAAGCCAGCAGCCCCACCGTGCCGAACACCAGCGTCGCCATGCCGGCGCCGACCAGTGCGCTGCCGCCGAAGAAGGCGGATTCGCTGGCGCTGGCCGGGAAGAACAGCGTCCACAGCCGCAGCAGGGCATACAGGCCGACCTTGCTCATGATCGCGAACAGCCCGGCCACCGGCGGCGTCGCGGCGGCATAGCCGCGCACCAGCCAGAAGTTGAGCGGCCAAATCGCCGCCTTGGCGAGGAACGCGATCGCGAGGATCGCCGCACCGGCATGCAGCAGGCCCCGGTCGGCCGCGGCCACCGCGGGAATGCGCCGGGCGATATCCGCCAGGTTCAGCGTGCCGGTCACGCCGTAGATCAGCGCCACGCCGACCAGGAACAGGAACGACGCGCCCAGGTTGATCGCGATGTAGTGCAGGCTGGCCTGCACCCGCGCGCGGCCCGAGCCGTGCAGCAGCAGCCCGTAGGAAGCGGCCAGCAGGATCTCGAAGAACACGAACAGGTTGAACAGGTCGGCGGTCAGGAAGGCGCCGGCCAGGCCTGTCATTTGCAGCTGGAACAGCGGCGGGAAATGCACCCCCGCCCGGTGCCAGCGCGCAGCGGAGAACACCGCCGTCGTCAGTCCCACGACCTGCGCCAGCACCAGCATCAGCGCCGACAGCCGGTCCAGTGCCAGCGCGATGCCGAAGGGCGTGGGCCAGTTGCCGGCCAGGTAGACGCCGGTGGCGCCGCTGCGGTCCACCCGCAGCAGCAGGACCACCGCCACGACGAGGCCGATGGCGGTGGAGGCGATGTTCATCGCGACCTTGGTGCCCGGGCGTTTTTCGCCGGCGACAAGCATTAGTGCCGCGGTCAGGATCGGCAGCAGGATCGGCGCGAGCATCAGGTGCGCGCCCGGCAGGGAGAAGACCGCGTCCGTCATCGGCGGGCGCCTCCGCCGTCGTCGGACACCGGTGCGTCGCCGTCGGTGGGCGCATCGGCCCGGCCGCCGTCGACATGGTCATTGCCGGCCAGTCCGCGCAGCGCCATCGTCACCACCAGAAAGAGGGCTGTCATCGCGAAACCGATCACGATGGCGGTCAGGACCAGCGCCTGCGGCAGCGGGTCGTCGTAGTGGGCGAGCGTCTTGGGCACGTGCTCCAGCAGCACCGGCTCGCGGTCGATGCTGAGCCGGCCCATGCAGAAGATGAACAGGTTGACCGCATAGGACACCAGAGACAGGCCCATCACCACCTGGAACGTGCGCGGCCGCAACATCAGCCAGATACCGGCGGCGGTCAGCACGCCGATGGCGATCGCGAGAACGGCTTCCATCAGCGGGCTCCTTCCTGGACGGGCACGTCGCGCACCGCGTCTTCGGCAGCCGCGGCATGGGCCGCGGCGGCGTCTTCTTCTTCGCGGGCCGCGAAGCGGTGGGACCGCACCGACTGGTGGGCGATGGCGGTCAGCATCAGCAGCGTCGAGCCGACCACCAGCGCGAAGACGCCGATGTCGAAGAACAGGGCGCTGGGCAGGTGCAGTTCGCCGAACACCGGCAGCGTGACATGCGCGGTGTGGGTGGTGAGGAATGGATAACCGAAGACCCACGCGCCGGCGCCGGTCGCGAGGATGACCAGCATGCCGGTCGCGATCCAGCGGCGCGGCCGCAGCTTCAGGTGCGCTTCCACCCACTGCGTGCCGGAGATCATGTATTGCAGCAGCACCGCGATCGACAGGACCAGCCCGGCGACGAAGCCGCCGCCCGGCGCGTTGTGGCCGCGCATGAAGAGGTAGATCGCGACGGTCACCGCCATCGGCAGCAGCAGCCGCACCAGCACCGCCGGCACGGTGAGGTAGCCGACCGCCGTGTCCTTGGCGTGGCGCGGGTTGATCAGGTCGGTGGAGCTGGCCGGCAGGCGCCGCTGCTGCGGCGGCAGCTGCAGCGTCTCTGCCGCCGGGCGGAACCGGCGCAGCAGGGCATAGACGGTGAGGCCGACCACGCCCAGCACCACCACCTCGCCGAAGGTATCGAAGCCGCGGAAGTCCACCAGCATCACATTGACCACGTTGGCTCCGCCGCCTTCGGAGAGCGAACGTTCCAGGAAGAAGCCCGAGATGCTCTGCGGGAACGGCCGGGTCATCACGGTCCAGGCCATTGCGGCCATGCCGCCGCCGGCCAGCACCGCCAGCACCAGGTCGCGGAGGCGGCGCGCGCGGCTGCCGGGGGAGGTGGCGGCCTGCCCGGCGTCGTTGCGGCGCGGCAGCCAGCGCAGGCCCAGCAGGATCAGCACGGTAGTGACGATCTCGACCGTCAGCTGCGTCAGCGCCAGGTCGGGGGCCGAGAACCAGACGAAGGTCAGGCAGCAGCACAGGCCGGCACCGCCCGACAGCGTCAATGCTGCCAGGCGCTGCTGCTTGGCATTCCAGGCAGCGGCTATCGCACAGGCGCAGCCGACCACCCACAGCAGCACGAAGGCGGGCGAGATCGGCAGGTGCTCGCGGTCGCCCGGCGGCGCGCCGTGGCCCCACATCGCCCCGAAGCCGGCCAACACCGCGAGGCCGAACATCCAGCGCAGCTGCGGCTGCAGGCGGCCGGTGTCGAGCAGGTTGCGCGCACCTCGGCCGAACAGCGACACCGCGGCGAGCACCGTGCGGAACGTGCGTTCGCCGTTCAGGCGGCCAGCGCCGGGCGACCGCTCGCCCGCCCGCCGTGCGAGCCAGGGGCGCAGCAGCAGGTACAGCACCACGCCACCGGCCATCGCCACCAGACTCATCGCCAGCGGCAGGTTGAGCCCGTGCCAGACGGCTAGGCTAAATTCGGGCAGTGCGCCGCCGAGCACCGGCTGTGCGCTGACATCGAGCAGCCGGCCGACCGTCTGCTCGGGCACGATGCCGACGATCAGGCAGGTCAGCACCAGCAGTTCGACCGGCAGCCGCATCCAGTGCGGCGGCTCGTGCGGCGTGTGGGGCAGGTCGGTGGCCTGCGGGCCGAAGAACACGTCGCGGGTGAAGCGCAGCGAATAGGCCACGCTGAACAGCCCGGCCAGCGTGGCTGCGACCGGCAGGCCCCATTCCACCGCCGGGATGGACGAGATGTAGGTCGTTTCGGCGAAGAACATTTCCTTCGACAAGAAACCGTTGAGCAGCGGCACGCCCGCCATCGCCGCGCTGGCGACCATCGCCAGCGTCGCGGTGATCGGCATCAGCCGGAACAGGCCCGACAGCCGGCGGATGTCCCGCGTACCGCTTTCGTGGTCGATGATCCCGGCCGCCATGAACAGCGACGCCTTGAAGGTCGCGTGGTTCATGATGTGGAAGACCGCCGCGACCGCCGCCATAGGGCTGTTGAGGCCGAGCAGCAGCGTGATCAGGCCCAGGTGCGAGATCGTCGAATACGCGAGCAGCCCCTTGAGGTCGTTCTGGAACATCGCGACGTAGGCGCCGAGCAGCAGCGTGATCAGTCCCGCACCGCCGACGATCCAGAACCATTCCTCGGTGCCCGCCAGCACCGGCCAGAAGCGCGCCAGCAGGAACACGCCCGCCTTCACCATCGTGGCCGAATGCAGGTAGGCCGACACCGGCGTCGGCGCGGCCATCGCGTGCGGCAGCCAGAACTGGAACGGAAACTGCGCACTCTTGGTGAGGGCGCCCAGTAGTACCAGCAGCAGCATCGGCAGGTAGAGCGGGTGGGCTCGGATCTGCTCGCCCGCAGCCAGCACCACGTCCAGGTCGTAGCTGCCGACGATGTGGGCCAGCACCAGCAGGCCGGCCAGGAGGCAGAGGCCGCCGGTACCGGTCACGGTAAGCGCCATACGCGCGCCGCGCCGCGCATCGCGGCGGTGGTACCAGTAGCCGATCAGCAGGAAGGAGAAGAGGCTGGTGAGCTCCCAGAAGAAGGCCAGCAGGATCAGGTTGCCCGACAGCACCACACCGCCCATCGCCCCCATGAAGGCGAGGAAGAACGAGAAGAAGCGCGGCACCGGATCGGCCGGCGACAGGTAGTAGCGGGCATACAGCGCGACGAGCGCACCGATGCCGAACACCAGCAGGCAGAACATCCAGGCGAAGCCGTCGAGCCGGAGGGCGAACGACAGGCCGACCTCGGGAATCCACGCGACCTCCTGCCGCACCACGTTGCCGCCCGCGATCTGCGGGAAGTACAGCGCCGTCGATATGGCGCAGGCCAGCGCGATCAGGCCGGCCAGCACGGCGCCGCTGTTGCGGGCACGTGCGGGCAGCAGCACCGCCGCCAGGCTGCCTGCGAAGGGCAGCAGAAGCAGGGCGATCAGCGGCATCGTGCGGGCGCCCGGTACGTTGCGGGCCCAGCGTACGAACGGCGATGTCGGGTAGTGAGTCTAGGGGGGAGTGTCACCCCTGGAATATCGCCGATACGACCCTGCCGACTGCAACAAAAAGCCCCGCGATCGCGGGGCCTTGGCGGTGATTGACGGCAGTTACTTGCCGTTCGCGGCGGGCTTCGCTGGCGCCGCAGTTTCCGCCTTGGCGGCAGTCGTGCCCTTGACGGGTTCGGATGCGGCAGGGGCCTTGCCCGCAGGAGCCGCAGTGGCCGCCGGTGCCGCTGCAGCGGCCGGGTAGGCGGCGCCGCCGACCGTCAATCCCTCGGCCGACAGCTTGGCCGCACGGTTGTCGCCGAGCCCCTTCACCCGCGCGATGAAATCGGGCCAGTCCTTGAACGCACCCTTCTTGCGCTCGGTGACGATGAGCTTCGAGGTGGCCGGGCCGATGCCCTTGACGCCGTCGAGCTCGGCGGTCGTGGCCTTGTTGACGTCGACAGCGGCGAAGGAGACGGCGGCGCCGAACAGCGCGGCAATGGCGATCAGGGACTTGAACATCGTGGTTTCCTCGTGGGTTGCCGGCACGGCCTGCCGGCGGGCTTAAGCAGAACGGCGCGGAACATGACGCGGTTGACGCGGACCGGCGGTCGCTAGAGTTCCTCGACGCGGCGCGCGGGATAGCTGTCCCAGGTCTGGCAGCCGGGGCATTGCCAGAAGTGCTGGTTGGCCTCGAAACCGCAGGCCGCGCAGCGGTAGCGCGTCAGCGGCTTGGCCGCCTGGTCCAGCGCCCGCTGAACCTGCGGGTGGAACTTCTCGTGGGTCAGCGTCTCGCCTGCGAGCCAGCGGGCAGCCGCGACCAGCGACGGTTCGCGCTCCAGGTGGCGCACATAGCTTTCGCGGGCGTCGTGGCCCGTCTGCGGCGCGGCACGGTCAAGCGCAACGATCGCCTCGAGCAGGTCGAGCGAGGCGTCCTCGGCATAACGTGCGGCCAACCGCTCGCGGGCTTGCGGAACCTCGCCGAGGGCGATCGCCGTGTCGGCCAGTGCCTGCGCCACCAGCGGCAGCGCGGCCGGGACGACTTCCTCCACCTGCCGCAGGGCTGCGTAGGCTTCGCGGTCGCGCCCCTGGCGGCGCTCCAGCAGGGCCAGTTCGATGCGCGGGCGCGGCGCGCGCGGCGCTTTCGCGATCGCCTCCTCGATGAGCGCGCGGGCCGCGTCGGGCTGGCCGGTGGCCATCCGGGCATGGGCCTGCTCGCACAGGTAGTGCGCCAGCCGTGCCGTGAAGTCGCCCTGGCCCGAGGCGGTCAGCTTCTCGGTGATCGCAGCGGCCTGTTGCCAGTCGCGCGAACGTTCGTAGATCGCCAGCAGCGCGAGCCGCGCCTGTTCCTCGAACGGCGTGCCTTCCAGCCGCCGCAGCGCTTCTTCCGCCCGGTCGAGCAGGCCGGCCTTCAGGTAGTCGAGCGCCAGGGCATGCTGCGCGCGCTCGCGGTCGACCCGGCCCAGGTCGCCCCGCGACAGCAGGTGCTGGTGAACCCGCACCGCACGCTCGTACTCGCCCCGGCGGCGGAACAGGTTGCCGAGCGCGAAGTGCAGTTCCGAGGTGTCCGGATCGTTCTGCACCGCTTCGATGAAGGCGTCGATCGCCTGATCCTGCTGTTCGTTGAGCAGGAAGTTCAGGCCACGGAAATAGGCCTTCGGCGCCTGCCGGTTCTCCAGCCGCATCTGCCGCAGGTCGAAGCGCGACGCGAACCAGCCGAGAACGAAGGCGAGCGGCAGTCCGAGCAGTATCCAGCCGATGCCGAGTTCAAAGTCCATGCGGAACCTGCGTGATCGGGGGCGGCGTGCCGGCGTCGGTCGCGGTGGGCGGCAGCGGCACCTGGACTTCCTGTGCCCGGCGCGCCGCGCTGCGGTGCAGCCACCAGCGGGGGACCATGCCGAGCACGCCGACCACGATGCCCAGCGCGAAGGCGCTCAGCACCACCAGCACCAGCGGCGCGCGCCAGTACGTGCCGAAGAAGAAGTGCACCGTGGCGTCCTGCTGGTTGTTCAGCGCAAAAGCGAACAGCGTAAAAAAAATGGCTGCCTTGAGCAGCCACGAGAGGTATTTCATCGTCTCCCCGTACGTGACGGGAAGATTCTATCGAGCGGCCTCAGCCGTCCGTATCGCGCGCCGGCGTGCGCGCATCGACCGCTTCGCGCAAGGCCTTGCCCGGCTTGAAGTGCGGCACCCGTTTCTCCGGGATCGCCACGCTTTCGCCGCTGCGCGGGTTGCGTCCCATGCGGGGCGGGCGGTGGCTGACGGTGAAGCTGCCGAAGCCGCGAATCTCGATGCGATGGCCCTTGACCAGCGCATCGCCCACCGCATCCAGGATCGCCTTGACGGCGGCTTCCGCATCGCGGTGCGTGAGCTGGCTGAAACGGGCGGCGAGTTCCTCGACAAGGTCGGAGCGTGTCATGGGCTGGGCGGAAAAGGCGTACGTACAAAGCGGACAAAGGGCGCAGGGCCCCATGAAAAAAGGGCGGCAGGCGACCCGGGTCGCCCGCCGCCCTTCCGTGCGGGATCAGCCGTTGTTGCTGTTGTCCAGCTTGGCGCGCAGCAGGGCGCCCAGGCTGGTCGTGCCGGCGTTCTCGCGCGAGGACTGCTGGGCGAGGCTCGCCATCGCGCCTTGCTCGTCGGCCATGTCCTTGGCCTTGATCGACAGCTGGATGTTGCGGGTCTTGCGATCCACGTTGACCACCACGGCGGTGACTTCGTCGCCTTCCTTCAGCACGTTACGGGCGTCTTCCACGCGGTCGCGGGAGATTTCCGAGGCGCGCAGGTAGCCTACGATGCCGTCGGCCAGTTCGATCTCGGCACCGCGTGCGTCGACCGACTTGACCTTGCCGGTCACGACCTGGCCCTTGTCGTTGACGGTGGCGTAGGTGGTGAACTCGTCGCTGTCGAGCTGCTTGATGCCCAGCGAGATGCGCTCGCGGTCCACGTCCACGGCCAGCACGATCGCTTCGACTTCCTGGCCCTTCTTGTAGTTGCGCACCGCGGCTTCGCCCGGCTCGTTCCACGACAGGTCGGACAGGTGCACCAGGCCGTCGATGCCGGCTGCCAGGCCGACGAACACGCCGAAGTCGGTGATCGACTTGATCGGGCCCTTGACGCGGTCGCCGCGCTTGGTGTTCTGCGCGAATTCCTGCCACGGGTTGGCCTTGGTCTGCTTCATGCCCAGGCTGATGCGGCGCTTGTCTTCGTCGATCTCGAGGACCATGACTTCGACTTCGTCGCCCAGCGACACGAGCTTGGACGGGGCCACGTTCTTGTTGGTCCAGTCCATCTCGGAGACGTGCACCAGGCCTTCGATGCCGGGTTCCAGTTCCACGAACGCGCCGTAGTCGGCGATGTTGGTGACACGGCCGAACAGGCGGGTGCCCTGCGGGTAGCGGCGCGACACGCCCATCCACGGGTCGTCGCCCATCTGCTTCAGACCCAGCGAGACACGGTTCTTCTCGGTATCGAACTTCAGGATCTTGGCGGTGATTTCCTGGCCGGCCGTCACGACTTCGCTCGGGTGGCGGACACGGCGCCATGCCATGTCGGTGATGTGCAGCAGGCCGTCGATGCCGCCGAGGTCCACGAACGCACCGTATTCGGTGATGTTCTTGACCACGCCGTTGACGATGGCGCCTTCCTTCAGCGTCTCCATCAGCTTGGCGCGCTCTTCGCCCATCGAGGCTTCGACCACGGCACGGCGCGACAGCACGACGTTGTTGCGCTTGCGGTCGAGCTTGATGACCTTGAATTCCAGGGTCTTGTTCTCGTACGGGGTCAGGTCCTTGACCGGACGGGTGTCGATCAGCGAACCCGGCAGGAAGGCGCGGATGCCGTTGACCAGCACGGTCAGGCCGCCCTTGACCTTGCCGCTGGTGGTGCCGGTGACGAATTCGCCGGATTCCAGCGCCTTCTCGAGGGCCAGCCAGGAGGCGAGGCGCTTGGCCTTGTCGCGCGACAGGATGGTGTCGCCGTAGCCGTTTTCGATGGCGTCGATCGCCACCGAGACGAAGTCCCCGACCTGGACTTCGACTTCGCCCTTGTCGTTCTTGAACTCGTCGAGCGGCACGTAGGCTTCGGACTTGAGGCCGGCGTTCACGACGACGAAGTTGTGCTCGATGCGCACGACCTCGGCGGTGATGACCTCGCCCGGGCGCATTTCGGAGCGCTGGATCGATTCTTCAAAAAGGGCGGCAAAAGATTCGGACATGTGTTTCCTATCCGCACGACAGGTTATGCGACGGCGGGATTGCCGTCGTTCGGGAGGCTGCGTGCGGTGATGGTGTGCGGCAGGACCGCGGTTCGTTGAACAAACCCCTGCGGTCGGTGCGCGTGATGCGCGGCGGGAACCGCAGGGAACTCTTCGGGACGCTAGCCCGCCGCGCGGGGCGCGAAGGGCCGGCGCTCCTGCCACCAGGCCACCACCTGGTCCACCGACTGGTCGATGGTGAGATGGGAGTTGTCCAGCAGCAGGGCATCTTCGGCCGCCTTGAGCGGCGCGACCGGCCGGGACGAGTCCCGCAGATCGCGCGCTTCCAGGTCAGCGCGAAGGTCGGCGATATTAGCCGAAATTCCTTTTGAAATCAACTGCTTGTACCGGCGCTCGGCGCGCTGCGCGGCGCTGGCCGTCATGAACACCTTCAGGTGCGCATCCGGGAAGATCACCGTGCCCATGTCGCGGCCGTCGGCGACCAGCCCCGGCAGCTGCCGGAAGCCGAGCTGCAGGCCGACCAGTGCTTCGCGCACGGCCGGCAGTGCCGACACGCGCGAGGCGTCCATGCCCGCTTCTTCCGAGCGGATCGCGTCGGTCACGTCGTCGCGGCCGAGCAGCACCCGGCCGTCGGTGAAGCGCACCGGCAGCGTGCGGGCCAGCGCGGCGATTGCCGCTTCCTGCGCCGGCACGATGTCGAGTCCGGCACGCCGGGCGGCGAGGGCGGCGATGCGGTACATCGCGCCGGAGTCGAGGAAGTGGTAGCCGAGCTGCCGCGCGACGGCGGCCGCGACCGTGCCCTTGCCCGAAGCGCTCGGGCCGTCGATGCACAGCACCGGAATGTCCGCCGTGCGTGCCCGGGCGACGCCGAACAGCGTCTCGAAATAGTCGGGGAAGGTCTTGGCGACGCACTGCGGATCCTCGATCCGCACCGGCACCCGGTCCGGATTGAAGGCCGCCAGCGAGAAGCACATCGCGACCCGGTGGTCGTCGTAGGTGTGGATGCTGGCCGGACGCCACGCGCCGGCGGGCAGCGGATGCACCCGCAGCCAGTCCGGGCCTTCTTCGACGGTGGCGCCGAGCTTGCGGGCCTCGGCCGCCATCGCGGCGATCCGGTCGGTTTCCTTGACCCGCCAGCTCGCGATGTTGCGCAGCGTGCTCGGGCCGTCGGCATACAGCGCCATCACCGCCAGCGTCATCGCGGCGTCGGGGATGTGGTTGCAGTCCAGGTCGATCGCGCGCAGCGGCCAGGCGCCGCGGGTGATCGTCAGGTGGTTCGGTCCGCTGTCGATGCGGGCGCCCATGCGGCGGGCAGCCTCGACGAAGCGGATGTCGCCCTGGATCGACTGTTCGCCCAGGCCCTGGATATGGATGCCGTTCGGGCCGTTTTGGCCGTCTGCGCCCGCTGCGATTGCGCCGAGCGCTATGAAATAGCTAGCAGACGATGCGTCCGACTCGACATGGATGCGGCCCGGCGACCGGTAGCGCGCACCGGCGGGAATCGTGAAGCGCTGCCAGTCGTCGTTGTGCACCACGATGCCGAAGCGCGCCAGCAGGTCGAGCGTGATCGCGATGTACGGCCGGGAGATCAGCTCGCCCTGCACCGCGATGACGATGTCCCGGGTGGCGACCAGGGGCAGCGCCATCAGCAGCGCAGTGAGGAACTGGCTGGACACGTCGCCGCGCACCGGGATCGGCGCGTCGAGCCGCAGCGACGGCCGGCCGATGTGCAGCGGTGGAAAGCCTTCGGTGCCGCGGTAGTCCACCTGGCAGCCGAGGGCGCGCAGCGCATCGACCAGGTCGCCGATCGGCCGCTCGTACATGCGCGGCACGCCCTCGAGCGTGAAATCGCCGCCGAACACCGCGAGCGCAGCGGTCAGCGGCCGCATCGCGGTGCCGGCGTTGCCGAGGAACAGCGTCGCCGGCGCGGCGGGCGGCCGTCCGCCCAGGCCGGTAATCGACAGGCGGTCGTCGTGCCGCACCAAGTCGCAGCCGAGCTTCTGCAGGCTGTCGAGCATCACCCGCGTGTCGTCGGAGTCGAGCAGGTCGACGACCTCGGTCGTGCCCTCGCTCAGCGCCGCCAGCAGCAGCACGCGGTTGGAAATGCTCTTGGAGCCGGGCAGCACCACGGTGCCGCCGGCATCGGACAGCGGCGGCAGGTCGAGGAAGGGAATCGGATACATGGTGGACAGGACGCCCGGTCGGCGCCCGCTCAGTCGGTCTTCGCGGTGGTCATCTGCCAGCCGCCGCGGCCGGCGCTGGCCTGGGCGATCAGCGCTTCGAGGGCAGATGCGTCGCCTCGCGCCATCGCCGCTTCCAGCTGGTCGAGGGCGGCGCGGAACGCATCGGACTGGCGGCGCAGCTCGGTGCGGTTGGCCAGCAGGATGTCGCGCCACATCGGCGGATTGCTCGCGGCGATGCGGGTGAAGTCCCGGAAGCCGGGGCCGGCGAGGTCGAGGAACACGTTGCCCGACGGCTGTCCCGCGACCGCGTTGAATGCGGCGAAGGCCAGCAGGTGGGGCAGGTGGCTGACGGCGGCCAGCGCCGCATCGTGCGATTCCGGCGACATCTGCCGTACGCGGCAGCCGATCGCCTTCCAGGTGTCGGCGGCGCGCTGCAGCAGCGCGGTGCGGGTGCGTTCGATCGGCGTGAGGATGACCTGCCGGTCCTGGTACAGCTCGGCCCGGGCCTGGCCGACGCCGGCCGTCTCGGCGCCGGCGATCGGATGGGCCGGCACGAAGGAGCCGATCTGGTCGCGCAGTGCATCGCGGGCGGCCTCGACCACGTCGGCCTTGGTGGAGCCGACGTCCATCACCAGCATCTGCGGCGTGACCAGGTGGCGGATCGCCTTGAGCGTCGGGCCGGTGGCGGCCACCGGCACCGCCAGCAGCACCAGGTCGGCGCCGGCGACGGCCAGCAGCGCCGACGGCGCCTCGACGTCGATCACGCCCATGCGGCGCGCCTGTTCGGTGGTGGAGGGCGACTTGCTGTAGCCGACCACCCGCTTGACCAGCCCCGCGCGCTTGAGCGCCAGCGCGAACGAGCCGCCCATCAAGCCGCAGCCGATCAGCCCGAGCTGTTCGAACGGTGCGGTCATCGTCGTGCCTCCGCGGCGCTCATGCGGCGACCGGGTAGGTGCCGAGCACCTTGTAGAACGCGCAGAGCCCGCGCAGCTCTTCCAGCGCCTGCGCCACGTGCGGCTGGGCCGGATGGCCGTCGAGGTCGATGTAGAAGTAGTACTCCCAATGGCCCGTCTTGGCCGGCCGCGACTCGAAGCGCGTCATCGACACGCCGTGCTTCTTCAGCGGCACCAGCAGGTCGTGCACCGCGCCGGGCCGGTTGGGCACCGACACGACCAGGCTGGTGCAGTCCTTGGCCGACGGCGGCGGGGTGCCGAGCGTCTGCGGCAGGCAGATCACGGCGAAGCGGGTGCGGTTGTAGGCGTCGTCCTGGACCGCGTGGGCCACGATGTGCAGGCCGAACTGGGTCGCGGCGCGCTCGCTGGCGATACCGGCCCAGGCCGGGTTGGTGGCCGCGAGCCGCGCGCCTTCGGCGTTGCTCGACACCGGGCGGCGTTCGGCATGCGGCAGGTGCTTGGACAGCCAGCCCTGGCACTGCGCCAGCGCCTGCGGATGGGCGAGCACCGCCTCGACGCCGTCGAGCGTGTTGGTCGTGCGCAGCAGGTTGTGGCGCACCAGCAGGCTGACTTCGCCGACTACATGGCAGGGCGTGTGCAGGAACAGGTCGAGCGAGCGGGTGACCACGCCCTCCACCGAGTTCTCGACACCGACCACGCCGTACTGGGCGCTGCCCGCGGCGGTGGCGTGGAACACCTCGTCGAAGTTGGCGCAGTAGACCAGGTCGGCCGCACCGCCGAAGAACTCGACCGCCGCCTGTTCGCAGAAGGTGCCGGCCGGGCCGAGCACCGCGACCCGCTGGGGCGATTCCAGCGCCAGGCAGGCCGACATGATCTCGCGCCACACGGCGGCGACGTGCTGGCTCTTCAGCGGGCCGGGGTTGGCGGTCTGGATCTTCTCGATCACCTGGGCCACCCGGTCGGGGCGGAAGAAGGGCGTGCCTTCCCGCTTCTTCAGTTCGCCGACCGCCTCGGCGACCAGCGCCCGGTCGTTGAGCAGCCGCAGCAGCTGGCTGTCGAGCGCGTCGATCCGCTCGCGCAGCTCGGCCAGCGTGAGGCCGGCGGGCAGGTCGTGGCTCATGCCTGTTCCTTCTCGAAATCGCGCAGGTAGGCGACGAGCGCTTCCACCCCGGCCATCGGCATCGCGTTGTAGAGGCTGGCGCGCATGCCGCCGACCGACTTGTGGCCCTTGAGCTGCAGCAGGCCGCGCGCCTTGGCGCCGGCCAGGAAGGCGTCGTTGCGGCTTTCGTCGCGCAGCAGGAAGGGGATATTCATCCGCGAGCGCGCCTCGGGCGCCACCGGGTTCATGTAGAGCTGCGAGCCGTCGATGAAGTCGTAGAGCCGCCGGGCTTTGGCGATGTTGCGTGCCTCCATCGCGGCGATGCCGGTCAGATCGCCCTCCGTCTGGCGCAGCAGCCACTGGAAGACCAGGCCGGCCACGTAGATGCCCCAGGTCGGCGGCGTGTTGTACATCGAGTCGTTGTCGGCCACGAGTTGGTAGTCGAAGGCGCTCGGGCAGATCGGCAGGGCATGGCCGATCAGGTCCTCCCGCACCACCACCAGCGTGAGGCCCGCCGGGCCAAGGTTCTTCTGCGCGCCGCCGAAGGCCAGTCCCACCTTCGACCAGTCCACCGGCCGCGACGCGACGTGCGACGAGAAGTCGATGACCAGCGGCGCGTCGCTGCCGAGCGCCTGCAGATCAGGCAGCGTCTGGAATTCGACGCCGTGGATCGTCTCGTTGCTGCACAGATGCACGTAGCTCGCGCCGCGGCTCAGCTGCCAGCCGGACGCCTCCGGGATCGACCGGTGGCCGTCGGCCTCGTTGCTCGCCGCGATGTTGACCGTGCTGGCGTAGCGGCGGGCTTCCTTGGCCGACTTCTGGCTCCAGCTGCCGGTGACGACCACGTCCACCGTGCCGGCGCGCGACAGGTTCAGCGGTACCACCGCGTTCTCGCCCAGGCCGCCGCCCTGCATGAACAGGATCTTGAAGTTCGCCGGCACCGCCAGCAGCGTGCGCAGGTCGGCTTCGGCCCGCTGGTAGATCGAGATGAACTCCTTGCCGCGGTGGCTCATTTCCATCACGCCCATGCCGCTGCCCTGCCAGTCGAGCATTTCGGCGGCGGCCTGCTGCAGCACGGCTTCGGGAATCGCGGCGGGGCCGGCGGAGAAGTTGTACGGACGGTTCATGGTGTCGATGCGCAAATCTGCCGTTTGCGCAGGTGCAGCCTGCGCGGGTTGCTATCAAAAGTGAAGCGGCTGCATCGCTGCAGCCGCGAAGGCCTTGCGGACGGGCCGCCGGCGCGTGTCAGTCGGCCGCCGGCGGTTCGCCGTCGGTCGAGGGCGTGGCATCGGCATCGCTCTCGAGGGGCGCGGCATCGTCCGCGGCCGCCAGGGCGGCCTGCGCATCGTTCTCGACGATCCGCTGCAAGCCGGACAGCCGGGAGCCTTCGTCGAGGTTCATCAGCGTCACGCCCTGGGTCGCCCGTCCGAGTTCGCGGATCTCCGCTACCCGGGTGCGCACCAGCACGCCGCGGTCGGTGATCAGCATGATCTCGTCGTCCGGCCGCACCAGCGTCGCGGCCACGACCTTGCCGTTGCGCTCGCTCTGCTGGATCGCGATCATGCCCTTGGTGCCGCGGCCGTGCCGGGTGTATTCGGTGATCGAGGTGCGCTTGCCGTAGCCGTTCTCGGTGGCGGTCAGCACCGACTGCTCGCCGTCCTCGGCGACCAGCATCGCGATCACGCTCTGGCCTTCGGGCAGGTCCATGCCACGCACGCCGCGGGTGTTGCGTCCGAGCGCCCGCACGTCGCCCTCGTCGAAACGCACCGCCTTGCCGCCATCGGAGAACAGCATCACGTCGTGCTGGCCGTCGGTCAGCGCGGCGCCGACGAGGTAGTCGCCCTCGTCGAGGTTGATCGCGATGATGCCCAGCTTGCGCGGGTTGCTGAATTCGTCGAGCGCGGTCTTCTTCACCGTGCCCATGCGTGTCGCCATGAACACGTAGTGGTCGGCCGGGAAGCTGCGGAACTCGCCGGTCAGCGGCAGCACCACGTTGATCTTCTCGCCGTCCTGCAGCGGGAACATGTTGACGATCGGCCGGCCGCGCGAACCGCGCGAGCCTGCCGGCACTTCCCAGACCTTCAGCCAGTACAGCCGGCCGCGGTTGGAGAAGCACAGGATGTAGTCGTGCGTGTTGGCGATGAAGAGCTGGTCGATCCAGTCGTCTTCCTTCGTTGCCGTCGCCTGCTTGCCGCGGCCGCCGCGCTTCTGCGCCCGGTACTCGCCGAGCGGCTGGCTCTTGATGTAGCCGCTGTGCGAGAGCGTGACCACCATGTCGGTCGGCGTGATCAGGTCCTCGGTGGAGAGGTCGAAGGAGCTGTGCTCCACCAGGCTGCGGCGCGCGCCCAGCTTGGTCTGGCCGAACTCGGTGCGGATCGCGGTGAGCTCTTCGCCGATGATGACCGAGACACGCTCCGGCTTGGCCAGGATGTCCAGCAGGTCCTCGATGACCGCCATCACGTCCTTGTATTCGGCGACGATCTTGTCCTGCTCCAGGCCGGTCAGGCGCTGCAGCCGCATCTGCAGGATCTCCTGCGCCTGGATGTCCGACAGCCGGTACAGGCCGTCGTTGCCCATGCCGTAGCTGCGCTCCAGACCCTCGGGCCGGTAGTCGTCGGCATTGACGATGCCGCCGTCGGCGCGGGTGCGGGTCAGCATCTCGCGGACCAGTTGGCTGTCCCACGACCGGGCCATGAGCTCGGCCTTGGCGACCGGCGGGGTGGGCGACTCGCGGATGATCCGGATGAATTCGTCGATGTTGGCCAGCGCCACCGCCAGGCCTTCCAGCACATGCCCGCGGTCGCGCGCCTTGCGCAGCTCGAATACGGTGCGGCGCGTCACCACTTCGCGGCGGTGCTTCAGGAAGACGGTGATCAGGTCCTTCAGGTTGCACAGGCGCGGCTGGCCGTCGACCAGCGCCACCATGTTGATGCCGAAGGTGTCCTGCAGCTGGGTCTGCTTGTAGAGGTTGTTGAGCACCACCTCCGGCACTTCGCCGCGCTTCAGCTCGATCACCAGCCGCATGCCCGACTTGTCGGACTCGTCCTGGATGTGGCTGATGCCCTCGATCTTCTTCTCGTGGACCAGCTCGGCCATCCGCTCCTGCAGCGTCTTCTTGTTGACCTGGTAGGGCAGCTCGTCGACGATGATCGCCTGACGCTGGCCGCGGTCGATGTCCTCGAAGTGGCACTTGGCGCGCATCACCACCTTGCCGCGGCCGGTGCGGTAGCCGTCCTTCACCCCGTTGATGCCGTAGATGATGCCGGCGGTCGGGAAGTCGGGCGCCGGAATGATCTCCATCAGATCGTCGATCGACGCCTCGGGGTGCCGCAGCATGTGCAGGCACGCGTCCACCACCTCGTTGAGGTTGTGCGGCGGAATGTTGGTCGCCATGCCGACCGCGATACCGGCCGAGCCGTTGACCAGCAGGTTGGGCAGGCGGCTCGGCAGCACGGCCGGCTCGCGCTCGCTGCCGTCGTAGTTCGGCTGGTAATCGACCGTTTCCTTGTCGATGTCCGCCAGCATCTCGTGCGCGATCTTGGCGAGGCGGATTTCCGTATAGCGCATCGCCGCGGCGTTGTCACCATCGACCGATCCGAAGTTGCCCTGGCCGTCGACCAGCATGTGGCGCAGCGAGAAGTCCTGGGCCATGCGCACGATGGTGTCGTAGACAGCGCTGTCTCCGTGCGGATGGTACTTACCGATCACGTCCCCGACGATACGGGCCGATTTCTTGTACGGCCGGTTCCAGTCGTTGTTGAGCTCGTGCATCGAATACAGCACGCGCCGGTGGACTGGCTTCAAGCCGTCGCGCGCATCGGGGAGGGCGCGGCCCACGATCACGCTCATGGCGTAATCCAGATAACTGCGCCGCATCTCCTCTTCGAGGCTGATCGGCAGCGTTTCTTTGGCGAACTGGGTCATGGAGCGTGCGGTCCCGGGAGGGCGGAGAAGCTGCTGATTTTAGGTGCACCGAGCCTGTCGCGCATGTGCAACACAAAGGGGGAAATGAGGTTCCGTCCTACGGCATCCGTACCGTTTTGGCAACGATTGCCAAAGTCGCTATGGCACAATCTTTTCAACGTTTTTGGTGATGGTCACTGACGACGTACCGGATCGCAGCGCGGCTGCGGCTTTTTCCCCAAGAGGAGAACCATGAAGAAACTCAACAAAGTAGCGATGCTGTTTGCAGTCGCTGCGATCGCCACTGCCGCTGGCGCGCAGACCCGTGTGACCGCTGCTAACGGTGGTAATGTCATCGACAACTGGCAAAACGGCACCGGCGAACTCGTCTGGAAAAACGGTACCAACGAATACTGCTGGCGCGATGCCAACTGGACGCCTGCCACCGCAGCCGTCGGTTGCGACGGCGCGCTGGTGCCGGTCGCTGCTCCTCCGGCAGCCGTCGTCCCGGGCGCACCTGCTGCTCCGGCTCCCGCTGCGCCTCCCGCACCGCCGGCCGCCAGCAAGGTGACCTACGCTGCTGACGCTTTCTTCGACTTCGACAAGTCGGTTCTCAAGCCGGAAGGCAAGGCCAAGCTCGACGACCTCGTCAGCAAGGTCCGCAACGTGAACCTGGAAGTCATCATCGCCGTCGGCCACACCGACTCGGTCGGCACCGATGCCTACAACCAGCGCCTGTCGGTCCGCCGTGCAGAAGCCGTGAAGGCTTACCTGGTGTCCAAGGGCATCGAGCGCAACCGGGTCTACACGGAAGGCAAGGGCGAGAAGCAGCCGATCGCAGATAACAAGACTGCAGCCGGCCGTGCTCAGAACCGCCGCGTGGAAATCGAAGTCGTCGGTACCCGCGCCAATTAATCCTCGCGATTAATGCAGAAGCCCGCAGGCGATGTCCTGCGGGCTTTTTCTTTTTGGGGAGTGAAAATACCGCCATGTCGCAAAACCTGAATGTCGATCCTGCAGAGCTCGCCAAATTCTCCGAATTAGCCCATCGGTGGTGGGATACCGAAAGCGAATTCCGGCCCCTGCACCAGATCAATCCGTTGCGCCTGGACTGGATCGAATCCTGCGTGCCGCTGGCCGGAAAAACCGTGGTCGATGTGGGCTGCGGCGGCGGCATCCTCTCGGATGCGATGGCGCGCCGGGGCGCCGACGTGCTCGGCATCGACCTGGCCAGCAAGTCGCTCAAGGTGGCGCGGCTCCACGCCCTGGAAGTGCAGACACCCCGGGTCGAGTACCGCGAGGTGAGCGCAGAAGCGCTGGCCGAGGAGCGCCCGGGCCAGTTCGACGTGGTGACCTGCATGGAGATGCTGGAACACGTGCCGGATCCTGCATCGGTCGTCCGCGCCTGTGCCGCAATGGCCAAGCCGGGCGGCTGGATCTTCTTCTCGACCATCAACCGCAATCCGAAGTCCTTTCTCTTCGCGATCGTCGGGGCGGAATACGTGCTGGGCATGCTGCCGCGGGGCACGCATGAATATGCACGCTTACTGCGGCCGAGCGAACTGGCAGCCCACTGCCGCGCGGCCGGCCTGGCGCTCGACCGGAGCAGCGGGCTGGAATACAACCCGCTGAACCGACGCTACTGGTTGAGCGGCAACACGGACGTGAACTACATGATCGCGACCCGCAAGCCCGCTGCCGGCGCGCAGGAGGTCTGAGATGTTCCGCGACATCGACGCCGTGCTGTTCGACCTAGACGGCACCCTGATCGACAGCGCCCCCGACCTCGGTGCCGCCGCAGACGCGATGCGGATCGAACGCGGCCTGCCGTCGCTACCGCTGGACCAGTACCGGCCGATGGCGGGTGCCGGCGCACGCGGCATGCTGGGCATCGCCTTCGGCATGGCGCCGGAGCATCCGGACTTTCCGACGATGCGCGAGGAATTCTTCGTGCGCTACGAACGGCGGATGACGGCGGACACCCGGGTCTTCGACGGCGTGGCGGCGATGCTGGCGGCGCTGAGAGCGCGCGGACAACGCTGGGGCATCGTCACCAACAAGTCGGCGCGTTTCACCGATCCGCTGGTGCGCCTGATGCCGGTGCTCGGCGGCGCCGGTGCCGTGGTGAGCGGCGACACCACGCCGCATTCCAAGCCCCATCCCGCGCCGCTGCTCGAAGCGGCACGCCGCATGGGAATCGCGCCCGAGCGCTGCATCTACGTCGGCGACGACGAGCGCGACATCATCGCCGGCCGTGCAGCCGGCATGGGGACGGTAGCTGCGGCCTGGGGCTACCTCGGCGGCGGTGCCGGGCCGGACGCATGGGGAGCGCATGCGGTCGCAAAATCTCCTGCCGAGGTCTTGCAATGCCTCGAAGCCGCCTAAAATGGATGCCCTGGGGCTGCACTGGTTTCGACGTGGGTTCGGAATCGCTGTGGTGCATGTCGAGCTGAATGCGCTCGTAAAACAGATTCAAACAAACTAACTGCAAACGACGAACGTTTCGCACTCGCCGCTTAATTGCCGGTGAGCCTTGCAACAGTTGGCCGATGGGCTGGGCAAGGGGGTACCGGGTAACCGGCGCCTCCCGGCTGCAAGGATAACTACATGGGCTGGCTCCGATCCGGGTACCTTGGGTCGGGGCGAGATTTAAGGGTACTGGCGGCCGGTAGAGCGTGCGACTGCGCGCTGCCGGTGGCGAGACTCAAATCAGACCGCTAAACATGTAGATCTGCGCGAGGAAGGCTTGCGGACGCGGGTTCGAATCCCGCCAGCTCCACCACATCCTGCCCAAGGGCCGCCGTCACCGGCGGCCCTTTTGCTTTGCTCATTCCATCAGCGGCGTACGCCATGCAACTCCAGGACATTCTCTATTCGCAGGGTTTCGGCACCCGCCGCGTCTGTGCCGGGCTGGTGCAGCAGGGCTTCGTCGAGGTCTACCGGGAGCCGGATGCGCCGCCGGTGCGGGTGACCGATGCGGCTGCGTCCTTCGACCCGGACGGTCTGTGCCTGCGTGTGCAGGGCACCGACTGGGAGGTGCATGCGAAGGCCTACCTGATGCTGCACAAGCCCGCCGGCACCGAGTGTTCGCAGAAGCCGTCCACCTATCCGAGCATCTACACCCTGCTGCCCGGTCCGTTGCGGCAGCGGCCGACCAAGGGCGCGGTGCAGGGCGTGCAGGCGGTAGGCCGGCTCGACCAGGACACGACCGGGCTGCTGCTGCTCTCCGACGACGGGCAGTTCATCCACCGCATGAGTTCTCCGCGCAAGCACCTGCCCAAGGTCTACGAGGTGGCGGCCAAGCATCCGGTGACGGCGGCGCAGGTGCAGAGGCTCTGCGAGGGCGTGGTGCTCGACGACGATCCGAAGCCGGTACGTGCTGCCGCCTGCGACATCGTCGGCGAACCCGGCGTGTCTCAGCACCTGCGCCTCACCCTGACCGAAGGCAAGTACCACCAGGTCAAGCGCATGGTGGCGGCGGTCGGTAACCGGGTGGAAGGGCTGCACCGCTCGCGGATCGGCGCGCTGGCTCTACCGGACGATCTGCCGCCGGGCGGATGGCGCTGGCTGACTGCCGCCGACCTGGAAGCGCTGCGCCCGGTGCAGGCCTGACCGATCAGGGCGGCCGTTCAAGCCGTCGCGTCTGCCGGGATATTCTGCAGCGCCGCGAGGGCCGCCGGTACACTCGACCGCTTCACCAGGGTGCCGCGCGCGCCCGTCCGGGGCCGGCGCCCGATCTCCCTGCCGTTCCTCCTCCTACTACGACCGCTTCCGATCACCAGACCGATGCCGTTTTCCCGCTTTTCCCGACGCCATGCGCTCACGCTGTTTGCGGCCGCTGCCGCCGCATCGTCGGCCCACGCGCAGGCGCCTGTCCGCGGTCCTTCGCGGACCGCATCGCCGGCCGCCGACGGAGCGGCCGCAGCACCGGCGGCGCCCGCGCTGCGCCATCCGGTCTTCGTGCTCAATTCGCTCGATGCCAACGTGAGCGTGATCGACCCGGTCACCTGGACCGAAAAGGAGCGCATCCCCACCGGCAAGGAGCCGCACCACCTCTACCTCACGCCGGACGAGAAGTCGCTGATCGTCGCCAACGCGCTGTCGGATTCGCTGACCTTCCTCGACCCGCGGACCGCCGAGGTGCAGCGCACGGTGCGCGGCATCGTCGATCCGTACCAGCTGCAGTTCTCGCCCGACATGAAGTGGTTTGTGACCGCGGCCAACCGGCTCAACCACGTCGACATCTACCGCTGGGACGGTAAGGACCTGACGCTCGCCAAACGCATTTCCACCGCCAAGACGCCCAGCCACCTCTATATCAACAGCAAGAGCACGACGGTGTATTCGTCGATGCAGGACAGCGACGAGCTGGTCGCGATCGACATGGCGACGCAGACGATCAAGTGGCGCACCAAAACCGGCCCGATGCCGGCCGACGTCTACCTCGCGCCGGACGATCGCACGCTGTTCCTCGGCCTGACCGGCGGCGACGGCGTCGAGGTGTTCGACGTGGGCGGCGCGGAGCCGAAGTCGATCAGGAAGATCCCCACCGGCAAGGGCGCCCACGCGTTCCGCAGCGCGGGCGACGGCCGGTACCTCTTCGTCAGCAACCGGGTGGCCAACACGATCAGCAAGATCGACATGCAGACGCAGCAGGCGGTGGAGAGCTACCCTGCGCCGGGCGGCCCCGACTGCATGGACCTGTCGGCCGACGGTCGCTACATCCTGGTCACCTCGCGCTGGGCGCGGAAGCTGACGGTGATCGACACGCAGACGAAGCAGGTGGTCCGGCAGGTGAATGTCGGACGGTCGCCGCACGGCGTCTGGACGCTCGACCATGCGCGGCGCTGAGATGGCATCGCCCCGCCGTGCCCTCCTGCTTGCTATCGTTTCGATAGCTGCTTGCGCAGGTCCGGCGGGCGCTCAGGCGCCAAAAGCATCGGAAAGCTGTGCGCGGCCGGTGTACCTGACGCTCGACACCGGCCACATGGGCGTCGCTCCGCTGGTCGCCGAGGTGCTGCAGCGCCAGCAGGTAAAGGTGACCTTCTTCGGCGCCAACGAGCGCACGAAGGAGGGCGACGGCAGCCTCGGCAACCACTGGGCACCGTGGTGGAAAGCGCGCGCCGCCGAAGGCCACGCGTTTGCCTCGCACACCTACGACCACGCCTATTGGCGCGGCGACGTGAAGACGGCCGGGCAGCCGCCGCAGTTCCGGCTGCGCCCGTCGGCCGGTCCGAACGAGGGCCGCAGCTATGTGGTCGGTACCGCCGGCTACTGCGCCGAGATCCGCCGCGCCGCCGACCGGCTGCAGGAGATCACCGGGCAGAAGCCGCTGCCGCTGTTCCGTGCCCCGGGCGGCAAGACCTCGCCGGCCCTGCTGGCCGCGGCCCGCAGCTGCGGCTATGCGCATGTCGGCTGGTCGCCCGCCGGCTTCCTGGGCGACGAGCTGCCCAGCGAAACGTCGAGCAATGCCGCGCTGCTGCAGAAGGCGCTGCGCGACATCCGGCCCGGCGACATCCTGCTCGCGCACCTGGGTATCTGGTCGCGCAAAGACCCGTGGGCGCCGGCGGTGCTGGAACCTCTGATCGTCGGGCTGAAACAAAAGGGCTTCTGCTTCGCCACGCTGCGCGACCATCCGGACTACCGCGACTGGATCGCCCGGCATCCCTGACGCTTTCCCGTTTCCCTTGCCGAGGACGTTCCCGCCCGTGAACTGGCTCACCGATGTCTTCTCCGCCGCCCAGCAGTGGCTGTTCGAAACGGCCGTGCAGCCCGCGATGTTCGCCCTCGGGATGGGCAACCTGCTGGAAGACGCCTACGACGCGACCGGCTGGCTGCTGGTCGGGCTACTGCAGCTCGCGGTGATGATCGCGGTGATCGCGCCGTTGCAGCGCTGGCGTCCGGCCGAGCCGGTGGTCGACCGGGCCGCGATCCGCACCGACATCCTCTACACGCTGCTGCACCGGCTCGGGCTGTTCAGGGTGGCGCTGTTCTTCCTGGTGGAGCCGCTGTTCGACAGCGGCTTCGGCTGGCTGCGGGTTGAGGGGCTGCGCACCTTCCATCTCGACGAGGTCTGGCCCGGGGTCACCGACCTGCCGCTGGTAAGCCTGGCGCTGTACCTCGTCGTCTTCGACTTCCTCGAGTACTGGATCCACCGCGGGCAGCACCAGCTCCAGTGGTGGTGGAACCTGCATGCGCTGCACCATTCGCAGCGGCAGATGACGATGTGGAGCGACAACCGCAACCACCTGCTCGATTCGGTGCTGCACGACGCGATCGTGGTGGTGGTGGCGCAGCTGATCGGCATCGCGCCGGGGCAGTTCATCGCGGTGGTGGCGATCATGCAGCTGAGCGAGAACTTCCAGCATGCCAACTTGCGGATGTGGTTCGGCCGGCTCGGCGAGCGGCTGTGGGTGAGCCCGCGGTTCCACCGGCGCCACCACAGCATCGGCATCGGCCACGAATGGCCGGCGGCGGTACAGGCCGACGGTCCCGGTGCCCGGCCGGTCGGCGCCCACACGGGCGACGAGGTGCCGCAGGTCGGCACCCGGCTCGGCGGCTGCAATTTCGGCGTGCTGCTGCCGTGGTGGGACATGCTGTTCGGCACTGCCGACTTCACCGTGCGCTACGACCCGACCGGCATCCGCGACCAGGTCGAGCCCGATGCGCGGGGCCGGGTGCGCGACTACGGCCGCGGCTTCTGGGCGCAGCAGTGGCTCGGCCTGAAGCGGCTGGTCGGCCGCGCCTGAGCGCCGCCGCGCCACGGACATCCACCCATGCGACTGCTCCTCGATTCCTTCTGGCGCGCGGCCGCCTACTGCCTGCATCCGCGCGTCGTCGCGCTGTCCTTCCTGCCGCTGGCGATCACCGTCGGCGCGACGCTCGGGCTCGGCTATTTTTACTGGGACGCCGCGCTCGACTGGACGCGCACGATGCTCGACGCGTCCGATCTGCTCCACGGCTTCTGGCGCTGGCTCGACGCGATCGGTGCCGGCCGGCTGAAGGCGGTGGTGGCGCCGCTGCTGGTGATCTTCACCGTGACGCCGGCGATCATCCTGCTGTCGCTCTTGGTGGTGGCCCTGTGCATGACGCCGGCCCTCACCGGCATGGTGGCCGCGCGGCGTTTTCCGGCGCTGGAGCGGCGGCACGGCGCGTCGTTCCTGCACAGCCTGGCGTGGTCGCTCGGCTCGACGCTGGCGGCGCTGGTCGCGTTGGTGGTCAGCCTGCCGTTCTGGCTGGTGCCGCCGCTGATCCTCCTGCTGCCGCCGCTGATCTGGGGCTGGCTGACCTACCGGGTGATGGCCTTCGACGCGCTGGCCACCCATGCCGATCCCGAGGAGCGCCGCGAGATCTTCCGCCGGCATCGCGGCCGGCTGCTGCTGATCGGCATCGCCTGCGGCTACCTGGGCGCGGCGCCGAGCATCGTCTGGGCGTCGGGCGCGCTGTTCGCGGCGGCTTTCATCGTGCTGGTGCCGATCGCGGTGTGGATCTACACGCTGGTGTTCGCCTTCTCGTCGCTCTGGTTTCTGCACTTCGGCCTTGCGGCACTGGAGGCGTTGCGGGCCGAGCGCAGCGCTCCACAGGCGGTTACCGGGGCGGGCGGTACCCTGCCGCTAGCATTGGCGGATGACCCCGACACCGCCCCTTTCCCCGGCCGCGATACCGGCCGTTCCCCGCCCGACGCTTGAGGGCCCGCCGCCGTTCGGGCTGATCGTCGTCGGCGACGAAATCCTGTCCGGCAAGCGCGCCGACAAGCACATGCCCAAGTTGGTCGAACTGCTGGCCGCCCGCGGCCTGCAGCTCGCCTGGGCGGACTATGTCGGCGACGCGCCCGACCGCCTCGCCGCCACGCTCGCCCGTGCCTTCGCGGGGCCCGACATCGTCTTCAGCTGCGGCGGCATCGGCGCCACGCCGGACGACCACACCCGCCAGTGCGCCGGCCGCGCGCTCGGCGAGCCGCTCGTGCTGCATCCCGATGCCGAGGCGCTGATCCGCGAACGCATGCAGGACACCGCCCGCGAGCAGGGCGTCGCCTACGAGCCGGACCGACCGGACAACGTGCACCGGCTCAACATGGGCGTGTTCCCGCAGTCGGCGAGGATCATCCCGAATCCGTACAACAAGATCCCCGGCTTCAGCTGCCACGGCCCGGGCGGCGGCAGCGTGCATTTCGTGCCGGGCTTCCCGGTGATGGCGTGGCCGATGATCGAATGGGTGCTGGATCAGCAGTATGCGCACCTGTTCGACCGCCACACGGTGGAGGAGCGGTCGGTGATCGTCTACGGCTCGATCGAGGCCGCGCTAACCCCGCTGATGGAGCGGATCGAACGGGAGCATGCGTCCGTGCGGGTGTTCAGCCTGCCGAGCGTGGACCATCCGGTGCACGGCCGGCATATCGAACTGGGCGTGAAGGGGGCATCGGCAGCCGTCGCGGATGCCTATCCCGCACTGCTGGCGGGCCTGCATGCTTTTGGTGCGTCTTTGGGCCCTGAATTGGTGCGATGAATTTGCACCGAATAGGTGCGCCCACGCCAGTCGTCAACACAGGGTTGCAGCTGTGGCGATTTGCAGGACAAGAGAGCCTGTCTTTGTAGGTGCATCGTCCGAATGCGCACGGCCGACAAGGCAGAATGCGTGCTGCCGGGGCGGGCGATGCACCAGCTTTGGCACAAAAACTGCATTCCCAGCCCCCGTTGCTGATTTTTCAACGCGCATTCAACCCTGGAGATTTCTGATGGCCAAGACCGTCGCAGACGTGATGAAGATGGTGAAGGAGAACGAAGTCAAGTTCGTCGACCTCCGGTTCACCGACACCCGCGGCAAGGAACAGCACGTCACCGTGCCGGTGTCGCACTTCGACGAAGACAAGTTCACGTCCGGCCACGCGTTCGACGGTTCGTCCATCGCCGGCTGGAAGGGCATCGAGGCATCGGACATGCAGCTGATGCCCGATCCGAACACCGCCAACATCGATCCGTTCTTCGAAGAGCCGACGATGATCCTGACCTGCGACGTGGTCGATCCGGCGGACGGCAAGGCCTACGAGCGCGATCCGCGTTCGCTCGCCAAGCGCGCCGAAGCCTACATGAAGGCCTCGGGCCTGGGCGATACCGCCTACTTCGGTCCGGAACCCGAATTCTTCGTGTTCGACGGCGTGCGCTGGAAGAACGACATGTCCGGCTGCTTCGTGAAGATCGACTCCGAAGAAGCGTCCTGGAACACCGACAAGGAATACGAGCACGGCAACACCGGCCACCGTCCGGCGGTCAAGGGCGGCTATTTCCCGGTGCCCCCGGTCGACTCGATGCAGGACATGCGCTCGGAGATGTGCCTGATCCTCGAATCGCTGGGCATCCCGGTCGAAGTGCACCACCACGAAGTGGCCAACGCCGGCCAGATGGAACTCGGCACCAAGTTCAGCACGCTGATCCAGCGCGCCGACTGGGTGCAGCTGCAGAAGTACGTGATCCACAACGTGGCCCACGCCTACGGCAAGACCGCCACCTTCATGCCCAAGCCGATCGTCGGCGACAACGGCTCCGGCATGCACGTGCACCAGTCGGTCTGGAAGGACGGCAAGAACCTGTTCGCAGGCGACGGCTACGCCGGCCTGTCCGAGTACGCGCTGCACTACATCGGCGGCATCATCAAGCACGCCCGCGCGCTGAACGCGATCACCAACCCCGGCACCAACAGCTACAAGCGCCTGGTCCCCGGCTTCGAAGCCCCGGTGAAGCTGGCCTACTCGGCCAAGAACCGCTCGGCCTCGATCCGCATCCCGTTCGTGGCGAACCCGAAGGGCCGTCGCGTGGAAGCCCGCTTCCCCGATCCGCTGATGAACCCGTACCTGGGCTTCGCCGCGCTGCTGATGGCCGGCCTAGACGGCGTCGAGAACAAGATCCATCCGGGCGAAGCCGCCACGAAGGACCTGTACCACCTGCCGCCGGAAGAAGACGCGCTGATCCCGACCGTCTGCCACAGCCTCGACCAGGCGCTGGAGCACCTGGACAAGGATCGCGCCTTCCTGACCAAGGGCGGTGTGTTCACCGACTCCTACATCGATGCGTACATCGAGCTGAAGATGCAGGAAGTCACGCGTTTCCGCATGGCGACGCACCCGGTCGAATTCGACATGTACTACTCGCTCTGATCTCCGGATCGGCAGCAAACGAAAAGGCGGCTTCGGTCGCCTTTTTTTATGGGCGGGCACCCGCACGTGGCTTTGCACCGGGTTACGCCGGGCCCCGCAGGATTTGCGTGATACTGGCCCGCGCCGGACCGTCCAGCGCCCTTGCCGCGCGTACTGCCATGAAACACGTCGTACTTTTCTGCTCCACCGCCTTCCTGTGCCTGGCCGCCGCGCCGGCCGCGGCACAGGACCGCATCTACCGTTGCGGCAGCGAATACACCAACAACGCCGCCGTGGCCAAGCAGCGCGACTGCAAGCTGATGGAGGGCGGCAACATCACCATCGTTCCGGGCACCCGGCCCACGTCGGCCGGGCCCGCACCATCGTCATCGTCCTCATCCATCGGGCCCGCATCGGCCCCGGTCGTCACGGCGCCGCCCGCGGCCTCGCGCATCGACACCGCCGAGCAGCGCACCCGCGATGCCGATGCCCGTGCGATCCTCGAATCGGAACTGCGCCGCGCCGAAGCGCGCCAGGCCGAGCTGCTCAAGGAATACAACAACGGCGAGCCCGACAAGCTCGGCGCCGAGACCCGCAATCACCAGAAATACCTCGACCGCGTCGCGGACCTGAAGGCCGCCATCGCCCGAAACGACAACGACATTGCCGGCATCAAGCGCGAACTGGCGCGCCTGCCCGCACGATGAGCCTACGCATCCCGGGCGTGGGCCGCCGCAAGCCCAAGCCGTCGCCGTATGCCGCCTTCGACATGCTGGCCACGCTGATCGCGGTGGTCCGGGTCGATGGCTCCGTCGTCTTCGCCAATGCAGCCCTGGAGGATGCGCTCGGCACGTCCCGCCGCACGATCGAGGACACGCCGTTCTTCGACTTCTTCGCCGAGCCGGCGACGCTGCGCACCGCGCTCGACGGCGCCGCCGGCAACGAATTCGCGGCGCTGCGCTACGAAGCGATCGTCAAGCGCGCCAACCACGAGACCTTCCCGGTCCATGCGATCGTCGCGCAGACCGAGCGGCGTGGGGAGGTCGTGGTCGAGCTGCTGCCGCTGGAGCAGCAGGCCAAGCAGGACCGCGAGGAACGGCTGATCGACCAGGCGCAGGCCAACAAGGAGCTGATCCGCAACCTGGCGCACGAGATCAAGAACCCGCTCGGCGGCATCCGCGGCGCGGCGCAGCTGCTGCAGATGGAGGTCGAGTCGCGCGACCTGATCGAATACACCCAGGTCATCATCCACGAGGCCGACCGGCTGCAGACGCTGGTGGACCGGCTGCTCGCTCCGCACCGCCGGCCGCACGTGGTGGGCGACGTGAACATTCACGAAGTCTGCGAGCGGGTGCGGTCCCTGATCCTGGCCGAATTCCCGCGCGGCCTGCGCGTGGTCCGCGACTACGACACCTCGATCCCCGAGTTCCGCGGCGACCGCGAACAGCTGATCCAGGCGGTCCTCAACATCACCCACAACGCCGCACAGGCGCTGGCCGAACGTATCGCGGAAGGCGACGGTCGCATCGTGCTGCGGACCCGCATCGCGCGCCAGGTGACCTTCGGCAAGCAGCGTTACCGACTGGCACTGGAATTGCATGTGATCGACAACGGGCCCGGCGTGCCGGACTCGATCAAGGACCGCATCTTCTATCCGCTCGTCTCGGGCCGGGAAGGCGGTTCGGGCCTGGGGCTGACGCTGGCACAGACATTCGTGCAGCAGCACCACGGCTTGATCGAATGCGAAAGCGTCCCGGGGAAGACGGACTTCAAACTCCTGATTCCCCTGCCATGACAGACCACCGATTGATTTGAGGGATGCGCAGGACATGAAGCCGATCTGGATAGTAGATGACGACCAATCCATCCGCTTCGTGCTGGAAAAGGCGCTGCTCCGCGAAGAACTGCCCACCCGCAGCTTCACCAATCCGCGCGAGGTGCTGGCGGCGCTCGAAGACCTCGGCGAAGACGATGCCGACGGCCGCGGCCCGCAGATCCTGGTGAGCGACATCCGCATGCCCGGCGGCTCGGGCCTCGACCTGCTGGATAAGGTCAAGGCGCGCATGCCGGGGCTGCCGGTCATCATCATGACGGCGTTCTCCGACCTCGATTCCGCCGTGTCGGCCTTCCAGGGCGGCGCCTTCGAGTACCTGCCCAAGCCGTTCGACCTGCCGAAGGCGGTGGAACTGATCCGTCGCGCAGTCGAGGAAAGCCAGCGCGAGGAGGTGGCCGAGGAACGCATGGCCGCCACGCCCGAGATGCTCGGCCAGGCTCCGGCAATGCAGGATGTGTTCCGCGCGATCGGCCGGCTGAGCCAGAGCAACGTGACGGTGATGATCACCGGCGAATCCGGCTCCGGCAAGGAGCTGGTGGCCCGGGCGCTGCACAAGCATTCGCCGCGGGCGAGCGGCCCGTTCGTCGCGATCAACACCGCGGCGATTCCGAAGGACCTCCTGGAGTCCGAGCTCTTCGGCCACGAGCGCGGCGCCTTCACCGGTGCGCAGACTATGCGCCGCGGCCGCTTCGAGCAGGCCGACGGCGGCACGCTGTTCCTCGACGAGATCGGCGACATGCCGTTCGATTTGCAGACGCGGCTGCTGCGGGTGCTGTCGGACGGGCAGTTCTACCGCGTCGGTGGCCACAGCGCCGTCAAGGCCAACGTGCGCGTGATCGCCGCGACCCACCAGGACCTGGAGCAGCGGGTGAAGGACGGCGTGTTCCGCGAAGACCTGTTCCACCGCCTGAACGTGATCCGCCTGCGCCTGCCCGCGCTGCGCGAACGCCGCGAGGACGTGCCGATGCTCACCCGGCACTTCCTGCAGCAGAGCGCCAAGCAGCTCGGCGTCGAGCCCAAGCGCATCGCCGATGCAGCGCTGGCGCGGCTCGGCCAGTTCGGCTTCCCGGGCAATGTGCGGCAGCTGGAGAACATCTGCCATTGGCTGACGGTGATGGCGCCGTCGCAGGTGATCGAGGCGAAGGACCTGCCGCCGGAAGTGCTGGACGCCCCCGGCGCTGCGCCGATGCACGCCGGCATGGCACCACCACCGGCGCCCGCGGTGGACACGGCGCCGGCCGTCGCCGCCGTACCGCGCTGGCCGCAGGCCGGCCCCGCCGCCGAGGGACCGGCCGTCGGCACTACGCTCGCCCCCGTGGCGGGCACCGACGGCTGGGAGCAGGGCCTGGAGCACGAGGCGCTCGCGCTGCTCAACCAGGGCCGCCACGACGTATGGGACGAGCTGTCGCGCCGCTTCGAATCGCGGCTGATCCTGACCGCGCTGTCGAACACCCGCGGCCGGCGGATCGAAGCCGCGCAGAAGCTCGGCATCGGCCGCAACACCATCACCCGCAAGATCCAGGAGCTGGGTCTGGAGTGAAGCGCGGTGGGCGGCGCGTTGGACTAACGGACCGGTGCGCAGGCAGCTGAGACGGGGACGGCCGCCAGCGGCTCGTTTCTTAAGTAAATCGGCCTCCAGCGCCCGTTCTGCCTGCACGGGAAGCTATCGAATCTGTAGCGTCAGGCCAGCGTAGCGACCACCGGCGCATGGTCGCTCGGCTGCTTGTTCTTGCGCGGCGCCCGGTCGACGGTGCAGGCGGTGACCGACGGCACCAGTGCCGCGCTGACGAGGATGTGGTCGATGCGCAGGCCGCGGTTCTTCTGGAAGCCGAGCATCCGGTAGTCCCACCAGGAAAAGCTCTTGTCGGGCTGAGGGAAGAGGCGGTAGGCGTCGGTCAGCCCGAGGTCTATCAGTGCCTGGAAGTGCGCGCGCTCCTCGGTGGTGTGGTGGATCGTCTCGCGCAGCCCGACCGGATCGAAGCTGTCGCGGTCCTCCGGGGCGATGTTGAAGTCCCCGAGCAGCACCAGCCGCGGATGCGCCGCGAGTTCCGCCTGCACCCGCGCCCGCAGTGCGTCGAGCCAGCGCATCTTGTAGGCGAACTTGTCGCTGCCCGGCTCCTGCCCGTTCACGAAATACGCGTTCACCACCCGCACCGGGCCGCTCGCCGCATCCACCGTGGCGGTGATGACGCGCGACTGTTCGTCCTCGAAGCCGCCGATGTTGCGCACCACGTCCGCCAGCGGCGCACGGCTGAGGATCGCCACGCCGTTGTAGGTCTTCTGGCCGAAGGTCGCGCACTGGTATCCGATGGCCTGCAGGGCATCGAGCGGGAACTTGTCGTCGGTGAGTTTCAGCTCCTGCAGGCACAGCACGTCCACGGGGTTGGCGGCGAGCCAGTCGAGCACCTGCGGCAGGCGGACGGCGAGCGAATTGACGTTCCAGGTGGCGATCTGCATGGGCGGCTGTCGGGCGTTGCGGAGAGGGGCGCCAATATACGCGCGGCGTTCCGCTGCTACCCGAGGGGCTTCACGAAACTGCCATCGACCGCTCCGATGATTCGTTGCAAATTATTTCAGTCCGGCGTGCTTCGCGGTGCGTCGTTCCACCATGAGCATTCGTCAACGCATCGTTTTCCTGGTCGCCCTCGTGTTCGCCACGCTCGCGCTGATCGGCGGCTACGCCGTCCACCAGGCACGCAGCAGTTCGGTCGAGGTCCGCGCCGTCACCGAGGGCGTCGTGCCCAGCGCGATCCAGTCGGTCGAGCTGATGACGCAGCTGAAGGATGTGCAGATCGCCGCGTTGTCGATGGTGGCCGCACCCGACGTCGACACCGCGCGCCGCCTGCTGGAGGAACTGAACGCCAAGAAGGCGGGCCTGCAGCGCATGCTCGACGAGCAGCTGGGCCAGGCCGACAGCCACGCTCAGCGCGGGTTGATCAAGGAGGCGCAGGAAAGCCTGCGCAACTATTTCGACGCGATCAACGACACCGCCGGCTTCAAGCTCGCCGGCCAGACCGCGCTGGCCGAGGCCACGATGGGCGCGACCGTGGACCAGTACCTGCGGGAGCAGGGCCAGATGATCGACGCGGTGCAGGTCGAGAAACGCCGCAGCAAGGACGCCGCGATCGACGGCCTGAACCGCCGCCTCGGCGACACCACGGTGGCGCTGTCGGTGATCAGCGCCGTGGCGGTGCTCGGGCTCGGGGTGATCGGCTGGCTGCTGTACCGCCAGGTGGTGCACCCGATCGGCGAGATGGAGGCGAAGATGACCGAGATCGCCACCAGCCAGGATTTCACCCACCGCCTGAGCGTCGGCCGCAACGACGAGATCGGCCGGTCGATGACCGCCTTCAACGCGATGGTCGAGCGTATCGAGGAAAGCACGGCGCTGGTGCGCCAGAAGGCGGCGGACATCCAGGCGCTGCTGCAGAACATCCCGCAGGGCATCCTGACGGTCGAGGCGGGCGGCACCGTGCATCCGGAATATTCCGCGCATCTGCCGGCGATCCTCGGCACGCCCGACATCGCCGGCCGCGACGCGGTGCAGCTCGTGCTGGCCGACGCCGACCTGAGCGCCGACACGCTGGCCCAGGCCGAGGCCGCACTGCACGCCTGCATCGGGGAAGACGCGATGAACTTCGACTTCAACGCGCACCTGCTGCCCACCGAGATCCGCCGGGTCGATGCGGACGGCCGCATCCAGGTGCTGGAGCTCGGCTGGTCGCCGATCGCGCAGGACGACGGCACGCTGCTGCGCGTGATGCTCTGCGTGCGCGACGTGACCGAACTGCGTGCGCTGGCGCTGGCCGCCGGTCAGCAGAAGCGCGAACTCGACATCATCGGCGAGATCCTCGCGGTGCAGCACGAGAAGTTCCACGGCTTCGTCGAGAGTGCGCGGGAGCTGATCGAGGCCAACGACCGCATCGTCCGTGAAGCGGCGCAGGCCGGTGCGCAGGCGCGCGCGTCGGCCGTCGGTCTGCTGTTTCGCAACATGCACACCGTCAAGGGCAACGCGCGGACCTACGGCCTGCGCCACCTCGCCGACGTCATGCACCGTGCGGAGCAGACCTACGACGCGCTGCGCAGCGGCGAGGCCGAATGGTCGACCGCGACGCTCTGCGCCGATCTGTCGGCTGCGCAAGAGGTGCTGGCGGAATACACCCAGATCAACAGCGGCACGCTCGGCCGCACCGGCCCGGGCCGGCGCGGCGACAGCGAGAAGTTCGTGCTGATGGCCCGCGACGATCTGCAGGCGGTGCTCGCGCATCTGGACGCCGGCGAGGCGGCAGGCGGCGAACGGCTGCTCGCGGCGAGCCGCCAGGTCCGTCGCACGCTGCGGCGGGCCGGCACCGAGCGCCTGGAGGCGATCCTGCGCGGCGTCACCGACAGCCTGCCCGCGCTGGCCGAGGAACTCGGCAAGGAGCCGCCGCAGGTGCTGGTCGACGACGGCGGCATCGCGATCCGCAGCCAGCTGTCGGGCGTGCTGCGCAATGCCTGCATGCACCTGCTGCGCAACGCGGTGGACCACGGCATCGAGGAACCGCTGGTGCGCATCGCCCGCGGCAAGAGCGCCATCGGCCACATCCGGCTGGTGCTGGAGATGGACCGCGACATGATGCGCCTGCGGTTGCAGGACGACGGCCGCGGGCTGCATATCGACGCGATCCGCCAGAAGGCGATCGCCCAGGGGCTGCTGGCCGCCGATGCCGATCCCGCGCCGGCGGACGTGGCGCGGCTGATCCTCGCGCCCGGCTTCTCGACCGCCGCGACGGTCACCAACGTGTCCGGCCGCGGTGTCGGCATGGATGCGGTGCAGGGCTTCATCGAAGCCGAGGGCGGCAGCGTGGAGATCGTGCTGCACGGTACGAACGGCCACGGCGCCTACGCCTTCGAAACGGTGCTCAGCCTGCCGGCCGAGTTCGGCGTGGTCGAGGCCGCGGAAACCGAGGCTGCCGCATGAACGAGGTGCTGGTCTTCCTCGGCGGGATCGCCGCCGGCGCAGCGGTGATGGCGCCGTTCCTGGTGGCCGCCCGCCGTGCGCTGCAACGCGCCGCGGCCGACGGCGCTGCGGTGTCCGCCGTGCGGGCGCTGGAGCCGACCGCGACCGACCTGCAGGCCGAGATCGACGCGCTGGAGCAGCGTTTCCGGGCCGAGGTCAGTGCACGCGAAGCGCAGTGGACCGATGCCCGCGCCGATTACGAAGAGCGGCTGCAGACCACGGCGGCCGAAGCGCTCGGCAGGCATACCGGGGTGCGGCGGCATGCCGACGATCTCGCGGCCGCCATCGCGGCCCTGCAGCGCAGCGAACAGACCTTCGACCGCTGGAACACCGGCATGAAAGTGCTGCTGGACCACAACCGGGGCATGCACCACAAGAACGACGAGTTCTCCTCGATCGTGCGGCAGATGGTGATCGTCGCCCTCAATGCCTCGATCGAGGCCGCGCGTGCCGGCGCCGTCGGGCGCGGATTCGCGATCGTCGCCAACGAGATGCGCGACCTGTCGGCCCGTGCCGAGGCGCTGTCGGGCGACTACCGCAAGACGCTGTACGAGAACGACCTGATCACCGCGACCACCTTCCAGGACATGCAGGCCAGCGGCCGCATGATCATCGGCGCGGTGCGCGGGCTGGAACTGACCAACCGCAAGAGCCTCGCGCTGCTCTCGGGCAGCGGCAGCCCTGCATGATCGGCGCCAACGCACAGGCGAGCCTCGACCGGCTGCTGGAGATGGGGCTGCGGACGGCGCTCGAACCGGCCGAAGGTCGGGCGCTGGACATCGCGCGCGGCGATCCGCCGGCGGCGGCCGGGCCGGCCTCGTCGATGGTCGTGCTGATGATCGCGTCGCACGGCTTCCGCATCGTCACCGCGCTGCACTTTCCGCGAACCGATGCGGTGCGCGCGCACTTCGAACGCCTGGGCCGCATGACGGCCGGCGATCCGTCGGCCCAGGCGTTCGACGATGCGATCTCCGAAAGCGCCAACATGTGCTGCGGGGCGATCAACCGCGAGATCGGCCGGTTCTTCGACTACACCGGCATGTCGACGCCCCACATCATCGACAGCCGCAGCGGCCCGCACCTCGACCGGCTCACCCACCACCATCTGCGCCACTACCGGATCGTGGCCGAGTACAGAGCGGTCTTCCACGCCAGCCTGTGCGCCTTCGCCCACACACCGATGGACTTTGTCTGGGAGCCGGAGACGGCTCCGGATACGACGGGCGAACTCGAACTCTTCTGACCGCCGCAACGACGGCCTTTTGCCCATGCTTGCCGAAACCCCTCCGATGCCCGTCAGCAAGGTGCTGGTGCTCGACACCGACGCTGCCTGCCAAGCCACCATCGCCGCCTTCTGCGCCGCGCAGCGTCTGCAGCCGCACAAGGTGCGCGCCGACAACATACTTGCGGTGCTGCGCTCCAACATCGACCTGGGTGCGATCTTCCTGTCGAACCGGATCGGCGACGACGCCCACGCGGGCATTTCGCTGGGACGGCACATCCATGCGGTGCGGCCGGAGCTGCCGATCTTCCTGCGGGCCGAGACGGCCGCGGATGCGCAGGCGCTGCCCAATGACGCGCGCCGCTGCTTCGCCGCGGTCTACGTTAGGACATCGATTGACGAGCTGGTGCCGCTGGTGCAGCAGACGATCTTCAGTCTGGTCTATCCGCCAGCGCTGGTCCGCGGCATCGCGGAGATCACACGATCGTCGCTCGAGAGCCAGTTCCGCGGCCTCGATCTGCAGATGGACCCGCCGTTCATCGTGCGCGACCGGCTGATTTACGGCGAGATCTTCACGCTGATCCCGATCGAGAGCCATTGGTGCCGCGGCTTCATGACGCTGCAGACCGAGGAGGCCGCCCTGCAGCGCCTGGTGCGCGGCGGCCATACCGCGCTGGCTCCGGCCGACGCCGACGACTTCCGCAGCCTCAACGGCATCCTGGGCGAGATCACCAACCTGGTGTGGGGCGGCTTCCGCAACCGGTACGACGACCATCAACCGCGCAGCCGCACGCTGTCGCAGGTGCCGATCGTCGTCAACCACCTGCACCGCTACATCTCGTTCGGGTCGACCGATCCGCAGCTGTGCTTCCGCTGCGTGCTGCATGCACCGAGCGATCCGCAGATGGAGCCGGTAACGATCTACCAGCGCTTCGTGTTCAGCCTGGACTGGTCGCCGGACGACTTCCGCGAGAACACCGCCTCGGCCGACAGCCTGGTCGAGGCTGGTGAACTCGAACTTTTCTGACACCGCGATTTCCGCAGCATTTCTTTTCACAAGGCAGATTTTTCATGGCGCAGATCCTCGTCGTCGACGATTCCAGCACCGTCCGCAACGAAGTGGGCGATTTCCTCAAGCAGAACGGCCTGAGCGTGTCCTTCGCGGTGGACGGCCGCGACGGCCTCGCCAAGCTGCAGGCGGACCCGGGTGTGAAGCTGGTGGTGTGCGACGTCAACATGCCCAACATGGACGGCCTGACGATGGCCGAGAAGGTACGCAGCGATCTGCGCAACAGCAGCGTCGCGATCGTCATGCTGACGACCGAGAATTCGCCCGCCATGAAGGAGCGTGGCAAGGCGGTGGGCATCAAGGGATGGATCGTCAAGCCGTTCAACGGTGCCGCCGTCCTCGGCTCCTTCAAGAAGCTGGTCGGCGCTTGACGATCCGGCGCAGCGTCAGCTGCGCCAGTGCTCGGCCACCCATTGGGCGGGCCGGATGAAACGGAAACGCCGGTTGCGCCGCCCCGCGAGGGCATCCGGCGGATTGCATTCGCCGTGAAAGATCACGACCCGTGCATCCTCGGGTATGCGGGGCGCCTGCCAGTAATTGAGCGGCCACGGCGGGATGCTGTGGTACTTGAAGCTCGGGCACCAGGCGGCCGGCCAGTACTGCAGCCGGCCCTGCCGGTGCAGGTAGTCCGAGAGGAAGGCCTGCTCGTTGCGGAAACGTCTGCGCACCGCATCCTCGTGGGCACCGAAGTAGTCCAGCACGTCGGTATGGGCGCCGATCCGGAACCGGTACACCGACGAGTTGCCGGTGACGCGCCAGGGCCGCTTGTAGTCCTTGATGATCAGGAAGTCGCCCGGATGCTCGAAGAAACTGTCGAGACTTCCGACCACCACCACGTCCACGTCGAGGAACAGCGCCGTGCCCTTCAGGCCGTACAGATCGCGCAGGTCGGCACTGAAGGTGGTGAGCTTGCGCCAGGCACGGTCGTTCACACCGGGGCGCTCCGGCTTGATGGCGAACGCCGGGATCGGATGGAATTCCACCTCCGGCCGGATGCCGCTGCCGTCGTCCGTCAGGCAGACGAAACGGAAGTCGCCGCGCAGGTGCCGGCGGACCATGCCGTAGAGGTTGTTGACATAGGAGGGGCCGTACTTGGTGCCCCATTTCATGCACAGGACGATCCGTGCGTCCGGAACCGCTGTCGCCATGCTTCTAGTCGGACTGGCGCTTCTTGATCGAGGTCTTCTTGGGCTTGGCACGCTTGATCTGGCCGCCCGAGGTCAGCCGCTGGTTGCCCAGCACCCGCAGGATCTTCACCTCCGGCCGCTGGCCGCCACGGCCGTGCTTCAGGATCTTGACTTCGCGCGGACCGGGACGACGGTCGGCGTCGGCCGCCTTTTCCTTCTCGGGCCGGGGGCGCCAGAGCACGAACAGCTTGCCGATGTGCTGGACGGGGGCGGCGCCGAGTTCGTCGGCGAGGGACTGGTACAGGGCTTCGCGGGCGACGCGGTCGTCGAGCGCGGCACGGACCTTGATCAGGCCGTGGGCGTCGAGCGCGGCGCCGATCTCCTTCTGCACCGCCGGCGTGAGGCCGTCGGAGCCGATCATCACCACCGGCTGCAGGTGGTGGGCTTCGGCGCGGTATTCCCGGCGCTGGACGGGGGTCAATGGAATCTGGGGCATCCCCGTATTATCGGTGCCGCATGAAAGTCAAGACCAAAAGCAAGAAGGTCAACAAGGCCTGGCTCAACGAGCACGTCAACGATACCTATGTCAAGCTGGCCGCGAAGGAGGGCTACCGCGCCCGCGCGGCCTACAAGCTGCAGGAGATCGACGAGAGCCTTGACCTCATCCGGCCCGGCCATGTGGTGGTGGACCTGGGCTCTGCGCCGGGCGCCTGGAGCCAGTATGTGCGCCGGCGCCTCTCGCCCGACGGCGCCGCCGCCGGTGCGCTCAATGGCGCGATCGTGGCGCTCGACCTCCTGCCGATGGAGCCGATCGAGGGCGTGCATTTCATCCAGGGCGACTTCCGCGAGGCCGACGTGCTGGCGCGCCTGGAAGAGGCGGTGCAGGGGCGGCCGGTAGACGTCGTGGTGTCCGACATGGCGCCCAATCTGTCGGGCATCGGCGCGACGGACGCGGCGCGCATCGAACTGCTGATCGAACTGGCGGTGGATTTCGCGGTGCGCCACCTGCGGCCGGACGGTGCGCTGGTGGTCAAGCTTTTCCACGGCGGGGCCTACGAGCCGATGGTGGCGCTGTTCCGCGACACCTTCCGGGTGGTGAAGCCGTTCAAGCCGAAAGCCTCGCGCGACAAGTCGTCCGAAACCTTCCTGGTGGGCATCGGCCTGAAGCCTTCGGCACACGGATGAGCCTGTGCCCGACAGGGTTTGGGGCCGCCGAATAGCCCGTCGGACGGCAGGGCCGCGACCGGGTAACCGAATCTGTCCGCCGGCTTGAAACACCTAGAATGCGTCACAGATACGTCACCATGATCCCCACGTTCCCCATCGGAGTCTCGTTTGAATAATCAATGGTTTTCCAAGGTAGCCGTATGGCTCGTGATCGCCATGGTGCTGTTCACGGTATTCAAGCAGTTCGACTCGCGCGGCGGCATGGGCGGTGGCACGGTCGGCTATTCGGACTTCTTGGAGGAAGTTCGCGGCAACCGCATCAAGAGCGCCACCATTCAGGAAGGCCAGGGCGGTAGCGAGATCGTGGCGATCACCACCGACGACCGCAAGATCCGCACGACGGCCACCTATCTCGATCGCGGACTGGTGGGTGACCTGATCGCCAACAACGTGAAGTTCGACGTCAAGCCGCGCGAAGAAGGCTCGCTACTGATGACGCTGCTGGTCAGCTGGGGGCCGATGCTGTTGCTGATCGGGGTATGGGTCTATTTCATGCGGCAGATGCAGGGCGGCGGCAAGGGCGGCGCGTTCAGCTTCGGCAAGAGCAAGGCCCGCATGCTCGACGAAAACAACAACCAGGTCACCTTCGCCGACGTTGCCGGTTGCGACGAGGCCAAGGAAGAAGTGAAGGAAGTCGTCGACTTCCTGAAGGACCCGCAGAAATTCCAGAAGCTCGGCGGCCGCATTCCGCGCGGTCTGCTGCTGGTCGGCCCGCCGGGTACCGGCAAGACACTGCTGGCCAAGTCCATCGCCGGCGAGGCGAAAGTGCCGTTCTTCTCGATCTCGGGTTCGGACTTCGTCGAGATGTTCGTCGGCGTGGGCGCGGCCCGGGTGCGCGACATGTTCGAGAACGCCAAGAAGAATGCGCCCTGCATCATCTTCATCGACGAAATCGACGCGGTCGGCCGTCAGCGCGGTGCCGGCCTCGGCGGCGGCAACGACGAGCGGGAGCAGACCCTCAACCAGATGCTGGTCGAGATGGACGGCTTCGAGACCAACCTGGGGGTGATCGTGGTCGCGGCCACCAACCGGCCGGACATCCTGGATGCGGCACTGCTGCGCCCGGGCCGTTTCGACCGCCAGGTGTATGTGACGCTGCCCGACATCCGCGGCCGCGAGCAGATCCTCAATGTGCACATGCGCAAGGTTCCGCTGGGCCAGGACGTGAACGCGTCCATCATCGCCCGCGGCACGCCGGGTATGTCGGGCGCCGATCTGGCCAATCTCTGCAACGAGGCTGCGCTGATGGCTGCCCGCCGCAACGCCCGCACCGTGGAGATGCAGGACTTCGAGAAGGCGAAGGACAAGATTTTCATGGGCCCCGAGCGCAAGAGCATGGTGATGCCCGAGAGCGAGCGCCGCAACACGGCCTACCACGAGGCCGGCCACGCCCTGATCGGCAAGCTGCTGCCCAAGTGTGATCCGGTGCACAAGGTCACGATCATTCCGCGCGGCCGTGCGCTGGGCGTGACGATGAGCCTGCCGGAAGGCGACCGCTACAGCTACGACCGCGAGTACATGCTGAACCAGATCAGCATGCTCTTCGGTGGCCGTATCGCGGAAGAAGTCTTCATGAACCAGATGACGACCGGCGCCAGCAACGACTTCGAGCGGGCCACGTCTATCGCGCGCGACATGGTGATGCGCTACGGCATGACCGATGCGCTGGGCCCGATGGTCTATGCGGAAAACGAAGGCGAAGTGTTCCTCGGTCGCTCGGTTACCAAGACGACCAACATGAGCGAGCAGACGATGCAGAAGGTCGATGGCGAGGTCCGCCGGATCATCGACGAGCAGTACAACCTCGCGCGCAAGCTCATCGAGGACAACAGCGACAAGATGCACGCTATGGCGAAGGCGCTGCTCGACTGGGAGACCATCGATACCGAGCAGATCGACGACATCATGGCAGGCCGCGAGCCGCGTCCGCCCAAGGATTGGACGCCGCGCGTCCCGCCGGCCGGTGGCGACAAGCCGGGCGGTGGCGGCACTGCGGTGGCGACCGATCCTTCGCCGACGGCTGCCTGAACGTGCAGGCGCTAGAACAGTACGGGGCTTCGGCCCCGTTTTTGCGTGGGGCCGATCGTGACGCGCGTTGAGAACGGCAGTTCGGCGGTGACGCAGGTGTGGCAGGCCGGACGCTTTGTGATCGACCTGACGCAGCCCCGGGTCATGGGCATCGTGAACGTCACGCCCGACTCGTTCTCCGACGGCGGGCATCACGCGGACGCCACGTCGGCTCTCCGGCATGCCGAGCAACTTCTGCGGGAAGGCGCCCACATCCTCGACATCGGCGGTGAATCGACGCGCCCGGGTAGTCCGCCGGTCGACGAAGCGGAGGAACTGCGCCGTGTGCTGCCCGTCGTGCAGGCGGCTGTGCCGTTCGGTGTGCCTCTCTCAGTGGATACCTACAAGCCGGCCGTGATGCGGGCGGCGCTCGATGCCGGGGCTGACATCGTGAACGATGTCTGGGCCCTGCGCCAGGCCGGCGCCGAGGACGCCGTGGCGGGCCATCCGTCCTGCGGGGTTTGCCTGATGCACATGCACCGCGATCCGTCGAGCATGCAGACCGCACCCATGGAGGGCGACGTGGTACCTGCAGTTCATGCATTTCTGGCCGACCGGGGCGCGGCCCTGCAGGCGCAGGGTGTGGCCGCGGACCGCATCGTGCTGGATCCCGGTATCGGCTTCGGCAAGACAGTCGAGCAGAATTTTCATCTGCTGGCGCACCAGCGGGCAGCGGTGCCCCTGCCGTATGCGATCCTCGCCGGCTGGTCGCGCAAGTCGTCGCTGGGCTCCGTGACGGGACGAAGCGTCCAGGACCGCATGGCGGCAAGCATTGCGGCAGCGCTGCTGGCGGTCGAGCGCGGAGCAGCGGTGGTCCGGGTGCATGATGTGGCGGCTACCGCCGATGCGCTGGCAATCCTTCGGGCGGTTCACCACCACAACGCACCATCGCCTGATTCGAAACGAAAAGAGACTTTTCCATGAAACGCCAATACTTCGGTACCGACGGCATCCGCGGCACTGTCGGCCAGCCGCCGATCACGCCCGATTTCGTCCTGCGTCTTGCCCATGCGGTCGGCCGGGTGCTGCGGCGTACCGAGGCACGGCCGCGGGTGATGATCGGCAAGGACACGCGGATCTCCGGGTACATGTTGGAAAGCGCACTGGAGTCCGGCTTCAACTCTGCGGGCGTGGACGTGGTGCTGCTCGGACCGCTGCCGACGCCCGGCGTCGCCTACCTAACCCGCACGCTGCGTGCCAGCCTGGGCGTGGTGATCAGCGCCAGCCACAACCCGTTCGGCGACAACGGCATCAAGTTTTTCAGCGCCCAGGGCACCAAGCTCGACGACGCTTGGGAACTGGCGGTGGAAGCGGCGCTGGAAGAGCCGCCGGTCTGGGCCGACTCCGCCGCGATCGGCAAGGCCCGCCGGCTGGACGACGCGGCCGGGCGCTATATCGAATTCTGCAAGAGCACCTTCGACAACGACCTGACGCTGCGCGGCCTGCGCATCGTGGTGGATGCGGCCCATGGCGCGGCGTACCACATCGCGCCGAAGGTGTTCCATGAACTGGGTGCGGACGTGAGCGCGATCGGCGTCGCGCCGGACGGGCTCAACATCAACAAGGGGGTCGGCGCGACCCATCCGGAGGCGCTGGTGGCCGCGGTGAAGGCCGATGGTGCGGATGTCGGCGTGGCCCTCGACGGCGATGCCGACCGCTTGCAGATCGTCGACGCCGAGGGACGCCTCTACGACGGCGACCAGTTGCTCTACATCGTCGCCAGTGCGCGCCTGGCCCAGGGAGATGCGCTGGTCGCATCGAGCGCCAGCGAAACGGCACCCGGCGTGGTCGGTACGCTGATGACCAACCTGGCGGTCGAGTCTGCTCTGCGCGCCCGCGGCGTGCAGTTCGTGCGCGCCAAAGTCGGCGACCGGTACGTGCTGGAAGAACTTGAGGCGCGGGGATGGCTGCTCGGCGGGGAAGGCTCCGGGCATCTGCTGGCACTGGACAAACACACGACCGGCGACGGCCTGATCAGCGCACTACAGGTCCTGCAGGCCTGTCTGCGCAGCGGCAAGAGCCTGGCGGAACTGCTGGAGGGCGTCAGCCTGTACCCTCAGACGTTGCTGAACGTGAGGCTCGCGCTGGGGCAGGATTGGCGCGCCAACACGGCACTGGCCGACGAAACCCGGCGGGTGGAGGCCGAACTCGGCGACAGCGGCCGGGTGCTCATCCGGCCGAGCGGAACCGAGCCCCTGCTGCGCGTGATGGTGGAAGCCCGCGACGGCGACCAGGGCCGCCGTTGTGCCGAAAGGCTGGCGGCGACGGTGGCGGCGATCTGACGCGCCTGCTCCGGTGCTACTGAAAACGTAGCACACTAGGCAGGTGCGTCGGGCGCTGGAGGGCTCCAGCGTCAATAAACTGTCACGGCACCGACATGCGTGCGTCATTCCGCCTGATCAGACTGCGGCGCATCCCTTCGAAGGAGCGCCCATGACATTGCCGACGACCGCCCAGCCGATCTCCGTCACCGCCCGCACGGCCTCGCTGCCGACGGTACCCCTGCACCGCAGCGGACATGCGCCCGGCGCCGTGGCGGCGCTGTTCCGGCCGGTGGCACCGGCGCTCGTGCCGGCATCGTCCGGTCCCCACGTGTCGTGGGCCCGCCATCTCGACGACGTACGCGAGGCGCAGCGGCTGCGCTACGACATCTTCTGCGGCGAGATGGGTGCCCGTCTCCCGAAGCAGCTCGACCCGCGGCTCGCCGGCTACGACATCGACCTGTTCGACGACTACTGCGAACACCTGCTGGTGCGCGACGGCGCCGAGGGCCCGGTGATCGGCACCTACCGGGTGCTCACGCCGGCGCAGGCGCGCCGTATCGGCAGTACCTACAGCGATACCGAATTTGATCTGGTCCGGCTGCGCGGCATGCGCGAGCGCATGGTCGAACTCGGCCGCAGCTGCGTGCACCCAGACCACCGGCAGGGCGGGGTGATCCTGGCCCTCTGGGGTGCGCTGGCCGATTTCATGGTTCGCAACCGGCTCGACACGATGATCGGCTGCGCCAGCATCCCGATGCTGCACAACGGCGTGGTGAGCGGCGATGTGGCGGCCAGCATCTGGCGCCAGCTGAGCCAGACGCACATGGCGCCGTTCGAATGGCAGGTCCGGCCGCGCCTGCCGCTGCCGGTTGAGCAACTCGACGACACGCTCGCCATCGACCCACCTGCTCTGATCCGCGGCTATCTGCGCCTGGGCGCCCGGGTGCTGGGTGCGCCGGCATGGGATCCGGATTTCAACAGTGCCGACCTGCCGATGCTGATGCGCATCGCCGACCTTCCCGCGCGCTACCGCAAGCATTTCCTCGGCACCTGAGCAGCGTGACACACGGCAGCCGCGTAGTTTCATCAGAATGTCATGAATCTGTCACCGTCCTGCGGCATGCTCAGTTCTGGGCAGCCGGGACCTGTGGCTGCATGACTCCGGCCTGAAGGCTTCCGACTCCCGACCATGCTGCACAAGAACGAGACCCCGGCTCCGACCCCATCCACCCTTCCGGATGCGGCAGCGGGCGAGGCGGTGGCGCATGCAGCCGTGACGTTCTCCACTGCCGCACCCGCAGAAGATTCACCGCCGCGTCAGGTCGACGCCGAGCCGACTGGAGCCGAGGCTGTGTCCGAGGTGCCGCCATCCGACGGCCCGCTGCGCCTGCTGGACCGCGACCACAGCATCCTCGCCTTCAACGAACGCGTCTTCGACTGGGCGCGTCGCGATGATGTGCCGCTGCTCGAGCGGCTGCGGTATCTCTGCATCGTTTCTTCCAACCTCGACGAGTTCTTCGAGGTGCGGATGGCGCCTCACCTGGCCGCGGCGCAGGCCCACGACGACAAGGGCACTTACACGCAGGCCTCGTTCGAGGCGATTTCCACGGCGGCCCACGATCTGGTGGACCGGCAATACGCCCTGTACAACGACGCGCTGATGCCGGCCTTCAATGCGCGCGGCATCCGCATGCTCTCGCACGGCGAGCGCAATGGCGCCCAGCGGCGCTGGGTGCGCGACTATTTCCAACGCGAGGTGGCGCCGCTGCTGGTGCCGGTCGGGCTCGACCCGGCGCATCCGTTCCCCCAGGTCGCGAACAAGTCGCTGAATTTCATCGTGCGCCTGAAGGGCAGCGATGCCTTCGGCCGCGAAAACGAGATCGCGATCGTGAAAGTGCCGAGGGTGCTGCCGCGGGTGATCCGCCTGCCCGACGACGTGGCCAAAGGCACCGACGTGGTGATGCTGTCGAGTGTGGTGCGGGCGCATCTGTCGGAACTGTTTCCCGGACGCGAGGTGACCGAGTTCTCCCAGTTCCGCGTCACCCGCAATTCCGACCTGTCGGTGGACGAGGAAGAAGTGGCCGACCTGCGCAGCGCCTTGCGCCAGGGCCTCACGCTGCGCCATTACGGGCAGGCGGTACGGCTGGAGGTGTCCTCGGGCTGCTCCCAGCACCTGCTCGATTTCCTGCAGCAGCAGTTCAACCTGCCGACCGCCGCGCTGTACCGTGTGCACGGGCCGGTCAACCTGGTGCGGCTGACGCAGATGGTCGACCTGGTCGACGACCCGACGCTGGCGTTCCCGGCGTGGAAGCCCGCTCGTCCGTCTGGCCTGCGGCCCAGCCTGCCGATCCTACAGCAGCTGCGCCACCGCGACGTGGTGCTGCACCAGCCGTTCGAGAGCTTCGACGGCGTGCTCGCCTTCCTGCGCGAGGCGGTGAACGATCCGCAAGTGCTGGCGATCAAGCAGACGATCTACCGCACCGGCTCCGATTCCGAGCTGATGGAACTGCTGCGCGAGGCGGTGCGCCGCGGCAAGGAAGTGACGGCGGTGGTCGAGCTGAAGGCACGGTTCGACGAGGAGGCCAACATCAACTGGGCCGAGATGCTCGAATCCATCGGCGCGCAGGTGGTGTACGGCGTCGTCGGCCTGAAGACCCACGCCAAGATGCTGCTGGTAACCCGGCGGGAAGGCACCCGGCTGCGCCGCTACGGCCACCTGTCGACCGGCAACTACAACCCGCGCACCGCCCGGCTCTACACCGACATCAGCTACCTGACCGCGGATGCGGCGCTCACCGCCGACATGGACGCGGTGTTCGGCCATCTGGCCAGCCAGAACCGCCTGCCAGAGCTCAAGCGCCTGTCGATCGCGCCGTTCCACCTGCAGGATTTGATGGCCGACAAGATCGCCGAGACGGCCACTACCGCACGGGCCGGCGGCGACGCCCGCATCGTCGCGAAGATGAACGCGCTGACCGACGAGCGCCTGGTGCGGGCGCTGATCGAGGCCGGGCAGGCGGGCGTGAAGATCGACCTGGTGGTGCGCGGCGCCTGCATGCTGCCGGCGCAGCGGCCCGGCCAGACCGACAACATCCGGGTGCGGTCGGTGATCGGCCGCTTCCTGGAGCATTCGCGGGTCTTCTATTTCCGCAACGGCGAGCGCGAGGACCTGTACCTGTCGAGCGCCGACTGGATGAGCCGCAACATGCTGCGGCGGGTGGAACTGGCCTGGCCGGTGCTCGACCCCAAGCTGCGCCAGCGCATCGTCGACGAATGCCTGGTCGCCTACCTGTACGACAACTGCGATGCCTGGGAACTGGGCGGCGACGGCCGGTACCGCCGCGCCACGCCGCCGGGCGAGGCCTGCAGCGCCAGTGCGCAGGCGGCCCTCATGGTGCGTTACCAGCCCGCCGCGGCGGGGAGAGGAAACCGATGATGGACTTGATCCTGTGGCGCCATGCCGAAGCCGAGGACGAGCGCGACGGCCTGTCGGACCTCGAGCGCAAGCTGACGCACCGCGGCGAGAAGCAGGCCGCCCGCATGGCCGCCTGGCTCGACCGCCAGTTGCCCGAGGGCCTGCGGGTCATGAGCAGCCCGGCGGTACGGACCGAGCAGACCGCACTCGCCCTCGGCCGCAAGTACAAGCTGCGCGACGAGTTGTCGCCTGACGGCTCCTGCGAGGACCTGCTGTCGGTCGTGCAGTGGCCGCACGCCCGCGGCGCGGTGCTGGTGGTCGGCCACCAGCCGGTGCTCGGCCAGACGATCGCGCAGCTGGTCGGTCTGCAGCAGAGCGACTGCAGCGTGCGCAAGGGCGCGATCTGGTGGCTGCGCCGCCGCCAGCGCCAGCGCGACGGCACCGAGCCGACCGAGCAGACCGTCATCGTGACGGTGCAGACGCCCGAATTCCTCTAGGCGCGCATCGCTCCAAGCCGCCGGCGGTCAGCGTGCGAGTGCGGCGCGGGCGGCGGACACGACGTCCAGCCGCCAAGGCGTGCGTTGCCAGCAGAGCGCTTCCTCGCGCAACAGGTGCAGCGACTGCGGGAAGGTGGATTCCCAGGCCGGCTGCACCGCCAGCGCCCAGCCGCCACCGCGCGGCAGCGGCGCCAGCGCCACGCCGCCGAGGTCGGGATCGCGGCGGGCGTGGCACAGCGCGACCGCGATCCGCAGGGCCACCACCATCGCCAGGAAGATCGGGTCGGACAGTTCCGCCTCCACCTTGCGCAGCTTGCCGCGCTGGCCCAGCACCAGCTGTGCCAGGCGGTGCAACTCCGGCAGCGCGAAGCCGGGTGCATCGGTGTTGTCCAGGATGTAGGCGCCGTGCTTGTGGCTGTCGCTGTGCGACACCAGGCACCCGATCTCGTGCAGCTGCGCCGCCCAGCCGAGCTTGCGCACCATGCGTTCGCGCAGGTCGGGTGCGGTCGCCGGCGGCAGCAGCGCCCCGAACAGCGCGCAGGCCACCCGCGCGACCCGCGCGCCCTGCGCGGCGTCCACGCCGAAGCGCCTGCCGAGCATCGACACCGTCGCGGCCCGCAGGTCGGTCTGCGGATGCTCCCGGTCCAGCAGGTCGTAGATCACGCCCTGGCGCAGGGCGCCCTGGGCGACGGTCATCTGGTCGATGTCGAGCAGCCGCATCACCGCCCGCAGGACGCTGACGCCGCCGCCGATCACCGGCCGCCGGTCTTCCTTCAGGGCGCCGAGCTGCAGCCGGTCCGCGTTACGCGCGCGGATCAGCCGGTCGCGCAGTTCGTCCAGCCCGTACCGGGTGATCAGGCCGGCCGGTCCGCCCATCCCAGTCAGGATGTCGCCGACCGCCCCCGCCGTGCCGGAGGAGCCGTAGGCGGTGTCCCAGGCGCTGCGTGGATAGGCTTCGAGCGCTTCTTCCAGCACCGCCTGCGCCGCCACCTCGGCCCGGTCGAACGCGGCGGCGGTGAACTGGCCTTCGGGAAAGAAGCGTTGCGACCAGGCCACGCTGCCGACCGGAAAGGATGCGACCGTGTCGGCCGCCAGCTGCCGGCCGAGGATCAGCTCGGTCGACCGGCCGCCTATGTCGATCACCAGCCGCCGTTCGTCCGACGGCAGCAGCAGGTGGGCGACGCCCTGGTAGATCAGCCGCGCTTCCTCGGGCCCGGAAATTACGTCGATCGGAAAGCCGAGCAACTGCGCGCCGCGCTGGATGAACACCTCGCGGTTCACCGCCTCCCGCAGCGTCTGCGTGGCGACGGCGCGCACCTGCGGCCGGTCGAAGCCGGCGAGCCGTTCGCCGAAGCGGGCCAGGCAGTCCCAGCCGCGGCGCATCGCCTCGTCGGTCAGGCGGCCGTCGGCATCGAGGCCGTTGCCCTGGCGCACCGTTTCCTTCAGGTACTGCACGCGGTGGAGCCGACCGTGGTCGAGGCGCGAGATTTCGAGCCGGAAGCTGTTGGAGCCGAGATCGACCGCGGCGAGGAGGGTACCGTCGTGCATGGACTGGAGAGCCTGGATGGTTTGCTATCGAAAGAGTAGCTGATTGCGCAGCAGGGGCGGGCGCGGGAGCGCTATTTTGCTCTCAATGGGCGGCTGCAGTCGTGACAGTTCCGTGACGCATCGTCGCGCAGTGCAGGTGACGCTGAAGGGGCGTCACAGGATTGTCACGAAGCCTCCCTACAGTCCGCTTCATCCCGTTACCTGCCAATCGCATAAAGGATGTCTTCATGAACAAGTCCCTGCTCGCCGTCCTGGCCGCCGCTTCCCTGGCCGCCAACTCCGCATGGGCGCAGCAAGAAGCCACCGGCGCCGGCGCCAGCGTCCCGGCGCCGCGGTATTCCCAGTGGGCCGCCGACTACAACAAGGCCACCGGCGTCAAGATCAATTACCAGTCGGTCGGCTCCGGTGCCGGCCTGAAGCAGATCGAAGCCAAGACGGTGGACTTCGGCGCGTCCGACGCTCCGCTGAAGGACGATGAACTGAAGGCAAAGGGCCTGGTGCAGTTCCCTACGGTGGTCGGCGGCGTGGTGCCGGTCGTCAACATCGCCGGCATCAAGCCGGGCGAACTGCGCCTGAACGGCCAGGTCCTGGGCGACATCTACCTGGGCAAGATCACCAACTGGAACGACGCCGCCATCAAGGCGCTGAACCCGTCGGCCAAGCTGCCGGATGCGCCGATCGCCCCGGTGCGCCGTGCAGACGGCTCGGGCACCAGCTTCGCGTTCACCAACTACCTGAGCCAGGTCAACCCGGAATGGAAGAGCAAGGTCGGTGAAGGCACCGCAGTGAACTGGCCGACGGGCGCCGGCGGCAAGGGTAACGAGGGCGTTGCCGCCTTCGTCGGCCGCCTGCCGAACTCGATCGGCTACGTGGAGTACGCCTACGTCAAGCAGAACAAGATGACGTACGTGCAGATGCAGAACCAGAGCGGCGCCTTCGTGTCGCCGGACGACGAGACCTTCAAGGCCGCCGCTGCCGGTGCCGACTGGGCCAAGAGCTTCTACCAGATTCTGAACAACAAGCCCGGCAAGGATGCCTGGCCGATCACCACGGCCACCTACATCCTGCTGCAGAAGACGCAGGACAAGCCGGTCCAGGCCGCCACGGTCTTCAAGTTCTTCGACTGGGCCTACAAGCAGGACAAGACCGCTGCCGACCTCGACTACGTGCCGATGCCCGACAGCGTGAAGCAGATCGTGCTGAAGTCCTGGGACGAGGTGAAGGACACGGCGGGCAAGACGATCTCCTACCGCTGATCGCCGATGCGGACAGGGGGCCCTCCGGGGCCCCTGTCCGCGATGGCGCAGACCCCTTCCAAGTCCTACCGAGGCCTGCGACGTGTCCTCTACACTGCCGATCACCCATGCACCCGCCCGCACCGCGGGGCGTGGTGCCACCATGAATCCTTCTCCTGCTCCGCGCTCGCGCCTGACCGGCGTGCTGGCGGATCGCCTGTTCGGCCTCGCCGCCCGCGGCGCTGCGCTGCTCACCCTCGCGCTGCTCGTCGGCATCCTGGGCTCGCTGGTCATCGGCGCCTGGCCCTCGATCAGCCAGTACGGCCTGAGCTTCCTCACCCGCAGTGTCTGGGACCCGGTCCAGAACGACTACGGCGGCCTGGTGATGATCTACGGCACGCTGGCCACCTCGTTCATCGCGCTGGCGATCGCGGTGCCGGTGTCCTTCGGCATCGCGCTTTTCCTCACCGAACTCTCGCCCGCCTGGCTCAAGCGGCCGCTCGGTACCGCGATCGAACTGCTCGCCGCCGTGCCGTCGATCGTCTACGGCATGTGGGGCCTGATGGTGTTCGGCCCGCTGCTGGCCACCTGGGTGCAGCAGCCGCTGCAGAAGCTGCTCGCGGGCGTGCCGTTCCTGGGCACGCTGGTCTCCGGCCCGCCGGTGGGCATCGGCATCCTGTCGGCCGGCATCATCCTCGCGATCATGATCATCCCGTTCATCGCCTCGGTGATGCGCGACGTGTTCGAGGTGACGCCGCCGCTGCTCAAGGAGTCGGCCTACGGCCTCGGCTCCACCACCTGGGAAGTCGTCTGGAAGGTCGTGCTGCCGTACACCAAGACCGGCGTGCTCGGCGGCATCATGCTCGGCCTCGGCCGTGCGCTCGGCGAGACGATGGCGGTGACCTTCGTCATCGGCAACATGAACCAGCTCAATTCGCTGTCGGTCTTCGAGGCCGCCAATAGCATCACCTCGGCGCTCGCCAACGAATTCGCCGAAGCCGGCGAAGGCCTGCACCAGGCGTCGCTGATCTACCTGGGCCTGGTGCTGTTCTTCATCACCTTCGTGGTGCTGAGCCTGTCCAAGCTGCTGCTGCTGAAACTCAAGAAGAGCGAAGGCGCGAAATCGTGATGAATACCGCCACTACCGCTTCCACCAGCCAGCGTCTGCTCGACGCGGCCGCGCTCGCCGAAACCCGGCGCGCCCGCTACGCCGCCCGCAAGCGGGTCAACCAGATCGCCCTGGCGCTGTCGCTGGCCGCCATGGCCTTCGGCGTGTTCTGGCTGGTCTGGATCCTCTGGGAAACGCTCCGGCTGGGCCTCGGCGGCCTGAGCATCGCGCTGTTCACCGAATCGACCCCGGCGCCCAACGAGGCCGGCGGCCTCGCCAACGCGATCTTCGGCTCGGCCATGATGGTGCTGCTCGCCACCTGCGTCGGCACACCGATCGGGATCATGGCGGGCGTCTACCTGGCCGAGTACGACCCGCGCGGCTGGCTCGCGTCGGTCACCCGCTTCGTCAACGACATCCTGCTGTCGGCACCGTCGATCGTGATCGGCCTGTTCGTCTATGCGGTGGTGGTCGCGCGCTTCAAGAGCTATTCGGGCTATGCCGGCATCGTGGCGCTCGCGCTGATCGTGATTCCGGTGGTGATCCGCACCACCGAGAACATGCTGCTGCTGGTGCCCGCCGGCCTGCGCGAGGCGGCCTACGCGCTCGGCACCCCGAAGTGGAAAGTGATCACGCTGGTCACGTTGCGGGCAGCCCGCGCCGGCGTCATCACCGGCGTGCTGCTGGCCGTGGCCCGGATCGCCGGCGAAACCGCGCCGCTGCTGTTCACCGCGCTGTCCAACCAGTTCTGGAACGCCGATTTGTCCAAGCCGACGGCCAGCCTCCCGGTGACGATCTTCAAGTTCGCGATGAGCCCGTACGAGAACTGGCAGCAGCTGGCCTGGGCCGGCGTGTTCCTGATCACTGTCGCCGTGCTTGGCCTCAACATCCTCGCCCGGGTGCTCACCCGCCAAAAGTAACTCCCGAAGCGCCTGCGGCGCTTCCCCCTCAAGTGGGCGCCACCATCGGTCCGGCGACGCCGGCCCAGGGTGGCCCCCGAACGGAGAATCGATTGAACGCCATCGCCACGCAAGCAGCACCCGCCAAGATTTCGGTGCGCGACCTGAACTTCTACTACGGCAAGTTCCACGCCCTGAAGGGCATCAACCTGGACATTCCGGCCAACAAGGTCACGGCCTTCATCGGTCCGTCGGGCTGCGGCAAGTCCACGCTGCTGCGCACCTTCAACCGCATGTTCGAGCTGTACCCCGAGCAGCGGGCCGAAGGCCAGATCGTGCTCGACGGCGAGAACCTGCTGACCAGCAAGCAGGATGTGGCGCTGATCCGCGCCAAGGTCGGCATGGTGTTCCAGAAGCCGACGCCGTTCCCGATGTCGATCTACGACAACATCGCCTTCGGCGTAAAGCTGTTTGAGAGCCTGAACGCCACCGACATGGACGAGCGCGTCGAATGGGCGCTGCGCAAGGCAGCGCTCTGGACCGAGGTGAAGGACAAGCTCCACCAGAGCGGCTCCGGTCTCTCCGGCGGCCAGCAGCAGCGGCTCTGCATCGCCCGCGGCATCGCGATCAAGCCCGAAGTGCTGCTGCTCGACGAGCCGTGCTCGGCACTCGACCCGATCTCCACCGCCAAGGTGGAAGAGCTGATCGCCGAGCTGAAGAACGACTACACGGTGGTGATCGTGACCCACAACATGCAGCAGGCCGCCCGCTGCAGCGACTACACCGCCTACATGTACCTCGGCGACCTCATGGAGTTCGGCGATACCGAGCAGATGTTCTTCAAGCCGCAGCGCAAGGAGACCGAGGACTACATCACCGGCCGCTTCGGCTGAACCCCAGGAGACACCATGCCCGACAAGCATCTTTCCAGCCAGTTCGACAGCGAACTCAACGGCGTCTCCTCCCGCGTGATGGAGCTCGGCGGCCTCGTGGAGTCGCAGATCCGCCAGGCGATCTACGCGCTGTCGCAGTTCAGCGCCGACGTGGCCGACGACGTGGTCGAGACCGAAGCGCGCGTGAACGCGATGGAGATGGAGATCGACCACGACCTCTCCACCATCATCGCGCGCCGCCAGCCGACCGCCCGCGACCTGCGCCTGCTGATCGCCATCTCCAAGACCACCGCCAACCTGGAGCGCGTAGGCGACGAGGCGACCAAGATCGCTCGCATGGTCAAGTCGATCATCGAGAGCGGCTCGTCGCGCGCGCTGCCGTCCTCCGACCTGCGGGTGGCAGCGGACCTGGCGTCCGGCCTGCTGCGCAAGGCGCTCGACGCGTTCGCGCGGCTCGACGTTTCCACCGCCGTGTCGATCCTCAAGGAGGACGACCAGATCGACCAGGAGTTCGACGGTTTCGTGCGCAAGCTGATCACCTACATGATGGAAGACCCGCGCACGATCTCGCCGAGCCTGGACCTGCTGTTCCTCGCCAAGGCGATCGAGCGCATCGGCGACCACGCGAAGAACATCGCCGAGTTCATCATCTACATCGTCAAGGGTACCGACGTGCGCCACAGTTCCATGGCGCAGATCGAATCCGCCATCCGCTGATGAAGAAGCTGCCCCTGGTCCTGATCGTCGAAGACGAGCCCGCGATCGCCGAGCTGATCGCGGTGAACCTGCGCCACAACGGCTTCCAGCCGGTGTGGGCGGAAGACGGCGCGTCGGCGCAGCGCGAGCTCGACGCGGTGCTGCCGGACGTGATCCTGCTCGACTGGATGCTGCCGGGCCAGAGCGGCCTGACGCTGGCGCGCAAGTGGCGCGCCGACGCCCGGACCAAGGCGGTGCCGATCCTGATGCTGACCGCTCGCGGCGACGAGCCGGACAAGGTGGCGGGGCTCGACGCAGGCGCTGACGACTACATCACCAAGCCGTTCTCCACCCAGGAACTGCTGGCCCGCATCCGGGCGGTGCTGCGCCGCCGTGCGCCGGAGCAGCTGAGCGAGGCGGTCACCATCGGCGCGCTGGTGCTCGATGCCGCGACGCATCGGGTCACCTTCCAGGGCCAGCCGCTGAAGGTCGGCCCAACCGAGTTCAAGCTGCTGCATTACCTGATGCGCCATGCCGAGCGGGTGCACAGCCGGGCCCAGCTGCTCGACAAGGTGTGGGGCGACCATGTGTTCATCGAGGAGCGCACGGTGGACGTGCACGTCAAGCGGTTGCGCGAGTCGCTCGGCGTCGCCGGCACGATGGTCGAGACCGTGCGCGGCGCCGGTTACCGCGTGACCGCGCTGGCCCCGGTGGCGCAGGCGCACTGAGCATCCGGGCTGCATGTTTTCGCGGTATCTGGCGTTCGCGCTGCTGCAGATCGTCGGCGCGGTGGCCGGCTGGACGGCGGGCACGGTGTGGCGCGGCCACTCCGACTTCAGCCATGCGTGGACTGCCTGGGGCGCCTGCGGTGCACTCGCCGGCGTGCTGCTGGCGAGTTGGCTGGGTTTCGTCGTCGATGCGCAGCGGGCGCGCCGGGTGCTGGCCTGGCTGCGCAACGACGAGCTGTCCGCGGCCGACGCACCCGCGGTGCGCGGCCTTTGGGGCGAAGCGGGCGACCGGGCCCGGCGCCGGGCGCGCCGGGGCGAACTGCTGGCCCAGGAAGGCCGTGCCCGCGCGGACGACATCCTGGCGGCGCTGCAGGTCTCGCCCAACGGCGTGATGCTGCTCGACGAACAGGGCCGCATCGAATGGTGCAACCAGATCGCGGCCGACCACTTCGGCATCGACGTGGAGCGCGACCGGCTGCAATCGATCGGCAACCTGGTGCGCGACCCGGCATTCGCGACCTACTGGTCGGGCCGCGATTTCGGCCACGACATACAGATGCCCGGCCGCCGGCACACGCCGGGCCGGCCGTTCACGCTGTCGGTCAAGCTCAATCCCTACGGCACCGGCCGCACGCTGCTGCTGTCGCGCGACGTGACCGCGATGGAGCAGGCCGATGCGATGCGGCGCGACTTCGTCGCCAACGTCTCGCACGAGATCCGCACGCCGCTCACGGTGCTGACCGGATTCGTCGAAACCCTGCAGACGCTGCCGCTCGACGAGGGCGAGCGGCACCACTACCTCGGCCTAATGGCGCAGCAGGCAGGCCGCATGCAGAACGTGGTCAACGACCTGCTGACGCTGTCGCGGCTGGAAGGCAGTCCGCCCCCCGGCCGGGCCGAGTGGGTGCCGGTGCAGGCGCTGCTCGCGCACTGCGAGCAGGAGGGCCGGGCGCTGTCCGAACTGCTGGGGCGCCGGCATGTGCTGGAATTCCCGTCGGCTGCGCAGATGGCGGCGGCGGGCGCGCTGGCCGGGTCGCAGCACGAACTGCAGAGCGCGATGTCCAACCTGGTCGGCAACGCGGTGCGCTACACGCCCGCCGGCGGCACGATCCGCATCCGCTGGACGCTGCTGGACGGCGGCGACCCGGTCCGCGGCAGCGCCGGCGAAGGTGAATTCGTCGTCGAGGACACCGGCCCCGGCATCGCGCCCGAGCACATTCCGCGGCTCACCGAGCGCTTCTACCGGGTGGACCGCAGCCGGTCGCGCGAGACCGGCGGCACCGGTCTGGGCCTGGCGATCGTCAAGCATGTGCTGCAGCGCCACGGCGGGCGGCTGCTGATCGACAGCGTGCCGGGCGTCGGCTCGCGCTTCGCGCTGGTGTTTCCTGCCAGCCGCGTCCGCGCCGACAATGCCGCGGCGGCCGGCAAGGCCGCGCCGCTCGCGGCACCGGCCTGAAGCCGCAAGGGGGGCGTCAGGTGCGCCGGCGGACCGCCCAGCGCACCATGACGACGAACACGGCGGCCGTCACCCAGAGCGCGGCGGCACTGGACATCCAGAACGTTTCGGGCGCCGGCTGGGCGGCCATACCGGCGACGCCGCGGTAGGCCAGCGCATAGCCGCCGCCGAGTCCCACGCCCCACAGCATCACCCCGTAGACCGCGAGGGCCGAGAAGGTGATCCGGTAGCAGCGCAGCACGAAGACGCAGAAGCACTGCAGCGCATCGGCCAGGTGGTACACCGCGACCCAGGCGAGCAGCCCGGAGGCCACCGTGGCGACCGCCGGGTTCCCGGTGTAGAAGCCCGGCAGTACACCTCTTGCTATGAAAATAATAGCTGCGAGCGTAGATGCGGAGAGCGCCAGCAGCACAAAACCGGCCGAAACCGCCATCCGCGCCCGTGCGGCCGCACCCGCGCCCAACCAGTAGCCGACACGGGCGCTGGCGGCGATGCCGAGCGACAGCGGCACCATGTAGAGCAGGGCGGCGATGCTGGTCGCGATCTGATGCCCGGCGGTCGGCAGCGTGCCCTGGCGGGCGATGAACAGGGCCATCAGCGTGAAGGAAGTCACCTCCACCAGGATCGCCATTCCGGCCGGCACGCCGAGCCGCAGGAAGAGCTTCAGCTGTGCGCCATCCGGCCGCTCCAGCGGCTGCCAGAGCGCGTAGGGCCGGTAGCGGGCCTGCGAGCGCACCAGGCAGACGGCGATCACCAGCATCACCTGGTGCACCAGCAGCGTCGCCACGGCGCAACCGACCGCACCCATCGGCGCGACGCCGGGACCGCCGAGCGCGAACCAGGCCGACAGCGGAATCTTCAGACCCAGCGACCCGATCTGCAGCCAGGTGACGAGCCGCGGATGGCCCAGGCTCTGGTTCAGCGTGCTGAAGATGCGGAACAGCAGTGCGGCCGGCAGTGCCCAGGCCAGCACACCCAGATAGCGCCCGACCTCGGCCTGCAGCGCCAGCGGCACCGACGCCCAGCGCAGCAGCGGACCGGGGGAGGACAGCACCGCCATGCCCAGCAGCGACAGGACCAGCCACAGGTAGAGCGACTGCCGCACCGACCGGCCCACGTCCTGCGGCCGGTCGGCGCCACGCTGCTCGGCCCAGACCGGCAGCAGTGCCTGGAACACGCCCATCAGCGCGACGTACACGCTGACGAAGATCGCCGAGCCGACCGACAGTGCCGCCAGCGAGGTTTCCGAATGGCGACCCGCCATGACCGTGTCGGTCACGCCGAAGGCCATCACGGCCAGCTGGCCGGCCAGCACCGTCACCGCGTGGCGGGCGATGGCCGGGAATTCGCCGCGCCAGCCGTCGGCCGGGGACGCTGCGGCGGTCATGTCATCGTCCCGCGGGCCGGGCGGACGCCGCCGGCCGGGCGCGGTAGAGCTGGACCGTGTCCTTGCGGTCGGCCGGCCGCGCCACCGTGGCGACCAGGGTCCAGGCGGCGGGATCGGCCTGGGCTTCGAGCGCCGGGCCCGGGGCGCCGACGTCGACCAGCAGCCAACTGCAGGCCGGCTCGCGGCGCGCAGGCTGCAGCCGCAGGCCGCCGTGGTATTGGAAGGCGGCCACCTGGGCCCGGCTGAAGCCGGTGAATTCGACGCAGGACGGCGTGGGTCCGTCCATCGCGGCGACGACCCGCTGCACCTGCGGCGCATAGCTGCGGGCGTAGTCGAGCAGCGGCAGCCAGAGCGTCATCAGCAGCAGCCAAGCGAGGCCGGCACCGCCGGCGGGCAGGACCACGCTCTTCCACAGGGCATGCTGCTGCCGGCCGACCCGCCAGCGCACCAGCAGTCCCCAGGCAAGCGTCGCGGCCAGGGCGATGGCCAGCAGCCAGGGCGAAAACTCCGCCACGAAGCCGGGCGCCAGCTTGGCCACGTTGGCCGCCGGCTGGCGGGGCCAGCCGGTGTGCATGGCGATGTAGATGATCCACACGATCACCGCCGCGCCGGTGAAGAACAGCAGGGTGAACCAGTCCACCAGGGCGGCGACGCTGCGGCCGAGCGTCGGCAGTGCGAAGGCGGCCAGCGTGGCGAGCGCCGGCAGCGCCAGCAGCAGGGCCCGGTCTGCCGGCGTGGTGGTCAGGGTCGCCAGCACCGCGACCGCGGCGAACCCGGCCGGCAGCAGCAGGTGGCGATGCAGTTCGCGGCTGGCCAGCTGCCGGCGCCAGCGCCAGAGCGTCCACAGCACCAACGGCCAGGCGGGCCAGGTGAACCAGAGCAGCAGGCGGCCGACGCTGCGCCATTCGCCGCCGGTGGGCGGATCGATCCGCCAGTGCCACAGGTGCAGACCCGCGGCGAGGGCCGCGACGGCCAGGGTGACCGCGGCAGCAAGCATCGCCCAGCGCCGCAGGATCGGCGCGGATTCCAGGTCCTGCCGGGATTCGGCAGCGGCCAGCAACGCACCCCCGGTGCCGAACAGCAGCGCGAGCGTCGGCGCACCGGAGAGCGACAGGCCGGCCAGTCCCGTCACCAGCGACGCCGTGGCCAGCCGCATCCGGTAGGGCGCCACCGCCAGTGCGAAGAAGGCCAGCGTCGTGAAGGCGAGCTGCGTCAGGTAGGCGGTGCCCTCGTGCGACAGCTGCGCGAGTCCCAGACAGGCGATCAGCGCCAGCAGCCCGCCGTCGGCGATCGCCCGGGCATAGTCCCGCGGCTGCGCTTCGCCGCCGAAAGCGAAGGCCACCGGCTGCGCGCGCGGACTGCGGGCCAGGCTGTAGACCGCATACCAGGTCGCGGCGAGGGTCAGCACCAGCAGCAGGCCGAACGGTACCCGCGCCGCGAGGTCGGACGAGACCCACGACGGCGCGATCCGGAGCGCCCAGGCGCCGAGCCAGTAGGCCAGCAGCCCTTCGGTCTCGGGCGGCAGACCGCCGAGCACCGGCTGCAGCCAGTCGGTGCGGCCCTGCGCCAGTTCCAGCATGTAGCCGAAGGCCGAGATGTCCGCGTTCTTCCACGGCCCGCGCCCCACGAAGCCGGCCAGCACGTAGGCGGTGCAGAACAGCACGAGCGCCCAGCGCGGCAGGCGGCGTACGGCACTCTGGGCGACGATGGCGGGGGTGGGGCGGTTCACGGAGGTCGGAAGGCGTCGCGCGGAAGGATAGACGGAGAAAGCAAAAAGGCAGCGCGGGGATGCCCGGGCTGCCTTTTGTCGGGCTGCAGCGCCCTGCCGGGCGCGCGCCGCGGACCGTTTACTTGGCGGCGGTCTTGCCGAAACGGTTGCGGAAACGCTCCACGCGGCCGCCCATGTTGTCCACCGACTTCTGGGTGCCGGTGTAGAAGGGGTGCGATTCGCTGGAGGTATCGAGCTTGAAGAGCGGCAGCTCGCGGCCGTCGTCGGCCTTGGCGGTTTCTTTAGTGTTCACGCAGGAGCGGGTCACGAACTTGAAACCGTTGGACAGGTCCACGAAGAGCACTTCGCGGTAGTTGGGGTGAATGCCTTCTTTGGCCATGGCCGTCTTCCTTGGGGTCTGCTGCGGCAGCCACGCCGCACCCATTGCGACGCACTTTCCGCTGAAAAAGCCTGCGATTATCGCACAGGGCGGCGAAAATGACCGATTGCCGCCACTGAGTTTCCGCCTTGCGCCTGCTGCACACCTCCGACTGGCACCTGGGCCAGCATTTCATGGGCAAGTCCCGCCAGGCCGAGCACCGGGCGTTCGTCGACTGGCTCGTCGCCACGGTGCTGGACCGGTCGGTCGACGCCGTCGTGGTCGCCGGCGACATCTTCGACACCGGCGCACCGCCGAGCCATGCGCGGGAGCTCTACAACCACTGCGTGGAACTGGTGCACGATGCCAGCGCGACGCTGGTGGTGCTGGGCGGCAACCACGATTCGGTCGCGATGCTGGGCGAGAACCGCCGGCTGCTGCGCCGGCTCGGCACCCATGTCGTGCCCGCCCGGGCGGAGCCGCTGGCCGAGCAGGTCCTGCTGCTGCGCCGCCGCGATGGATCGCCGGGGGCGATGCTGTGTGCCGTGCCCTTCCTGCGCGCCCGCGATCTGCTGCTCAGCCGTGCCGGCGACAGCGCCGAGGACAAGCAGCGCGCGCTGCAGGACGCGATCCGCGACCATTACGCGCAGTTGCATGCGCTCGCAGTGGAGCAGAGCGCCGCGCACGGCGGCCTGCCGATCGTCGCCACCGGCCACCTGACCACCGTCGGTGCGAGCGCCAGCGAGGCGGTGCGCGAGATCTACGTCGGCGCGCTCGAGGCCTTCCCGACCACCGCCTTTCCGCCGGCCGACTACATCGCGCTCGGCCACATCCACCGGCCGCAGAAGGTCGGCGGCCTGGAACACATCCGCTACAGCGGCTCGCCGATTCCGCTCGGGTTCGACGAGGCGCGGCAGGTGAAGGAGGTGCTGGTGGTGGACTTCGACCTCGCCGGTCTCCAGGCGGTGACGCCGGTGCCGGTCCCGTGCTTCCAGGCGCTCGCGACCGTACGCGGCACGCTAGCCGAGCTGCCGGCCGCATTGCAGGCGGCCGTGGCGGCCGCCGGCGCACCCGGCCCCGTGTGGATCGATGTCGAGGTCGCGACCGACGACTATCTGCCGGACCTGCCGCAGCGCGTCGCCGCGCTGGCCGACGGCCTCCCGGTGGAGCTGCTGCGGGTGCGGCGTGCGCGCGGCACCGCCGCCGGCCGGCTGGACGCGGCGCCCGGCGCGACGCTGGACGACCTCGACCCGGACCAGGTGTTCGACCGCCGGCTGGCCGTCGAAACGCTGGACCCGGGCCTGGTCGAACGCCTGCGGGCATGCCACCGCGCGGTGCGGGCCGGCCTCGACGCGGAGGGCGGCGCATGCGCATCCTGAGCCTGCGGCTGAAGAACCTGAATTCGCTGCGGGGCGAGTGGCGCATCGACTTCACGGCCGCACCCTTCGCCGGCAGCGGCCTGTTCGCGATCACCGGCCCGACCGGCGCCGGCAAGACCACGCTGCTCGATGCGATCTGCTTGGCGCTCTACCACCAGACGCCGCGGATCGGTGCGGTGTCCCAGGCCGGCAACGAGCTGATGAGCCGGCACACCGCGGATTGCCTCGCCGAAGTGGAATTCGAGGTCCGGGGCGCACGCTACCGCGCGTTCTGGAGCCAGCGCCGCGCGCGCGACCGCGCCGATGGCGCCCTGCAGCCCGCGAAGGTCGAACTGGCCGCAGGCGACGGCACCATCCTGACGGACCGGGTGCAGGACAAGCTGCGCCAGACCGAGGCGCTCACCGGCCTGGATTTTGGCCGGTTCACCAAATCGATGCTGCTGGCGCAGGGAGGCTTCGCGGCCTTCCTCAAGGCCAGTGCCGGCGAGCGGGCCGAGTTGCTCGAGGAACTGACCGGCACCGATGTGTATGGGCGGATCTCGCAGCAGGTCTACGAACGCACCCGCGATGCGCGGGTTGTGCTCGACCAGTTGCGCGCACGAGCCGGCGGTATCGATTTCCTCGACGATGCCGCCCGCGACGCGCTGGTGACGGAATCCGCGGCGCTGGGAGCACGCATCGTGCAGTGGCAGGACGAGCGCCGCGGCCTGATGGCGGAGCGGCAGTGGCTGGAGGCGCGTGACGGCGCGCTGGCCCGTCGCACCGCCGCAGAACGGCAATCCGCGGAAGCGCGACGGGCCTGGGAGGATGCCGCACCGGAGCGGACACGCCTCGCGGCCAGCGGTCCGGCAGAGCGGCTGCGGCCGGTGCATGCCGCGTGGCAGGCGGCGACGGCGGCCGAGGCCGACGGCACTGCGCGGCTGGCGCATATGCGGGATCGGCGCCGGCAGGCGCGCGAGCGGGCCGATGCGGCGCTGTCTCGGGCTGCCGCAGCATCTGCCGCCGTGGCCCGGCAACAGGCCGCGGCGCTGCAGCAATGCCACGACGCCTGCGCCGCCGTGGAGGCCGAGCGCACGGCGCGGGCGCACCACGCCGCCCTCGGCGAGCAACTCGCCGGATGGCGTGCGGCGTTCCAGGGCCGCGCCGAGCGTCTTGCGGCGCAGGCCGAACTGCAGGCGCGGCGCGACGAGGCCGACCGTGCGATCGCTGCCGGCCAGACCGAGTTGCAGGTGCTCGCGGACGGCACCGCGGCAGCAGGTGCGGCTGCTGAGCGGGCCCGCGCCGTCGAGGAAGCAGCCGATGCGGCCCTGCGGCAGCTGGCAGCCGGTCGCGATGCCGAGCAACTGCGCTCGGCCGAGCTGCAGCTGGTCGCCCGCGGCCACGGCTGGGGGCAGTTGCGGCGCCTGTGCCGCGAGATCGGGCAACACGAGGCACGCGCGGCGCATGTAGACACCGCCCTCGCCGAGGCAGCGCAGCATGGGCAGACGGCCGATGAATGGCTGCAGCTGCTGCGCCAGCAGTTCCAGGCCCTGCAGCAGCAGGTGCGGGACAAGGAAACGCTGTTGCGGCAGGAGCAGCGCATCCGCGACCTGGAAAGCCATCGGCACGCCCTCCAGCCGGGCGAGGCCTGTCCGCTTTGCGGCTCGCATACCCACCCGGCCATCGCCGCCTACGAGGCGCTGGACGTCTCCGCGACCGAGTTGGCACTGGAGGCGCTGCGCGCCCGGCGCGATGCGGCCGAGGCGGAGGGCCACGCGCAGCGCGACCTGTCGAACCGGCTGGCTGCCCAGCGCGAACAGCTGTCTGCACAACGGGCCGACATCGGTACGGCACTGCGGGACCTGCACGCAGCCTGGGCGACGGCTGCCGAGACGATGGCCTGGCCGGCCGACCGGCGGCACGATGCCGCGCTGCGCGACGCGGAGGCGGCCGATGCGCAGGCGCTGGCGGCCGCGCGGCATCACTGGAGCGCCTGGACCCATGCGCAGGACGCCTGTACCCAGGCCCAGGCCGAAAGCCGCCGCGCCGTCGCGCTGCACCATGCAGCGCGCGAGCGCCAGGCCGACTGCGCACAGGCGCTCGCCGCCCAGCGCAGCGCGGGCGACGCCTGGTCGTCGCAGGCGGCGCGTCTGCAGGCCGACCATGCGCAGGCAGAGGCGGCCCTCCTCATTGCACTGCAGGGTTGGTCCACCACGGTGCCGGCCGACAGCCGCGCGTGGATCGACGCCCGTGCCGCTGACTACCGCGCCTGGCAGGCCCTGCAGGCACGCCACGACGCCTTGCGGGCCGAAGCGGTCACGCTGCGGCAGTCTGCCGATGCGGCCGATCAGGCGGCCGTGGCCTGGGCCGCGCGCTGCCGCGATGCCGGGTTGCCGGTGCCGTCGCAGGAGGCCGCTGCGGAGCCCTTTGCGTCTGCTGCGGACTACGCCGACGCCGACGCCGCTGCCGCCTGGCAGGCCGCGGAGCGCGAGGTCACGGCCTGCGATGGGGCCCTGCGAACGCTGGAGCCGCAGCAGGCCGACGCCTGCCGTGCCGCCCTTACGGCACAGCGGGGTTGGCAGGCAGCCCTAACGTCCAGCGGATTCGCCGATGCCGCGGCTTTCCAGACCGCCTGCATCGAGGAGGCCGAACGCGACCGCCTGCAGGCAAAGCTGCAGGCGCTAGACCGCGCCGTCGGCGACGCCGACGCGCTGCACCGTGCGGCGCAGGCCGCTGTCGACCTCCTGCTGGCGAGCCCCGCCACGCAGCGCGACGCAGAGACCATCGACGCACAGCTGGCGCAGCTCGACGGTGAACTCACCGCCGCAGCGCAGCGCCAAGGCGGGATCGACAGCCGGCTGGCCGAGGACACGGCCCGGCGCGCGGGCCTGCAGGCCCTGCAGGCGGAGATCGCGGCGCAGTCGGCGGACGTGGACCTGTGGCAGCACCTCAACGGCCTGATCGGCTCGGCCGACGGCGCCAAGTACCGCAAGTTCGCGCAGGGCCTCACGCTGGACCATCTGTTGCATCTGGCCAACCGCCAGCTCGGCCGGCTGCACGGCCGCTACCGGCTGGCCCGCCGGTCGCTCGGCGAACTGGAACTGGAGGTGGTCGATACCTGGCAGGCCGACATCGCACGCGATACCCGCACGCTGTCGGGCGGCGAGAGTTTCCTCGTCAGCCTGGCGCTCGCGCTGGCGCTGTCGGATCTGGTCAGCCACAAGACCCGGATCGATTCGCTGTTCCTCGACGAGGGCTTCGGCACCCTCGATGCGGAGACGCTGGAGATCGCGCTCGATGCGCTGGACCACCTGCATGCCGGCGGCAAGACCATCGGCATCATCAGCCACGTCGAGGCGCTGAAGGAGCGCATTCCGGGGCAGATCCGGGTGCGCAAAGGCGAGGGCATGGGCTGCAGCGCGCTCGACCGCCGCTTCGCCGTGGGCTGAAAAGCGGAACGCCCCGCGGTGCGGGGCGTTCCGTCATGCGTGCGCCGGCGAGCGGGCGATCAGCCGCCGCGGCGCATCATGTCGAAGAAGTCGACGTTGGTCTTGGTCGCCTTCATGTTCTTGATCATCAGCTCCATGCTCTCGATCTCGTCCATGTTGTACATGAACTGCCGCAGGATGCGGGTCTTCTGCAGGATCTCCGGCGGCAGCAGCAACTCCTCGCGCCGGGTGCCGCTCTTGTTGAGCTCGATGGCCGGGAACACGCGCTTCTCGTAGAGGCGACGGTTCAGGTGCACCTCGCTGTTGCCGGTGCCCTTGAACTCCTCGAAGATCACCTCGTCCATGCGGCTGCCGGTGTCGACCAGCGCGGTGGCGATGATGGTCAGCGAGCCGCCTTCCTCGACCTTGCGGGCCGCGCCGAAGAAGCGCTTGGGCCGCTGCAGCGCGTTGGAATCGACACCGCCCGACAGCACCTTGCCGGACGACGGCACGACGTTGTTGTAGGCCCGGGCCAGGCGGGTGATCGAGTCCAGCAGGATCACCACGTCCTTCTTCAGCTCGACCAGGCGCTTGGCGCGCTCGATCACCATCTCGGCCACGTGCACGTGGCGCGCGGCGGGCTCGTCGAAGGTGGACGCGATGATCTCGCCCTTGACGGTGCGCTGCATCTCGGTCACTTCCTCGGGCCGCTCGTCCACCAGCAGGACCATCAGGTGTACGTCGGGGTTGTTGGCGGTGATCGCATGGGCGATGTGCTGCATCATCACCGTCTTGCCGCTCTTGGGCGGCGCGACGATCAGCGCGCGTTGGCCGCGGCCGATGGGGGCGATGATGTCGATGATCCGGCCGGTGATGTTCTCGTCGCCCTTCATGTCGCGCTCGAGCTTCATCTGCTCCTTGGGGAACAGCGGGGTCAGGTTCTCGAACATGACCTTGTGCTTGTTCTGCTCGGGCGGACCGCCGTTCACCGCGTCAAGCTTGGTCAGCGCGAAATAGCGCTCGCCGTCCTTCGGCGTGCGGACCTCTCCCTCGACCATGTCGCCGGTGTGCAGGTTGAAGCGGCGCACCTGGCTCGGCGAGATGTAGATGTCGTCGGTGCTGGCGGTGAAGCTGGTGTCGGGGCTGCGCAGGAAGCCGAAGCCATCGGGCAGGATCTCGAGCACGCCGTCGGCGAAGACCTGTTCCCCCGCCCGTGCACGCTTCTTGATGATCGCGAACATCAGCTCCTGCTTGCGCATGCGGCCGGTGTTCTCGATCTCGAGTTCTTCCGCCTGCTTGAGGACTTCGGACACGTGCAGTGCCTTGAGTTCGTTTAGGTGCATAGGACTACTCCTGCGCGGAGTTCACAAAGAGAGAAAAATCCAGGGGGGAGGGGGCAGGGCGAGGAGGCCTCGCGAGCCGGGGTGTCGAACCGGGCGGGCATGGGGTGGTGCGCGCCGGCGAGTCTGCGGGGGATTATGACAGCAAAAAAAGCGCTGCCGGTGCGCCGCCGGGCCGCGGATGCGGGCGGCGGCGCGGTGCCGGGCCCTGCAGCAGGCCCCGGCGGAAACGGATCAGGCGAGTTGCTGGTCCAGGAAGGCGGTCAGCTGCGCCTTGTTGAGTGCGCCGACCTTCTGCGCAGCGAGCTGGCCGTTCTTGAACAGCATCAGCGTCGGGATGCCGCGGATGCCGAACTTGGCCGGAATCTCGCGGTTCTCGTCGACGTTCATCTTGGCGATCTGCAGCTTGTCCTGATAGGTGGCCGAGACTTCGTCGAGGATCGGCGCGATCTGCCGGCACGGGCCGCACCATTCGGCCCAGTAGTCCACCAGCACCGGCTTGTCGGCCTGGAGCACGTCGGCATCGAAGGAGGCATCCGAGATGTGTTTGATGAGATCGCTGGCCATGGAGTCTTCCTTGTATGGGATGGGGAGCCGCTAAAGTGGCGGCCATTGTGACAGAACCCAAGTGTAGAGAAGGGTCATGCCTGCTATGTCCGGCATAGCCAAAACCCATGGCGGCGACGCTGCCGGCAGGCCCTGGCTGGAGGCGGACGACGGCCCGATGGCCCGGCTGGAAGCCCTGCTCGCACAGCTCGGCGTGGTGGCCAGCGAGGCGGTGGTGCTGCTGCCGTTTCCTGCCCTGCTGGCGGAGGCGCGGCGCGCTTGGTCACGGCGCCGGCCCTCCGGCTTTGCGCCGCGGTTCGAGACCTGCGCCGGCTGGGCGCGCAGCCTGGCGCCGCCGGACGACGCGACGGCGGGCTGCGTCGTCGGCGACACCGCCTGCGACCTGCTGCAGGCGCGGGCGCTGTTGGACCAAGTGCCGGTGCTGCGCCGGCATGCCGAGACGCTTGCCGGGCCGTTGGCCGACGCTGCCTGCCAGCTGCACCGCGCGATGGCTGCCGTCCCGCCGGCAGAGCGCGAGGTCTGGGGCGCTGCCGCAGTCGAGGCGATCGGCGCCGGCACCGATGCGGCGGTGCTGCAGCTAGAGGCCGCGACCGCGCGGGTGGCGCTGGCCTGGGCGCTGGCATCGTCCTGCGCGACCGACGTGCTGTTCACCGATGCGGCCCGCGCCAGCGGCGTGCGCTGCCTGGTCGTGGGCGAGGGACTGGAGGCCGATCCGCTCGCGGAGGCGCTGGCCCGCCACTGGGAGTCTGCCGGCCTGCCGGTCGGCCGGATCGCGCTGCGTACGCCGGCAGCGACCGGCGGCACGCCGCCTGCCCGACTGCAGTCCGTCGCCGATGCCGAGGACGAAGCCGAGCGCGCCGCCGCCTGCGTGCTGGCCCATGCCGAAGCCGGCCGCCGCCCGGTCGCGCTGGTGGCGAACGACCGGGCGCTCACCCGGCGGATCGGCGCCATGCTGCGGGCGCGCGGCCTGGTGCTGCGCGACGAGAGCGGCTGGAAACTGTCGACCACCCGGGCGGCCGCGCTGGTCGCCAGCGCCCTGCGGGCCTGCCCGCGCACCGCGTCGGCCGACGACGTGCTCGACTGGCTCAAGCCCGCCGCCGAGACGTTCGGCGCTGCACGGGTGCAGGCCCTGGAAGCGGCGCTGCGGCGCGACGGTGTACGCGACTGGAGCGGCTGGCGGGCCCCGCGCGAGGGTACCGCCGACCCGGCCGGCCTGCGCGGGCTGGCCGACGACATCGCCACCCTGCGCGAAGCGATGCAGCGCGCCCGTCCGCTGCCGGAATGGCTGGCCGGTCTGCGCGCGCTGCTGCAGGCGGGCGGCGCATGGGACAGCCTGGCGGAGGACCCTGCGGGCAAGCGGGTCATCGCCGTGCTGCGGCTCGAGCCGGCCGCGCAGGAGGCCTTTGCGCAGCAGCTCGAAGCCTCGCCCTGGGCCGCCCGGCGACTCGGCCTCGCCGCCTTCACCCAGTGGGCGCGTCAGGTGCTGGAGGCCGCGAACTTCACTCCGGAGATGGACGGCCCGACCGCCGATGCCGACGTGGTCGTGGTGCCGCTGCCGCAACTGCTGGCACGGCGCTTCGGGGCGGTCGTGCTGCCCGGCTGCGACGAACTGCGACTGCCGGCCTCGCCCGAGCCGGCCGGCAACTGGTCGGGCGCGCAGCGTGTCGCCCTCGGGCTGCCGACCCGCGAAGCGCTGCAGGCGGCCACGGCCGCCGCCTGGGACGAGGCACTGCGCGGGCCGCAGGTCGATGTCCTCTGGCGTGCCGGCGACGAAGGCGGCGAGCCGCTGCTGCCCAGCCCGCTGGTGCAGGCACTGCAAGCACGCCCCGGCGCCGTCTGCGCGGCGGACGATCCGCGCGCGCTGCGGCAGGTGGCGGTGCAGCCGGTCCGGCCCCCGCAGCCGCGCGGCGACGGGTTGCCGGTCGACCAGCTTTCGGCCAGCGCCTACGAGGATCTGCGCAAGTGCCCCTACCGCTTCTTCGCGCTGCGCCAGCTCGGCCTGCGCGAGGCCGACGAGCTGGACGCGGAGATCGACAAGCGCGACTTCGGCCTCTGGCTGCACGACGTGCTGCGCACCTTCCACGAGGCCCTGGCCGAGGCGCCGACCGACGACGCGGCCGAACGCCGCGACCGGCTCGATGCCGCCGCCGCGACTGCCTCGCACCTGCGCGGCCTGGCGCAGGAGGATTTTTTGCCGTTCGCCGCCACCTGGCCCGCCACCCGCGACGGCTACCTCGCCTGGCTGGCCGGCCACGAGGCCGGCGGGGCGCGCTTCGCCTGGGCCGAGGCCTGGCGCGAGCAGCCGCTGGGCCGGATGACGCTGATCGGCCAGATCGACCGAATGGACACCGTGCCGGCCGGCGCTGGCGCTGCGCCGCAGCCCCTGGTCATCGACTACAAGACCGAAGGCCTGCAGACCACCCGCGACCGGCTGCGCCGCCGGGGCGAGGACACCCAGCTCGCCTTCTATGCCGCGCTGCTGGAGGACGACGCGCTGCAGGCCGCCTACCTGAACATCGGCGAGAAGGGCCTGACCACCGACGTGCCGCAGGAAGATGTGGTCGAGGCGCGCGACGCGCTGGTCGAGGGCATCCTCGGCGACTTCGCGCGGATCGGGGCGGGCGACGTGCTGCCGGCGCTGGGCGAGGGGCCGGTGTGCGACTGGTGTGCTGCCCGCGGTCTGTGCCGCAAGGACTGGTGGAGCGTGCCGTGAACGATCTGGCCTACGAACACAACGGCCGGCGGGTGCCGCGCGAGCGCTTCTATGCGATCGCCTGCGATCCGCGGCGCAGTGTCGCGGTGGAGGCCTGCGCCGGCGCCGGCAAGACCTGGATGCTGGTGTCGCGCATCGTGCGGGCGCTGCTGGCCGGCTGTGCACCCCACGAGATCCTGGCGATCACCTTCACAAAAAAGGCGGCGGGCGAGATGCGGCAGCGGCTGCAGGAATGGCTGGCCGACTTCGCCACGCTGACGCCCGAGGCGCTGGCGTCGGCGCTGCGCGACCGCGGCGTGCCGCAGGCGGAGATCGAGGCCTCTGCAGGCCCTGCGGGCACGCCCGGCCTGCGCAAGCAGCTATCGAATCTGCAGCAAATGCTGTTCGCGGCCGGCCGGCCGGTGCAGGTCCGCACCTTCCACAGTTGGTTCGCGGCGCTGCTGCGCACCGCGCCGATCGCAGTGCTGGAGCAGCTCGGCCTGCCGACCAGCTACGACCTGCTCGAGGACGACAGCGAGGCGGTCGCGCGGGTCTGGCGGCGCTTCCACGGCGCGGTGCTGGCCGACGACGCGCTGCATGCCGACTTCCAGGAGCTGGTGGCCGAGCACGGCCGCTCGCAGACGCAGAAAGCGCTCCATGCGGCGCTGCAGCGGCGGGTCGAATTCACCCTTGCCGACGGTGCTGGCGCGGTGGACGGCGCGATCGCTCCCTGGGCCGCGCTCTGGCCCGACATGGGCACAGACCACCCGCTACCCGCAGACTGGCTGCTCGCGCAGCGCGACGCGCTCTACGCCGCCGCACGCGCGCTCGGCCGGGCGAGCGCCAAGACTTTTTCCGCTGCCGGTGCGGCGCTGGAGGTCGCGGCGACCGCCGGCGATGCGGCCGGTATCCGCGCCGCGCTGCTCACCAAGGAAGGCGAGCCGCGCAAGTTCAACGACAAGCTCGACGGCATCGATGCGGTGCGCCATGCCCAGGCGCTGGTGCAGCGCTGCGGCGAGGCCGAGGCCCAGCATGCCGCCTGGCTGCACCACGGCCGGATGGCGCGGCTGGTCCGGCTGCTGGTGGCCGAATACGCGGCGCTGAAGCGCGAGCGCGGCTGGGTCGACATGAACGACGTCGAGCGGGCCGCGCAGGCGATGCTGTCGGACACGGTGCTCGCCGGCTGGGTGCAGCAGCGGCTCGACGCCCGGGTGCGCCACCTGCTGGTCGACGAATTCCAGGACACCAACCCGCTGCAGTGGCAGGCGCTGCAGGCCTGGCTGTCGGGCTATGTGGGTGCCGGGGCAGGCGAGGCGCCGAGCGTGTTCCTGGTGGGCGATCCGAAGCAGAGCATCTACCGTTTTCGCCGCGCCGAGCCGCAGGTGTTTCGCGCGGCCCAGCGCTTCGTGATCGAGGGGCTGGGCGGCGACCGGCTGGCCTGCGACCACACCCGTCGCAACGCGACCGGCGTGATCG
>CAJYQL010000110.1 GCA_913776965.1 uncultured Xylophilus sp.
CGCGCCGGCGCTGCTCTTCGGCGCGCGCCGGCTGCTGGTGCAGCTGTGCGGCTGGCTCGCCGCCCGCCGCGCCGGCACGACGGCCATCACCCTGCACTGGATGCACGATGTCATGCGGCCGAAAGATGCCGGCACCGCGGGCGCGCTGACCGTCCGTACGGCTGAACCCATGCGCGACGTCGAGCACCTGTGCCGGCTGCTGGCAGAGCATCTGGCCCGGGTGACGCTGGCCGCGCCGGTCGGCGATAGTGCGCCCTCGATCGGACGCCACATCGGTGACCAGCGCTGGTGATGGCGCTCGCCGCACCAGTGCGCGGGCGGGGCAAGCAGGAATGCCGCATAGGCCTGCGCGTCCTCGGCATTGAGCGACGACAGCGCCTTGCGACGCTCCAATACGGCCCACAGCAGCAGGCGTTCGCCTTCCTTGCGATAGGCCCGCTGGGTGTGCGACAGCGATCCCTCGGGGCCGCTGCGCTTCGAGTTGAGTTAGGCGCAGATCGCCTGATGGTCGTTGTCCGCGGCCAGCATGCACAGCTCGCGCGGCGCGCGGTAGCGGCCGGCCGAGCCGTCGAGCGCGCCGGGCGGGACGAACTTCTCCAATGGCACGAGCGCAGCGCCGGCCGGCACGACGGCGGCCAGCTCGGACCGGTCGACCGTGCTGATGCGGATCGCCGCATGCGCGCCGATCCGCACGCCGATCGTCGCCTGATGGGCCGTGATCCATTCGCGCACGCTCTCGCCTTTGACGCGGCCGATCGCAGGGATTGCAGCGTGCCACGCGCTACCCATCCCATGAATCCGGGTGGCCAGCGCAAAGAGCGTCGGCAGGCCTGCGGACTCCAGCCGCTGCGCGAGGACCGGCGCGAACCACGCGTGCACGCTGTCGCCCGGGCCGGGGTCCTGCGCGGCGAGATCTTCGAGCCAGTGCAGCGCCTGCAGCTGCGCGCGGACCAGCCGCTCGCGCCGCTGGCCTTTGCGCATCGAGTCGCCGTGCGCCTCGCGGTAGGCTTCCAGCTGCTCCGCTTCGCTGAAATCCTCCATGCCGCACGCAGCGGCGAAGTCCTCCAGGCTGGGTGGTGACGGCGTGCCTTCGGTGGACAGCCGGGCCGGGTCGATCAACACCAGGCGGGCGGTGCCGAACTTCGCCTCGCGCCGGGCGGCTGCCGCAAACTCCTGCCGGATCCAGCCGATCAGCGTCTTGACCTGGCGGAAGTCGCCGCGCTCGCCCTCGTAGCGCAAGTAGCGCTCCCAGGCCGCCCGCGCATCGACGCCCTGCGCGAGTGCGCGGGCGAAGGCGAAATGTTCACGAGAGAGATGACGTCTCGGGATCTGTGTCACGGCAGCGCGGTTTGCTCCAGTACTGCCGGCATGATCAGAGGCGAATCGAACGGTACGGCAAATGCAAGGTGGTCGACATCATCACCCGCCAGGAGAGGGATGGGACCGGAGGCGCCGAGACCTTGAACTGCGAGCGCATTCTGTCGCCGCTGCAGGTCCGTGGTCGCATCGACACTGACGATCGACGTCGGGCGGCCTAGGGCATTTACGACGAGGATTACGCTGTTCGACTCGTTGAAGATCGCTCCCTTTCCTGCAGCGTCGAGTTTCGCCACTACCGCTTTCGCATACCGTACTGCCGCTGGCTCGGACGATGTCGGCGTGACAAACCGAATGCCACGGCCCAACTTGGACTCGATCATTGCGCCGTGAATGACGTTGTTGCGTGAGATCAACGCCGCATCTGCAGTGAGATCCCTGCGACCAGCTTCGGCCCGTCCTGGGGCTGGAGCGCTCTCGAGCACAAAGTTGATCGGCATGATGAACGACACATCTATTGGCTGTCCGCTCATCGAGCTGGGCCGGAACCTCCAGTTCGTCACGGCGCTTACTGCGGCGTGGGCCAGTATCGGATGCGGGTTGCCGATACGATCCACCGAAACAACACGGCCGTCGGTGTTGGTCCGTACGCGCATCGCCACACTACCTTCGACGCCGCAATACCTAGCCCATGTGGGGTAGGAAGGCGGTGGGTTCGAGAGCACCTGCGGTGGACTGTCGAGGCGCTTGAACCGGGGCTCCTGCTCCAACCCACTGTTGAAGTCGTCCCTGAACCTGGCTTCCTCGCGCGCGTCGTAGCGGTTTTGCCGGGTCAGGACGGGCTGTCTGCAGGTTGCCCTGCGTTCCGCTTCGATCGGCAATCCATTGGCCCGCACGATGTTGGTCGGATCGGTGCCAGTGGGTTTCTCATCAGGACGTACAGGGGCCGTCGTTGTCGTGCAACCGGCGAGGATGAAAGAAGCAACGAAAGACAGAGCTGAAGTCTTCATGAGGGGTGCAGTGATCGAAGCGATCAGTGTTTACCGGCCCGCGGAGTGTCGAAGAGAGCATCGAGCTCGCGCCAGACCGGTTCGCACAGGCCGGGCCGGTGGGCCGCAGCGCGGAAGGCGGGATGCTCACGGCGGTACACATTCAGCAGGCGCGCATGACCGTCAGTCACGCACGCTCGCACGTTGCACAGCCGGTCGGCAGCCTTTGCGATCAGCGCGAGCTCGAATTCGGCCGAGACTGCCGCCAGCTTGCGATGCGTGCGCTCTTTGCGTGCGGCGCGATCGCCGCAGGGCTCATCGGTCAGCAGCGCTACGCACGCGGCCACAAGCGGCCCGAAATGCTCTTCCACCTCTTCGACGGTCGTAGGGGTGTCCTCGCAAACGTCGTGCAGGTAGCCCACTACTTGGGCGAGGGGACCGTAGGGCTCCAACACGGCCGCTACCGCGTCAAGGTGGACGCCATACGGCTGGTCGCCGTAGCGCTGGTCGCCGTGCCGTGCAATGGCGAAGCTGCGCGCGCAGCGCGGTTGCGGGTCGAAGGCGAGCGCGGTCATGGAGTCGGTCTGGCCGGCACGGTGCCGCCGGCGGGAAAGAAGCTGCGAATGTCGGCGTACAGCGCCGACGGCTGCAGGGCCAGCCACAGGCCCCGGATGCTGGTCGCGTCGGCGTACGGCACCGGCACGTCGACGCCCGGCACCAGCTGGCACAGCAGATCGTCATCGTCCAGGTTGAGTTGCACGCGGCAGGCCAGCGGACAGGTCGCATAGACGCTGCAGGCGCCTTCCGAGAGAAACGGACACGACACCAGTTCGGCATCGAGCGCATCGACCTGCAAACGCTCGTCTCTGGCCATCGCCTGCAGATCCTCGCGGCGGACGGCATCTGCCGGCCGCACGGCCGGCCTACCGGACGCCTGGGGCAGCAGCTGCGCTTCCGCGTCGGTGATCGTCAATGCGATATGGCAGCAGTGCGTGCAGCCGCTCCGGCAGGCGCTGACCGCGGCCAACGGCTCCAAGTGTCGATCAGCCGCACGCTGCAGCCAATGCACGCGCTTCGCGACGGTGCGGGCGGCGCCGGCAGCGCGCAGCTGCGCGAAGACGTCCGCGGGCGAGCCGGCGGCGGCGACTTTGGCTCGCGCCCGCTGCATGGCCAGCGGCACGCGCTCTGCGAGCGCAGGGGTCATGGTTCCAGTAGCTCGCACCGCCTCAGATCGAATCCCTCATCGGAGGCTTCCGGCCAAACAGGCGTCGATCGCTCGATCGGCCTCTGCCTTCGTATCGAACTCCTCACCGCGGAAGACCACGGGTCCGCCGGCGGCAAAGAAGGCCTCGTATCGGAGGGCATCGGGTGCGCATCGGCGCGCCTGTTCACGGACGCGTTCAGCGAATTCCGCTCGGAGTTGACGTTCTATGTGCAGCCGGAGTGCGAGGTAACCGACGGCCAGCAGGCTGGTGGAACTGATAGTGAGCAGAACGGGTACGAACAGATCCATATTAAGAATCGTTGATTGGAGGGAGCCAGCAGGTTGCTTTGAATTTTCGCGGGAGACTATTTGCTTTCATTGCTTAAAGTTTGAGCAGACCACCAAGATCTAAGCCTGGAGCCATCTTTCAGCAGCTTTTGAGGTGTTATCCACACAGTCGTTCCCACAAAACGGGGACAAGTCCGCTGGCCATGGCCGGTCAGCGCGGTCTGCGAATCCGCGAACCCACTACGCACCTTGCACGTAGCCCCATAGCCCAATACGCAGCGGTAACACCGCTCGTCACCGGCACCTCAACATTGCGGCTATTCTTCTGACGTCTCACGGTAGTTTGTGATTCAACGAAGAAATCATGACCACCTCCTATCCGTTAGACCGCCGAAAGCGTGCAGGTCACCTCCCAAGGCAGATATACCTGCCGCG
>CAJYQL010000111.1 GCA_913776965.1 uncultured Xylophilus sp.
GACACCACCGGCATCGACAACGTGAGCGTCTCCACCCAGGCCGACGCCTGGACCGCGATCAAGAAGATCGACAGCGCGATCAACCAGGTCAACAGCTCGCGGGCCAACCTCGGCGCGATGCAGAGCCGGTTCGAGAACGCGATCGACACGATCGACGTGCAGAGCGAGAACATCACCGCGTCGCGCGGCCGGATCGTGGATGCGGACTTCGCGAAGGAAACCGCCAACCTCTCGCGGGCGCAGATCCTGCAGCAGGCCGGCACCGCGATGGTCGCCCAGGCCAACCAGCTTCCGCAGGGCGTGCTGGCCCTGCTGCGCGGTTGATCTCCGCAGCGCTCCGGACGGCCTCGCCGTCCCGCGCGACGGCGAAGGCTTCGGCCTTCGCCGTTTTTGTGCTTCGTGCGTCCTGCGGACGGTGCGCAGTTGCGATGGTCGAACGTCGCATCTGCCCACCGCGCAGGCCGCTTACCTTCTTCGCATAGGAGACCGCCATGGCGATTTCATCGATAGGCCTCGGCAGCGGGATCGACGTCAAGTCCGTCGTCAGCCAGCTGGTGGAGCTGGAGAAGCGGCCGATCGTCGCGCTGCAGAAGAAGGAAGCGTCGATCCAGAGCCAGATCTCGACCTATTCGCAGATGAAGTCGCTGATGTCCACCTTTGCCGACGCCGCATCGGCGCTGACGCGCGACAGCGGCTGGAACGCGATGGCGGTGGCCTCCACCAATCCGGCCTCGGCCACCGCCACGGTATCGGGGGTCGCCTCGGCGGGCAGCTACAGCCTGGAAGTATCGAAGCTCGCCCAGGTGCAGACGAGCGTTTCCGGGACCGCCGTGCCGTCCACGGCCAGCATGGGCGCGGGGACGCTGACGCTGCAGGTCGGCACCGGCGATCCGGTCGCCATCACGGTCGGCGCGGATACCACGCTGTCGGGCATCGCCGCATCGATCAACGACAAGAACGCCGGCGTGGTGGCCACGGTGATCAACGACGCATCGGGCCAGCGGCTGATGGTGCGCGGCACCACGACCGGCGCGCAGAACGCCTTCACCCTGAGCGCCAGCAGCGGTTTCGCGACAGCGCCCGCCGGCGCCCTGGCGTTCTCGGCCACCCAGGCCGCGCAGGATACCGAAGCGAAACTCAACAACCTGCCGATCACCTCGTCCACCCGCGACTTCGCCGAAGTGGTGCCGGGCCTCAAGTTCAGCGTGTCGTCGGTGACGACCGCGCCGGTCGGCATCACCGTCACCGCCGACAACGCCGCGACCAAGAAGAACGTGCAGGCGTTCGTCGATGCCTACAACGCGGTCAACGACCTGATCGCGAAGACCACGAAGTACGACGCCGACACCAAGACCGCCGGACTGCTGCAGGGCGATTCGACCGCGCTCGGCATCCAGAACATCCTGCGCACCGTGGTCGGCACCGCGACCGAGGGCGGTGCCTTCAAGACCCTGTCGGATGCCGGCATCGCGGTGCAGCGCGGCGGCAACCTCACTCTCGACGGCGCCAAGTTCGACAAGGCGCTGGCGGACGATCCGGCGGGCCTGAAGAACCTGTTCGCCAACGCGACCGCCAGCACCGACAGCCGCGGCATCGCCGTCAAGCTCAAGACGCTCACGGCCACCATGCTGTCTTTCGACGGCACGTTCAACAGCAAGACCGATGCGCTGTCGCTGGAAGACAAGCGCAACCAAGCGCAGCAGGACAGGGTGACCGCCCGTGCCGCAGTACTGGAAAAAAGGCTGAATGCACAGTACGGCGCGCTCGACACCAAGATGGCGTCGATCAAGTCGCTCGATGCCTATGTGAACCAGCAGATCACCAACTGGAACAAGAACACCAACTGAACGCACATTTCGCAGGCCGACGCACTTCATTTTTCCCGCGGTCGTGCCGATAAGAAGTGCAAGAGCAACCGATCAGGAACCGCAGCATGTTCACCCCCGCCAGTGCCCGCGCCGCCCTCAATTACCGCCAGACGAACGTCGATGGCGCCAGCCCCTACCAGCTCATCAACCTGCTGTTCGACGGCCTGCTGCTGTCGCTGCGCAGCGCCCGGGCCAGCTTGGCGCGCGGCGACACGCAGGCCAAGTGCGACCAGCTCGGCAAGGCCGTGCGTTTCATTGAGGAAGGCCTGAAGCTGGGTCTGGACAGCCAGAACGGCGGCGAACTCGCGGCCAACCTGCGCAATCTCTACGACTACTGCGTGCGCCGTGTGACCTTCGCGAACCTGCGCAACGAAGACGCCCCGATCGCCGAAGTGATCGGCCTGATCGAGTCCGTCGCCGAAGGCTGGCGCGGCATCGGCGGCACCGTCAACACCCTCAACAACAGCAATGCCCAGCGCCCCGCGCTGGCAGTGGGAGCCTGAGATGTCCGGAGCGTTGATCGACTACTACAAGGCCATCGAGGACAGCAGCCGCAAGATGCTGGACGCCGCCCGTGCCCGCGACTGGGACGAGGTGGTCCGCTACGAAGGCGCCTGTGCCGTGCTGATCGAACAGCTGCGCTACGAAGCCCAGAACCAGGAGCTGCCGCCCGAGCACCGCACCGAGAAGATCCGGATCATGCAGCGCATCCTGAAGAACGACGCCCAGATCCGCTGCCTGGCCGAACCCTGGCTCGCCCAGTTCGACCGCCTGGCCGACGGCCAGCCGCAGATGATCCACTGACCGCACCGGCCGCCGGGGCGGCCGACGACGAACTACGAAAAGGGCGCTGGCAGAACCAGCGCCCTTTTTGCATGGGACTTCAGAAGAAAATCGGCCATCTGCGCAGGCGGGGCATGCGCATCCAGCTATCAAAACAGGAGTGATGAAGGTTCGCGGGGCCGCTGCGACTCCCGCACCGCCCGTCCGCCCGCACGGCGCCCCTCACGGCGACCAGCGCACGACCAGCAACCGCTGTCCTGCCGACACCCGGCCCCCCACGCGCAGCCCCGCCGCCTTACGAGAACGCCGCGGAGTCGGCTCCGCCGGTCCGCCGGCGTTGTCCCCTGCAAGGGGGTGGCGAACGACTTGCCGCGGCAGCGGCAAGCGAAGCCTGGGGGTGTCCGTCAGACCGACATGTTCATGATGTCGGTATACGCCTGCACCATCCGGTTGCGCACATGCACCGTCGCCTGGAAGCCGATCTGCGCCTTCTGGATCGCGACCATCGTTTCCTCCAGGCTGACCTTCGGGTTCTCCATCTGCACCTCGCGCTGCAGGCCGCTCGACTGCTGCTGGGCCGCGCTCACCGAAGCGAGGGCGCCTTTCAGCGCGCCGCCGAAGCCGGTATCGCTGCCGCCGCCGCCGCCGACCGCGGCCGTGCCCCGGCCCATGGCGGTGCGGGCCGCATCGACGGCCGGGCTGGTCAGGGGCATGGACAGGGAAGACAGCCGGACATCCATGGGACGGTCCTCGGTAATAAAAAAAAGCGATGGGCGATCCTAAAGTTCGGCGGCTTCGTGCCGAGCCCGGATAAACGGGGCGATTCCGCGCCTTATCCCGGCAACGGCGGCGGGGCCGGGCCGAATAATCCGGTGCGTCGGGGAGCCACGCCTGCCTGCTGCCCGACGAACCTTCATTCTGGAACGCCATGCCCGCCGCCGTCGCAGAACTGCCCGCCACCGCCCTGAGTCCCGCCGCCGCGCCTGCCTGGTCGCGCAAGCTGGCGTCCCTCGACCGGGGCCAGCGCATGCGCCTGGCGATCGGCGTGGCGCTGCTGGCCGTCGTCGCCATCGGCGGCATCGTCATGGGCCGGCAGGCCGAATGGCGGGTGCTGTACGCCAACCTGCCCGACAAGGACGGCGGCGCGATCGTCGCCCAGCTGGCCACGATGAACGTGCCCTACAAGTACGCCGAGGGCGGCGGCGCCGTGCTGGTGCCGGCCGACAAGGTGCACGACACCCGGCTGCGGCTCGCCGCCCAGGGCCTGCCCAAGGGCAGCGTCAACGGCTTCGAGCTGATGGAGGGCAACCGCTTCGGCATGACCCAGTTCCAGGAGAAGCTGACCTTCCAGCGTGGCCTGGAGGGCGAGCTGACCCGCTCGATCCAGTCCCTTTCCTCCGTGCAGACCGCGCGCGTACACCTCGCATTGCCCAACCAGAACGGCTTCTTCCGCGAGCAGCAGAAGCCGTCGGCCTCGGTGCTGCTGACGCTGCACCCCGGCCGCACGCTGGAACGCAACCAGATCGCCGGCATCGTGCATCTGGTCGCGGCCAGCGTGCCCGAACTTTCGCCGTCGTCGGTCAGCGTGCTCGACGACTCCGGCAAGCTGCTGTCCACCCCGCCCGACGGCGCCGGCGGCGCGGGCGGCAGCGGCGACGGCCTGCAGCTGCAGTACGTGCAGCAGCTCGAACAGGCCTACACCCGCCGCATCCTGGACATCCTGGAGCCGGTTGTCGGCCGCAGCAACGTCAAGGCGCAGGTTACGGCGGATGTCGATTTCTCGCAGACCGAATCCACCTCCGAGCAGCACCGGCCCAACCAGGTCGCCGACGCGGCCGCGATCCGCAGCCAGCAGGTGATCGAGAGCAGCGGCAGCGCCGGTGCGGGCGGCCAACCGCCCAGCGGCGTGCCGGGCGCGGTGAGCAACCAGCCGCCGGCGCCGGCGGCTGCCCCGATCAACGGCCAAGCGGCGCCGCTGTCGACCGGCAACGGCAACGGCGGCAGCGCCGCGGGCGGTGGCAACAAGCGCGAGTCGATCACCAACTACGAGGTCGACAAGACCGTCAAGGTGGTACGCGGCGGCACCGGCACCGTGCGCCGCCTGTCGGCTGCGGTGGTCGTCAACTACCAGGCCGCCGCCGCCGGCGCCAAGGACGGCCCGAAGGCGCTCACGCCGCAGCAGCTCGAGCAGATGACCGCGCTGGTGCGCGAGAGCATCGGCTTCAACAAGGACCGCGGCGACTCGGTCAACCTGATGAACACGCCTTTCCTGGTCGAGGCGGCGGGCGGCAGCGAGTTGCCGCTGTGGAAGCAGCCCGAGGTGCTGGACCTGGCCCGCAGCATGGCCTGGCCGGTCGGGACGCTGCTGCTCGCCTCGCTGGTGCTGATGGGCTTCGTGCGGCCGGCGCTGAAGGCGGTCCGCCAGACGCCGGGACCTGCCGCACCCGCCGCGGCCGCCGGCCGCCAGCTCAATGCCGTGGTCGAGGACGCCCCGCCGCGTGCCGCGCTGCCGCCGCCCGAGGCCGCCGCGCCGGCCAACGTGCTGCCGCCGGCCACCGCCGAACAGCTGCGCCTGGACGACGCCCGCCACCTGGCCAAGACCAATCCGACGGCCGTCGCCAACATCGTGAAGAATTGGGTCAGCGGCGAAGCGCCCGCCTGATATGGGCACTCCCCCAGGCTCCACACTGCGTGTTTCCGCCCACCCCCTCGCCGGGGGCGGCACCTGCGGCCCGGCAAAGCCGGTTCCGCGGTGCCCCCGCGGGAAGGCAGGGGGCTGCCATGTGCGATGACGTAACGGACGAATAGATGGACGATCAAGGGCTCAACGACGCCGCGATCCTGCTGATGTCGCTCGGCGAGGAAGAAGCCGCCGAGGTCTTCAAGCACCTCTCGCCGAAGGAGGTGCAGAAGCTCGGCGAGACGATTGCCCGCATGCGCAACCTGTCGCGCGACCGGGTCGACGAGGTGATCAACAAGTTCACCGAGGCCGCCGCCCAGCAGAGCCTGCTGGTGTCCGATACCGGCGACTACGTGCGCAACGTGTTGAAGCGCGCGCTCGGCGACGACAAGGCCTCGCTGCTGATCGACCGGATCCTGCAGGGCGGCGACGTCTCCGGCATCGAGTCGCTGAAGTGGATGGACCCCATCTCGGTCGCCGAACTGCTGCGCAACGAGCATCCGCAGATCATCGCGGCGATCCTGGTGCACCTGGATTTCGAGCAGTCCGCGGGCGTGCTGCGCCACCTGACCGAGCGCCAGCGCGGCGAGGTGATGCTGCGCATCGCCACGCTCGAAGGCATCCAGCCCACCGCGCTGAAGGACCTGAACGAGGTGCTGTTCAAGGTGCTGGCCGGAGGCGACAAGATCCGCAAGGCCTCGCTCGGCGGGGTAAAGACCGCGGCCGAGATCGTCAACCTGCTCGGCACCGCGATCGAGGGGCCGCTGATGGATGCGATCCGCGGCTACGACGCCGATCTGGCCCAGAAGATCATGGACAAGATGTTCGTGTTCGACGACGTGGGCAAGCTCGACGACAAGTCGATCCAGCTGGTGCTGAAGGAAGTGGCGTCGGAAACCCTGGTGGTCGCGCTCAAGGGTGCGTCGCCCGAGCTGCGCGAGAAGTTCCTCGGCAACATGTCGTCGCGCGCCTCCGAAGCCATGCGCGAGGACCTGGAGTCGCGCGGCCCGATGCGCCTGTCCGAGGTCGAGGCGCAGCAGAAGGAAATCCTGAAGGCGGTGCGCCGTTTGGCCGACGAAGGCCAGATCGTGCTGGGAGGCAGCTCGGATGACGGATTCATCTAACGGCAGCCGCTACGGCCGCTTCATCCCGAGCGAGGAAATCGGCCGGGTGACGCAGTGGCGCTTCGGCGCGGTCGACGAGACGGCGCGCGCCGCCGAGGCCGCCGCCGCCCTGCTGGAGGCGGCCGAGGCGGCCAGCCACCATCCCGACACCCTGGCCCGTATCGAGGCCGCGCGCGAGGAAGCCTTCGCGGCCGGCCACGCCCAAGGCCGCGCCGAGGCCGCGCGTGCGGGCGCGCAACAGCTCGACGACTACATCGCCGGCGAAGGCCGCGCCGCCGCCGAACGGCTGGCCGCGGTGGTCGCCGCCGCCGCCTAGGGGCTGGACGCCAGCCAGGCGCGCATCGCCCAGGGCGTGCTCGACATCGCCTGCGCGCTGGCGCGCCAGGTGCTGCGCCGGGAGCTGTCGATCAACCCCGCCGCGCTGCAGCCGGTGATCCGCGAGGCGCTGGCCACGCTGCTGGCCGAGGGCCGGCCGGCGACGGTGCGGCTGCATCCGCAGGATCTGGACCGGCTGCGCCCGTCGCTGCAGGCGGAGTTCGGCAGTGCGCCGGTCGCCTGGGCGGCCGATGCTCAGGTGCCGCCCGGCGGCTGCCTGGTCGAAGCCGCTGGCACCGTGATCGACGGCCGGCTGGAGGCGCGCTGGAGCCGTGCCGTCGCCACGCTCGGCCGCGACGATGCCTGGGAGCCCACCACGGCCCCGGCGGCGGATGCCGACGGTGCGGCAGAGGAGGGCGCATGAACGCCACGCTGCCGTTTGCTATCGTTTATGTAGCTGCTCGCGCAGGTGCTGCCTGCGAAAAAGCCGTTTTTTCGTCCGAAATCGCCGTTCGACAGGGGCCTGCCGCATGAGCGACTGCGCCGCCGCCTGGGAGCGTTTCCTCGACGACGCCACCGCCCGCACCGCGGCGCCGCTGCCGCTGGAGAGCCGCGGCACGCTGACGCGGCTGACCGGGCTGGTGCTGGAAGCCTCGGGCATCCGGGTGCCGGTCGGTTCGCAGTGCCACGTCGGCATGCCGGGCCAGCCGGCGGTGCTGGCCGAGGTGGTCGGCTTCTCCGGCGAAAAGGCGTTCCTGATGCCCGCCGGCGACATCCACGGCCTGTCCAGCGGCGCCCGGGTGGTGCCGGCGGTCGCCGCGGTGCCGGCGCCGCGCTGGGGCGAGGCGCCGGCGGCCGCCGCCGCGCCGGCCGGCGGCGTGCTGCGCCTGCCGCTCGGCGACGGCCTGCTCGGCCGGGTGGTCGATGCCGGCGGCGAACCGCTCGACCGGCGCGGCCCGCTCGAGAACGTGGTCGCCGCGCCGCTCGACCGCCAGCCGCTCAACGCGATGGACCGCGACCCGGTGCGCGAGCCGCTCGACACCGGCGTGCGGGCGATCAACGCGCTGCTCACCGTCGGCCGCGGCCAGCGGCTCGGGCTGTTCGCGGGGTCCGGCGTCGGCAAGTCGGTGCTGCTCGGCATGATGGCCCGCTACACCCAGGCCGACGTGATCGTGGTCGGCCTGATCGGCGAGCGGGGCCGCGAGGTCAAGGAATTCATCGAGGACATCCTGGGCGACGACGGCCGGGCGCGCTCGGTGGTGGTAGCGGCGCCGGCCGATGCGCCGCCGCTGCTGCGCATGCAGGGCGCGGCCT
>CAJYQL010000112.1 GCA_913776965.1 uncultured Xylophilus sp.
GCAACGAGGAAACCTTTCCGAACAAGGCCGGCGCCCAGCGCTGTGCGGCGGAGCACGGCCTGGCACTGATCGCACCCGACACCAGTCCGCGCGGCGCCGAGGTGCCGGGCGAATCGGACGACTGGGACTTCGGCGTGGGCGCAGGCTTCTACCTCGACGCGACCGCCGCGCCCTGGTCGCGGCACTGGCGCATGGAGCGCTACCTGCTCGACGAGTTGCTGCCGGCAGTCGCGGCAGCGCTCCCGGTCGATGGGGAGCGCATCGGCATCTTCGGTCATTCGATGGGCGGTCATGGTGCACTGACGCTCGCGCTGCGCCATGCGGGCCGGTTCCGCTCGGTCTCGGCCTTCGCGCCCATCTGCGCTCCCTCCGAAGTGCCGTGGGGCCGGAAGGCTTTCTCCGGCTACCTCGGCAACGACTCAGACCGCTGGCATGCCCACGATGCCGCACGGCTGATGCGTGCGCAAACCGCAGTCCCCTACCCCGGCGGCATTCTGGTCGACCAGGGCCTGGCGGACAAATTCCTGCCGGAGCAGCTGCGCCCCGAAGCGCTGGAGGACGCCTGCGCCGCCGTCGGTCAGCCTTTGCAGCTGCGACGCCATGCGGGCTACGACCACGGCTACTACTTCGTATCGACCTTCATGGCGGACCACTTGGCCCACCACGCCCGCGCACTGCAGGCCGGCTGAACCGGCGGACCGGGCCGACCAGGCTCAGGCGCCCGGCAGGTCGAGGTCGAAGTCCGGGAGGATGCGCAGCCGCCGCTCGGCCATGCGCTGCAGGCAGGAGCGGCGGGTCATCGACTCGGTGCTGCCGTCGTCGGCGGTGAACAGCAGCAGGCTGCGTCGCGGGCTGACCCAGCTCAACTGCATGCGGATCCAGTGGCCGCGCTGCAGCGACTCGATCCAGGCGCCGGTGCTCAGCACATCGGACGCAGCCGCGGGCACGGGCGCCGGGGCGGGTGCGACCGCCAGCGGTGCGCTTTTGCGGGCGGCCGGTGTGCCGTCCTCCCGCGCTTCCTGGCGCGGCCGGAACGAACTGCCCGGCGCACGCGTGGCGATGCGGTGCAGCTCCCCCAGTTCCTTCAGAAACGCTTCCTCGGCCGCCGGCGGATAGTCGATCGTCCGCAGTCCGGCCCGCAGCCGCGACAGCAGCGACGGCACAAGGCCGACCAGCCGCTCCACGTCGGCGCGGCCCGCCTCCGGCCGCGCACTCCACAACAGCGGCCGCACCAGCGCGTAGTAGCCGTCGCGGTCGAGCGACCCGGCATCGGCGCTCCGGTGCGATGCCGCGATCACCTCGGACCACGGGCCCAGCACGAAGTCCCGCACGGCAGGGGTCACCTCGCGCATTTCAGGCCAGCCCGCGATGTCGGCCGCGATGCGTTGCGTGAGGGCCGCCCGCTCGTCGACTGGCGCCTCATCGGCCTGCACGGGCGGAATGCCCGCCACCCCTTCGGGGTCGGTGTCCCGGACCTCGGGCTGCGGCGTCATCGGCTCCAGCGCGAAGTCGAAATCCAGCTCGTCGAGCAACGGTGCGGGCGCCGGCGCGGGTGCAGCGGCGGGCGGCTCAGGCTGCGCCGGTGCGCCGGAGACCCACGCATCCGGCGTCGGCAGCGGTGCCGGCACCACGCCCGACGCGAGGAGGCTGTCGGCAAGATGCGTGTATTCGGATGCGAGCTGCGGACCGAGCGCCGCGCAGAAATGCTCCAGCCAGATCCGCTGGACCTTCGCCGGCACCCCGACCCGGTCGACCGCGATCTGCAGGGCCTGCAGGTACACCTCGGGCCGCAGCGGATTCTGATCGTCGTCCGCCACCGCCAGGCCGCGGGCCGCGCAGATCAGGGCGGTGAAGACCGGCAGCGTATCGGCCACCGCATGCGCCAGGGTGCGTCGTGCCCGCAGGGCGGCGGGCCGGTCGTCGTCGTCGTCGTTTTCTTCCCCGTCCTGCTGCGCGATCGGCGACCGTACACCGGCCATCGCCGCGCAGAGCGCCTCCGGGAAATCCTCGACCAGGCCGGCGCCGTGCCGGCCGAGCAGGCTGCGGGCTTCCGACAGGACGCCGCCGCCGGTCGCCGACGCCTGCTGGCGCGACTGCTGGTAGAGCATGTCCCGTACCGCCGCGACCAGCCCGCGCATCAGCGGACCGGCGTGCGACAGCGCCGCATCCACGCAGGCGTCGAAGACCGGATGGACTGCGGCGGAAGGATCGGCGGTGAAATTCATGACGCGGTGGTAACGGAGGCCGTGCGATGCCGTCGCGATGGTAGCGCCCCGCCGCCGCGTCGGGCGCTCAACCGAGGGCCTTGAAGCGCACCCGCTTCGGCTTGGCACCCTCTTCGCCCAGGCGCTTCTTCTTGTCGGCCTCGTACTCCTGGTAGTTGCCATCGAAGAAGGTCCACTGGCTGTCGCCTTCGGCGGCCAGGATGTGGGTCGCGATCCGGTCGAGGAACCAGCGGTCGTGGCTGATCACCAGCACGGTGCCGGCGTATTCCAGCAGCGCGTCTTCCAGCGCACGCAGGGTTTCCACGTCGAGGTCGTTCGACGGTTCGTCGAGCAGCAGCACGTTGCCGCCCTGGATCAGCGTCTTGGCCAGGTGCAGCCGGCCGCGTTCGCCGCCCGAAAGGTTGCCGACCTTCTTCTGCTGGTCCTGGCCGTTGAAGTTGAAGCGGCCGGCATAGGCGCGGCTGGCCATCTGGAACTTGCCGATGTTCAGGATGTCGAGGCCGCCGGAAATGTCTTCCCAGACGGTCTTGTCGTTGCCCAGTTCGTCGCGGTGCTGGTCGACGAAGGCCATCTTCACCGTCTGGCCGATCACGACCTCGCCGCTGTCCGGCTGCTCCTTGCCGGCGATCAGCTTGAAGAGCGTCGATTTACCGGCACCGTTCGGGCCGATGATGCCGACGATGGCACCCGCGGGCACCGTGAAGCTCAGGTTGTCGATCAGCAGCCGGTCGCCGAAGCTCTTGCTGACGTTGTGGAATTCGATCACCTGGCTGCCGAGGCGTTCGGCCACCGGGATGAAGATTTCCTGGGTTTCGTTGCGTTTCTGGTATTCGAAATCGCTCAGTTCCTCGAAGCGCTGGATACGCGCCTTGCTCTTGGCCTGGCGGCCCTTGGCGTTCTGGCGCACCCACTCCAGTTCCTTCTTCATCGCCTTGGCGTGCGCTTCCTCGGACTTCTGCTCGCCTTCCAGGCGGGCGTTCTTCTGCTCCAGCCAGGTGGTGTAGTTGCCCTTGTACGGAATGCCGCGGCCGCGGTCGAGTTCCAGGATCCATTCGGCGGCGTTGTCGAGGAAGTAGCGGTCGTGGGTGATCGCGACCACGGTGCCCGAAAAACGCTGCAGGAAGACTTCCAGCCAGTCCACCGATTCGGCATCCAGGTGGTTGGTGGGTTCGTCGAGCAACAGCATGTCGGGCTTGGACAGCAGCAGCTTGCAGAGCGCCACTCGGCGCTTCTCGCCGCCGGACAGCAGACCGATCTTGGCGTCCCAGGGCGGCAGACGCAGCGCATCGGCGGCGATCTCGAGCTGGTGCTCGGAATCGGTGCCGGCGGCGGCGATGATCGCCTCGAGCTGGCCCTGCTCGGCCGCGAGCGCGTCGAAGTCGGCGTCTTCTTCGCCGTAGGCCACGTAGACCTCTTCCAGGCGCTTCTTGGCGGCGTTGACCTCGCCCATCGCCTCCTCGACCGATTCGCGCACCGTGTGATCGGGGTCGAGCTTGGGCTCCTGTGGCAGGTAGCCGATCGACAGGCCGGGCATCGGCACCGCTTCGCCGTCGATCTCCTTGTCGATGCCGGCCATGATCTTCAGCAGCGACGACTTGCCCGAGCCGTTCAGGCCAAGCACGCCGATCTTGGCGCCCGGGAAAAAGGACAGCGAAATGTCTTTCAAGATCTGCCGCTTGGGCGGCACGGTCTTGGAGACCTTGTTCATGGTGTAGACGTATTGGGCCATGGCGGTGAATAGAAGCGGATCGGTGGGCGACGGTACGGCGCAAGGCAAGCACGTCGCGAAAAACGAACGATTATCGCGGCTTCCCCTGCGTCTCCTGTCATATCGATGCACTTCGCCTCGACGCTCGGGTAACCTGCGCGCGCCTCGTCGCGTGCGTCCAACCCATTCCCATCGTTCGTCCTCCTCGTCCATGACCTACAGCCGTGCCTTTCTCGCGTGCGCCATCGTGGTGGCTGCCCTGCACGCGGTTCGTCCCGCTGCGGCCCAGGCGCTGCAGACCGTCGCCGGGCATCTCAAGATCGTGCGCAGCGAGGCACTGTGGAAAGTGAACACCGATGCCACGACGGTCCTGGAAACGCTCACGGAAAACGAGGCGCTTTCCGTCGAAGGGGCGCAGGCTGCCACGAAGGCCGTGCAGATGGTCAACCGGTCGCTGCAGCGTTTCGAAGTGCTCGAGGCCTATACCCTCAAGGCCGACGGCCGCAAGCTGCCGGTCGGCACCGCGGGGCTGCAGGTGCAGCGCGGCGTCGCGTCCGGCGGCAACGGCCCGAGCTGGCCGGGAGCGGATCTCGTTCAGATCACCTTCCCGGACGTACAGAAAGGCGACCGAACGCTCTGGCGCGCCCGCATGTCCACCCATGTGCCCAACCTGTCGGGCGTGGCTGAATACCAGCGGGTACTGCCGCCGCTGCTGGCGGTCGAGTCGTTCCGGGCGCGGCTGGAGGCGCCGCGGTCGCTGGACCTGCAGGTCTTCGCGAGCGGCCTCGACGTGGTGGAGCAGCAGAGCGAAGACGACGCGGTACGGGTGTGGGAGGTACGCGGCCGGATGGAACCTGCGGTGATCGACCAGTCACCGCTGGATCTGCGCTCCCGGTCACCGCGCCTTTTCGCCTCGACGTTGCGCAACCCCGAACAGCTGGCCGACGCCTATGTACGCGCCGCATCCGGCAAAGCGCTTATCAGCGACGAAGCACGGATGCTCGCCGCGCAGATCGTGGAAGGCAAGAGCGGTACCGCCGACAAGGCTGCTGCGGTACACGACTGGGTGCGCAAGAACATCCGCTATGTGGCGGTGTACCTGGGCGTCGGCGGCTGGGTGCCGCACGACGTGGACTGGATCCTGAAGAACCGCTACGGCGACTGCAAGGACCATGTGCTGCTGACCCAGGTGCTGCTGCGGGCAGCGGGTATCGACGCGGTACCGGCGCTGATCAACACCGGTGCGGACTACACGCTGCCGGAACTGCCGGTCGGCTTCAACCACGTGGTGGTGTACATCCCGGCGCTGGACCTCTTCGCCGACCCCACGTCCGCGCAGACGCCCTTCGGCCGCCTGCCGATACAGGACGCGGACAAGCCGGTCGCGGTCGGCTTCGCCGGCGGCGGCCGGCAGATGCGCACGCCCGCCTTCGCGCCGCAGGACAACCGCACCGCGACCCGTACCGTGCTGTCCATCGACAAGACGGGCACCGCCACCGGACAGGTAGATATCGAGACCGCCGGATTCGCCGCCTCCCAGCTGCAGGCACGGCTGCAGGCGATTCCCGCACCGATGCGCGCCCAGGCCGCCGCCAAGCTGCTGGAGGCCGCCGGCCGCAGCGGCAGCGGCGTGATGGAGTTCGGCGAACTGCAGCGCGACGTGCAGCGCCAATCGCTGCGCATCGCCTCGCTGCAGATCGTCAACCTGCTGCCCGATGCGACCGCCGGCATGGTCGGCGCGCATCCCACGCTGGCGCTGCCCGTCTACGCGGGCGCGGCGATCGGCAACCATGCCGCCGCATCGCGCACCTACCCAGTGCTCTGCCTGCCGGCGCAGGTGCGCGAGGACTTCGAGCTGCGCTTCGATCCCGCCTACCGCATCACCCGCGTTCCGGCGGACGTGGACGAGACTGGGCCGGACGGCATCGCCTTCAAGGCGCGGTACGTCCGCGAAGGCAACACGGTGCGCGGATGGCGCGAACTCACCCTCTCGCAGCCGCGCCACAGCTGCGACCCCGCGCAGTACAGCGTGCGGCGCGCCACCGCACAGCGCATCGCCCAGCACCTGCGCAGCGGCGTGCTGTTCCAGCAGTAGCGGCCTCGTCGTGCGACAATGCCGCTGTCGACGGGCACAGTTACCCGCGACATCGGCAACCTGCCGGGGACGAAGAAGGCTCCATTTCCGAGGCCTTCCGGCTCCCGCCTCTGGTCCTCATCTGCCTACGACTGGCCCGGCGTTCCTCGCGACGCATGCGGCAGGCCGATGCCCCCCGTGCCCTGGACGGGCACTTCATCATGACTTTCGACGAACTGAATCTGGCTCCTGCCATTCTCCAAGCCGTTCAAGAACAGGGCTACACCACGCCCACCCCGATCCAGGCCCAGGCGATCCCCGCCGTGCTCGAGGGCCACGACCTGCTGGCCGGCGCGCAGACCGGCACCGGCAAGACTGCCGCCTTCGTACTGCCGCTGCTGCACCGCATGCAGGCCACCGAGGCCCCGAAAAGCAAGTTCGGCAACAAGGGCGTCCGTGCCCTGGTGCTGACCCCGACCCGCGAGCTCGCCGCCCAGGTCGAGGAATCGGTCCGCGAATACGGCAAGTACCTGAAGCTTTCTTCCACCGTGATCTTCGGCGGCGTCGGCATGAACCCGCAGATCGACCGCATCAAGCGCGGCGTGGACGTGCTGGTAGCGACGCCCGGCCGTCTGCTCGACCTGCAGCAGCAGGGCAACCTGGACCTGTCGACGGTGCAGTTCCTGGTGCTCGACGAAGCCGACCGCATGCTCGACATGGGCTTCATCCACGACGTGAAGAAGGTACTGGCCCTGGTGCCGAAGGACAAGCAGAGCCTGCTGTTTTCCGCGACCTTCAGCGACGAGATCCGCGAGCTGGCCAACGGCCTGCTGAAGAACCCGCAGAGCATCCAGGTGACCCCGGCCAACACGACGGTCCAGCGCATCACCCAGGTGATCCACCCGGTCGGCCGCGGCAAGAAGAAGGCGCTGCTCGCGCACATCATCAACGAGCACAACTGGAGCCAGGTGCTGGTGTTCACCCGCACCAAGTTCGGCGCCAACAACGTCGCCGAGTTCCTGACCAAGAACGGCATCCAGGCGATGGCGCTGCACGGCAACAAGAGCCAGTCGGCCCGCACCCAGGCGTTGTCCGGTTTCAAGACCGGCGAGATCCGCGCCCTGGTGGCCACCGACATCGCCGCGCGCGGCATCGACATCGACGAGCTGCCGCACGTCGTCAACTACGAGATCCCGAACGTGTCGGAAGACTACGTCCACCGCATCGGCCGGACCGGCCGCGCGGGTGCCAGCGGCGAGGCGGTGAGCTTGGTCTGCATGGACGAAGAAGGCTTCATGTACGACATCGAGCGCTTTACCAAGCAGAAGATCCCGGTCCAGGTGATCGACGGCTTCGGTCCCGAGCCGGGCGAGAAGGCCGAACCGATCGCGATGGGCCGCCAGACGATCTGGGGCGGCGCCGGCAAACCGCCGAGCCGCGAGGTGATGGCGGCAGCCGCCAAGGCGGCCCGCACCGAGATGATGCAGCGCATTCGCGACAACAAGGCCACGCAGGGCGGCGGCGGTGGTCGCGCCGGCGGCAACGGGGGCGGCCACAGCAACACCGGGCCGCGCCAGGGCGGCAATGGCGGCGCCCCGCGCCAGGGTGCGGGTAACGGCGGCGGTGGCGGCCAGCGCCCGGCGCGGGGTCCGCGTCCGGCCCAGGTCGGCCACGGCGGCGGTTTCCACGACGACAACCTGCGCGAAGAACGCCAGCCGCGCCACCACGGCAATGCGCCGAGCCCGTCGCACGCCGACGTGGTCGCGCACCGCCGCGCCGAATCGATGGGCGGCGGCGCAGGCCAGCCGGATCCGCTGCGCACCAGCGTCGACAGCATGGTCGGCCGCGGGCGACGTGGCGGCGGCGGTGGTGGCGGCGGCGGTTACGGCAAGCGCTCGGGTGGAGGCGGTGGGGGTGGCGGCGGTGGTTATGGCCGCAGCGGCGGCAACCGCTCCTATGGCCGGTAAACGCTTCCACTATCCCTGCACAAAAAAAGGCGCTTCGGCGCCTTTTTGCATTTCCGGCCTTATCACCGCGCATCGCACGGTTTTCCACGAGGAGGATGCGAATCGTCATCGATAATCGTTCGCATCCAACCCGTCCATTCCAGGGATAACAGCTACGACGGGCGGTCCCTCCCGGCCCCGACGCCGGCTTTCAGTCTTGTTGCTTTTTCCCATGACCCGTTGCCTCTCCGCTCCCCGCCGCGCCCTGTTCGCCCTCGTGCTGTCCGGTACCGCCGCTGCCCTGCCCGCCGCCGTCCAGGCCGCGGAAGAAGTCACCCTCTACACCACCCGCGAAGCCGGGCTGGTCCAGCCGCTCCTCTCGGCCTTTACCGCCCGGACCGGCGTGAAGGTGAACACCGTGTTCGTGAAGGACGGCCTGCTGGAGCGCGTCAAGGCCGAGGGCGCCCGGTCGCCGGCCGACGTGCTGATGACGGTCGACGTCGGCAACCTGATCGACCTGGTGGACGGCGGCGTGACCCAGCCGGTGCAGTCGCAGGCGCTGCAATCCGCCATTCCGGCACCGCTGCGCGGCAGCGACAACCAGTGGTTCGCGCTGTCGATGCGCGCCCGCGTGCTGTATGCGGAGCCGAAGCTCAAGCTGGCCAACTTCCGCTACGAGGATCTGGCCGCACCGCGCTGGAAGGGCAAGGTCTGCATCCGCGCGGGCCAGCATCCCTACAACACCGCCCTCGTCGCTGCCCTCATCGCGCACGACGGCGAAGCCAAGGCGGAAGAATGGCTGCGCGGCGTCAAGGCGAACTTGGCGCGCAAGGCCACCGGCGGCGACCGCGACGTGGCGCGCGACATCCTCGGCGGCATCTGCGACGTGGGGCTGGCCAACTCCTACTACGTCGGCCACATGAAGGCGTCGAAGGAAGGCACCGACGCCCGCAAGTGGGGCGACGCGATCCAGGTGGTGCGGCCGACCTTCTCCAAGAGCGGCGGCACGCACGTCAACATCAGCGGCGCCGCGGTGGCGCGCCATGCGCCGCAGCGGGCCAACGCGGTCAAACTGCTCGAATTCCTGGTGTCCGAGCCGGCCCAGGCGCTATATGCCGAGGCGAACTACGAATACCCGGTCCGGGCCGGCGTCGCGATCGACCCGATCATCGCCCAGTCGATCGGCACGCCGAAGATCGACAGCCTGCCGCTCACCGAGATCGCCAAGCACCGCAAGCAGGCGAGCGCCCTGATCGACAAGGTCGGCTTCGACCGGTGACCGGTCGCGTGGCCGGGCCGTGCGGTCTGCGCGGTGTCGGCATTTTTCGCTTGGCGCTCCTCCGACCTGCCCTTTGCCGTGCCGACGCGGTGCGGGCGGCAGTGTCGTGACGCGCGGACTGTCCGTCGTCGGCCCGGCGTGGCGCGCGGGTGCTGCGCTGGTGGCGCTGGCGGCCCTGGCGCCGGTGGTGTCGCTCGTCTGGCTGGCCGCGGGTGCGAATCTGGCCCACTGGTCGCATCTCGTCGGCCATGTGCTGCCCGATGCTGCGCGGCAGACCGCTCTGCTGCTGGCCGGCGTGGGCAGCGTCACGCTGGTGGTCGGCGCCGGTACCGCCTGGCTGGTGACCGCGTTCGACTTCCCCGGCCGGCGCTGGCTGCACTGGGCCCTGCTGCTGCCGCTGGCGATGCCGACCTACATCGTCGCCTTCGCCTACCTCGACCTGCTGCACCCGATTGGCCCGGTGCAGACCGGTCTGCGCTGGCTGCTCGGCTACGACAGCCCGCGCGATTTCCGGCTGCCCGACCTGCGGTCGATGGGCGGCGCGGTGTTCGTGCTGGGCAGCGTGCTCTATCCCTATGTGTACCTGACCGCACGCGCGGCCTTCATGACGCAGCCGGCGCATCTGCTGGAGGCGGCCCGCACGCTCGGCGCAGGGCCCGTCGGCGTGTTCTTGCGGGTGGTGCTGCCGTTCGCGCGGCCGGCGCTCGCGGTCGGCCTCAGTCTGGCACTGCTGGAGACGCTTAACGACATCGGCGCGTCCGAATTCCTGGGCGTGCACACCCTGACGGTGGCGGTCTACACCACCTGGATCACCCGATCCGACCTGCCGGGTGCGGCGCAGATCGCCTGCGCGATGCTGTTCGCGGTGCTGGCGCTGCTGCTGCTGGAGCGTCACGGCCGTCGGCAGCAACGCTTCGGTTCGGTGCAGCGCATGCGCGGCCTGCAGCCGCGGCGGCTGCGCGGGCTGTGGGCGGCCAGCGCGACCGTGGCGGCGGCCCTGCCGGTGCTGCTCGGCTTCGTCGCGCCGGCGCTCTATTTGCTGGTGGAGACGGCAAGGCGCTTCCTGCAGGGCAGTGGCACGTCGGCAGGCCTGTGGCAGAGCCTGGTCCACACGCTGCTGCTGGCCGCGACCGTGACCGCCTGCGCCGTCGCGGCCGGGCTGGTCGTCGCCTGGGCTGACCGCGCCACTGGTACCAGCGGGCCGGCACCCGGGCGCTGGCGCTCGCGGGCGGCGTCGCTCGGCTATGCGCTGCCGGGCACGGTGCTCGCCATCGGCCTGCTCACGCCGGCGCTCGCGGCCGACGGCTGGCTGGCCGGTGTGCTCGGCTTGCCCGGCCTGCCGCTGATGGGCGCGGGCGTGGTGCTGGTGGCTGCCTGCACTTTGCGCTTCCTGGCGATGCCGGTCGGCGGCGTGGAAGCCGGACTGGCGCGCATTCCGCCCGCGCTGGAACAGGCCGCGCGCTTGCTCGGCGAAACGCCGGCCGGCACGCTGCGCCGGGTGCATCTGCCGCTGTTGCAGCCGGCGCTCGCCTCGGCGGCGCTGCTCGTCTTCGTCGATGCGATGAAGGAACTGCCCGCGACGCTGCTGCTGCGCCCGGCCAATGTCGACACGCTGGCCACCTGGCTGTACGCCGAGGCTGCCCGCGGCACCTACGAGGAAGGCGCGATCGCTGCCTTGGCGATCGTCGCCGCCGGGCTGCTGCCGGTGGTGCTGCTGGCGCGAACGCAGCTGCGCCACGCCCCGGAGACAGGAACCCCATGACAGCCTCCCCCACCGCCGCCACGGCGGTTGCCACGACCGCCCAGGCCCTCTCGCTCGACGGCGTGCGCGTCGTCTACTGCGCGGCCCAGGGGCCGCAGGTCGCCGCCGACCGGGTGAGCTTCGACCTGCCTGCCGGCACGCTCGGCTGCCTGCTCGGGCCGTCGGGCTGCGGCAAGACCACCGTGCTGCGGGCGATCGCCGGCTTCGAGCCGCTGCAGGCCGGCAGCATCCGGCTGGGGGGCGCCGTGCTGTCGGGCGACGGCATCCATCTGCCGCCCGAGCGGCGCCGGGTCGGCATGGTGTTCCAGGAATTCGCCCTGTTCCCGCACCTCGACGCTGCCCGCAACATCGCCTTCGGTCTGCGCGGCCAGCCGCGGGAGACGCAGCAGCGGCGGGTGGCCGAGCTGCTGGCGCTGGTCGGACTGCCGGACGCTGCGGCGCGCTATCCGCACGAACTCTCGGGCGGGCAGCAGCAGCGCATCGCGCTTGCCCGTGCGCTGGCGCCGTCGCCGGCCCTGCTGCTGCTCGACGAGCCCTTCTCCAGCCTGGACCCCGCGACCCGCGCCCGGCTGGCGCGGGAGGTGCGCAGCATCCTGCGCGATGCCGGCCAGACCGCGCTGATGGTGACCCACGACGAAGGCGAAGCCGAAGCACTGGCCGACCGCATCGGCCGGATGGCTGCCGGCAAGCTGCGCAGCTGGGATGCGCCGGGCACGGTGCTATGAGGATTTTTTTTTAGGGTTATGAGGCTCCAGCGCCCGCTGCGCCTTCGCATTCAGCTATCGAATCAATAGCAGACCTGCGCCCGTCGCAGTTCACGCCCGCACCTGCCACGGCCAGCGCACCGGCCCGAACCACGCACCGCCCGCAATCGCCAGCCCATTCACGAGGCCGTACAGCGCCAGCGCCGCCGCCTGCGCCGCGAAGACGCCGGCCAGTCCGCCGCCCGCATGCAGCACTGCTGCCCCGCCGACGGCCGCGACGGCCAGTCGCGCCAGGTTGCCGGCGACCGGCCAGCGCAGCCGCCCGGCGCCCTGCGAG
>CAJYQL010000113.1 GCA_913776965.1 uncultured Xylophilus sp.
GCATCCGCTCCGACCACTGGCAGAGCTTCTACGACGTGCTGGTGAAGGACCGCCACCGGCTCGGCGTGCCGCAGTGGCTGGAGCAGCATCCGCAGGCCTACGCGCAGACGCTGGAGCGGCTGGTGCAGGCCCAACGCCAGGGCTACTGGCAGGCGGATGCCGCGACGCAGCGCGATCTGGCCGAGCGCTACCGTGCGCTGACGCGTGCCGAGCCGCTGGCGGCCGAACTGGCGTCGGTGCGGCGATGGGCCGATGCGCGGACCTTGCCCGCCGACCGCGCCGACGTTCGCGCACCGACCGGCATGCAGGCCGCCACCGCCGATGCCGCGCTGCCGGCCGTTCCGCCCGCTCCGGAGGCGCCCAGCGCGGCGGCAGCGGTGGAGCAGGGCATCCGGCTGGAACGGGTGCCCGACCCGCCGCCGGCGGTCGCCGCGGCAGCCGACCTGATCCGGTGGCTCGCCGCCGCCGTGCTGCTGCTGGTCGTCGCCGCCGGCGCCGCCTGGCAGGCCCAGCGGCCCGGCGCGCCGCGCCTGCGGGCCGTACCTGCCGCCTGACTTTCTTTTCTTTCCGAAAGACCCCCATGCAGATCGAGACACCGCCCAGCGAAAAACCGTACGACAAACCCGAGGGCGAACGCCGCGGCCTGGTGCTGGTGAATACCGGCGACGGCAAGGGCAAGAGCACCTCGGCCTTCGGCCTGGCGCTGCGCGCCCACGGCCGGGGCAAGGCGGTGAAGATCTACCAGTTCATGAAGGTGCCGACCGCGCGCTTCGGCGAGCACCGGATGTTCGAGCAGATCGGCATCCCGATCGAGGGGCTGGGCGACGGCTTCAGCTGGAAGAGCCAGGACCTGGAGCGCAGCGCGCAGCTCGCCCGCGACGGCTGGGAGCTGGCCCGCGCGGCGATCCTGTCGGGCGACTATTTCCTGGTGGTGCTGGACGAGATCACCTACCCGCTGATCTACGGCTGGCTGCCGCTCGACGGCGTGCTGCAGACGCTGCGCGACCGGCCGAAGGAGGTGCATGTGATGCTGACCGGGCGGCGCTGCCCGCAGGAGATCGTGGACATCGCCGACACGGTGACCGAGATGCAGATGGTCAAGCACGCGTTCAAGGCCGGCATTCCGGCCCAGCGCGGGATCGAGGATTAGCAGAGTGCATCCCCCCGAGCGGCTGCGCCGCTCCCCCCTTCTCTCGCTGCGCGGGAAGGGGGGCGATGCCTACGGGCCGGCGGAGCCGGACCGTGGCATCCCTGGACAGGAAACGCAGCGCCTTGTGGGCCGGGCGGCACAACATGGGTGACGGCGGCCTCGCGTACGCGCTGCTGCCGGCGGGCACCCTGCTGTGTGCGCTCGCCATCGACCGGCTGTGGGGCGAGCCGCCGGTCGCGCTGCATCCGGTGGTGTGGATCGGCCGCTACCTCGGCTGGGCGGGGCGGCGCATCGTGCCGGCGGAGCCGCAAGCGCGCGAGGAAGATTGGGGTGCTTTTGGCCTCGGAGCGCTCGCCTGGTCTGCGGGAGCAGCTATCGTTTTGGTAGCGGCGCTGCTGGCGCAGGCAGCGCTGGTGCGGCTGCCGTGGTGGGCGGCGCTGCCGCTCGGGGCGCTGTTGCTGAAGCCGCTGCTGGCCTGGCGCATGCTGCGCGACGAGGTGGCGGCGGTGGAGGCGGCACTGGCGGTATCGCTGGACGACGGCCGGGCCCGGCTGGCCCGGCTGGTGAGCCGCGACGTGACCCGCCTGTCGGCCGTCGAGGTGCGCGAGAGCGCCATCGAGACATTGGCCGAGAACCTCAACGATTCCGTGGTCGCACCGGTCTGCTGGTTCGTGCTGCTCGGCCTGCCGGGCGCGGCACTGTACCGGTTCGCCAACACCGCGGACGCGATGTGGGGTTACCGCGGGCGCTGGGAGTGGGCGGGCAAGTGGGCGGCGCATGCCGACGATCTGCTGTCGTGGCTGCCGGCCCGCATCACCGCGGCGCTGCTGATGGCCGGCGCGCCGCCGGCTGCCTGGCGCGCGCTGGCGGCCGAGGCGCGCCGCACCCCGTCGCCCAACGGCGGCTGGCCGATGGGCGCGATGGCGTTGCGGCTGGGCGTGCGGCTCGGCAAGCCGGGCGTGTATGTGCTGCATGCCGGTGGCCGGCACGCCACGGCGGCAGATACCGCCGGGGCCCTGCGGCGGGCGGGCCGCGCGGTGGCTGCATCGGCCGTCCTGGGCGGTCTGCTGCTGGCCGCCGGAGCGGCGCTGCGCTGATGGGTCTGGGCGGCCGGGCATCCTTCTTGTTACGTCGGCTGCAGGGCGCGCGGCCAAGATCGGCTGTCGCCGCACCGCCGCCCCGAGGAGACTGTTTCCATGTCCAACGAATCCCTGCAGACCCACCAGCTGGTCCGCCGCACCATGGCCCTGGTGCTGGCCGGCGGGCGCGGCTCCCGGCTCAAGCAGCTGACCGACCGCCGCGCCAAGCCGGCGGTGTACTTCGGCGGCAAGTTCCGCATCATCGATTTCGCGCTGTCGAACTGCATCAATTCCGGCATCCGGCGGATGGCGGTGCTCACCCAGTACAAATCCCATTCGCTGCTGCGCCACCTGCAGCGCGGCTGGAGCTTCCTGCGGCCGGAACTCAACGAGATGGTCGATCTGCTGCCCGCCCAGCAACGCACCGGCGAGGAACACTGGTACCGCGGCACCGCCGATGCGATCTACCAGAACCTCGACATCCTGCATTCCAAGGGACCGGAGTACGTGGTCGTGCTGGCCGGCGACCACATCTACAAGCAGGACTATTCGCTGCTGCTGAAGGACCATGTGGAGAGCGGCCGCGGCTGCACCGTGGCCTGCATCGAGGTGCCGCGCCACGAGGCGACCGCCTTCGGCGTGATGGCGGTGGAGGCCGACCGGACGGTGACCGCCTTCGTCGAGAAGCCGGCCGACCCGCCCGCGATGCCCGGCCGGCCCGACACGGCCCTGGCCAGCATGGGCATCTACGTCTTCAACGCCGACTACCTCTACCGCCTGCTGGAGGAAGACGTGCAGGACGCGGCGAGCAGCCACGACTTCGGCAAGGACGTGATCCCGAAGGTGGTGGCCGAGGGCCAGGCCTTCGCCCATCCGTTCGGGATGTCCAGCGTGCCGCAGCGCGAAGGCGTGGCGCCGTACTGGCGCGACGTCGGCACCATCGACGCCTTCTGGGCCGCCAACCTGGACCTGGCCAGCGCGGTGCCGGAGCTCGACATCTACGACACCGACTGGCCGATCTGGACCTTCCAGCAACAGCTGCCGCCCGCCAAGTTCGTGCCCGATGCCGAAGGCCGGCCCGGCATCACGACCAACACGGTGGTCTCGGGAGGCTGCATCGTCTCGGGCTCGCGGGTGGTGCAGTCGGTGCTGTTCTCCAGCGTGCGGGTGCGCTCGTACTGCGACATCGAACAGGCCGTGATCCTGCCGGACGTGACGGTCGGCCGCGGCTGCCGGCTGCGCCGGGTGGTGATCGACCGCGGCTCGGTGCTGCCGGACGGCCTGGTGGTCGGCGAGGATGCGGCGGCCGATGCGGCGCGCTTCGAGCGCACCGCCGACGGCGTGGTGCTGATCACCCAGCCGATGCTGCACCGGCTGCGGGCAGCCGCCGCCGCTGCCACGGCGGGCTGACCGTCCGCGCGGCGCAGCGGCCGCCGCGGTCGGGCCGTGCATGCCGTGCATCGGGGTGCCCGGCACGGGACAATCTCGGGTTTCCGCCATGACGACGCCCCCCGTGACCCGACCGCACGGCGGCCCCGGCAGCACCGGGCCGGCCCGCTTCGATTTCTCGACCAACGCCAATGCCGTGGGCCCGTGCCCGCAGGCAGAGGCGGCCGTGCGGCAGGCCGATGCCGCCCGCTACCCCGATCCCGCCTACGCCGCGCTGCGCGAACGGCTGGCTGCGCGCCATGGCGTGGCGCCGGGCCGGGTGCTGGCGGCCGCGAGTGCGAGCGAGGCGATCTTCCGACTCACCGCCCGGGCGGCGCAGCGCGGCATCCGCCGGGTGCGGCTGCCTGTGCACGGCTATGGCGACTACCGCGATGCGGCGCGAGCCTGGTCGCTCCAGCCGGTGAACGAGCAAGCCGGGGAGCGCGATACGGAGGAAGGCGCCGGCCTGCTCGCCTGGCACTGCGATCCGTCGAGCCCGCTCGGCCAGACGACACCACCGCCCGCGCGTGCCGACCTCTTCACCGTGCTCGACCGCGCCTACGCGCCGCTGCGGCTGGCCGAACCCGACCCGTGGGCCTACGCGGCAGACGGCATCTGGCAGATCTGGTCGCCCAACAAGGCGCTCGGCCTGACCGGCGTGCGCGCGGCCTACCTGATCGCCCCCCGCGGTGCGGAGGACGAGGCCGCCGCGCTGGAACGGCTGGCGCCGTCCTGGCCGGTCGGCGCCCACGGCGTGGCGATGCTCGACGCCTGGTGCGATCCGGCCGTCGCCGACTGGCTGGCCGAAAGCCGTGCCACCCTGCAGCGCTGGAAGGCCGCGCAGATCGCGCTTTGCACCGAACTCGGCTGGACCGTGCGGCCGAGCGACACCAATTTTTTCTGCGCGCGTCCGCCGGTAGACGACCTGCCGCGCTGGCTGGCCGCACTGCGGGCCGACGGTGTGCAACTGCGCGACTGCGCCTCCTTCGGCCTGCCCGGCGAAGTCCGATTGGGCGTGCTGCCGCCCGCGGCGCAGCAGGCCCTGGCGGCCGCGGCGCGCGCGGCTTCCGCTGTGTTTTCTGTGTCTGGAGATCCGTTTGTCCCCTGTGTCTGACCTGTCGCCCGTCCCGCTCGCGCTGTACTGGGATTTCGAGAACCTGCACGCCAGTCTGTTCGAGGAGCGCTACGGCGAGGGCGCCTACGCCCGGCCCGACAACCGCTTCCGCTTGCAGGAGCCGCTGGTGGACATCGAGGCGGTACTGGCGCTGGTCCGCACGCTGGGCCCCGTGGCGCTGCACCGCGGCTACTGCAACTGGCAGTTCCTCGGCCGCTACCGCGACACGCTGCTGCAGCGCGCGATGGAGCTGGTGCAGCTGTTCCCGCCGGGCGCCTCGGCCAAGAACGGCGCGGACATCCGGCTCTGCCTCGATGCGGTGGAAGACGTGCAGCGCCATCCGCAGATCGGCTGCGTGGTGGTGGTCAGCGGCGACAGCGACTTCATGCCGCTCGCGCAGAAGCTGCGGGCCGGCGGCCGCCGGGTCGTCGGGGTCGGCGCCCGCCGCACCACCAACCGCCACTGGGCCGCCGCCTGCGACGCCTTCCACTACTACGACGACTTGGTGCCCGCCGCAGGATCGCCGCAGGAGCCGGGCGACCGGCCGTTCGCATGAGCGCGGCCGCATGCCGCCGCCGTGCGCAGGGTCGCCCGTGACACGCGCCCGATGCGTGATGGTGCTCGGCACCAGCAGCGGTGCCGGCAAGAGCTGGATCACCACCGCGCTGTGCCGGCGCTACAGCGACCAGGGCCTGAAGGTCGCGCCCTTCAAGGCGCAGAACATGAGCAACAACGCCCGCGTGGTGGCGGGCGGCGAGATCGGCAGCGCGCAGTATTTCCAGGCGCTCGCGGCCCGCGCCGAGCCCGACGTACGGATGAATCCGCTGCTGTTGAAACCCGAGGGCGACACGCGGAGCCAGGTGGTGCTGCTCGGCCAGGTCGATGCGGCCCTCGGTGCGATGCCCTGGCGCGGCCGCAGCGCCCGCGTCTGGCCGCAGATCGCCGCCGCGCTCGACGCGCTGTGCGCCGAGAACGACGTGGTGGTGATCGAGGGCGCCGGCTCGCCGGCCGAGATCAACCTGCACGCGAGCGACGTGGTCAACATGCGGGTCGCGCGCCACACCGGCGCCGACTGCCTGCTGGTGACCGACATCGACCGCGGCGGCGCCTTCGCCCATCTCTACGGCACCTGGGCGCTGCTGCCCGCGGAGGAGCGTGCGTTGATCCGCGGGTTCGTGCTCAACAAGTTCCGCGGCGACGCGGCACTGCTGGCCCCGGCGCCCGCCATGCTGGAAGAGCGCACCGGCGTGCCGACGGTCGCGGTCGTGCCGATGCACTGGAACCACGGCCTGCCCGAGGAAGACGGCGTGTTCGACGACCGCGCCAGCGCCGCCGGCGGCGCACTGCACACCCGCGTGGCGGTGATCGCCTATCCGCGCATCAGCAACCTCGACGAATTCCAGCCGCTGAAGAACGTGCCGGGCGTGCGGCTGCACTGGGCGCGCAGCCCGGCGGACCTGCACGGCGTCGACTGGGTGGTGCTGCCCGGCTCCAAGGCGACCGCCGCCGACCTGGCGTGGATGCGCGCCCAGGGCCTGGACCGGGCGGTTGCCGACCATGCCGCCGCCGGCGGCCGGGTGCTGGGCGTCTGCGGCGGCCTGCAGATGCTCGGCGAGGCGCTGGTGGACCTGCACGGGGTGGACGGCAACGCGGCCGGCCTCGGGCTGCTGCCGCTGGTCACCAGCTTCGCGCCCGACAAGACGGTGCGCCGCACCGAGACCCGATTCGGAACATGCACTGGCGGCTGGGCCGCCTTGTCGGATGTCGGCCTGCAAGGCTACGAGATCCGCCACGGCCATACCGCCGAGCATCCCGCGATGGCCGCACAGGGCGACCGCGCGCTCGCCGTGCTGCCCGACGGCCTCGGCTGGCAGAACGCCCGCGGCAACGTGCTGGGGCTGTACCTGCACGGCCTGTTCGAAGAGCCGCGCGTCCTGCGCGCGCTGTTCGGCGCGGCGGCCCCGACGCTCGATGCCGTCTTCGACGGGCTGGCCGCCACCCTCGACCGCTGCTGGACCGATGTCGGCCGCGCCCTGTTTCCTTCCGACCCCCGCCTTCCATGATCCCGGACCTTCACGACCCCGCGCTCGCCGCCCGGCTGCAGCACCTGCTCGACAACAAGACCAAGCCGCGCGGCGCACTCGGCCGGCTGGAGGCGCTGGCGCTGCGCATCGGGCTGATCCTCGGCACCGAGGCGCCGGCGCTGACCGCGCCGCAGCTGCTGGTCTGCGCCGCCGACCACGGCCTCGCGGCCCGCGGCGTGTCGGCCTACCCGAGCGACGTGACCTGGCAGATGGTCGAGAACTTCCTGGCCGGTGGCGCCGCGGTCAGCGTGCTCGCGCGGCAGCACGGCATCGCGCTCACCGTCGCGGACTGCGGCGTGCGCCACGACTTCGCGCCGCGCCCGGGGCTGGTGGTGCGCAAGGCCGCGCACGGCACGGCCGATGCCGCCCATGGACCGGCGATGACGGCCGAGCAATGCACCGCCGCGATCGGCCACGGCCGGGCGATCGTGCAGGCCCTGCCCGGCAATGCCTTGCTGCTCGGCGAGATGGGCATCGGCAACACCTCGGCGGCCGCGCTGCTGCTGGCGCGGCTCGCCGGCTGCGACATCGCCGACTGCACCGGCGCCGGCACCGGCCTCGACGCCGCCGGCATCGTCCGCAAGACCGAGGTGCTGCGCGCCGTGCTGGCGCGCCACGCCGACATCTATGCGCCGCTCGACGTGCTGGCCGCGATGGGCGGGCTGGAGATCGCGACGTTGGTCGGCGCGGTGCTGCAGGCGGCCGAGGAACGGCGGGTGATCGTGGTCGACGGGTTCATCACCACCGCGGCGGTGCTGGTGGCTCTGGCGCTGGAGCCGGCGGTGGTGCAGCGCTGCGTGTTCTCCCACCGTTCCGGCGAGCGCGGGCATGCGCGCATGCTGGACCACCTGGGTGCCGAGCCGCTGCTCGACCTCGGTCTGCGGCTGGGCGAGGGCTCCGGCGCGGCGCTGGCGTGGCCGCTGCTGGTGTCGGCCTGCGCGGTGCTGCGGGATATGGCGTCGTTCGAGGCGGCCGGCGTGTCGCGCGGGAGCGAAGGCGGTTGATACTGCTATTGATGTGATAGCGTTCTGCGCAGGCAGGACCTGCGCAAACGCCTGTTTGGATGCTGAAAAGGGGCCGGTGGCAGCGCAACCGTACCGGCGGACCCGCTACGCCTCGCTCTGCGCCTGGTTGCGGCCGAGCGCCTTGGCGCGGTAGAGGGCCAGGTCGGCCCGGCCCAGCATCGCGTCGAGCGTGTCCCCGGGGCCGCGCCAGGCGGTCAGGCCGACGCTGGCCGTGCTGGCCGGCAGGGCGGTGTCGGACGGCCCGGCGCCGATCAGCCGTGCCGCGACGCCTTCCGCGTCGGCCAGTGCGGTGTCGGGCAGCAGCACCGCGAACTCCTCGCCGCCGTAGCGGCCGAGCCGGTCGTGCGGCCGCAGCACCGCGCCGATGCGTTGCACGAATTCGCGCAGCACCCGGTCGCCGACCAGATGGCCGTGCCGGTCGTTGACCTGCTTGAAATGGTCCAGGTCCAGCATCATCAGCGCCGGTCCGCGGCCGCCGCTGCCGCGCAGGGTGCGCTGCAGTTCGTCCTCCGATGCCTCCAGCAGGGCCCGGCGGTTCAGCACGCCGGTGAGGCTGTCGCGGTGGGCTAGGTATTCCAGCTGGGCCCGCAGCGCGTCGGCCGCCAGCAGCATCGCGCCGATGCAGAAGGTCACGATGCAGAAAGACAGTGCGCCCACGTACCAGGACTGCACCACC
>CAJYQL010000114.1 GCA_913776965.1 uncultured Xylophilus sp.
GGCTGCTCGGCGGCGTGCTGGCCGCGATGGTGCTCAAGGGTGCCGGCATCTACGCCATCGCCCGACTGGCACGCGCGCGCCATCCGGAGGCGCTGGAGCGCGCGGCGTTGATGGCCCAGGGCGGCGAATTCGCCTTCGTGCTGTACGGCGCCGCCGCAGCGACCGGCATCGTCGAAACGCGGGTCAACGCGCTGCTCACCGCGGCCGTGATCCTGTCGATGGCCTTCACCCCGCTCGCGGTCATGGCCTTGCGCTGGCTGCTGCCGAAAAAGGCGGCGCCCGACCTGAGTGGCGTGCGCACGGTGGACGACGGCGCCCGCGCAGGCGATGCCTTCGGCAAGGTGATGGTGATCGGCTTCGGCCGGTTCGCGCAGATCGCCTGCCAGTCGCTGCTGGCCCGCGGCATCGATGTGACGATCATCGAGAACGATACCGACATGATCCGCGCCGCCGCGCGGTTCGGCTTCCACGCCTATTACGGCGACGGCACCAGGATGGAAGTGCTGCGCGCCAGCGGCGCCGGCGACGCGCGCGCCCTGCTGGTCTGCACCGACGACCGGCACGCGACGCTGTCGATCGTCGAGCAGGCCCGGCAGGCCTTCCCGCTGGTGCCGGTGCTGGCCCGCGCCTACGACCGCCAGCATGCGATCGACCTGATCCACGCGGGCGTGGACTTCCAGCTGCGCGAGACGTTCGAGTCGGCGATGGCCTTCGGAGCCGAGGCGCTGCGCCGCATGGGCGAGACCGAGGACACGATCGCCGAGGTGGCCGAGGACGTCCGCCGGCGCGACATCGAGCGGCTCGAGCTGCAGATCGCGGGCGGCATCCAGCAGGGCCGCGATCTGATGCACCACCAGCGCTGGACGCCCACGCCGCTCACCCGGCCCCAGCGCAGCGGCCAGGCGCTCAACCCGGAAGCGGAGCAGGCGCTGCAGCAGGCGGACCGCGCCGCCGCGCAGCCGCCGGCGGCTCAGAGCAGCACGATGTCGTAGTGCTCCTGCGCCATCGCCACTTCGGCCTGCAGCGAGATCGGCTTGCCGATGAAGTCCGACAGGCCGGCCAAGTGCTGGCTTTCCTCGTCGAGGAACAGTTCCACCACCTTCGGCGAGGCAACGATGCGGAATTCGCGCGGATTGAACTGCCGCGCCTCCCGCAGGATCTCGCGCAGGATGTCGTAGGTCACGCTGCGGGCGGTCTTGACGATGCCCTTGCCCTGGCAGACGGGGCACGGCTCGCACAGCATGTGGGCCAGCGACTCGCGGGTGCGCTTGCGGGTCATCTCCAGCAGGCCGAGGGGCGAGAAGCTGCCGGCGGAGGTCTTCACCCGGTCGCGGCCGAGCTGCTTGCGGAATTCGCCGAGCACCTGCTGCTGGTGCTCCTCGCGCAGCATGTCGATGAAGTCGACGATGATGATCCCGCCCAGGTTGCGCAGCCGCAGCTGCCGGGCGATCGCCTGCGCGGCCTCCAGGTTGGTCTTGAAGATCGTGTCCTCGAAGTTCCGGGCCCCGACGAAGCCGCCGGTGTTCACGTCCACCGTGGTCAGCGCCTCGGTCTGGTCGACGATCAGGTAGCCGCCCGATTTCAGGTCGACCCGGCGGCCGAGCGCGCGGGCGATCTCCTCGTCGATGCGGTAGAGGTCGAAGATCGGCCGCTCGCCCTTGTAGAGCTGCAGCTTGGCCGCCGCCGCCGGCATGAACTCGCGGCCAAAGGCGAGCAGCCGGTCATGCTGTTCCCGCGAGTCGATGCGGATCGACACGGTCTCTTCGCCGACCAGGTCGCGCAGCACCCGCTGCAGCAGGTGCAGGTCCTGGTGCAGCAGCGAGCGGGGCGGCAGCGCGAGCGACGCCTGGCGGATGCGGCCCCAGGTCTTGCGCAGGTAGGCGATGTCGTCGGTCAGTTCGGCGTCGGTCGCGTCTTCGCCGTTGGTGCGCAGGATGAAGCCACCGCTCTGGCCGGTATCGGCGCCGGTCAGGGCCTGCAGGCGCCGCCGCAGGGCGTCGCGCTGCTCGACCGGAATTTTCTGCGACACGCCGATATGGTCGTCCTGCGGCAGGAACACCAGCAGCCGGCCGGCGATGCTGATCTGCGTCGACAGCCGCGCGCCCTTGGTGCCGATCGGGTCCTTGATCACCTGCACCATCAGCGACTGCCCTTCGAACACCTGCCGCTCGATCGGGATCTGCGGCTGCGACTGGCGGGCCTGCGACAGCGACTCGCCCTCGGGCGGCTTGTGCCAGACGTCCGCCACGTGCAGGAAGGCCGCCCGCTCCAGCCCGATGTCGATGAAGGCCGACTGCATGCCCGGCAGCACCCGCGAGACCTTGCCCAGGTAGACGTTGCCGACCAGTCCGCGCTCCAGCGTGCGCTCGACATGGATCTCCTGCAGCGCGCCGTGCTCGATGACCGCGACCCGCGTCTCCTGCGGAGACCAGTTGATGAGGATGTCTTGCTGCATGGCGTGGGAGGACTGGTCTCGGCCGGCGGGGCACCGGCGCTGTGCGGACGAGTCTACTGCCCTGCCCCGCCGATGCGCACCGCCGCGGTGCGGCCTGTTACAGCAGCCAGCCGGCCGCGCGCAGCAGTTCGGCCGTCTCGAACACCGGCAGGCCCATGATCCCGGTATAGCTGCCGCCGATGCGGGCGATGTGCAATGCGGCACTGCCCTGGATGCCGTAGCCTCCGGCCTTGCCGAACGGTTCGCCCGACGCGACATACGCGGCGATCTGAGCGTCGGTCATCGGGGCGAAGCGTACCTCCGACACGCTGAGGGTCGCATGGCGCCGCGCGCCGTCCTGCAGCGCGACGGCCGTGAGCACACGGTGGGTGTTGCCGGCCAGCGCGCGCAGCATCGCAGCCGCGTCGGCAGCATCCGCCGGTTTGCCGAGGATGGTGCGGCCGAGCGCGACCGTCGTATCCGCGCACAGCACGGGCGCGTCGGGAAGACCACGCCGCACCCACCGCGCGACCGCCGCCTCCAGTTTGGCGGCGGTGACCCGCTGCACGTACCGGGCGGGCGCCTCGCGCGGCCGGACGACTTCGATCGCCTCGGCGTCTTCCTCGACATCGCCGTCGGTATTGGCGACGAGCAGCCGGTGGCGCACGCCCATCTGGTCGAGCAACTGCGCCCGGCGCGGGCTCTGCGACGCGAGGTAGAGAAACGGCGGCTCGGACATCGGAAAAAGCCTATTCGCGGTGATACGGATGGGACGCGTTGACCGACCAAGCGCGGTACAGCTGCTCGATCAGCAGCACCCGCGCCATCGCGTGCGGCAGCGTCAGGTCGGACAGCCGGATCGACTCGTGCGCCGCGGCGCGGAACGCCGGATCCAGCCCATCGGGTCCGCCGATGACCAGCGACACATCGTCGCCGCCCAACTGCCATTGCTTCAGCCGCTTCGCCAGCGCGACGGTGGTCACCGCCGTGCCGCGCTCGTCGAGCACCACGATCCGGTGCCCGCGCGGAATGGCCGCTTCGATGCGCGCACGCTCGGCCGCATAGAGCGTGTCGATCGATTTGGAACCGCGCGGCTCGGTCTTGACCGCCTTCAGTTCGACCTTCAGTTCCGGCGGAAACCGCTTGGCATAGTCGTCGTAAGCCGTCTGGGCCCAGCCGGGCATGCGCTGGCCGACGGCGACGATCTGCAGCTTCATGCGGACGCCGCCGGCCGGCTCACGCCTTGCGGGTCGCCGTCTTGCGGGCCGGGGCCTTCGCGGCTGCGGATGCGGAGGTCTTTTTGGCCGCAGGCTTCTTGGCCGCGGCCTTCTTGGTGCCCGGCGCCGGCACGACCAGCTTCTGGATCGGCGTCTTGCGGGCGGGTGTCTTGGCGGACGCGGTGGCGGCCTTCTTCGCAGGCGCCTTCTTGGCAGCCGCGGTCTTCCCGGCGACGGTTTTGCCTGCGGCCGTCTTGGTCGCCGCACTGGCCTTTTTGGCGGTGGATGCCTTCGCACCGGCTGCCGTCTTCGCCGCGGTCGTACGTCCGGGTTTGCGGGCGGCGCCGCTGACGGTCTTTTCGGCGGCCGGCTTCTCGGCCTTGGGCGGCTTCGGTGCGCCGAGCTTCAGGCGGACCGGCGTGTCGCCCCAGATCTCTTCCAGGTGGTAATACTGGCGGATCGCGGGCTGCATGATATGCGCCACCGCCGAGCCGCAGTCCACGATGATCCACTCGCCGTTGTCCTCGCCCTCGACGCGCGGCTTGGGAAAGCCGGCTTCGCGCACCGCATCGCGCACGCTCGACGCCAGCGCCTTGGTCTGCCGGTTCGACGTACCCGAGGCGACGATCACCCGCTCGAACAGCGGCGACAGATGCTCGGTGTTGAACACCTGGATGTCGACGGCCTTCACGTCCTCCAGCCCGTCGACGATCGCGCGCTGCAGCTTTTGGACGTCCTTCTTGGAGGCGGTTTCCGTTTTGGTGGTGGTCATCGGGCAGGTCGGTAAAGGTGGTGAAAGTCAATATAGCCTGCAACCGCAGGCGGGACCAGCGCGTCGATCGGCTGGCCGGCCGCCACCCGGTCGCGGACCTGGGTGGCGTTGATCGGAATGTCGGGCAGGTGCAGCGCGACGGTGCGTGCATCCGGCGAGGTTTCGAAGGCCCAGGGGCCCGGAGCGCTCGGTGCGTCTGGACGACGCGCTATTGAAATTATAGCGAGGCGCACAACCTCCGCCCAGCCGTGCCACTGCGTCAGGGCGCCTGCCTGGTCTGCACCGATGAGCAGGTAGAGCTGCGCATCCGGATACTGGGCCTGCAGTTCGGTCAGGGTGTCGATGGTGTAGCTCGGCCCCGGCCGGCGCAGTTCGCGCTCGTCGACCGCTGATTTCGGCATGCTGGCGAACGCCGCCTGCACCATCGCCAGACGGTCGTGCGCCGGGCTCAGCGTGCGTTTCTTGTGCCACGCACGACCGGTCGGAACCACATGCAGGAGGTCCAGCGCCAGCTCGTCGATGGCCTGCTGCGCCAGCGCGACGTGGGCGCAGTGCGGCGGGTCGAACGCACCGCCGAAGAGGCCGATGCGCCGCCGCTCGGCCGCGGTGCTCACACCCATGCACGCGGCGTAAGGAACCGGTCGGTAAGCGCGGCTTCGGGCGAGCCGGCGTCCGGCGCGTAGTCGTAGCGCCACGCGGCCAGCGGCGGCATCGACAGCAGGATCGACTCGGTACGGCCGCCGGATTGCAGGCCGAAGTGCGTGCCGCGGTCCCAGACGAGGTTGAATTCGACGTACCGCCCGCGCCGGTACAGCTGGAAGTTGCGCTCGCGCGGCCCCCAGGCCACCGACTGGCGGCGCGCGACGATGGGCAGGTACGCATTCAAGAACGCGTCGCCGACGGCCTGCATCATCGCCCGGCTGCGGTCCGGCCCGAGTTCGGCGAAATCGTCGAAGAACACGCCGCCCACGCCGCGGGCCTCGCGCCGGTGCTTCAGGTAGAAGTACTCGTCGCACCATTGCTTGAAGCGCGGGTACTTGTCGTCGCCGAACGGCGCGAGCGCATCGCGGCAGGTGCGGTGGAAATGCGCCGCGTCCTCCTCGAAGCCGTAGATCGGCGTGAGGTCCATGCCGCCGCCGAACCAGCACACCGGCTCCTCGCCCAGGTGGCCGGCCGCGATCATGCGCACGTTCATGTGGACGGTCGGCACGTAGGGATTGCGCGGATGGAACACCAGCGACACGCCCATCGCCTCGAACGGTGCGCCCGCCAGTTGCGGCCGATGCTCGGTGGCCGAGGGCGGCAGCCGCGGTCCGCGGACATGCGAGAAACCGCATCCGGCGCGCTCGAACACCGCCCCGCCTTCGAGGATGCGGGTAATGCCGTCGCCCTGCAGCGGCTCGCCCGCGGCTTTCTGCCACGGGTCGGTGACGAAGGCGGTCGTGCCGCCTGCAGCGGATTCGATCTGCTCGACGGCTGCGACGATGCGCTGCTGCAGCCCTTCCAGGTAGGCGCGGACGGCTTCGGCCGGGTGGTCCGCCATCAGCCCTTCACCGCCCGGAACCCGATGTCGCGCCGGTACTGCGCACCGTCGAAGTGGATGCCGCGGGCCACGTCGTAGGCCCGCTGCTGCGCCTGCCGCACGTTGTCGGCGAGCACGGTCACGCACAGCACCCGGCCGCCGGAGGTGCGGACCACGCCGTCTTCCAGCACCGTACCCGCATGGAACACCATCGCGTCGTCCTGGTCGGCCGGGAGCCCGGTGACCACGTCGCCCTTGCGCGGATCCAGCGGGTAGCCGTGCGCGGCCATCACGACGCCGAGGGCGACCCGGCGGTCCCACTGCAGCTCGATCTGGTCGAGCCGCATCTCGGCGCCGGCCAGCAGCACGTCGGACAGGTCGCTCTTCAACCGCATCATGATCGGCTGCGTCTCGGGATCGCCCATGCGGCAGTTGAATTCGAGCGTCTTGGGCTTGCCCTGCGCGTCGATCATCAGACCGGCATAGAGGAAGCCGGTGTACGGAATGCCGTCCTTCTCCATGCCGCGGATCGTCGGCAGGATGATCTCGCGCATCGCGCGGGCATGCACGTCGGCCGTCACGATCGGCGCGGGCGAATAGGCGCCCATGCCGCCGGTGTTCGGACCCTGGTCGCCGTCCTGCAGACGCTTGTGGTCCTGGCTGGTGGCCAGTGCGACGACGTTCTTGCCGTCGCACAGCACGATGAAGCTGGCTTCCTCGCCCTGCAGGAATTCCTCGATCACCACGCGGGCACCGCCCTCGTTGTGCACGACGCCGAAGCGGTTGCCTTCGAGCATGAAGTCGATCGCCTCGTGCGCTTCGGCGGCGGTCATCGCCACGACCACGCCCTTGCCGGCCGCCAAGCCATCGGCCTTCACCACGATCGGGGCGCCCTTGGCATCGATGTAGGCATGGGCTTCGGCCGCATCGGTGAAGGTCTGGTATTCGGCCGTCGGGATACCGTGGCGCTGCATGAACGCCTTGGAGAATGCCTTGCTGCTTTCCAACTGGGCCGCGGCACGGGTCGGGCCGAACACCTTCAGACCGTGGTTGCGGAACTCGTCGACCACGCCGGCGGCCAGCGGCGCCTCGGGGCCGACGACCGTCAGGCCGATCCTTTCGTTCTGCGCCCATTCGCGCAGGGCACGCACGTCGGTGATCGGCACGTTCTCGAAGCGTGCGTCGCGTGCGGTGCCGCCGTTGCCGGGCGCCACGAAGACGCGCTGGACCTTCGGCGACTCCGACAGTTTCCAGGCGAGGGCATGTTCGCGGCCACCGCCGCCGATGACGAGAACTTTCATTCGGAGAGCGCCGCGTTGTGGTAGACCTCCTGGACATCGTCCAGGTCCTCGAGTGCGTCGAGCAGTTTCTGCATGCGCGCGGCGTCTTCGCCGGCGACCTCGATCGTGTTCTCGGCGCGCATGGTGACTTCGGCCACTTCCGGCGTCAGGCCGGCGGCTTCCAGTGCGTTGCGCACCGGCTCGAAGGCGGCAGGGGCGGCCAGCACCTCGATCGCGCCGTCGTCGTCGGTGACGACGTCGTCGGCACCTGCCTCCAGCGCGATTTCCATCACCTTGTCTTCGTCGGTGCCGGGGGCGAAGACCAGCTGGCCCACGTGGCGAAACTGGAAGGCGACCGAGCCTTCGGTGCCCATGTTGCCGCCGTACTTGCTGAAGGCGTGGCGCACGTCGGCGACGGTGCGCACGCGGTTGTCGGTCATGGTGTCGACGATGATCGCGGCGCCGCCGATGCCGTAGCCCTCGTAACGGATTTCCTCGTAATTCACGCCTTCGAGATTGCCGGTGGCCTTGTCGACGTTGCGCTTGATGGTGTCGGCCGGCATGTTGGCGGCCTTGGCCTTGTCCACCGCGAGCCGCAGCCGCGGGTTGGCCGACAGGTCGGCGCCGCCGGCGCGGGCGGCCACCATGATTTCACGGATGACGCGGGTCCACACCTTGCCGCGCTTCTCGTCCTGGCGGCCCTTGCGGTGCTGAATGTTCGCCCATTTGCTGTGTCCAGCCATACATCTCTTCTCTGAAGTTTCTCGTTGCCGAGCAGCCTCCGATTTTACCCGGGGCCCCGCCGTGGCGCGGGCGACACGCCGGGCGCAGGACGCTCTGCGCATAATCCGCCGATGACCAGGTCCGTCCCGCCCCTCCCCGAGCCCGCCGGAGTGCTCGCTCCGCATGCGCCGCTGGCGCAGTACTACCGCGACGAAGCGGAGCATCAGGCATTCCTGCGCCGCATCTTCGACGAGACCGCGCCCGACTACGAGCGCATCGAGCGGGTGCTCGCGCTGGGATCGGGCCCCTGGTACCGACGCCGGGCGCTGCAACAGGCCGGACTCGCCGCCGGCATGGACGTGCTGGACGTCGGCATCGGCACCGGCCTCGTCGCGCGCGAGGCGCTGGCGCTGATCGGGCCGACCGGCACCCTGATCGGCGTCGACCCAAGCCCCGGCATGATGGGCCAGGTGCAGGATGCGCGGATCCAGCTCGTCACCGGATTCGCCGAGGCCCTGCCCCGGCCCGACGCCAGCAGCGATTTCCTCAGCATGGGCTACGCCCTGCGGCACATCTCCAACGTGGATGCGGCATTCGCCGAGTTCCACCGGGTGCTGCGTCCGGGCGGACGGGTCGCGGTGCTGGAAATCACCAAGCCGCGCAGTCGTGCGGGCACCCTCCTGCTCAAGGGTTACATGCGAGCCGTCGTGCCCCTGATCGCGCGGGTGGTCGCCGGCCACCGCGACACGGCCGAACTGTGGCGCTACTACTGGGACACGATCGAGGCCTGCATCCCGCCCGAGACGGTGATGGAGTCCCTACGCAAGGCAGGCTTCATCGACGTGCGGCGCAGCGTGGAGCTGGGCGTGTTCTCCGAATACACGGCGAGGAAGCCGGCATGACAGCACAGGACTCCGCGGCCGTCATCCCGCCCGAGGCATGCGACGTGATGGTGATCGGCGGCGGTCCGGCCGGCGCGACGGTTGCCGCGCTGCTGGCCGCGCAGGGCCGCGACGTCGTCCTGGCCGAGAAGGCCTACCACCCCCGCTTCCATATCGGCGAATCGCTGCTGCCGGCCAACGTCGCCCTTTTCGAGAAGCTCGGCGTCCTGCTTGAGGTGGAACGCATCGGCATGCCGAAATGGGGCGTGGAGTTCGTGTCCCAGGAACACGAGGCGCCCAGCCGCCTCGACTTTGCGGAGGGCTGGAACCGGTCGCTCGACCATGCTTGGCAGGTGCGGCGCTCCGACCTGGACGAAATCCTGTTCCGCAATGCCGCGCGGCGCGGTGCCCGCACACTGGAAGGCTGCCGGGTGCGCGATGTGCAGTTCGACGACGACGGCGCAGACGTGTCGGCCGTGATGGACGACGGCGCGCAGCGGCGCTGGCGCGCCCGTTTCGTGATCGACGCATCGGGCCGCGACACGCTGCTGTCGGGCAAGCTCGATGCCAAGCGCAAGAACCCGAAGCACAACAGCGCCGCCCTGTTCGGCCATTTCCGCCAGGCCGAGCGCCTGCCGGGCAAGATGGAAGGCCACATCACCATCTTCTGGTTCGCGCACGGCTGGTTCTGGTTCATTCCGCTGGCCGACGGCACGACGAGCGTGGGTGCGGTCTGCTGGCCCTACTACCTGAAATCGCGCGACAAGCCGCTGCCGGAATTCTTCGCCGACACGATCGCGATGGCGCCGAAGCTGGCGGCGCGCCTCGCCGGCGCCGAACTGGTGGACGGCACGGTGCACGCGACCGGCAACTATTCCTATACGAGCACGCACTGCAGCGGTGAGCGTTTCCTGATGCTGGGCGACGCCTTCGCCTTCATCGACCCGGTGTTCTCCTCCGGGGTGTACCTCGCGATGCACAGCGCCTTCGAGGGAGCCGAGGTGGTGGCGACGGCGCTCGACCGACCGCGGGAAGCCGCGGCCGCGCGCCGGAAGTTCGAGAAATACATGCGCCACGGGCCGCGCGAGTTTTCCTGGTTCATCTACCGCGTCAGCAGCCCGACGATGCGCGACTTCTTCCTGTTCCCGCAGAACCCGATGCGCACCAAGGAGGCGCTGATGTCGATGCTGGCCGGCGACATCCACGGCCGCACGCCGATCTGGGGTTCGCTGCGGATCCTGAAGGGCCTGTACTACACCTTCTCGCTGGTGCACCTGCGCCGCAGCTTCGCGCACTGGAAGCGCCGCCGGCAGAACATCCGCGACCTCGGGCCGCTGCGCGGCGAAACCATCGTCGGTGCCAAGTGACCAGCGCCGTGCCACGTCTTGCGGCGCCATTGCACGCCGTCCGTCGGAGCACTCCGGCGTTCGGGGATGACGCCGCGCTGCTAGGGGTGCTCGGCTACGGCTGGCCGGGCGATGCCGCGGGTACGGTCGACGCGATCCCAGGCCCGCTGCTGGCACCAGCGCAGCCGTGCTGCGACGCGTGGCTCGGCGAAGGCGCCACGCCGCGCATTGGGCAAACCGGCCAGATCCGCTGGCGCGAGGACGGCCGCTGGCTCTACGGCGCGGCCGAATTCGACGAATCCACCGGCAGCGCCGATCTGGCGGAACGGACGCGCCGCATCTATGCGGACCTGTTCGCCACGCTGGACGAGACCGGGTATCCGCATCTGCTGCGCCTCTGGAATTACCTGCCCGCGATCAATGCCGACGGCGACGGCGGACTGGAGCGCTACCGGCATTTCAACGTGGGACGCCAGCAGGCCTTCGTCGACGCCGGCCGCACCGTGCTCGAGGGCGCCCCTGCCGCCTGTGCGCTCGGTGCGCCGGCCGGACCGTACCGGCTGCGGTTCCTGGCGGCACGACGGCCACCGGTGGCGGTCGAGAATCCGCGCCAGGTGTCCGCTTACCGCTATCCCGCGCAGTACGGGCCGCGCAGCCCGACCTTCTCGCGGGCGGCCCTGGCCGATGCCGGAGCCGGTCGGGTGGCGCTCTTCGTGTCGGGCACGGCAAGCATCGTCGGGCATGAGACGCGGCACCCCGGCGACGTCGCTGCCCAGACACACGAGACGCTGGCCAACCTGCAGGCGCTGACCGACGCGGCCGGTGCACACGGCTCTGCCGTTTTCGGCCTGCGCGATCTGCAGGCGGTGGTGTACGTGCGCCACGCCGCCGACTGGCCCACCGTGCGCGATATCGTGGCACCGGTGCTCGGACCGGACCTGGTGGCGCTGCAGGCCGACGTGTGCCGCAGCGAGCTGCTGGTGGAGATCGAGGCCCATGCCTTCGCCGGCGGCCGGCTGGCCGCCGTCCACGCGGAACCCGGGGCATGCAGCTGAACCTGCCGTGGCCGGCGGCGCGGCTGCTGCGGGCGTGCGCGCACGTCCCGCGCGCGCTGCTGCTCTACGGCGTGCTGCTGGTGCTGGGCGTGGTATCGCTCGCGTGGAACCTGTGCGCGATGCTCCTGCACCCGCTGCTGCCGCGGGAACGTGGAAGGGATGTCGGACGTGCGGCGATCGCCTATGCCTACCGCGGCGTGTGGGCCCTGGCCGGTCTGCTCGGCCTGCTGCGCATCGACGTGCGCTGCCTCGACGCGTTGCACGACGAGCGGGGCCTGATCATCGTCGCCAACCATCCGACGATGATCGACGCGCTGCTGCTGGTCGCGCGGCTGCCGCGCAGCGCCTGCATCATGAAGGCCGACCTGATGCGCAACGTGTTCCTCGGCGCCGGAGCGCGGCTGGCCCGCTACATCCGCAACGACTCGCCGCGCGGGCTGGTGCGCTGCGCGGTGGACGACCTGCGCGACGGCGGCCAGCTCATCGTGTTTCCCGAAGGCACCCGGACCGTACGGGCGCCGGTCAATCCGTTCAGGCCGGGCATCACCCTGATCGCCAAGCTGGCCGATGCGCCGATCCAGACGGTGTTCCTCGACACCGACTCGCCCTACCTGCGCAAGGGCTGGCCGATCTGGCGGGTGCCGCCCGCACAGATCGTCGTGACCGCGCGGCTCGGCGCGCGCTTCGCACCGTCGCCCGACAGTGCCGACCTGCTGGCGCGGATCGAGCAGTACTACCGCGCCGCCGCGTGCCCGTCTTCGCTTCCCTCGCTGCCGCCTTCCGCTGCTTCCGCATGTCCGCCGTCACCGCCTCGTCCACCCACCTCGTCCTGATCCCGAGCTACAACACCGGCGAGCAGCTGTTCGCAACGGTGGCAGCGGCCCGCAGGACGTGGAATCCAGTGTGGGTCGTGATGGACGGCAGCACCGACGGCACCACCGTCCGGCTGCAGGCGCACGCCGCAGCCGACCCCGGGCTGCGGGTGCTCGTCCTGCCGGAGAACCGGGGCAAGGGCTCCGCGGTACTGCACGGTCTGGAGGCCGCCCGCGTCGCCGGCTTCACCCACGCCCTGACGATGGATGCCGACGGCCAGCATCCGGCCGACCTCATCCCCGCGTTCATGCGGGCCTCCCAGGCGCGGCCGGACACGATGGTGCTGGGCCGGCCGGTGTTCGACGCCAGTGCGCCGCTGCTGCGGGTGCGGGGTCGCAAGGTGTCGAACGGGTGGGCGCAGCTGGAGACGCTGTTCGCCGGCGTCGGCGATTCGCTCTACGGCTTCCGGGTCTACCCGGTCGGGCCGCTGGTGGACCTGATGGCGCGCCAGCCGTGGATGCGCCGCTTCGACTTCGACCCCGAAGCCGCCGTGCGGCTGGCCTGGCACGGCGTGAAGCCGGTCAACCTCGACGCGCCGGTGAAGTACCTGCGCGCCGAGGAAGGCGGCGTCTCGCATTTCCGCTACGGCCGCGACAACCTGCTGCTGAGCTGGATGCACACGCGGCTGTTCCTCGAATTCGTGGTGCGTCTGCCGGTGCTGGTCTGGCGGCGGCTACGCCGCCTTCCGCCGTTCCAGCCCTGACGGCCGCCCGCGCCCCGGGCGACGGCGATCAGCGCGGCTTGACGTCGTCCACCACGTCGCGCGCGACGGTTTCGAGCTGCCGGCTGGTCATGGCCGAGAACACGCCCTGCCAGGCCGACGAGGTGGTGTTGAGCGTCTGCTCGTTCACCACCCGGCCGGTCGCCAGGTCGATGAAGCGCAGCCGTGCATCCACGAACGCATTGCCGGTCATGATGCCCAACCCGATACGGGCGCCGGTGGAGACGTAGCGGTAGTCGCGCACCACGGCCTGCAGCAGCGTGCCGGCCTCGCGCGGCGGCGGCGTCGGGCTGTCGATGTAGGCGAACGGCAGGTTACGCGCCGCAGCCGCGGCGGCGAAGGCCGAGCGCCATTCGCCCTGGAAACTCTGCCAGTCGGACGAGCCGCGGGCTGCGCCTTCGGGCACGACCTGCAGCACCAGCTTGCGGGCAGCGTCGGGGTGCAGCGCGACGGGGGGCGTCGCGGGAACCGCGGCCCCGGTCGCGCCCACCGTGGGCGTCGCGCCGGCGGGCGATGCGGAGGTACGGCTCACATTCGCGGCACAGCCGGTCAGCAAAGCCACCGCGACCGTGGCAGCGGCGGTGGCGAGTCGGG
>CAJYQL010000115.1 GCA_913776965.1 uncultured Xylophilus sp.
GAGATGCGGCGGGCGCTGATGGTCGCCTTCGGCAATGCGCGGCGCCAGGCCGGCCAGCCGGTCGAGCAGTGCATCCTGCGGCGACTCGTCGAAGCGGCCGCCCCAGTCGTGGCCGCGGCGGATCGACTGGTACAGCCGCAGCGCGATGTGGCGCGCCTGCTCGGCTGTCGGTGCCGGCACCTCGAACACGTTCATCCGGTTGAGGATCGGATCGGGGATCGCGCGGGCGTCGTTGGCCGTGGTGATCCAGACCACCTGGCTGGCGTCGATCGGCACCTCGGCGAACTCGTCCACGAAGGCACCGGCGGTGTCGTGCTCCAGCAGGCCGTATAGCGCGCCGAGCGGGTCGTACTGCGCGTCGGCGTTCGCCTTGTCGATCTCGTCCACCACGATCACCGGATTGGCGTAGGTGCCCTCGACCAGGGCGTCGAACACCTTGCCGGGGCGGGCGCCCTTCCACTGCGATGCCGAGCCCGACAGCAGCCAGCCGGCGGTCATCGAGCCCATCGGCACCAGGTTCATGCCGGTGCCGATCAGGTCGGCCAGATGCTGGGCGAAATGGGTCTTGCCGATGCCGGGCGGGCCGAGCAGCAGCATCGGCGTGACCTCCAGCCCGTCGCGGCTGTCCTGCGCGAGCGCGACATGGCGGCGCACGTCGTCGAGTACTTCGGTGAAGTTGGGCAGCGCATCGTAGAGGTCCACCATGTCCGGGATGCCGGCGGGCTTGACCTGGAAGCGTTCGGGGCCGCGCTCGAGCATGCGCTCGTAGGTGGTGCGCAGGCTGTCGTGCTCGCGGGCGTCTCCGCCCTGTTTCTGGAGCTTCTGCAGCCGGCGCTCCACGTCGGCGGGTTCGAAGACGCTGCGGACCTGCGCGATCGGCAGGCGGCAGGGGGCGGATGCGGGACCGAGATGCCGGGATTCCATCGACCACTCCTTGTCGTGCGTGAACAAAGGGAAGGACCGAATTCATTCCAGCACAAGCCGTGCCCGGCGTCCATCGGACGGCAGGCGCAGGAACGGTCGAAAAAAAGGGCGGTCGCCGGACTGCTCCGGCGACCGCCCTGCGGCGGGGTGCGCCGGGGCGTCAGGCGGCGGGTCTGTCGCCGGTCAGCACCTTCTGCAGTTCGCCGGATTCGTACATCTCCATCATGATGTCCGAGCCGCCGATGAACTCGCCCTTCACATAGAGCTGCGGGATCGTCGGCCACTGGCTGTATTCCTTGATGCCCTGGCGGATGCCGTCGTCCTCCAGCACGTTGACGGTCTTCACCGCCTTGGGGTCCACGCCGCAGGCCTTCAGGACCTGGATGGCGCGGCCGGAAAAACCGCACATCGGGAAGCTGGCGCTGCCCTTCATGAACAGCAGGATGTCGTGGGTTTTGACGAGGTCGTCGATGCGTTGCTGGGCGTCGCTCATGGCAGCTCCTGGGCGGTGAGGAAAGAAAAAAGAGAGGGAAAAACGGATTCGGCGGAAATTATCCGCGTGCGGGCCGCCGGCCGCCGGAACAGCGGGCGATGCCGGCCAGGTCGTGGCGGCTTTGCACGTCGAGGAAGCCGGCCCGGTCGAGCAGCGCGCGCACCGCGCCGGCCTGGTCGTAGCCGTGTTCCAGCAGCAGCCAGCCGCCGGGCGCGAGGTGCGCCGGCGCTGCGCCGACGATGCGGCGCAGGTCGTCGAGCCCGTCGGCGCCCGAGGCCAGTGCCGACAGCGGCTCGTGCACCAGCGCCGCAAGGTGCGGATCGGCAGCAGCGATGTAGGGCGGGTTGGACACGATCAGCGCATAGCCGGCGTCGCGGCCGGCGAGCCAGTCGCCGTGCAGGAAGCGCACCGGCAGCCCGAGCCGCGCGGCATTGGCCGTGGCGACGGCAAGCGCGTCCGCACTCGCATCGACCGCCTCGACCCGCCAGCCGGGCCGGGCGTGCTGGAGCGCCAGCGCGATCGCGCCGCTGCCGGTGCCGAGGTCGAGCACCCGCGGGCCGCCGGCATCGCCCGGCGGCAGGTCGTCGAGCGCCAGTGCCCAGTCGACCAGCGTTTCGGTATCCGGCCGCGGCACCAGCACCCGGGCATCGACCGCCAGCGGCAGACCGAAGAATTCCTGCCGGCCGACCAGGTAGGCGACCGGCTCGCCGGCACGGCGGCGCAGGCAGAGCGCCTCGAAGCGCCCAGCGGCTGCAGTGGGCAGCGGATCGGTGTCGTGCACCAGCAGCCAGGCGCGGCCGGCGCCGTCGTCGTGCGGGCGGTCGAGCGCGTGCAGCAGCAGCAGTTGGGCGTCGAGCCGGTCCAGCCCGAGCGTGGCGGCGGCGCGCAGGGCGCCGGCCAGTGTGGTGCTATCGAAAGAGGAGCTGCTGGCGCCCGCTGCGCCTGCGCTGGAAGCCGATTCCATGCCGAAATCCGGCATCACGCCGCGGTTTCCAGCTCGGCGAGCTGCTCGGCCTCGCGGGCCTGGCGCAGCGCGTCCAGCACCTCGCCCAGGTCGCCTTCCATCACCATCAGCAGCTTGTAGAGCGTCAGGTTGATCCGGTGGTCGGTGAGGCGCCCCTGCGGGAAGTTGTAGGTGCGGATGCGGTCGCTGCGGTCGCCGCTGCCGATCAGGCCCTTGCGCAGCGCGGCTTCCTGGGCGGCGCGCTCGCTGCGCTCTTTCTCTTGCAGGCGCGCCTGCAGCACCTGCAGCGCCTTGGCCTTGTTGGCATGCTGGCTGCGGCCGTCCTGGCATTCGGCGACCAGGCCGGTCGGCAGGTGGACCACCCGCACGGCGGAGTCGGTCTTGTTGATGTGCTGGCCGCCGGCGCCTGAGGCGCGGAAGGTGTCGATCCGCAGGTCCGCCGGGTTCAGCGTGATCGCCTGGCGCTCGTCCGGCTCGGGCATGACCGCGACGGTGCAGGCGCTGGTGTGGATGCGGCCCTGGGTCTCGGTGGCCGGCACCCGCTGCACCCGGTGGCCGCCGGACTCGAAACGCAGCGCGCCGTAGGCGCCGTCCGCCTCGACCCGCAGCACGACTTCCTTGTACCCGCCGATCTCGTTCTCGTTGGCGCTCAGGATCTCGACCTTCCAGCCCTGGCTGGCGGCATAGCGGCTGTACATGCGCGCCAGATCGCCGGCGAACAGGGCCGATTCGTCGCCGCCGGTGCCGGCGCGGATTTCCAGGAAGGCGTTGCGCACGTCGTCCGGGTCCTTCGGCAGCAGCAGGCGCTGCAATTCGTCCTCGAGCCGCGGCAGCTCGGCCTCGGCGCTGGCGATCTCGTCCTGTGCCATCTCGGCCATGTCGGGGTCGGCGAGCAGTTCGCGGGCGCTGGCCAGGTCGGCCTCGCACTGGCGGTAGCGGGCGTAGCGGCCGGCGACCTGGGTCACCTCGGCATGCTCGCGCGACAGGGTGCGGTACTGCTCCATGTCGCCCATGATGTCCTCGCGCGACAGCAGGAAGTCGAGTTCCTGCAGGCGCAGGGCGTAGCGTTCGAGCTGCTGGCGGAGAAAGGTTTTCACGCGGATTGGGGCAGGAAGAAAAACGGGAGGGGCGCACGCCGCGCGCTGCGGCAGACGGCCCGGGAAGCCGTGCCCGGCCGGGCACGGCGGCGGCGGTCGCCGCTAACGCTCGGTGCGGGGCGCGGTGCCGCGCAGGAACAGGCGCGAGACCGTCTCGGCGGTGCGCTCGCGCTGGGCGGCGTCGCCCGCATGCAGCTCGGCCATCGCGCCGTGCAGCATCTTCTGGGTCAGGCCGCGCGACAGGGCCTCGAGCACCGCGTCCACGTCCTCGCCGCGGGCCAGCATCTTGCGGGCGCGGGCGATCTCGATCGAGCGCCAGTGGTCGGCCTGGGCGTTGAGCTGGCGGATCAGCGGCACCGTGCCGGTGACCGGGTCGCGCTGCTCCAGCCACTGCACGAAGCTCTGCACGCCGGTGTCGATGATCGCCTCGGCCTGGGCGACGGCGGCCTGGCGGTGGGCCTGGCCGGTCTGCACCACGCTGGCGAGGTCGTCGACGGTGTAGAGGAAAACGTCTTCCAGGTCCTTGACCTCGGGCTCGATGTCGCGCGGCACCGCGAGGTCCACCATGAACATCGGCCGGTGCTTGCGGCTCTTCAACGCCCGCTCGACCGCACCCAGGCCGATGATCGGCAGCGAACTGGCGGTGCAGCTGACGACCGCGTCGAATTCGTGCAGCCGGGCGGGCAGGTCGGCCAGCCGCATCGGCTCGGCGCCGAAGCGCGCGGCCAGCCGCTCGCCGCGCTCGAGCGTGCGGTTGGCGATGGCAATCGCCTGGGGCTGCTTCGCGGCGAAGTGGGTGGCGGCCAGCTCGATCATTTCGCCGGCGCCGACGAACAGGATCCTGATCGCGCCCAGGTCCTCGAACAGCTGGCCGGCCAGCCGCACCGCGGCTGCGGCCATGCTGATCGAATGCGCGCCGATCTCGGTGGCGCTGCGCACTTCCTTGGCGACGGCAAAGGAGCGCTGGAACAGCTGGTTGAGGGTGGTGCCGAGCGCGCCGGCTTCCTCGGCGGCGCGTACCGCGTCCTTCATCTGGCCGAGGATCTGCGCCTCGCCGAGCACCATCGAGTCGAGCCCGCTGGCGACGCGGAAGGCATGGCGCGCGGCCGGCGCGCCGTGCAGCGTGTAGGCATGCGACTGCAGCACCGCAGGCGACACGCCGCCGGTCTGCGCCAGCCAGCCGAGCGTGTGCTCGACCGCGGCCTGGGCATGGCCGTCGGCGCCGGCGCAGTAGATCTCGGTGCGATTGCAGGTGGAGAGGATCGCCGCCTCGACCTGCGGATGGCGGCCGCCGGCGGGGCCGAAGGAGCCGCGCAGGCCCTGCAGTGTCGGGGCGATCTGGTCGAGCGCAAAGGCGAACCGGCCGCGCAGATCGAGCGGCGCGGTGTGGTGGTTGATGCCCAGGGCCCAGACAGACATCCGGCGATTATAAAATTGTGGGCTTTGTCCGACAGTGCCCGCTGGCTATCGTCGCGATTCGCCCATGCACCCCGTCGCCGCCTTCGACCACCTGCTGAACTTCGTCGCACCGGCGCTGGTGCTGGGCATGCTGGTCGCGGCCGTGTCCCGGTTCTTGACGCCCAAAACGGCTGCAGCGCCCGGCTGGACTGCGCGAGCAGCTATCAATTCCATAGTGGGGGTCGTGGTGCTCGCGGGCGGTCTGGCGGTCACCGGCCACGACGGGCGCATGGCGACCTGGGCGCTGCTGGTAGCCGCGGTCGCCACCAGCGAATGGTGCCTGCGCCGCGGCTGGAAAGCCTAGGCGCCCGGCGCGAACCGGTCCACCCGGTCGGTGATGATGCCGTCGGTGCCCAGGCCGTCGAGCCACTGCGCCGGCGCCGGATCGTTCACCGTATAGGACAGCGCCCGCAGGCCGTCGGCATGCACCGCGGCGACCGTCTCCGCCGTCCACAGCCCGAACTGGCAGACCACCGCCACGCAGCCGAGCGCCACGGCTTCCTCGCGCCAGCCGGCGCGCAGGGCGTCGAGCAGCAGGCCGCGCGGCAGGTCCGGCGCGGCGTCTCGGGCGGCGGCGAGCGCTTCCGGCTTGAACGAGGTGAGCAGCGGCGGGACGGCCGCATCGGCCCACAGCCGCGCCGCCGTCTCGGCGACGATGCGGCCGGTGCGCGCCTCGTCGCCCGGGGTCGGCTTGATCTCGATGTTCAGCAGCAGGTCGTTGCACAGGCAAAAGCGCGCGACGGCCTCCAGCGTCGGCAGCGGCTCGCCCGCGAAGCCGCGGGAATGCCAGCCGCCCGCGTCGAGCCGCGACAGCTCCGCCCAGGTACGCTCGCCGGCGGTGCCGCGGCCGTCGGTGGTGCGGTCCAGCGTGCTGTCGTGCAGCAGGAAGGGCACGCCGTCGGCGCTCAGCTTGGCGTCGCACTCGAACATGCGGTAGCCGTGCGCGGCGCCCAGGCGGAACGCGGACAGCGTGTTCTCGGGCGCCAATTTGCCGGCGCCGCGGTGGGCGATCCAGCGCGGATACGGCCAGGGGCGCGCCGTCGCCGCGGGCAGGGCGGAGGTCGTGCTCACAGGCGCTTGCCGTCCTCGGCGTTGAACCAGTGCACCCGGTCCTCGCGCGGCATCACCCGCAGCGTGGTGCCGGGTTCGGGCGCCGGGCCGCCTTCGGCCACGCGCACGATCAGCGGCTCGTCGCGCAGTCGGGTGTAGAGCAGCCGCTCGGCGCCGAGCAGCTCGGTCGTCTCGACCTGCACCGACCAACCCTCGGCGCCCACGTCCAGGTGTTCCGGCCGGATGCCGAGGATCGTGCCCGGCCGCCCGCCCGGCGCGTCCTTCAGCAGGTTCATCGGCGGCGAGCCGATGAAGCTCGCGACGAAGGTGGAGGCCGGCGTGTGGTAGACCTCCTCGGGCGTGCCGAACTGCTCCATCACGCCGCCGTTCATCACCATCATGCGTTGGGCCAGCGTCATCGCCTCGACCTGGTCGTGGGTGACGAACAGACTGGTGATGCCGAGTTCGCGGTGCAGCTTCTGGATCTCCAGCCGGGTCTGCGCGCGCAGCTTGGCGTCGAGATTGGACAGCGGTTCGTCGAACAGGAACACCTGCGGCTGCCGCACGATCGCGCGGCCCATCGCGACCCGCTGGCGCTGGCCGCCCGACAGCTCGCGCGGCTTGCGCTCCAGCAGTTGGCCCAGTTCGAGGATCTTTGCGGCCTTGTCCACCCGCGTCTTGATCTCGTCCTTCGGCACGCCCTGGATGCGCAGGCCGTAGGCCATGTTGTCGAAGTTGGTCATGTGCGGGTAGAGCGCGTAGTTCTGGAACACCATCGCGATGTCCCGCTGCGCCGGCTCGACGTCGTTGACCACCCGGCCGCCGATGGCGATCTCGCCCTCGCTCACTTCCTCCAGCCCCGCGACCATGCGCAGCAGCGTGGACTTGCCGCAGCCCGACGGCCCGACGATGACGACGAATTCGCCGTCGTGGATATCGGCGCTCACGCCGTGGATGACCTGGTTGGCCTTGGCGCCCTTGCCGTAGCGCTTGATGATGTTGCGAAGGGAGATGCCGGACATGGTGGAAAGCGTATGCGGAGAGTGGAGGGGTGGCGGGGAGGGCACCGCGGATCCGGCTCCGCCGGTCCGCCGGTGCCGCCCCTGGAAGGGGGAGGCGGCTACACGCAGTGAGCAAGCAACGGGGTCGAACTCATTTTTCTGTGTCGACCAGGCCCTTGACGAACCAGCGCTGCATCAGCATCACGACGATCGCCGGCGGAATCATGGCCAGGACGGCGGTGGCCATCACCAGGTTCCAGTCCACGGCGGCGTCGCCGCTGGCGATCATCCGCTTGATGCCGATCACCACCGGGTACATGTCCTCGGTGGTGGTCGCCAATAGCGGCCAAAGGTACTGGTTCCAGCCGTAGATGAACTGGATCACGAACAGCGCGGCGATCGAGGTCTGCGACAGCGGCACCAGCACGTCCTTGAAGAAGCGCATCGGCCCGGCGCCGTCGATGCGCGCGGCCTCCACCAGCTCGTCCGGCACCGACATGAAGAACTGCCGGAACAGGAAGGTCGCGGTGGCCGACGCGATCAGCGGCACCGTGAGGCCCGCATAGGTGTTGAGCATGTTCAGGTCCGCCAGGACCTTGTAGGTGGGCAGGATGCGCACCTCCACCGGCAGCATCAGCGTCACGAAGATCATCCAGAAGACGATCTTCTTGAACGGGAAGCGGAAGTACACGATGGCGAACGCCGACAGCAGCGAGATCGCGATCTTGCCGAGCGCGATCACCATGGCGGTGACGAAGCTGATCCACATCATGCGGCCGACCACCACGCGCGCGCCCTGGGTGTCGGCGCCGGTGAGGGCCGCGGTGTAGTTCTCGATCATGTGGGCGCCGGGCGTGATCGGCATCGGCACCTGCAGGATCTCGTCGCGCGTGTGGGTGGAGGCGACGAACGCCAGGTAGATCGGGAACACGACGATCGCGATGCCGAGCAGCAGCACGACATGCGACAGGATGGTGAGACCGGGGCGACGTTCAACCATGGCGCACCTCCGTGTGAATCAAATATCCGATGGCCGCCGAGCAGACCATTCCAGCGACGCCCGCGGAACGGGCTCTGCCAGGCCGCCGGGCGTGCCCCCGCGAGGGGGTAGGCGAAGCGACACGAAGTGCGCGAAGACTGGGGGAGGTACGCATCAGTACTGGACTTTCTTCTCGACGTAGCGGAACTGGATCACCGTGAGCACCACGACGATCACCATCAGCACCACCGACTGTGCGGCCGACCCGCCCAGGTCCAGCGCCTTGAAGCCGTCGTGCCAGACCTTGTAGACCAGGATCGAGGTGTCGCGGCCGGGGCCGCCTTCGGTGGTGGCATGCACGATCGCGAAGGTGTCGAAGAACGCATACACCACGTTGATCACCAGCAGGAAGAAGGTGGTCGGCGACAGCAGCGGGAACTGGATGGAGAGGAACCGGCGCAGCGGCCCGGCGCCGTCGATCGAGGCGGCCTCGATCAGTGCCTTCGGGATCGACTGCAGGCCGGCCAGGAAGAACAGGAAGTTGTACGAGATCTGCTTCCACACCGCCGCGACCACGATCAGCGCGAGTGCCTGGTTGGAGTTGAGCAGGTGGTTCCAGTCGAAGCCGATCTTGCGCAGGCCGTAGGCCACCACGCCGATGCTCGGGGAGAACATGAATACCCAGAGCACGCCCGCGATCGCCGGCGCCACCGCGTAGGGAATGATCAGGAAGGTCTTGTAGAACAGGCTGCCGCGCAGGATGCGGTCCGCGAAGATGGCGAGCACCAGCGACAGCGCGATGCCGCTGCCCGCGACGAGCACCGAGAACAGCGCCGTCACCTTGAAGGATTCGATGTAGGCCGGGTCCTCGAACAGCGTCCTGAAGTTCTCCAGGCCGACGAAGGTCACCGAGGTGCCGAAGGCGTCTTCCGACTGCAGCGACTGCAGGATGGCCTGGCTCGCCGGCCAGAAGAAGAACACCAGGATCACCGCCATCTGCGGCGCGATCAGCACCCAGGGCAGCCAGCGGGATCGGAAGAGGACACGTTTTTCCATGGGGTCCTTGAAAACGGAAAACCCGCCGGCGGTTCAGCGCGGCGGGAGGTGGGGGCTCTGGCGGCGTCGTCCGGACGTCGTCCCCGCACCGGGCAGGGACTGTCGCGGACGACGATGCGGGACGCCGTCAGCCCTTGTTGGCGCGCTGGAAGCGCTCGAGCTGCTCGTTGCCGCGCTTGACCGCGGCGTCCAGCGCTTCCTTCGCGTTGCGCTTGCCGCTCCAGATCTGTTCGGTTTCCTCGTCGACGATGGTGCGGATCTGCACGAAGTTGCCGAGGCGGATGCCGCGCGACTTGTCGGTCGTCTTGCGGATCATCTGCGTCACCGCCACGTCGGTGCCCGGGTTCTTCTCGTAGAAGCCGGAGGCTTCGGTCAGCTTGTAGGCCGCGGTGGTGAGCGGCAGGTAGCCGGTGCGCTTGTGGCTCTCGGACTGGACCTTGGTGTCCGACAGGTAATTGAAGAAGCTGGCCACGCCCTTGTACTTCTCGGGCGTCTTGCCGGACATCACCCACAGGCTGGCGCCGCCGATCACGGTGTTCTGCGGCGCACCCTTCACGTCGGGGTAGTAGGGCAGGGCGGAGATGCCGTACTTGAACTTCGCATCCTTGGCGACACGGGCGTACAGGCCGGAGGAGCCGGTCATCATCGCGCACTCGCCCGACGGGAAGGCGGCGTCCGCGGTGTTGTTGCGGCCCTTGTAGACGAAGGTGCCCTCCTTGGCCATCTTCGCCAGGTTCTCGAAATGCTTGACGTGCAGCGGCGAGTTGAAGGCCAGGCGCGCCTGGGTGCCGCCGAAGCCGTTGTTCTCGGTCGCGTACAGCGTGTTGTGCCAGGTCGAGAAGCTCTCGAGCTGCGTCCAGCTCATCCAGCTGGTGGTGTAGGGGCACTTGTGGCCGCTCGCCTTGAGCTTGTCGGCCGCGGCCATGACCTCGGGCCAGGTCGTCGGCGCCTTCTCGGGGTCCAGGCCGGCTGCCTTGAAAGCGTCCTTGTTGTAATAGAAGATGGTCGTCGAGCTGTTGAACGGGAAGCTCAGCATCTGGCCGTTCGGGGCGGTGTAGTAGCCGGCAACAGCGGGGATGTAGACGCTCGGGTCGAACTTGGCGCCGCCGGTGGTCATGACTTCGGCGACCGGCTTGATCACGCCCTTCGACGCCATCATGGTCGCGGTGCCGACCTCGAACACCTGCAGCACGTCGGGTGCGTTGCCGGCGCGGAAGGCCGCGACCGCGGCTGTCATCGATTCGTCATACTGGCCCTTGTAGGTGGGCACGACCTTGTAGTCCTTCTGGCTGTCGTTGTACTGCCGGGCCAGGTCGTTGACCCATTCGCCGAGCGGGCCGCTCATCGAGTGCCACCACTGGATCTCGGTCTGGGCCTGGGCCGATGTGGCCGCCAGGGCGGCGAACGCCGCGGCTGCGGCGATGCGCGTGAAAGTCATGAAAGCTCCTGAAGGGGAAAACGGTGCGCGCAGCGTGGCGACCGTCGGTGACACTGATATGTCATTTTGATGGCAGTGCCGCCCCGGGCGTCTTGGGGAAACCCTGCATCGCGGGCGCGAGTCTGTCCGCCGCGTGACACGGGTGCAGGCACTCACGACGAAGCCCCTGCACGGTCGAGGGCAGCCCGGCTGAGAAGGCCGCTTGCTGCAATGCACCATGCTAGGATCGTCGCCCCCTTTTCCCCAGATGCCGGGCGCTCCGCCGTCCGCGTGCGCCATGAGCAAGACTTCCCTGGACAAAAGCAAGATCAAGTTCCTGTTGCTCGAGGGCATCCATGCGTCCGCCAGCGAGGTCCTGCGCCGGGCCGGCTATTCGCAGATCGAGACCCTGCCCAAGGCGCTGCAGGGCGAGGAACTGAAGGCCAAGCTGGCCGACGTGCATTTCCTCGGCATCCGCTCGCAGACCCAGCTGACCGCCGACGTGCTGGCCCATGCGCCGAAGCTGGTCGCGGTGGGTTGCTTCTGCATCGGCACCAACCAGGTCGACCTGAACGCAGCCCGCGAACGCGGCGTGGCCGTCTTCAACGCGCCGTATTCCAATACCCGGTCTGTCGCCGAACTGGTGCTGGCCGAGGCGATCCTGCTGTTGCGCGGCATCCCCGAGAAGAATGCGCTGGCGCACCGCGGCGGCTGGCTGAAGTCGGCGATCGATTCCTATGAGATCCGCGGCAAGACGCTCGGCATCGTCGGCTACGGCTCGATCGGCACCCAGCTGTCGGTGCTGGCCGAGGCGCTCGGCATGAAGGTCGCCTTCTACGACGTGGTCACCAAGCTGCCGCTGGGCAATGCCCGCCAGGTGCATTCGCTGACCGAACTGATGGCCCAGAGCGACATCGTCACGCTGCACGTCCCCGAGACGCCCGCGACCCAGTGGATGATCGGCGAGGCCGAGATCGCGGCGATGAAGCAGGGCGGCATCCTGATCAACGCGTCGCGCGGCACCGTGGTGCGGATCGAGGCGCTGGCCGAGGCGATACGCGCGAAGAAGCTGCTCGGCGCGGCGATCGACGTGTTCCCGGTCGAGCCGGGCAGCAACAAGGAGTCGTTCTCCTCGCCGCTGCAGGGTCTGGACAACGTGATCCTCACGCCGCATGTCGGCGGCTCGACGATGGAGGCGCAGGCCAATATCGGCCTGGAAGTGGCCGAGAAGCTGGTGAAGTACAGCGACAACGGCACCTCGACCTCGTCGGTCAACTTCCCCGAGGTCGCGTTGCCGGCCCATGCTGGCAAGCACCGGCTGCTGCACATCCACCGCAACGTGCCGGGCGTGCTGTCGCAGATCAACAAGATCTTCTCGGACCACCAGATCAACATCGCCGCGCAGTACCTGCAGACCAGCGACACGGTCGGCTATGTCGTGATCGACGTGGACGCGGCGTCGTCGGAGCGGGCGCAGGCGATGCTGGCCGAGGTGCCCGGCACAATCCGCAGCCGCGTGCTGTTCTGACGACCCGCCGCGCCGGCACGGCCAGCGGCCGGGCGGATGCGGAGGGGTCCGCGTAAAATCCCCCTCCCGCGGCACCCGCACGGGTCCGCGTCCCCACCAGGACCCCCGATGAATGCTCCCACCGCCCTGGCGGCGCTGATCGCGCAGGCCGAAGGGCCCGCGCGGCTGCGCGAAATCCCCTACAACTACACCTCGTTCTCCGACCGCGAGATCGTCCTGCGGCTGCTCGGCGACCGCGCTTGGGACATGCTGCAGCAGCTGCGCGGCGAACGCCAGACCGGCCGCTCCGCCCGCATGCTCTACGAGGTGCTCGGCGACATCTGGGTGGTGCAGCGCAACCCCTACCTGCAGGACGACCTGCTGGACAACCCGAAGCGCCGCCGCCAGCTGGCCGACGCGCTGCGCCACCGCCTGGCCGAAGTCGGCCGTCGACGTACCCCTGCGGACGACGCCCGGCGCGACGCGGTGGTGGCCGAGCTGCTCGGGCTGGTCGAAAGCGCGATCGCCGCCTTCTCCGACGGCTTCGAGCGCACCGCCGCGCTGCGCCGCGAGACCCAGCGCACGCTGGGCCGGCTGACCGCGAAGGACAACATCAAGTTCGACGGCCTGTCGCGGGTGGCGCACGTCACCGACGCCACCGACTGGCGGGTCGAATACCCGTTCGTCGTGCTGACGCCCGACACCGAGGCCGAGATGGCCGGCCTGGTCAAGGGCTGCATCGAGCTCGGCCTGACGATCATCCCGCGCGGCGGCGGAACCGGCTACACCGGCGGCGCGATCCCGCTCACCTGGAAGAGCGCGGTGATCAACACCGAGAAGCTCGAACAGATGACCGAGGTCGAGCTGGTCGCGCTGCCCGGCCTGGACCAGCCGGTGCCGACGATCTGGACCGGTGCCGGCGTCGTCACCCAGCGGGTGTCCGATGCGGCCGAGCGCGCCGGCTACGTGTTCGCGGTGGACCCGACCTCGGCCGAGGCGTCGTGCGTCGGCGGCAACATCGCGATGAACGCGGGCGGCAAGAAGGCGGTGCTCTGGGGTACGGCGCTCGACAACCTCGCCTCCTGGCGCATGGTGACGCCCGAGGCGCAGTGGCTGGAGGTGGTCCGCATCGGCCACAACCTTGGCAAGATCCACGACGCCGAGATGGCGAGCTTCGAGCTGCGCTACTTCGAGGCCGACGGCAAGACACCGATCCGCACGGAACGGCTCGACATCGCCGGCAAGACCTTCCGCAAGGAAGGCCTCGGCAAGGACGTGACCGACAAGTTCCTCTCGGGCCTGCCGGGCATCCAGAAGGAAGGCTGCGACGGCCTGATCACCAGCGGCCGCTGGATCGTGCACCGCATGCCGCCGCACACCCGCACCGTCTGCCTCGAATTCTTCGGCAACGCCAAGGACGCGGTGCCGAGCATCGTCGAGATCAAGGACTTCATGTTCGCCGAGCAGAAGCGCTCGGGCGTGCTGCTGGCCGGCCTGGAGCACCTGGACGATCGGTACCTGAAGGCGGTCGGCTACGCGACCAAGTCGAAGACCCATGCGGGTCTGCCGAAGATGGTGCTGTTCGGCGACATCAGCGGCGACGACGCCGACGCGGTGGCGCGGGTGACTAGCGAAGTGGTGCGCATCGCCAATTCGCGCAGCGGCGAAGGCTTCGTCGCGATCAGCCCCGAGGCGCGCAAGAAGTTCTGGCTCGACCGCAAGCGCACCGCCGCGATCAGCCGCCACACGAACGCCTTCAAGATCAACGAGGACGTGGTGATCCCGCTGCCGCGGATGGCCGAGTACACCGACGGCATCGAGCGGATCAACATCGAGCTCAGCTTGCGCAACAAGCTGGCGCTGTGCGACGCGCTGGAGGCGTTCTTCGCCCGCGGCAATCTGCCGCTCGGCAAGAGCGACGATGCGCACGACATCCCGTCGGCCGAGCTGCTGGAGGATCGCGTCGCCCGTGCGCTCGCGCTGCTGCAGGGCGTGCGCGCCCAATGGGCCGGCTGGCTGGAGCAAGCCGACGTGCTGTTCCCCCAGCTGCAGGACCACACGCTGCGCGCCAGCTGGAAGACGCAGATCCGCCAGCCGCTGCAGAAGATCTTCGGCGGCCCGGAATTCGCGCCGCTGCTGGTCGAGGTGGACGCGATCCACCAGAAGGTGCTCAAGGGCCGGGTCTGGGTCGCGCTGCACATGCATGCCGGCGACGGCAATGTGCACACCAACATCCCGGTCAACAGCGACGACTACGACATGCTGCAGACCGCCCACGAGGCGGTGGCGCGGATCATGGTGCTGGCGCGCAGCCTGGACGGCGTGATCTCCGGCGAGCACGGCATCGGCATCACCAAGCTGGAATTCCTGACCGACGAGGAACTGGCGCCATTCGCGGACTACAAGCGCCGGGTCGATCCGCACGGCCGCTTCAACAAGGGCAAGCTGCTACGAAATCAGGAGCGTGCCGCGCAGGCGGGACGGGCGCCGGAGCCCGAAAACCTTCGCAATCCGGCCGACGCGGTGCGCCATGCCGACCTGACCCATGCCTACACGCCGAGCTTCGGCCTGATGGGGCATGAATCGCTGATCATGCAGCAGAGCGACATCGGCGCGATCGCCGATTCGGTCAAGGACTGCCTGCGCTGCGGCAAGTGCAAGCCGGTCTGCGCGACCCACGTGCCGCGCGCCAACCTGCTCTACAGCCCGCGCAACAAGATCCTGGCGACCTCGCTGCTGGTGGAAGCTTTTCTGTACGAGGAGCAGACCCGCCGCGGCGTGAGCATCAAGCACTGGCAGGAGTTCGAAGACGTGGCCGACCACTGCACCGTCTGCCACAAGTGCTATACGCCGTGCCCGGTGAAGATCGACTTCGGCGACGTGTCGATGAACATGCGCAACCTGCTGCGCAAGATGGGCCAGAAGAGCTTCCGCCCGGGCAACGCGGCGGCGATGTTCTTCCTCAACGCCACCCAGCCCGAGACGATCAAGCTGATGCGCGGCGCGATGGTGGGCGTCGGCTTCAAGGCGCAGCGGGCGGCGAACAAGCTGCTCGGCGGCCTGGCGCGCCACCAGACCGCGCATCCGCCGGCCACGGTCGGCACGGCGCCGGTGCGCGAGCAGGTGATCCACTTCGTCAACAAGAAGATGCCGGGCGGACTGCCGAAGAAGACGGCGCGCGCGCTGCTCGACATCGAGGATCGCGACTACGTTCCGATCATCCGCGACCCGCAGGCCACCAGCACCCACAGCGAGGCGGTCTTCTACTTCCCCGGCTGCGGCTCCGAGCGGCTGTTCAGTCAGGTGGGCCTCGCGACGCAGGCGATGCTCTGGCATGCCGGCGTGCAGACAGTGCTGCCGCCGGGCTACCTGTGCTGCGGCTATCCGCAGAAGGGCAGCGGCCAGTTCGACGCGGCCGACAAGATCATCACCGACAACCGGGTGCTGTTCCACCGGGTCGCCAACACGCTCAACTACCTCGACATCAAGACGGTGGTGGTGAGCTGCGGTACCTGCTACGACCAGCTGCAGGGCTACGAATTCGACAAGATCTTCCCGGGCTGCCGGATCATCGACATCCACGAGTTCCTGCTGGAGAAGGGCATCGCGCTCGACGCGGGCGGTGCCTACCTCTACCACGACCCCTGCCACACGCCGATGAAGCTGCAGGAGCCGATGAAGACGGTCAAGGCGCTGGTCGGCGACCAGGTGCTGAAGAGCGACCGCTGCTGCGGCGAATCCGGCACCCTGGGCGTGACCCGGCCGGACATCTCCACCCAGGTCCGCTTCCGCAAGGAAGAGGAGCTGAAGAAGAACGAGGCCGCCCTGCGCACCCAGGCCGCGCTGCCGGCAGGCGCCGACGTGAAGATCCTCACCAGCTGCCCGAGCTGCCTGCAGGGCCTGAAGCGCTACGGCGACGACCTGAACAACGGCCTGCTGGAAGCCGACTACATCGTGGTCGAGATGGCGCGCAAGATCCTCGGCGAGGACTGGATGCCGCGCTACGTGGCCGCGGCCAACAGCGGCGGCATCGAGCGGGTGCTGGTGTGAACGCCGTGCCGCCCCGCGCCTGCGTGCTGTGCACCACCGCCGGCGGCACGCCGGTCTGGCAGGGCGCGCGGCTGCGGGTGATCCGCGCCGACGAGCCCGGCTTCCCGGGGTTCTACCGTGTGGTCTGGCAGGACCACGTCGCCGAGTTCTCCGACCTCGCGCTGGCCGACCGGCTGCACTGCATGGAGGCGGTCGCGCTGGTCGAGCGGGTGGTGATCGAACGGCTCGCGCCCACCAAGGTGAACCTGGCCGCACTCGGCAACATGGTGCCGCACTTGCACTGGCACGTCGTCGCGCGCTATGCCGAGGACAGCCGCTTTCCCGCGCCGCTCTGGGCGCTGGAGCAGCGCCCGCGCGATGCGGCGCACGAAGCCGCGGTCGCGGCACGGCTGCCGGACACCGACGCCGAGATCGCACGCCGCTGCCAGGCCGCCTTCGGCGAGACATGATGGCAGCTTCATCGACTTTCGAACCGGGATCTTCCGCATGGCCGGCCTGACACCGGGCGCCCCGACGCCCACCGCCCTCACGCTGCACGGCCGCTCGCGGGTGCTGGAGATCGCGTTTTCCGATGGCGCGTCCTTCCGCATTCCGTTCGAACTGATGCGGGTGTGTTCCCCGTCGGCCGAGGTGCAGGGCCACGGGCCGGGCCAGGAGACGCTGCAGACCGGCAAGCGCGCGGTCGGCGTGGTGGCGCTGGAGCCGGTCGGGCACTACGGCGTCAAGCCGGTCTTCTCCGACGGCCACGACACCGGCATCTACACCTGGGACTATCTGTACGACCTCGGCGCCCGGCAGGACCATCACTGGGCCGACTACGAAGCCCGGCTGGCCGCCGCCGGCCGCGACCGCGATGCGCCGATGCCTGAGCGCGGCGCGCCGGCCTGCGGCAGCCACTGAGAGCGTGGCTGCGCTGCACCGGCGGTGCAGGTCGTGTCGGACGGCGCGCCATCGCTCGGGAAACTTTTGCTACCAATTAAGTAGCAATAAATGTAGGCGGATCGGGCGCTGCAGGCTGCTATCTATTTGATTGCAGCGCCCGCTAATCCCTGTCGTGGCCGCAGGACTCTCGCGGCGCCAGGGGGCGCAGCCCCTAGCATCGTGGGCATGAGTACCACCCACTTCGGATTCCAGTCGGTCGACGAGAAGGACAAGGCGCGCCGCGTGCGCGGCGTGTTCGATTCGGTGGCACCCAAGTACGACCTGATGAACGACCTGATGTCGGCCGGCCTGCACCGTGCATGGAAGGCCTACACCGTGATGGTGGCCGACGTGCGCCCGGGCTACCAGGTGCTCGACATCGCCGGCGGCACCGGCGATCTCGCGATGGCCTTCGCCAAGAAGGCGGGCGCCAGCGGCCGGGTGGTCCACACCGACATCAACGCCGCGATGCTTTCCACCGGCCGCGACCGCCTGCTCGATGCCGGCGTGGTGCTGCCCACCGCCGTCTGCGATGCCGAGCAGCTGCCGTTCCCCGACAACCATTTCGATGTGGTCAGCGTCGCCTTCGGCCTGCGCAACATGACCCACAAGGACGTCGCACTGCGCGAGATGGCCCGCGTGCTCAAGCCGCGCGGCAAGCTGCTGGTGCTCGAGTTCTCGAAGGTCGCCAAGCCGCTGGAAAAAGCCTACGACTGGTATTCGTTCAAGGTCCTGCCCGCACTCGGCAAGTTCGTGGCCGGCGACGATGCGAGCTACCGCTACCTGGCCGAATCGATCCGCATGCATCCGGACCAGCACACGCTCAAGGCGCTGATGCAGCAGAGCGGCTTCGGCCATGTGGACTACCACAACCTCACGGGCGGCGTGGCCGCCCTGCATGTCGGCATCAAGTGTTGAAACCGTCCTCCGGCCCCATCTCTATAAAAGGAGCAACGTCATGATGAAACTCTGGTCTGCCGTACTGGTCGGCATCCTGCTGCTCGGCAGCTTCGACGCCGAGGCCGCGCGCCGGCTCGGCGGCGGCGGCTCGATGGGCCGCCAGTCCTCCAACGTCACCCAGCGCCAGGCGACCCCGCCGCCGGCCGCGCCCGCCGGCGCACCGCAGAACAATGCCGCCGCGCGCCCCGGTGCGCAGCAGAATGCGGCACCGGCTGCCGGCGCCGCGGCCCAGCAGCCGGCCCGCAGCCGCTGGGGCGGCATGCTCGGCGGCCTGGCGGCCGGCCTGGGCCTGGCGTGGCTCGCCCATTCGCTCGGCTTCGGCGAGGCCTTCGGCCAGGTGTTGATGTTCATCCTGCTCGCGATGGTGGTGCTGGGCATCGTCGGCTTCATCATGCGCCGGCGCAGCCAGCAGTCGGCGTCCGCCGGCGGCAACTCGCCGTTCGCGTTCCAGGGCGCGGGCAGCGGCGCACCGGTGGCCGACGTGCCGCGCAGCTACAACCCGGCGAAGGTCGGCAACGATGCGTCGGCCCGTCCGTGGGAGAACAGCGCCACGGCCTTCGACGCCCGCCCGGCCGAGGGCGGTGCTGTCGGCGGCGGTTCGATCATCGGCTCCGCCCTGGGCGGCGCGACGGCGGCTGCCGGTACCGGCGCCCTCGCCGGCACCCAGTCTTGGGGCGTACCTGCCGGCTTCGACACCGAAGGCTTCCTGGTCGCCGCCAAGCGCAACTTCGTCACGCTGCAGGACGCCTGGGACCGCTCCGACCTGGCCACACTGCGCTCGATGATGACCGACAGCATGGTCGGCGAGATCCGCAGCCAGCTCGCCGAGCGCGAGAGCCACTCCGGCGGCAAGCCGAACAAGACCGACGTGGTCATGCTCGACGCCCAGCTGCTGGGTATCGAGGAGGACATGGACGGGTACCTGGCGAGCGTCGAGTTCTCCGGCATGATCCGCGAGGAACCCTCGGCCGGCCCGAGCCCGTTCCGCGAAGTGTGGAACATGGCCAAGCCGAAGGACGGCCGGTCCGGCTGGCTGGTGGCGGGCGTCCAGGCGCTGCAGTAAGCCGTCGAACCGGCGGTTCGCCGCCGGTTACCGGTCCGCACCGGCGTGCGGACCTTTCCATGAATAATCGGGGACTATGGTCACACCACAGTCCCCTTTTTCGTTCCTGAACGGCTTCATGGACCGGCTCGGCAGCCTGCAGCCGCCGCAGTGGCTGGTCGACGAGTTACAGCACCGCGCCGTGCTGTTCCTCAACCATGTGCTGCAGCAGGAGCCCGAGGCCACCGCGCGGCTGGCCCGGCAGAAGGGGCGCGTGGCGCTGGTGCAGTGGCGCCAGTTCTCGCTGCGGCTGCTGATCACGCCGGCGGGCCTGCTCGACCGGGCCGCGCCGGGAGCGCCCGCCGACCTCACGCTCACCGTGACCGACGAATCGCCGCTGTCGCTCGCCCAGGCCGCGATGCGCGGCACCAAGCCGGCCGTGCGCATCGAAGGCGATGTGCAATTGGCCGCCGAGATCAACTGGCTGGTCGACAACGTCCGCTGGGACGTCGAGGAAGACCTGTCGCGCCTGATCGGCGACGTGCCGGCGCACCGCATCGGGCAGGTGGCCCGCAAGGTCGCACAGTCGCTGCGGCAGTTCGTCGCCCAGCGCGGCGGCGCGTCCGCCGCCGGAGCCTCCGCGCCGCCGCCGCCTGCGGGCGGCTGATCCCATGGCCCGTTTCCTCCGGGGCATCTACATCCTGTGGATCGCCCTGCGCTACGGCCTGGACGAACTGGTCCTGTCCAGCTTCCGCCAACCCTGGCTGCGCCGCCTGACCCGCATCATCACCACCGGCCGCCGGCTCGACGCGCCGCGGGGGCAGCGCCTACGCGAAGCCCTCGAATCGCTCGGCCCGATCTTCGTGAAGTTCGGCCAGGTGCTGTCCACCCGGCGCGACCTGATGCCGGCGGACATCGCCGACGAACTCGCGCGCCTGCAGGACCGGGTACCGCCTTTCCCTGTGGAGATCGCGGTCGCGGCGATCGAGCGGGCCTTCCGCCGGCCGATCGATGCGATCTTCACCAGCTTCGAGCGGGTGCCGGTGGCGAGCGCCTCGATCGCGCAGGTCCACTTCGCCACGCTGCGCACCGCCGACGGGCGCGAGCGGGAGGTGGCGGTCAAGGTGCGCCGCCCGGGCATGCTGCCGACGATCGAGAAGGACCTGGCGCTGATGTCGATGATGGCCGGCTGGGTCGAATCGCTGTCGGCCGACGGCAAGCGGTTGAAGCCGCGGGAGGTCGTCGCCGAATTCAACAAGTACCTGCACGACGAGCTGGACTTCATTCGCGAGGCGGCCAACGCCGCGCAATTGCGCCGCAACATGAACGGCCTGGACCTGGTGCAGATCCCCGAGATGTTCTGGGACTTCTGCCATCCGGACGTGATGGTGATGGAGCGCATGAAGGGCGTGCCGATCAACCAGGTCGACCGGCTGCATGCCGCCGGGGTGGACATCAAGCGGCTGGCGCGCGACGGCGTGACGATTTTCTTCACCCAGGTCTTCCGCGACGGCTTCTTCCACGCCGACATGCACCCCGGCAACATCCAGGTGAGCGTCGAGCCGGACAGCCTGGGGCGCTATGTGCTGCTCGACTTCGGCATCGTGGGCACGCTGACCGAATACGACAAGGACTACCTCGCGCAGAACTTCACCGCATTCTTCCGGCGCGACTACAAGCGGGTGGCGGAGCTGCACGTCGAATCCGGCTGGGTGCCCGCCAACACCCGGATCGACGAACTCGAGTCCGCGATCCGCGCGGTGTGCGAGCCGTACTTCGACCGGCCGCTGAAGGAGCTTTCGCTCGGCATGGTGCTGATGCGGCTGTTCCAGACCTCGCGCCGCTTCCAGGTCGAGATCCAGCCGCAGCTGGTGCTGCTGCAGAAGACGCTGCTCAACATCGAGGGGCTCGGCCGCCAGCTCGACCCGGACCTCGACCTCTGGAGCACCGCCAAGCCGTTCCTCGAGAAGTGGATGCTCGACCAGATCGGCCCGAAGAAGCTCTGGACCGAACTGCGCGACCAGGCGCCGCGTTACGCCAAGCTGCTGCCGGAACTGCCGCGGCTGCTCTACGAATACCTGCAGGACCGGCCGTCGGGCCTGCACCGCCGGCAGCTGGAGGAACTGCTGCAGGCCCAGCACCGCACCAACCGTCTGCTGCAGACGCTGATCTACGGCGGCGTCGGATTCCTGCTCGGCCTGGTCGCGACGATGGTGCTGCTGCGCCTGCGCCTGTTCTGACCGCGGGCCCGCGGGCGGGCCGGGCATGCCGCGTGCTTGGCGATAATCCCGCTTTTTTCGACCGAGGCCCGCCGTGCTGCTGACGCTTGTCTTCGCCTACCTGCTCGTCACCATCGGCATCGGCCTGCTGGCCGCGCGGCGCGTCAAGGGGACTGCCGACTTCGCCATCGCCGGGCGCGGCCTGCCGCTGGCAATGATCGTCACCACCACCTTCGCGACCTGGTTCGGCTCCGAGACGGTGCTGGGCATCCCGGCGAAATTCATCGAAGGCGGCCTGGGGAACGTGGTCGAGGACCCGTTCGGCGCCGGCACCTGCCTGATCCTGGTCGGCGTGTTCTTCGCGGCCAAGCTCTACCGCATGACGCTGCTGACGATCAGCGACTACTACCGCGAGCGCTACGGCCGCGCGGTGGAGGTGTTGTGCTCGCTGATCATCATGCTCAGCTACCTGGGATGGGTGTCGGCCCAGGTGACCGCGCTCGGGCTGGTGTTCAACGTGCTGTCGGCCGGCGCCATCCCGGTCCCGGCCGGCATGGTGATCGGCGTGGTGTCGATCCTCGCCTATACGCTCTTCGGCGGCATGTGGTCGGTGGCGATCACCGACTTCATCCAGATGATCATCCTGGTGGCAGGCCTCACCATCCTGGCCGTGTTCGCCGGCGACATGGCGGGCGGTGCCGACAAGGTGATCGCCTTCGCGCTCAGCCGCGACCTGTTCCACTTCTGGCCCGAGCCGAAGCTGCACGACATCCTGTTCTTTTTCGCCGCGGCGATCACGATGATGCTGGGCTCGATCCCGCAGCAGGACGTGTTCCAGCGGGTGATGTCGGCGAACGGTCTGAAGGCCGCGACCCGTGGCCCGGTGATCGGCGGCGTCTGCTACATCCTGTTTGCCTTCGTGCCGATGTTCCTGGTCGCGAGTGCGCTGCTGATCATGCCGGAGCAGGCTGCCGCGCTGCTGAAGGACGATCCGCAGAAGGTCCTGCCGACCCTGGTGCTGGAGCGCATGCCCTTCGTGATGCAGGTGCTGTTCTTCGGTGCGCTGCTGTCCGCGATCAAGTCCACCGCGTCGGCCACGCTGCTGGCGCCCAGCGTCACCTTCACCGAGAACATCTGGCGGCAGTTCCGGCCCGGCCGCAGCGACGCGGAGAACCTGCGCACCATGCGGATCACGGTGCTGCTGTTCAGCGGCTGCGTGCTGGCCTATGCGATCGCGATGCAGGGCACCTCGATCTACGAAATGGTGTCCGGCGCCTACCAGGTGACGCTGGTCGGTGCGTTCGTGCCGCTGACGGCAGGGCTCTACTGGCGCCGGGCCAGCACGCAGGGGGCGCTGCTCTCGATCGTGCTCGGCCTCGGCAGCTGGATCGCCTGCCTGGCGACGCCCTGGGGCGCGGTGTTTCCGCCGCAGCTGGCCGGCGTGCTGGGCGCGGTCGTGGGCATGGTGGCGGGCTCGCTGGCACCCCAGCGCATCGCGGACCGCCGGGTGCCGCACCAGGCGGTCGCAGGCCTGGCCTGACGGGGGGGAGGGCGGGGCCCGGCCGCTATACTCGAGGGTTTTTCGACAGGCGCCCGGCGCGCCTTTTCGGGTCCCTTTTTCCCTTCCCGCCATGCCCCTCTACGCCTACAAGTGCGAGTCCTGCGGTTTCGCCAAGGACGTTCTGCAGAAGATGTCGGCCGCACCGCTGACGCAATGTCCCGCCTGCGGTGCCGACACCTTCCGCAAGCAGGTGACGGCAGCCGGCTTCCAGTTGAAGGGCTCCGGCTGGTACGTGACCGATTTCCGCGGCGGCAGCAATGCCGCAGCGCCGGCCGGCGAGAAGTCCGCCGGTGCGTCGGAGTCCGGCACACCGTCGAGCAGTAGCGCTGCCCCGGCGCCGGCCCCCGCCGCCACGAGCCCGTCGCCCACCCCGGCGGCGGCACCTGCACCCGCCAAGAGCGGCGACTGAGGCACCCGATGGTCGCTCCGCTGCGCAAATGGCTATTCGCCGGCCTGCTGGTGATCGTGCCGCTGGCGATCACCGTCTGGGTGCTCGACTGGATCATCGGCACGCTCGACCAGACGCTGCTCATCCTGCCGCAGGCCTGGCATCCGGACCGGCTGCTCGGTTTCCACATCCCCGGCTTCGGGGTGCTGCTCACACTGCTCATCCTGTTGCTGGTCGGCGCGGTCACCAGCAACTTCGTCGGCAAGAAGCTGGTGAAATGGGGCGATGCGGTGCTGGTGCGCATCCCGGTGGTGCGCTCGATCTACAGCAGCGTCAAGCAGGTGTCGGACACGCTGTTCTCCGAGAGCGGCAACGCCTTTCGGACCGCGGTGCTGGTGCAGTGGCCGCGCGAGGGCGTGTGGACCGTCGGCTTCGTGACCGGCTCGCCGGGCGGCGACGTCGCGACCTACCTGCGCGAGGATTTCCTCAGCGTCTACGTGCCCACCACGCCCAACCCCACGGGCGGCTATTTCGTGATGCTGCGCCGCAGCGACTGCATCGAGCTCGACACGAGCGTCGACGAGGCGCTCAAGTACATCGTCTCCATGGGGGTGGTCGTGCCGGTCGGCCCGACCCCGCAAACCCCGCCCTCCCTCCCGTAACGCGCCGCGACGGCGCCGGAATTCCACCATGGCCATGCGTTCCCACTACTGCGGTCTCGTGACCGATGCCCTGCTGGGCCAGACCGTCACCCTGTGCGGCTGGGTCAACCGCCGCCGCGACCACGGCGGCGTGATCTTCATCGACCTGCGCGACCGCGAAGGCTACGTGCAGGTGGTGTGCGATCCCGACCGTGCCGACACCTTCAAGGTGGCCGAAGAGGTCCGCAACGAATACTGCGTGCAGGTCAAGGGCCTGGTGCGCGCCCGTCCGGACGGCACCACCAACGACAACCTGAAGAGCGGCAAGATCGAGGTGCTGGCCTACGAGCTGACCGTGCTCAACGCGTCGGTCACCCCGCCGTTCCAGATCGACGACGACAACCTGTCGGAGACCACCCGCCTGACCCACCGGGTGCTGGACCTGCGCCGCCCGTACATGCAGAACAACCTGATGCTGCGCTACAAGGTGGCGATGGAAGTCCGCAAGTTCCTGGACGCCAACGGCTTCATCGACATCGAGACGCCGATGCTGACCAAGTCCACGCCCGAAGGCGCGCGCGACTACCTGGTGCCGAGCCGGGTGCACGACGGCCAGTTCTTCGCGCTGCCCCAGTCGCCGCAGCTGTTCAAGCAGCTGCTGATGGTCGCGGGCTTCGACCGCTACTACCAGATCACCAAGTGCTTCCGCGACGAGGACCTGCGCGCCGACCGCCAGCCGGAGTTCACCCAGATCGATATCGAGACCTCGTTCCTGACCGAGGAAGACATCCGTGACATGTTCCAGGGCATGATCAAGACAGTGTTCCAGAACACGCTGGGTGTGGACTTGGGCGAGTTCCCGGTCATGACCTACCAGGAAGCTGCGCTGCGCTACGGCTCCGACAAGCCAGACCTGCGCGTCAAACTCGAATTCACCGAGCTGACCGAGGTGATGAAGGACGTGGACTTCAAGGTCTTCTCGGGTGCGGCCAACATGAAGGGCGGCCGTGTCGTCGCCCTGCGCGTGCCGGGCGGTGCGCGCGAGACCGGCGGCCTGTCGCGCGGCGAGATCGACGGCTACACCGAGTTCGTCAAGATCTACGGCGCCAAGGGTCTGGCCTACATCAAGGTCAACGAAGCGGCGAAGGGCCGTGACGGCCTGCAATCCCCGATCGTCAAGAACATCCACGACGCGGCGATCGCCGAGATCCTGCAGCGCACCGGCGCCCAGGACGGCGACCTGCTGTTCTTCGGTGCCGACAAGGAAAAGGTCGTCAACGACGCGATCGGTGCGCTGCGCCTCAAGATCGGCCACAGCGCCTTCGGCAAGGCCAACGGCCTGTTCGAGAGCCGCTGGGCACCGCTGTGGGTGGTGGACTTCCCGATGTTCGAGTACGACGACGAGGCCGACCGCTGGAACGCGGTGCACCACCCGTTCACCGCGCCGAAGGACGGCCACGAGGACTGGATGGTCACCGACCCCGGCCGCTGCATTTCCAAGGGCTACGACATGGTGCTCAACGGCTGGGAGATGGGCGGCGGCTCCGTCCGTATCCACCGCGCCGACGTGCAGCAGAAGGTGTTCGACGCGCTCAAGATCTCGCCCGAGGAAGCGCAGCAGAAGTTCGGCTTCCTGCTGGACGCGCTGCAGTACGGCGCGCCGCCGCATGGCGGCCTGGCGTTCGGGCTGGACCGCATCGTCACGCTGATGACCGGTGCCGAATCGATCCGCGACGTGATCGCCTTCCCGAAGACCCAGCGCGCCCAGTGCCTGCTGACCCAGGCGCCGAGCCCGGTGGACGAGAAGCAGCTGCGCGAACTGCACATCCGCCTGCGCAACGTGCAGGCGGCTGCGGCCTGAGGCGCGGGGACGACCCCTCGACAGGCGGCGGGCTGCGAGGCCCGCCGCCTTTTTTTTTGCGTCTCCCGCACGACCGCACCGCACGCGCCATGACACCTGCCGTTCCCGCATCCTCCGCACGCTTCTGGAAACTGCCGCAGTCGGTGCTGGTCGTGATCCACACGCCGGCGCTGGACGTGCTGCTCATCGAGCGCGCCGACACGCCCGGCTTCTGGCAGTCGGTGACCGGCAGCAAGGACGCGGCCGACGAGCCTTTCGCCGCGACCGCCGCACGCGAGGTGCGGGAGGAAACCGGCATCGACGTGCAGGCGCCCGGATGCCAGCTGGTCGACTGGCATCTCGAAAACGTCTACCCGATCTACCCGCAGTGGCGCCACCGCTATGCGCCGGACGTCGCGGAGAACACCGAGCATCTGTTCGGGCTGGAAGTGCCGGCCGGCACGGCGGTGCAGCTGGCACCGCGCGAACACACGGCGATGGCCTGGTGGCCCTGGCGGGAGGCGGCCGACCGCTGCTATTCGCCGTCGAATGCCGAAGCCGTTCTGATGCTGCCGCGGTTCGCCGGACGGTAGTCGCCCGGGGCGGAGCAGGCAGGTCCGGCGGTTGGCGGCGCCGGCTTCAGGGCGTCGCGGCTTCCAGCGCCGCCGGCGGTGCGCCCACTCGCAGGCTGAGCCCGCCCGGTTGCCGGTGGCGGTCCTGGCTCAGCGCGGCGCGGCGCGGCTGGGCGCCGCAGGCGGTGCGCAGCACATCGACCCGCTCCTGCAGGGCCGGCGCCTCGGCGATCCGGGCGGCATGTCGGCCGAGCACCTGGTGCGCGACGTCGGCGAGCTTCGCGTTCAGTGTGTCCTGGCCGGCCTGCAGCAGGCTCTGCACCGCGCCGGTCGGGTTACCGCCCAGGCTGAGCGACATGGCGGATTCGGCCATCTTGTTGATCTGCGCATGGCACTGCCGGAGCATCTCGGCATTCGGCGGATGGGCGATGCTGGCGCTGGCCAGCAGTTCGCCCAGGCTGCGCGAACTGGCGTAGCGCAGGCCGATGGCGCGGATCCACTGGTCGTTCTGGTCGAGCGCGATCGAGGTCGCGGCCAGCACCGACAGCAGGCCTCCGAGGTTGCAGGCCGCCTCGAAATCGAAGGTCGCCGACCGGATGTCGTCGGCCAGCGCCCGTGCCGCCTGCACCGCCGCGCTGAACTGCCGGGCGCGGATCAGCTGCAGCGTCTCCACCACTTCGGCAAAACGGCGCAGCCGCAGGTCGTCCATCTGCTTTTCGCGCAGCCGCTGGAAGTCGGACATGCAGCGGTCGAGCATGCGGCGGTCGCCGTCCTGGAACGAGGCGAAGGCGAGCAGTACCAGCGACTGCGCGTCGAACATCTTGGAGTCGCAGCCGATGGTGGCGGCGCGAGACAGCACCCGGGCCGCGGTCTCGCGGTCGCCCATGTAGTACGCCATCATCCCGTGCTTCTGCAGCCGCACCACCGAGCCGGGCGTGAGTTCGGCGGCCATCCGGTAGGTCTCGAGCGCCTCGTCGAACTTGCCGAGCTCGACCTGGGCGCTGCCCATCACGTCGTAGGCGTCGGCGAAACCGCTGTCCTCGCCGACCAGCCGCTCCAGGGTGTTGAGCGCCCGCACCGTCTGCCCGGATTCGAGCTGTGCCCGCGCCACGCCGAGCTTGGCCCAGGGCAGGGCCTTGGCAGCGATCACCGCCTCGAACAGGGTGCGCGCCTCGTCGTGGCGGTTGGCGCGCAGCAGCAGCTCGGTGCCGATGCGCGCCGCGTACAGCCAGTAGGGTTCGCGCTTCTCGAAACGCTGCACGCACAGTTCGGCCGCCCGGTCGAAATCGCCGGCCTCGATGGCCGAGAAGATCGGCTTCAGGTGCGCCTTGCGGGCGCGGGCGATGTTGAGCCGCTCGAACAGCGTGGAGGTGGTGAAGGGTTTGAGCAGGTAGCCGTCGAGGGCCGATTCGGCCGCCTCGGCGACGATCGAATAGGACGCCTCGCTGGTCACCATGAAGAACACGGTGGAGAAGGGCAGCAGCTGCGCCCGGCGGAGATCGTCGAGCAGCGCCTGGCCGGACTGCGCCGCATCGTGGAACGACTGTTCGCACAGCACGAACTCGAACTGCGCATGTTCGAGCTTGGCCCGGGCATCGGTCGCGCGATGGCACTGCATGATCTTGCCGATGCCGTAGTCGCGCAGCTGCGACACCAGGATGCTGCGCGAGGTCGGATTGCCATCGATGACGAGCGCGCGGCACTCGGAAATCGGCTGCAGGATGGGACCGGTCATCGGAAGGCCTCAGGAGGTTCGCAGGGTGGCCACGCAAGTTGCATGCCCCCGCCAGTGTAGGCGCACGGGTCGAGCCGCTACCATCGTGCCGATCCTACAGAAGGCAGACACCACCCATGAATACAGACGATCCCCAAGACGGGACGCCGATGTCGGTCAAGATCCGCGAACGCCTGGCCGCGGCGGGCCAGCGCTTCCACGCCAACGACAACATCGCCGAATTCCTGCATCCGGGCGACATCGAGCGGCTCCTCGACGAGGTGCAGGAGAAGATGCAGGGCGTGCTCGACAGCCTGGTGATCGACACGCAGAGCGACCACAACACCGCCGACACTGCGCGCCGGGTCGCCAAGATGTACCTGCAGGAAGTCTTCGGCGGCCGCTACGTGGCGCCGCCGCGGATCACCGAGTTCCCGAACGCCGAGCATCTGAACGAGCTGATGATCGTCGGCCCGATCACGGTCCGCAGCGCCTGCAGCCACCATTTCTGCCCGGTGATCGGCCGGATCTGGATGGGCATCCTGCCCAACAAGGGCACCAACGTGATCGGGCTGTCGAAATACGCACGGCTGGTGGACTGGATCATGAACCGCCCGCAGATCCAGGAGGAAGCGGTGGTGCAGTTGGCCGACCTGATCGAGAAGAAGACCATGCCCGACGGCCTGGCGGTGGTGATGGAGGCGAGCCACTACTGCATGTCCTGGCGCGGCGTGAAGGAGATGGACAGCAAGATGATCAACTCGGTGATGCGCGGCGCCTTCCTGGAAAACACCGCGCTGCGCCGCGAATTCCTGTCGCTGATCCCGCGCTGACCGCGCATCCGCGCTCCGCCGGCTCCTGACCCGCCCGTGCCCACGCCCCGTAGGCCCGCCCCGTGACACCGCTCGCCTTCGGCCTGGTGATGCTGGCCGGGCTGATCCACGCGGTATGGAACATCGCCGCGAAGAAGGCGGGCGGCGACGCACGGTTCGTGTTCTTCACCGGCGTCTGCCTGGCTGTGGTGTGGGCGCCGGTCGGCTGGTGGGCCGGGCGCGACGCGGTGCCGTCGTGGGGCGCCCGGGAGTGGGGCGTCGTGGCGGCCAGCGGCCTGCTCCACGTGCTGTATTTCGTCGTGCTGCTGCGCGGCTACCGGCGGGCCGACCTGACGGTGGTGTATCCGGTGGCGCGCGGGTCAGGGCCGCTGCTGTCGTCGACGGTGGCGGTGCTGCTGCTCGGCGAACGGCTGTCGCCCGTCGGGCTGGCCGGCATCGCGGCGGTGGCGGGCGGCGTGTTCCTGATCGCCGGCGGCCCGGGCCTGCTGCGCGCGGCCCAGGACCCGGCACGGCGCGCGCGGGTGCACGCGGGGCTGGGCTGGGGCCTGGCGACCGGCGGCTTCATCGCGGCCTACACCGTGCTCGACGGCTATGCGGTCAAGGTGCTGCTGCTGTCGCCGATCCTGATCGACTACATGGGCAACTTCGTGCGCATCGCGCTGCTCGCGCCGCCGGTCCTACGCGACCGGCCGGCGCTCGGCCGGCTCTGGCGTGCGCAGTGGAAATACGCGCTGCTGGTCGGCACGGTCAGCCCGGTGTCGTACGTGCTGGTGCTCTATGCGCTGCAGACCGCGCCGCTGTCCCATGTGGCGCCGGCGCGCGAGGTGTCGATGCTGTTCGCCGCGCTGATCGGCGGCCGGCTGCTCGGCGAAGGCGACCGGCTGCCGCGGCTGCTGGGCGCCGTGTGCATCGCGGCCGGCGTGGTCGCGCTGGGACTGGGATGAGCGCCGCGCCGCCGCCGTCCGCGCCGGAGGCGCCGCTGCTTTTCGGCTGCGACTTCTCCAGTGCACCCGGGCCGCGCAAGCCGGTCGTGGTGGCGCTCGGCCGGCGCGCCGGCAGCGTCGTGCGGCTCGGCGAGGTGCTGCGCTTCCCGACGCTCGGCGGTTTCGGCGACTGGCTGGCCGCGCCGGGCGACTGGCTCGGCGGCTTCGACCTGCCGTTCGGCCTGCCGCGCGAACTGGTGGAGGCGCTCGGCTGGCCCCGCGACTGGCCGGCCTGCATGGACCACTACGCGGCGCTGCCGCGCGAGGCGATCCGCGCCACCTTCGCCGCCTTCTGCGCCGCCCGTCCGGTGGGCGGCAAGTTCGCCCACCGCCGCACCGACGGGCCGGCCGGCTCCAGTCCGTCGATGAAATGGGTGAACCCGCCGGTCGCGTTCATGCTGCATGCGGGCGTTCCGCTGCTGCGGGCGGCCGGCGCGCACTTGGTGGGTGTGGAGCCGCCGGCGCCGCACGCCCGCAAGGTGGCGCTGGAAGCCTATCCGGGCCTGCTGGCGCGCGAGGTGCTGGGACGGCGCAGCTATAAGAGCGACGACCGCGCCAAACAGACGCCCGACCGCCTGATCGCCCGCAAGGACCTGCTGGCCGCGCTGGAAACCGGCGCCGGGCCGGCCGGACCGCTCGGCATCGGGCTGCGGCTGCAGCTGCGGCCGTCCCAGCACGACGCGCTGGTCGCCGACGCCAGCGGCGACACGCTCGACGCGGTGCTCTGCCTGCTGCAGGCCGCCTGGGGCGACCGGGCCCGCGCGGCGGCGGTGCCCGACTTCGGCCTTCCGCCGGACGTCGACCGGCTCGAGGGCTGGATCGTGACGGCGGATGCTACGAAATAGATAGCAAATGGCGCAGGTGCAGCAAGCGCTGGAGGCCATTTTCTGCATGAAATCGTGCCGCGGGTTAGCATCGACCGCATGCGTGCCCTGTGCCTTCTCGCTGCCTCCCTGACGCTGCTGCCCTTGGCCGGCGCGGCGCCCGCGCCCTGGTACCAGTGGCGCAGCGCCGGCAGTACCCGCGACGTGTGCGCCCAGACCTCGCCCGGCAGCGGCTGGACGCGCAGCGACGGCCCCTTCGTCGACGCCGGCTGCAGCCGGCCGCTGCGCCTGATCCGCCTCTGACCGGCACGCCGGCATGCGATGTCCTTCCTGACGCACCGCGCCGCCGCATCGGCCGCTGCGGCGCAGTTCGCCCCTTCCTTTCCCAACGCAATGCCGACGTGACGACCACCGACCTATTCCTGATCCGCCACGGCGAAACCGACTGGAACCGCGCGCTGCGCTTCCAGGGCCAGACCGATGTTCCGTTGAATGCCGCGGGACTCGCACAGGCGGCGCGGCTGGCCGACCGCATGGCGGGCGAGGCGGTGGACCTCGCCTTCACCAGCGACTTGACGCGGGCCCGGCAGACCGCCGTGCCGCCGGCCGAACGGCTCGGACTGGTGGCGGCGCCCGATGCCGACCTGCGCGAGCAGGCGTTCGGCGCGGCCGAGGGCCTGACCGGCACCGAAATCCGCGCCCGCATGCCCGACGCCTGGGAGCGCTGGCTCGCCTTCCGTGCCGACCATGCGCTGCCCGGCGGCGAGAGCACCCGCCAGTTCCACGAGCGCACCGTCGGCGCGCTGCGGCGGATCGCGGCGGCGCATGCGGGCCGCACGCTGATGGTGGTCACCCACGGCGGCGTGCTCGACATGGTGTTCCGCACGGCCCGCGCGCTGAGCCTGGACGGTCCGCGCATGGCCGAGATTCCGAACGCCGGGGTGAACCGGGTGCGCATCGCCGCCGACGGCGCGATCGAGATCGTGCAGTGGGCCGACGTCGCCCACCTGGACGGTCTGCCCCAGCAGCCGGTGTACGACCAGACCCGCCACCTGCGCGAACGGGAGGCGGCTGCCACCGAAGGGGCGCCGCCGCCGGTGTCGGGCTGACCGCCGGAGCGGCGGGAAAGGCCGAAGGGTGGACCGGTTGCCGTCGCCTTCGCAATCGGCGATGCGCCCCGGCGCAAAGGCGATGGCGGCAGTCAGCGGGCGTCCGTAGCATCGGCGGCCACCGCGCCACCGCGCCACCGCGCCACCGCGCCACCGCTTGATCGCGCCGTCCGGCGCCTTCGACAACCTTCTCTTTTTTGCTGGAGCTGTCCGCATGCCGTCCACCGCCGTACCGTTTCCCGCCCACATCCGCATCGCCGTCATGGGCGCCGGTGCCGTCGGCTGCTACTACGGCGGCATGCTCGCGCGCGCCGGCCACGACGTGGTGCTGATCGGCCGGCCGGCGCATGTGGACGCGATCCGCCGCGATGGCCTGCGGCTGGAGGCGCAGACCTTCGACGCGCGCATCCGGCTCGACGCCAGCACCGAGCCGTCGGCGGTCGCGGGTGCGCAGTTGGTGCTGTTCTGCGTGAAGTCCATCGACACCGAGGCCGCCGCCGAGGCGATGCGCCCGCACCTCGCGCCCGGTGCGCTGCTGCTGACGCTGCAGAACGGGGTGGACAACGACATCCGCCTGCGCGCCGCGGTGCCGCAGGAAGTGGCCGCCGCGGTCGTCTACGTCGCCTCCGCCATGGCCGGCCCCGGACATGTGAAACACAACGGCCGGGGCGAACTGGTGATCGCGCCGTCGTCGCAGAGCGCAGCGGTCGCCGCGCTGCTGGAAGCCGCCGGCGTGCCGACCACCGTGTCGCCCGACGTCCGCGGCGCGCTGTGGGCCAAGCTGATCCTCAACTGCGCCTACAACGCGCTGTCGGCCGTCACCCGGCTGCCCTACGGCCGGCTGGTGCAGGTGCCGGGCATCCCCGGCGTGATCGACGACCTGGTCGCCGAATGCCTGGCGGTGGCGAAGGCCGACGGCGTGCAGGTGCCGGGCGACGTGCCGGCGGCCGTGGCCCGCATCGCCGAGACGATGCCGGCGCAGTTCTCGTCTACCGCCCAGGATCTGGCGCGGGGAAAGCCGAGCGAGGTGGACCACCTGAACGGATTCATCGCCGCACGCGGCGCCGCGCTCGGCGTGCCGGTGCCGGTCAACCGGGCGATGCGCGCGCTGGTCAAGGCGCGGGAAGAGGAGCAGGCCGCGGCCGGCTGACCGGCGCCGCCTCAGCCCGCCGGAGAGTCCGCCTGCACCGCCACGCCGTACAGCGCCAGCAGCCCGACGATGTGGCCGACCGCCACGCCCGGCTCGCCGGACTCGATGCGGCCGATGGTCTGCACGTGCACGCCGAGCCGTGCGGCGGCCGCCGCCTGGCCCTCGCCCGCGGCCAGCCGCGCGGCCCTGGCCGCGGCGCCGAGGGCGCGGATCGCCTCCAGCGCGGCGGGGTCGATGTCGACCGAGATGCGTTTGCCCTGTGCCATTGCGGTCAGCCCAGGAGGTCGGGCCAGGCCCGCTGCGGATCGCGGATCGCCTCGAACGCCCGGGCGATGCGCAGCACGCCGGCGTCGTCGAAGCGCGGCCCGACGATCTGCAGCCCGACCGGCAGCCCCGCGCGGGTATAGCCGCAGTTCACCGATGCGGCCGGCTGTTCCGACATGTTGAACGGCACGGTGAAGCCGATGTGCTCCAGCGGATGCATCGGGTCGTCGGTGGGCGAGGGCAGTTCCGCCGCGAAGGCCGGCATCGGCGCGACCGGCGAGACGATGTAGTCGTAGGCGGCGCAGGCCCGCACCGCCGCCACGCGGGTCAGGTGGAACTGGTGCTGTGCCTGGTACGCCTCGGGTCCGGTCATGCCGGCGGCGCTGTCGGCCCAGGCCTGGATATAGGGCAGCACCCGGGCCTTGCGCTCGGCCGGCAGGCCGGCCATGTCGAGATGGCTGCGCAGCCGCCACCAGCGGTCCATGCCGTCGAGCATCCCCTGGGTCATGAATGGCGCCATCGGCTCGATAACCGCGCCGGCGCGCTCCAACAGCAGGGCGGCGCGCTCGATGGCCTCGCGTACCTCGGTCTCCACCGGCAGGCCGCAGCCGGCATCGAGCAGCAGGCCGATCCGGAGGCCGCGCAGCCGTTCCTCGGCGCCCGGCGCGCAGGCGCCGGGCCAGTCGATGTCGGCGGGCGGCAGGCTCATGGTGTCGCGCGTATCGGGGCGGGACAGGGCCTGCATCATCCAGGCCGCGTCTTCCGCGGTCCGGGCGATCGGGCCGGCGCAGCGGCCGGTGGTCGGCGGGTCGATCGGCACCCGGCCCAGGCTCGGCTTGAGCGTGAACACACCGCACCAGCCGGCGGGCAGCCGCAGCGAGCCGCCGATGTCGGTGCCCAGGTGCAGCGGCCCGTAGCCGGCCGCGGCGGCGGCGGCGGCGCCGGCGCTGGAGCCGCCGGGCGTCTTCGACAGGTCCCACGGGTTGCGCGCGAGCGGATGGAAGCTGCTTAGTCCCGAGGACAGCATGCCGAAGTCGGGCATGGTGGTCTTGGCGACCAGCACCGTGCCGGCCTCGCGCAGCCGGGCGGCGGGCGGCGCGTCGTCGGCCGCCGGCACCAGGGCGGTGGCGGCGGTGCCGAGCGGCATCGGGTCGCCGCGGGTCGCGATGTTGTCCTTCAGCGTGACCGGCACGCCGTCGAGCGGGCCGAGCGGCGCGCCGGCGCGCCAGCGCCCTTCCGATGCGCGGGCCTGCGCCAGCGCGGCCTCGGGCCGCAGCAGGTAGGTGGCCTGTAGCTGCGGCTCGCAGCGGTCCATGCGGTCGAGGACCGCGCGGACCACCTCGACCGGCGACAGCACGCCTGCGCGGTAGGCCGCCTGCAGGGCCGCGACGCCCAGGGTGTGCAGGGCGCCGCTCTCCGCGGATGCTTGAGGGGCCGGCGGGGCGGCATCGGTGGTGGTGCTCAGGTCCATTGCAGCGCGGCCAGTTCGTTCACGAAGATCGGCATATCTTTCCAGAGGCCCTTCAGGTTCTTGTTCGCGACCGTGACCCACTGCGGCTGGTACAGGAAGCCGTTGGCCGCATCGGTCGCCAGCAGCCGCTGCGCATCGCCGAGCAGCCGCAGCCGGTCGGCCGCCACCGGCGCGGTGCGGATGCGGTCGTAGAGCGCGTCGAACGCCTTGTTCTGGTAGCCCCAGTAGTAGTCCGGCTTGGCGTAGTTGCCCAGGTCGAACGGCTCCACATGCGAAATGATCGACAGGTCGTACTGCTTGTTGCCGTAGGTGCCGGAGAGCCACTGCGCCCATTCGACGTTCTGCAGCTTGCAGACGATGCCGACCTTGGCGAGCTGGGCCGCGAGCACCTCGCCGCCCTGGCGCGCGTAGGGCGTGGGCGGCAGCGTGACGGCGAGCTCCAGCGGCGTCTTCACGCCGGCCTCGGCCAGCAGGGCCTTCGCTTTCGCAAGGTCGAACGCGTTGATGCCGGTGGTATCCACATAGCCCGGCGCGCCGGGCACGTAGTGGCTGCCAATCGGCACGCCGTAGCCGTCGGCCGCGCCCTCGACCATCGCGCGGCGGTCGATCGCGGCCAGGATCGCGCGGCGCACCCGCAGGTCGTCCAGCGGCTTCCGGCGGTGGTTGATCGCGACGATCGTCTTGGCGCGCGAGCCGCCGACCAGCACCTGGAAGCGCGGATTGGCCTTGAACTGCGGCACGCCGCGCGGGGCGAAGCGGGCGAAGGCGTCCACGTCGCCCGACAGCAGCGCCGCCGCCTGCGCCGCCTGGTCAGAAATGAAGCGGAAGGTGGCCCGGCGGATGCGCGCGGCGGCCGGCGTGCGGTAGCCCTCCCAGGCCACCAGCACCAGCGAGGCGCCGCGGTTGAAGGCCTCGAGCCGGTAGGGGCCGGTGCCGACCGGCTTGGTCGTGTTGGTGTCCGCGCTCTTCGGCTCCACGATGATCGCGGTCGCCTGGCCGAGCAGGAAAGGGATGTCCGGATCGATCTCCTTGTGCAGCAGCACGACGGTGTGCGGGTCCACCACCTGCACCGTCAGATTCTGGAAGGTGCGTCTGTCCTTGTTGGTGCTCTTGTCACCGGCGGCGCGCTCGAAGCTGAACTTGACCGCCTGCGCGTCGAACGGCTCGCCGTTCTGGAAGGTCACGCCCTTTTTCAGCCGCCAGGTGGTGGTCTTCAGGTCGGGCGAGACCTCCCAGCCCTCGGCGAGCAGCGGGGTGACGCTGCCGTCGGCGTTGATCTTCGTCAGCGTCTCGTAGACGTTGTAGAGCGTGACCTCGGCGATCGACGAGGCCGCGGCGGCGGTCGGGTCGAGGCCGACCGGCTCCAGCGTCATGCCGAGCACGACCGCGGTTTTCGCGCGCTGGGCATGGGCGCCGAGCGGCGCGGCGGCCAGCGGCAGGGCGGCGGTGGACGCGAGGAGGGTGCGGCGGTCGAGCATGGGCGGGTTCTCCGGAAAGCGGCACAAGAGGACGGGACAGACGGGGCCGGGACCGGCCCGGCAGCGGAGCCGGTCGCCGCCAGGGCCGACGTTATCACCGCGCCCGGCCGGGCGGCGCGAGCGTCGGCACGGCGGCCAGCAGCGCTTGCGTGACGGGGTGCTGCGCGCCGGCGAACAGCGCGTCCGGCGTGCCGCGCTCGACCACGGCGCCGCGGTGCAGCACGCAGACCTCGTCGCACAGGTGCCGCACCACCGCCAGGTCGTGGCTGATCAGCAGGTAGGCGGCACCGTGGCGCTCGCGCAGGTCCTGCATCAGGTTGAGAACCTGGGCCTGCACCGAGACGTCGAGCGCGCTCACCGGCTCGTCGGCCACGA
>CAJYQL010000116.1 GCA_913776965.1 uncultured Xylophilus sp.
ACCCGCCTGAAAAAGAATCCCGACACCACCTCATCAACCCCGCCCCGCCAACTGCCACCGGAAAACTCCAGGCCGCTGCAGCGAAGCCCTCGAATTTAGCACAGGTTCTGACGCTCTCTCCTGCACCAGCCCAATTAGTTTGCTTTGAGAGTCAAAAAGGCAGTGCTTCCGCAATCGGTGCAGATAGCACTGAATTCACCTTCGTGCATACGGACGATGGCAGCCACGATGGCCAAGCCCAGGCCGTGGTGTTCACTCCGCGCATCTTGCCGCGCGGAATCAGCCCGAAAGAACCCGTCGAACATGCACGTTTGAACTATTGGTGTGATCTGAGCACCTTGGTTGGTGACTGTGATACGCGCGTAAGCAGTCCCGTCATGCTGCTCACGACTGATCTTTACGTGGATCGTCGACTCACAATCTGCATAGCGAGAGGCATTCCCGAAGAGGTTGGAGATCGCGCCACGCACCAGTCCCCGGTCGTAGGCACAGACACAGTCGCCAGTGACCTACACCGTCAGGTTCCGCTCTTCTGACGCTACGCCATGAAACTCCGCGATAGCACGCACCTCTTAAGCCAACGAATCTGGGACTGTTCTGCGCGCCTCCGCACCTCAATCAGCCCGCGACAGAAACAGCACGTCACTCACGATGGTCGACCGCCGCCGTAATTCCTCCAGACTGGATGCCAGCGTTTCGCGCATTACATCCATACTCGCACCGCCCGTGAGCAGTAGTTCGGTCTCCCCCGTCAGGATCGCGAGGGGTGTCCGCAGCTCGTGCGCCACGTCTGGATTGAATCCCTCGGATTGCTGCCAAGCCTGCTCGAGACGCCCCAGCAATTCATTGACCTGCTCGATCCACGGCATCAGCTCCTCGACCGGCTGTTCGATGCTCAACCGCTGGTCGAGCCGGCGCGCCGACAGCGCACGCGTCTGTTGCGCCAGTTCCCGCAGCGGAGCGAGTCCCCGCCGAACCACCCAGTAGCCACCCGCCCCGACTACCGCCGCGCCGACGCAGGCGACAGCGGCGAGCCCCTATGCGAGTTGGTGTAGCAGGTCTGCATCCGGATACTGATCCATCTGCGGGACGACCGGGATTGGTTGCTCCACTCCCTCCGCCGCGACCACGTCGAAAGTCGCCTGACGCGTGCGACGGAAGTGCGTTCCGCTCGCGACCGGGCTGCGATAGAGCACCTCCCGCCCTTCACCGGCCGCGATGGTTAGCGACAGATCGGTATGTACCTTGAAGAAGGTGTCGAGCTGTCCGCGCAGACTGTCCATGTCCTCGCGGCCCTCGTGGGCGCCGTGTTCGAGCAGCAGCCGGACCAGATCGGTCTTGCGCACAAGCTCGTCGCTCGCCCGGTCGTCCAGCGCCCAGCCCACGAACAGGTAGATCGCCAGGCAGACCGCGCCGAGCCGCGCCAGCGCTTGGAGCGCGAATATCCGCGAAAGCCGGGTGCCGAGCGATGCGTATCCGTCGCGGCGCCTGCCCTGAAGCCACGCCGTCAGACGCTGCATGGCTTCATGGAACCGAGGGCTGCGTCGCAGAAGCCGTCATGTCGCGACGGTCCTCCAGCACATAGCCCATCCCCCGCATCGTGTGGAGCAGCTTGTGCTCGAACGGGTCGTCGATCTTGCTGCGCAGCCTCCGGATCGCGACTTCCACGACATTGGTGTCGCTGTCGAAATTCATGTCCCACACCTGCTCGGCCAGGACGGTGCGCGACAGCATTTGCCCGCTGCGGCGGATCAGTAAGGCCAGCAGCTTGAATTCCTTGGCCGTGAGATCGAGACGCACCGTGCCGCGCACCGCCCGTCTGCGCAGCAGATCCAGTTCCAGGTCGGCGACGCGCAGTACCGCGCTCTCTTCCAGTGGGCGGCTGGCGCCGCGGCGCAACAGCGCCTCCATCCGGGCCAGCAGTTCGGAAAAAGCGAAGGGTTTGCCGAGGTAGTCGTCGGCACCCCCCTGCAGACCCTGCACGCGGTCTTCGACCCGGTCGCGGGCCGTCAGCATCAGGACCGGCACTTGGCGGGCGCCGCATCGTGGCGCAGCAGCCGCAGCACGCCGAACCCGTCAAGGGCGGGCAGCATCACGTCGAGCAGGATCAGGTCGTACCGCCCTTCGCGCGCAAGGTGCAGGCCGTCCACCCCATCCTGCGCCACGTCCACGACGTAGCCGTTTTCCTGCAGTCCACGCCGCAGGTAGTCGGCCAGCTTCGGTTCGTCTTCCACGATGAGGATGCGCATGGATCCGCGGGTAACGAGATGGCGGACGGGCGAGATGACAAATTCGTAATCCTGGCGTCCGGGTCCGGTAGGGGCCTGAACCGCACAGTACGTCCATCACCAACTTCAGAGGACGCCACCCTGAACACCCGCCCCCTTATCGCCGCTGCAGCCGTCCTGTGCCTCAGCGCCCCTGCATTCGCCACGCATGTGCTCGTGCCGACGACCGACGAGCGTGGCTACAGCACGCGTTGGGACTCGTCCGTGCAAGCCAAGACCCGCGCCCAAGTGAAGAACGACATGGCCGCCGCCCAGAAACAGCATGCGCAAGCGGTGCGACTGGGTGTGTTCCCGACACCCAAGTCGATCAAGGTCGCCGACCGCGCGACGGTCCGCAGCGATGCCTACAAGACGGTGCGGATGCCTGTCGGCGAACAGTACCGCCCGAACTGATGAAGGGCTGACGTCCTCAGAAACCCCTGGCCAGCGGCGGATCGCCCCACCGCCGGCCGCCCCGCGAAGTTAGAACTGCACCTGCACGCCGACCTTTACGCTGCGCCCCGGCAGTGGCGACTTGGGAAAAGCGGTGCTGGTCAGGATGGATGTCGCGCTGTAGGCGAGCCGATCCGTGATGTTGTCGAAGCGGGCGTACCACAGCACGGTGCCCGACCTCTGGCCCATCGGCAGGGTGGATCGGTACCCGATCGACGCATTCCACAGGGTATAGCCGGCGGTCGCACGGCTCCCCACCGGCACGCGGCGCTGGGCAGCGGCACTGTCGAAGCCGCCGGTCACGCGCCACGGGCCTTCGGCCCACACGATGCTGCTGCCGAACCGGGCCGGCGCGATGCGCGCAAGCGGCTGGCCGGTATCGCTGTCGCGGGCGCGCACCAGATCTGCCCGCAGCAACCAGTCCCACGTCGACGCAGCAGTGTCCTCGCGGCTGCCGGACCAGATCCCGTTCCGGCCGACGAGCCGTACCGTCGCACTCGACTCGATGCCCGTGAATCGAGCACGAATACCCTGGTAGCGGAATTCGGGCAAAGCGCCGTCGGTTCCCCCGGCGACACGAGCACCCTCCTCTGTGACGGCACCCCCGGTCGGCGCGAGCCCGATGTAGTGGCCGAACTGCGTCGCAAACGTCGTCAGGTTGAAGCGGTGCGGTCCGTCCTTCCACGCCAAGCCGGCATCCACGCCGGTGGATCTTTCCTTGCGGAGGGTGCTGTCGCCGGTCTCCCAAGCGCCGGTGGCGAGGTGCGGTCCGGCTGCGAACAACTCGTAATCCTTGGGCGCCCGCTGCGTGTAGGCCAGGTTGGAGGTGAACTGCCATGCCGGCGCCAGCTGGACGACGGCACCGACTGCGGCGCTGTGGGGCTGGAACCTGCGACGGCCAATCTCGAAGCGATCGCTGTCGGCGCTGCCGCTGGAGGCCACCTCGACCTGCTCGGAGCGCGTGCCGAACGTCCACTTGCCCCAGCCGGTACGCCATTCCTCGTGGAGAAATAGGGCGGTGGCGCGGGTGCGGCTCGACGGTACGAACGCTTCCTCGCCGACCGCCGAGAAACGCGATGCGTCCACCTGCAGTCCCAGCACCCCGTGCAGGGCGCCCCAAGGCGTATGGCGGGCTTCCAGCCGCAGGTCATTTCCCCGGTTGCGGAACACCGTACCGGCCGCGCCGCCCTCGTACTCGGTATGCCGGTAGTCGGTGTGGCTCGCCTGCATCCGCAGGCTCTCCAGCGGCCCGCCCTGCACCCGCCATTCGCCCTGCAGCGCGTAGCGCCGCGACTGCATTCCGATCGTCACATCGTCCTCGGCCACCGTGCCGTAGTCGCTGCGGTAGGTGCTGACGGACGCGCCGAGGTATCCCCGATCGAAGAACAGGCTGCCGCCAAGCGCGCCGCCGCGGGCATGGCTCGCGGAATTGCAGATGCGCCGGGTCAGACCCGGAGCGCCCGGTTTCTCGCAGACGAGGTCGACCGGCACGCGCACGTCGTCCGTGCGGCGGTCGAAAACATCGGCATGGAGGGCATAGCGCTCGTTGCCGCCCTCGATCAGCGCGCCGCCGGACCGTTCCTTGTTGCCGGTAGCGCCCGCGGCCTCGACCTTGCCGGTCACGCCGTTGATCGGCTCGCGCGGAATGCGGTTGTCGATCACGTTGACCACGCCGCCGACCGCGCTCCCACCGTAAAGCAACGCCGCCGGTCCGCGCAGCACTTCGATGCGCTCGGTGGTCAGCGCCTCGGTCGGGACGGCATGGTCGAAGCTGAGCGCCGACGCGTCGAAGGTGGCTCCGCCGTTCTGCAGGATGCGGATACGGTCGCCGTCGAGCCCGCGGATGATCGGCCGACTGGCGTTGGGGCCGAAATAGGTGCTGCTGACCCCGGGCAGCCGGTCGAGGGTTTCGCCGAGCGTCGGCTGGGTGCGCAAGGTCAGCGCATCTCCGGTCAGCCGCTCGGCCGGGACCACCGTGTCGGCCGCGCCGAGGGGGTTGCCGGTCACGGTGATGTCGCCGAGGCTTCGGAGCGGCACCGGGGCAGGCGACGCGTCGGGCACGGCGGCGGAAGGAGCTTGGGCGCAAGCTGCACCCGCATAGGAGAGAACGGCGGCGCCGATGGCACTCGCCCTGAAGAAGGAAAGCATGGAAGTACCCGTTTGAAGATCGATCTTGGTGCGCAGCTGCAAGACATGCGCACACCAGTCGCCGACTGCCGCTCAGGCAAGGTCGGCCCGCACGCCGGACGGCGCGCGAAGATGCGTCAACGGAACGAAGGGGGGCCGCGGGCGTCGAAAAGCGCCGCCCACCGCAGCAGCGCTTCGCCGCTCCACCAGGCCTGCAGGGCCGTGGGAGGTACGACCGGCAGACTGTGGGCCGCGGCGGCCGGCATGTCGTCGGCCTGGCAGAGCTGGTCGTAGAGACGACAGTCCGCGTCGTGCGGGTGGTCCCCGAACAGGCGGCCGATACCATGCCCATGGTCGTGTTCATGCGCCCACGCCGTGTCTGCGCTGGCAGACAGGGCGTGGGGGCGATGGTGGTGGTGGGCTTCGGGTCCGGCCGTCAGGCCGATTGCCGAGATCGGCCCGTGCAGCACTGCATGCCACTGGCCGAGCATCTGCATCGCGCACAGCAGCAAGGGCAGCACCCATAACCATCCCATGCGGATACGGATCGACCCGCCAGTGCGGCAACGGCGCTCGAGCAAGGGGCGATACAAGACAGGCATGGGCGGGCGATTGTCGCCCAGGCGCCCCGGCCTGCCCGCTGCACCGCTGGGCCGTCAGTCGGCCTTCACGTAGTCCGCGAAGGTCTTGCGGAATTTCTGCACCTTCGGCCCGACGACATAAGCGCAGTAGCCCTGGTTCGGGTGGTGCTCGAAATAGTCCTGGTGATACGCCTCGGCCGGCGCATACCGCTCCAGCGGCAGGACTTCAGTGACGATCGGCGCGTCGTAAGCGCCCTGCGCGCGCAACGTGGCGATCACCTCCTGCGCCACCGCCTGCTGCGCCGGATCGGTCCAGTAGATGCCGCTGCGGTACTGCGTGCCGACGTCGTTGCCCTGGCGGTTGAGGGTCGTCGGGTCGTGCACGACAAAGAAGATCTCCAGGATTTCGCGCAGCGTGATGACGGACGGGTCGAACACCAGCTTCACCACTTCGACATAACCGGTCTGGCCGGTGCAGACCTGCTCGTAGCTGGGTGCCGGACCATGCCCGTTGCAATAGCCGCTCTCGACATCCTCGACGCCGCGCACGCGCACATAGACCGCCTCGGTGCACCAGAAGCAGCCGCCGCCGAGCACGATCGTTTCCTGCCTTTTCTCTGACATGGGGAATCCTTTCGATGGACGCGTCAGCATCGCACCATGAGCAGGTGCGACGGTGACCGGCCGTACATCGCCTCAGCACGCAGATGGTTGACGGCGCTCCGTCGGCACCCCTACATTACTAACCCACGAGTCATTAACATGGATCAGGACCTGGACACCACCGCCTCTCCGCCGCGTCGCACACGGCGCAAAGAGGCGCGCCCGGGCGAGCTGCTCGATGCGGCGCTGGACCTGTTCGTCGAGCGCGGCTATGCGGCCACGAAGGTAGAGGACGTGGCGTCGCGTGCCGGGGTGTCGAAGGGCACGCTGTTTCTCTATTTCCCCAGCAAGGAGGAGTTGCTGAAGGCGGTCGTGCGGCACAGCATCGTCGGCCTGTTCGACCGCTGGTCGTCGGAGATCGACAGCTACACCGCCAGTTCGGCCGAAATGCTGATCTATGCGCTGGACGAGTGGTGGAAGCACGTGGGCTGCACCAAGGCGGCCGGCATCTGCAAGCTGATGACGGCCGAGGCCTGCAATTTCCCCGAGCTGGCCAAGTTCTACCAGCAGGAAGTCGAGGCGCCCGGTGCCGCGCTGCTGGCGCGCATCGTGCGGCGCGGCATCGCCCGCGGCGAGTTCCGGGCGGTCGATGTGGACTACGCCGTCTATGCCCTGAAGGCGCCGATGATGTTCCTGATGCTGCAGCCGCCAGCCAGTGCAGGCGGCGACCGGCCGTTCGACGCGGAACGTTTCCTGCGCACGCAGTCCGACCTGCTGCTGCGCGGCCTGGAAGCGGCGCCGCACGGCGTCGGCCCCGGCACGGCGCCCTAAAATCGGCCGGTTTGCCCCGACGCACCCGAAAGAATTCCGATGAACCTGCCCCTCAACACGCCTTTCGACCACGCCAGCCCGATCGACCAGGCCCGCTTCAACATGATCGAGCAGCAGATCCGCCCGTGGGACGTGCTCGACAACGATGTGCTGGACCTGCTGGCGGTCCTGCGCCGCGAGGATTTCGTGCCGCAGGAGCACAAGGCGCTGGCGTTCGTCGACATGGAAATTCCCTTGCCGCACGGCCGCACGATGCTGGCGCCGAAGGTCGAGGCCCGGCTGCTGCAGGACCTGGTGGTGAAGAAGCACGAGTCGGTGCTCGAGATCGGGACCGGCTCCGGCTACATGGCGGCGCTGCTCGCGAGCCGCGCCGCGCGGGTGGTGACGCTGGAGATCGACCCCGAGATCGCCGCCCAGGCCCGCGCCAACCTGCAGCGCGCCGGCATCGCCAATGTCGAAGTCCGCGTCGCCGACGGCTCGCAGGGCACGGTCGCCGGAGGCCCGTTCGACGTGATCCTGCTGAGCGGCTCGGTCGCGCAGGTGCCGCAGTCCCTGCTGGCCCAGCTCAAGGTCGGCGGCCGGCTGGCAGCCATCGTCGGCAGCGAGCCGATGATGCGCGTCCACATCGTTACCCGTACCGGCGAGTCCCAGTACACCACGGCCGAGCCGTGGGACACGGTCGCACCGCGGCTCGCGGGGTTCCCGGAGCCGTCGCGCTTCCGTTTCTGATTTCCTTCTTTTTCCGGGCTTACCTTCCATGCACGCACCGTCCATCGCCCAGACCCGCCCTGCGGACTTCGACCAGTGGCTCGCCGCCCATGCCGGCGCGGAACCGGTGGTGCTCGACGTGCGGGAGCCATGGGAAGTGCAGACGGCCAGCGTCACCCCGGCGGGCTTCCGGCTGGTCACGGTGCCGATGAACAGCGTGCCCGCCCGGCTGGCGGAGCTCGACCGCACGACCCCGGTGGCCTGCCTCTGCCACCACGGTGCGCGCAGCCAGCGGGTCGCCGCCTTCCTGGCCCAGAACGGTTTCGACGATGTGGTGAACATCGCCGGCGGCATCGATGCCTGGTCGCGCGAGCGCGACGGCACCGTACCGCGCTACTGACGCCTCTTTTCCCGAATCGACTTTGTTGTTTCCGCGGCGCAGCCGGCTGCGCGGCGCGCGCTCGCCTGCCTGCGCGCATCGACCGGCCGCGCAGTCCTGCCCCCCTATACGAGGATGCCCATGCCCCGCCTGCTCCCGACCCTCCTCATCGCCGCCGCCGGCGGGGCCGCCTGCGGTGCGGCCGCCCTGCATGCCGAGACACTGGTCGAGGCATACGAGGCTGCGCGGGCCTTCGATGCGCCGCTGCAGTCGGCGCAGGCCGGGTACGACGCCACGGTCTACCGCGCAGAGCAGCTTCGGGCGGGCGTGCTGCCGGCAGTCGGTTTCAGCGCCACCGCGGGCCGGACGCTGACCGAGATCACCCCCGGCGGCGACCGCAACGGCAACGCGCAGACGGTTGGCATCAACGGCACCCAGCCGCTGTACCGGCCGGCCAACAGGATCGCGATCGAACAGGGCCAGCGCCAGGTCGCCGCGGCGCGCGCCGCCCTCGACGGCGCGGTGCAGGATCTGACGGTCCGCGTCGCGCAGGCGTACTTCGACGTGCTCGCCGCACAGGACACGCTGGCGGTGGTGCAGGCCCAGAAGGCCGCGGTGACGCAGCAGCTCGCCTTCGCGCAACGCAATTTCGAGATCGGCGCTGCCACGATCACCGACAGCCGCGAAGCGCAGGCGCGCGCCGACCTGGTCGCCGCGCAGGAAATCGCGACTGACAACGAACTGCGGGTGCGGCGGCTGGCGCTCGACCAGCTGCTCGGCCGCACCGGCGTGCAGCCCCGGCCGCTGGCGCTGCCGGCAGCATTGCCCGAACTCGCACCGGCCATGCTCGAAGGCTGGGTCGCACAGGCCCAGGAGGCCCAGCCGGCGGTGCGGCAGGCCCAGCTCGCGCTGGACGTGGCCCGACTGGAGGTGCGCCGCGCCGAGACCGGCCACCTGCCGACGGTGGACCTGACCGCCGGCTACAACGTGCAGCGTTACCCGAGCGGCAGCCTGATCCTGCCTTTTCCCTACCGCACCAACGCCACCTCGGTCGGCGTGCAGCTCAACCTGCCGCTGTTCGCCGGTTTCGCAGTGCAGAACCGGGTGCGGGAGACGCTCGCGCTGGAAGAGCGCGCGGCGGCCGACCTCGACAACGCGCGGCGCACCGTCGCGCAGCAGGTGCGGACGCTGTTCCTCGGCGCGCTGTCCGGCGCCAGCCAGGTGCGCGCGCTGGAAACGGCCGAGGCGTCGAGCCAGAGCGCGCTCGACGCCAACCGGCTCGGCTACGAGGTGGGCGTCCGGATCAACATCGACGTGCTGAACGCCCAGAGCCAGCTGTTCCAGACCCGCCGCGACCTGGCGCAGGCGCGCTACAACGTGCTGATGGCGCAGCTGCGGCTGCGGCAGGCGGCGGGCGTGCTGACGACGCAGGATCTGCAGAACGTGAACGCGCTGCTGACGCCCTGAGCGCCGCGCCGCGGCGCGGCGCGGCGACTTCAGGCGGCAGGGCGGCGACGTTCGGCTGCCGCGTTCCGCAGCAGTGTGACTGCCGCATCGGCGGTTCGGGCGGCCGCGCCCCGGTGCGCTGCGGCGAAGCGCCGTCCGGCGGCTTGGGCAGCGGCCAGCGCGGCGGGATCGTCGATCAGCCGGCAGGCGGTCGCGATCGCCTCGTCGATGCCGGTGGTACGGAATGCAGCGCCCGCCGCCGTAGCGCCGTCGGCGGCCTCGGCGAAGTTGAAGGTGGACGGCCCCGTCACCACCGGGCAGCCGCAGGCTGCCGCCTCGATCAGGTTCTGGCCGCCGAGCGGCGCGAAGCTGCCGCCAAGCAGGGCGGCATCGGCTGCACCGTAGTACAGCGCCATCTCGCCCAGCGAATCGCCGAGCCAGACGTCGGCAGCCGCCGCCTCGACCGGTGGTGCGTCGCCCCAGGTGCTGCGCCGTGCGACCGTCAGGCCGGCATCCTGGAGCAGCGCGGCCACCGCGTCGAACCGCTGCGGATGGCGAGGGACGATCAGCCACAAAGGGCGATTCGCTATCGAATCAGCAGCGCCTTGCGCACGTCCTGCTTGCGCTAGGGACCGAAAACGACCCAAAGCTTCGATCCACAGCTGTTCCTCGCCTTCGCGTGAGCTGGCGAACAGCAGCACCGGCCGACCGGCGGCTGCGTGCCACGCCTGCCCGCGCGCGAGCAGCGCAGGGTCGGGCGCCATGTCGAACTTCAGGTTGCCGAACACGCCGTGCACCGGCGCCTGCAGCGTGCGCAGGCGTTCGGCATCGCCGTCGCTCTGCGCCCAGACCGCGGCCAAGCCGCCGAACGCCGGCTGGGCCAGCACCGCCAGCCGCTCGGCCTCGCGCAGCGATTTCGCGCTCAGCCGTGCGTTGGCGAGGCACAGCGGCACGCCGGCCTGCCGGCAGCCGGCGACGAGGTTGGGCCAGACCTCGGTTTCCATCAGCAGACCCATCGACGGCCGGAAGTGCGCGAGAAACCGGGCGACGGCCCCGGGCGTATCCCAGGGCTGCCAGGCCTGCAGGTCGCCCGGCTGCAACAGCCGGGTGCCTTCGGCCCGGCCGGTGGCGGTGCCGTGGGTCAGCAGCAGCTGCATCCCGGGCAGGCGCTCCCGCAGCGCGGCGACCAGCACCGCGGCGGCGCGGGTTTCGCCGAGCGATACCGCGTGGACCCAGATGCGCAGGCCGGACGCGGCGGGCGCGGCCGTGTCGTAACGGCCGAATCGCTCCTCCACCGCCTCCAGGTACCCGGGCTCGGCCACGCCGCGCCGCGCGAGCTTGCGCCGCAACAGTGGCTGCGCCGCCCGGAGGCCGAGGCCGTAGAGACTGCGCACGGCGCGTTGCAGGAAGGTTTCCATCGTTCAAAAACGGCGATGGCGCAGGACCCGCGTGCGCCATGCGCTATGGTTTCATGAGCAGTGCCTCGACCGCTGCCGCTCAGTGCGCAGCAGCACCCACGTGCGCGTCCGGCTTGACGGTCTTGAGCAGCGCCAGCATGTCGTTCTCGATGCGGTGCATCGCATCCTGGGTGTGGCCCTCGAAGCGCAGGACCAGCACCGGCGTGGTGTTGGAGGCGCGGATCAGGCCGAAGCCGTCCGGCCAGTCCACCCGAACGCCGTCGATCGTCGAGACCTTGGCCGGCGCGTCGAAGCGGGCGCTGTCGATCAGCTGCTGCACCAGCGTGTGCGGCTCGCCCTCGGCGCACTGCACGTTGAGTTCGGGGGTGGAGAAGCTGGTCGGCAGCGCGTTCAGCACTTCGCTCGCGTCCGGGCTCCGGCTGACGATCTCCAGCAGCCGGCAGCCGGCGTAGGTGCCGTCGTCGAAGCCGTACCAGCGCTCCTTGAAGAAGATGTGGCCGCTCATCTCGCCGCCGAGCGGCGAATTCGTCTCGCGCATCTTGGCCTTAATGAGCGAATGGCCGGTCTTGAACATCGTCGCCTTGCCGCCGGCCGCCTCGATCGCGGGGGCGAGCCGCTGGCTGCACTTCACGTCGAACACGATCTCGCCGCCGGGCACGCGGCTCAGCACGTCCTGGGCGAACAGCATCATCTGGCGGTCGGGGAAGATGTTCTGGCCGTCCTTGGTGACGATACCCAAGCGGTCGCCGTCGCCGTCGAAGGCGAGTCCGAGTTCGGCATCGCCGGAGCGCAGCGCGCGGATCACGTCCTGCAGGTTCTCGGGCTTGCTCGGGTCCGGATGGTGATTTGGGAAATTGCCGTCGACCTCGCTGAACAGCTCGGTCACTTCGCAGCCGATCGCGCGGAAGATCTTCGGCGCGGTGGCGCCGGCGATGCCGTTGCCCGAATCGACCACGATCCTGATCGGGCGGGCGAGCTTGATGTCGCCGGCAATGCGCTGCACGTACTCGTCGACCACGTCCATCTCGCGGACCGCGCCGCCGTCCTGCAGCGTCCACCCCTCCTCGTCCATCATGCGGCGCAGCGCCTGGATCTCGTCGCCGTAGATCGCCTTGCCGGCCAGGACCATCTTGAAGCCGTTGTAGTCCTTCGGGTTGTGGCTGCCGGTGACCTGGATGCCGCTGGTGGCATGGGTGCTGGCCGCGAAGTACAGGATCGGCGTGGTGACCGCGCCGACGTCGATCACCTGCACGCCCGCATCGACCAGCCCGGCGATCAGCGCGCGCGACAGCGCCAGCCCCGACAGACGGCCGTCGCGCCCGACTGCGACGGTCGTCTCGCCCTTCGCCATCGCCGTCGTGCCGAAGGCCCGGCCGAGGGCGCGGGCGACCACCTCGTCGAGGGTGGACGGCACGACTCCGCGGATGTCGTAGGCCTTGAAGATGGACGGGGCGAAGGGCATGGGGAAAAGCTCCGGACAGGGTGTCGTGAACGAGGAAAATCCGGCGAATTGTAGGGAGCGCTCCTCTCGCGCCCTGTCGGACGGCGGCCCGAGCAACGTTCGCTGCGATGTGCGGCAACACGCACTATTTCGCAGTCACCTGCAGCAGTGGCACCAACCGCTTGAAGAGAGCGTCGTTCTCGCGCATGACCGCGGTGAACTGGTCGCCCTCCTCGTAGATCAGGTTCACGTTCTGCTTCTTCAGCGTGTCCTGGTATTTCGGATCGGCGCTCACCTTGCGGGTCAGCTCGCGCCATTGCGCAACCACGTCGGGCGGCGTGCCCTTGGGCACCATCAGGCCACGCCAGGTGCCGATGGCCAGGTCCACACCGCGTTCCTTGAGCGTCGGCACCTGCGGCAACTCGGCGATGCGCTGGGCCGAGGTCACAGCCAGCACGCGCAGCTTCCCCGCCTGGATGTGGCTGTTCATGGCCCCTGGCGCTACCACGGTCGCATCGACCTGGCCCGCCAGAATGGCCTGGATCGCCGGCGCTTCGCCCTGGTACGGCACACGGGTGAACTTGATGCCGGTACGGTCCTCCAGCGCCGCGGCCGCGATGTCGGGAATCGCGCCGTTGCCGGACGTCGACAGCGTGACCTTGCCCGCGCTGGCGCGGGCATGCGCCAGGAACTCCTCGATCGTTTTCCACGGGGCATCGGCGCGCACGGTGACCGAAGCCGGATCGGCGTTGATACGAGCGATCGGCACGAAGTTCTCGTAGCTGGCGCGGCCGATACCAAGGTAGGGCGCGATCAGCAGTTCGGGCGTGGCCATCACGACCTTGTAGCCGTCGGGCCTGGCGGCGGCCGCCTCGCTGAAACCGATCGACCCGATGGCCCCAGGCCGGTTGACGATGAGGATCGGTTGCGCGAAGTGCGGGCGCGCAGCTTCGGCATAGACGCGCGCGATCACATCGGTGCCGCCGCCGGCCGGCCACGGCACGATCATCTCGACCGGTTTCGACGGGTAGCCTTCGGCCCATGCGGGGGCTGCGGCCGATATGCAGAGCGTGGCAGCCAGCATCAGGGAGCGAAAGAGTGCCATGGTCAGTCTCCTGGAGAACAAGGGCGGGTGGGGAATCAATGCATCAAAGGCGGGGTATCGACAGTGCGCCGTCGACCTGGAGCACGCTGCCGGTGGCGAAGGCCAGTTCGCCGCCGGCCAGCAGCGCGACCGAGCGGCCGACGTCTTCCGGGCGGCCCCAGCGGCCCATCGGTACGAGGCCGTCGGCGATGCGGGCGTCATAGGCCGGCGCGACGCTTTCGGTCATCGGCGTGCGGATGATGCCGGGACGGACCTCGAAAACGCCGATGCCGCTCGCCGCCAGACGCAAGGCGAAGAGCCTGGTCAGCATGCCGAGGCCGGCCTTGGAGAGGCAGTATTCGCCGCGCTCGACCGACGCCATCTCGGCGCTGACCGACGAGACGGTGACGATGCTGCGGGCCGCGCCGCCCGGCGCATCGGAGAGCATGCGTCGCGCCACGGCCTGGGTGAAGAAAAAGGTGCCGCGCAGGTTCACGTCGAGCAGCCGATCGAACGATGCGGTACCGACATCGAGCAGGTCGCCGCGCCGCTCGGCGGGCAGGCCTGCGTTGTTGACCAGGCAGCGGATCGGCCCGGCCCAGGCTGTCACCGCGTCGAGCACTTCGGCATGCCGGCCCGTGTCCGCCAGGTCGAAGAGGAAAAGCCGGCCGCGGGCACCGCAGGCGGTGATGTCCGCCAGTACCTGATCCGCCCCCTCGTCTGCGACGTCGGTGATGGCCAGGTCGTAACCTCGCTGTGCCAGCGAAAGCGCGATCGCAGCGCCGATGCCACGGCGCGCTCCGGTCACGATGGCAAGAGGACGGGTGTGCGACATCGTGAATCCACTATGTGCTGGAACGTTCCAATTTGGGATGATCGCGATTGTTGGAACGATCCACCGCTGGGTCAACAGCACACAGGGAAAACACTATGCGAAACGACGAGGCCGCCGGGCGGACGCCTACCATCCTGGACGTAGCCGCCTTCGCACAAGTCTCCAAATCCACGGTATCGCTGGTGCTGCAGGGCAGCACCCGGATTCCCGAAGCCACGGCAGAACGGGTGCGCAACGCAGCGGCGGCGCTCGGCTACATCTACAACCAGCGCGCTGCCAGTCTGCGACGGCAGTCGTCCACCACGATCGGCGTCGTCATCAACGACCTGATGAATCCGTTCTTTTCGGAAGTGTTGATTGGCCTGGAGAGTGCGCTGGTGGAAGCCGGATACACGGTGCTGATGGGACATTCCCAAGAAGACCCGCGTCGGCAGGAACGCCTGCTGCAGTCGATGCGCGAGCTGCACGCGGGAGGCATCGTGCTCTGCCCGGCCATCGGCACGCCGCCGGAGAACCTTGCCCGCCTCCGCGACAGCGGCACGCCCCTCACGCTGATCGTGCGCGCACACGACCGTGCCGGCCACGACTTCGCTGGCGTAGCGAACGCGCAGGGCGTGTTCCTCGCCACGCAGCACCTGATCGGCGCAGGACACCGCCGGATCGGTTTCCTCGGCGGCCTGCCCGGCACGATGCAGGTCGACCGGGTGTCCGGCTATCGCCAGGCGCTGGCAGAAGCCGGCATTGCCTTCGATCCTGTACTCGTCGTGAGCGCCCCACCCCATCGGGCGGGTGGGTACGGTGCCTTGCATGCGCTGCTGGATGGGGAAGGCGCGGCGACCGCAGCGGTCTGCTACAACGACATCACCGCCTTCGGTGCCTTGTCGGCACTGGGTGCGCGGGGACTGCGCGCAGGTGCCGACTTCGCACTGGTCGGCTTCGACAATGTGCTCGATGCGGCGCACTCGAACCCTCCGCTCACCACGGTCGATATCCGGCCGGTCGAACTCGGCCTACGCGCCGCGGAACTGCTGCTGCAGCGGATTGCCGAGCCCGGGCGGCCCGCGCAAGCCTACGAGGCGACGCCGCAGCTGGTCGTGCGCGGCTCGGGTTGAATCCGGCCGCGCAACGCCCGACTCCGCCCTGTCCGTTGCTCGGAGCCGCATGTCCGAAAACAGCGCCTCCCGCGGCTGCGCCCTTCTTATGATCCGCCCATGCCCCGCACCGCCCCTCGCTTCCCCGACGCGCCGCGTGCGACGGATGCGCTGCCGGGCACAGAAGCAGCACACCTCGGCCTGCCCGCCGATCCCGATGGCTGCTACCGCGCACTGGCCGCGCACGACGCGCGTTTTGACGGCCGGTTCTTCACCGGCGTGACCTCCACCGGCATCTACTGCCGGCCCGTATGCCGGGTGCGGACGCCGCGGCGCGAGAACTGCCGCTTCTTCGCGCTGGCGGCGCAGGCCGAGCAGGCCGGGTTCCGGCCTTGCCTGCGCTGCCGGCCCGAACTCGCACCCGCCGCCGAGGCCGACGGCGCCGTCTGGTCGGTGCAGGACGCATCGGCCCTGCTGGCACGCGAAGCCGCCCGCCAGCTCGACGACCCGGAGATCGGCTGGAGCGCCGACGGCGACCTCGGCGCGCCGGTGCTGCGGCTCGCCGAGCGACTGGGCGTCAGCGACCGCCACCTGCGGCGCATCTTCGAGGCGCAGTTCGGTGTCTCCCCGCTGCAGTACCTGCAGACGCGTCGGCTCCTCGCGGCCAAGCAGCTGCTGACCGATACCACCCTGCCGGTGGCCGAGGTGGCGACGGCCAGCGGCTTCGGCAGCCTGCGGCGCTTCCAGGCGGCCTTCCGCCACCACTACGGCCTGGCCCCCGGCCAATGGCGGCGCGGCAGTACGGCGGCCGACGCAGACGGCAGCCTGCCGATCCGCCTCGCCTGGCGCCCGCCGTACCAGGCCGCCGCCATGCTCGACTTCCTCCGCAAGCGGCAGATCGCGGGGATGGAAACCGTCGTCGACGCCGCGGACGGCCCGCGCTATCGGCGGACCTTCGCGCTCTCGACCGGCAGCCGGCTGCATGCCGGCTGGCTGCAGATCGGCTTCGACACCGCCCGCGACCAGGTGCTGCTGCAGATGTCCGATGCGCTGCGGCCGGTGCTGCCGGCGGTGATCCGCCGGGTGCGCGCGCTGCTCGACCTGGACACGGACCCGGCCGCCATCGACACGCTGCTGCTGCCGCACTTCCCCGGCACCGCCGGCGCCCGGGTGCCCGGTGCGATGGACGGCTTCGAACTGGCGGTGCGGGCGGTGCTCGGGCAGCAGATCACCGTCGCGGCGGCACGGACGCTCGCCACCCGGCTGGTGGCGCGTTTCGGCGCACCGCTCGCAACGCCGGTGCCCGGGCTGGACCGGCTGTTCCCCTCTGCAGTGGCGCTCGCCAAAGCGAATGCCGACGCGCTGGGCGGCCTCGGCATCGTGCGGCAGCGGCAGGCGGCGATCGTGGCGCTGGCCGGGGCGGTTGAGGCCGGCACCCTGCGGCTGCAGCCCGGCGCCCCGCCCGCATCGGCGATCGCAGCCCTGTGCGCGCTGCCGGGCATCGGCGACTGGACCGCCCAGTACATCGCGATGCGCGCACTGCGCTGGCCCGACGCGTTTCCGGCCGGCGACGTCGCCTTGCAGAAAGCGCTGGGCGTGCGCGACGACCCGCGACCGGCCCAGGCCGCCACCGAAGCGTCCCAGGCGTGGCGACCCTGGCGCAGCTACGCCGTGCTGCGCGCCTGGAACACGCTGGGCATCACCACTACCGAATCGATAGCACCATCCGCAGGCGCCACGGGCGCTGGAGCCTCGAAATGACCATTACCTACGGCCCGGACACCGTGCAGCGCCGCTACGACAGTCCGCTCGGCGAAGTGGCCCTGGCCGCAACGCCGCGCGGGCTGGCCGGCCTGTGGTTCCGGGACCAGCGGCATTGGCCGGCGCAGCACCTGGACGGGCCCGCGGCGTGGCCGCTGCACGCCGCAGCGCACCCGGTGCTGGACCAGGCCGAGGCGGAACTGGCCGACTTCTTCGCCGGCCGCCGCACCGCGTTCTCGGTACCGCTCGAACTCCCGCGCGGCACCGACTTCCAGCAGGCCGTCTGGGCCGCGCTGCAGGCCCTTCCCCACGGCGCCACCTACAGCTACCGCGACCTGGCCGTCGTGCTGGGCCGGCCCGCCGCGGTGCGGGCGGTGGGCGCCGCGGTCGGCCGCAATCCGGTGTCGGTGATCGTGCCGTGCCACCGGGTGGTCGGCA
>CAJYQL010000117.1 GCA_913776965.1 uncultured Xylophilus sp.
GGAGGCGTCGGTCGAGCGGTCCGTTGGGGACACGGGGTCGACAGGCGGGGATGTAGGCGATAAGTCCGCTGGCGGCGGTTCGGACCGCAAGGTGTGGGGTACGGTATGCAGCACCGCCTGCGCCGCCGGCGAACGGCGCCGCCAGACGGCCGCACCCGGTTCTTCTTCCGACGCCAGGGGCGGACGCGGCACGGGTGGCGGAATCGAGACGGATGCGCCGTTGCGCGGTGGCATTGGCGGGAGTGGCCGCGTTTCCCCCGACGATCCTGACCCACCGATCGACGCGGCGGACGGCACAACGCGCGATGGCGTGGCGGCCGGAGCGCCTGCGGCTGTCCGCGGCGTCGTCTGCGGCGTCGGCTGAGGCGGTGCCGGGACCGGCGGTGTCGCCGGCCGCATAGCCCCCGCGGCCGATGCAGCGGCCTCGTCGTGCAGTTGGCGCGACGCGTCGAACACCTCGGCACAGCGGCCGCACCGGACCCACCCCTCGGAGATCCTGAGCTGATCGGGGACGACCTTGAACATCGTCCCGCAGGAAGGGCAGCTGGTGATGAGGCTCATGCGCCACCGATTGTAGGGAGCGGCCCGGGCGGTCGAACGCGCGCCGGGCGCCGGCTCAGCCCGGTCGGCGGCCGGTCATCAGGATCCAGCCGTCTTCCTCGTCCGCCACCTCGATTGCCAGGTAGGGTGCGTAGGCGGCCTGCAGTTCCTCGGCCTGCCGGGACAGAATGCCGGCGAGCACCAGGGCGCCACCCGATGCCACATGGCTGCAGAGCAGCGGCGCCAGCACTTTCAGCGGCGTGGCGAGGATGTTGGCCAGTACGGTCGCATAGGCGCCCTGCGCGCGGTCCGGCAGGCCGGCCTGCAGGCGGGCCTGGTTGGCCTCGGCGTTCAGCCGGGTCGATTCGACCGCCGCCTCGTCGATGTCCACCGCGTCGATCGGCTCTGCGCCGTGCAGCGCCGCGCCGATCGCGAGGATGCCGGAGCCGCAGCCGTAGTCCAGCGTGCGGCCGAGCGCGCCGGCCGGCTGTTGCGCGATCCAGCGCAGGCACATCCGCGTGGTCGGATGGGTGCCGGTGCCGAAGGCGAGGCCCGGATCGAGCCGGATCACCTGGCGGGCCGCCGCCGGCGGCTCGTGCCAGGTCGGCACGATCCAGAACGCGGGCGTGATCTCGACCGGCGCGAACTGCGACTGCGTGAGCCGCACCCAGTCCTGGTCGGCCACCGGCGCGCACTCCAGCATCTCGCAGCCTTCGAAGAAGTCCTGCGCGCCGAGCAGCACGGCCGCTTCCCGCGCCGCCGCCTCGTCGGCGAACAGGGCGATCACGCGCGACCGCTGCCAGCCGTCCTTGGGCGGCGGCATGCCCGGCTCTCCAAAGAGCGCCTGTTCGGCATCGGTCTGGGCATCCGCATCCTCGACGCTGACGGACAAGGCATCGAGCGCTTCGAGCGCATCGCTGACGGATTCGATGCGGGTCTCGGGGACCAGCAGACGGAGTTCGAACATGGACGGGGGCTTCCGCAGGCGTGCCGCAGCACAAAAACCAAAACCGGCCCGAAGGCCGGCAGAGGCATCAGCGCTTGTGGTGCGCGAGCCATTCCTCGAGGTAGTGGATGTTGGTGCCGCCCTCCTGGAACCGGGCGTCCAGCATCAGCTCGCGGTGCAGCGGGATGTTGGTGCTGATGCCCTCCACCACCGTCTCCAGCAGCGCGGTGCGCATCCGGGCGATCGCCTGCTCGCGGGTGTCGCCGTGGGTGATCAGCTTGCCGATCATCGAGTCGTAGTTGGGCGGCACGAAGTAGTTGCTGTAGGCGTGCGAATCGACCCGCACCCCCGGCCCGCCCGGCGCATGCCAGGTGGTGATGCGGCCCGGCGACGGCGTGAACTTGTACGGGTCCTCGGCGTTGACCCGGCATTCGATCGCATGGCCGCGCAGCACGATGTCGCGCTGGGTGAAGGGCAGCTTCTCGCCGGCCGCCACCATGATCTGCGTCTTCACGATGTCGACGCCGGTGATCAGCTCGGTCACCGGATGCTCCACCTGCACGCGGGTGTTCATCTCGATGAAATAGAACTCGCCGTTCTCGTAGAGGAACTCGAAGGTGCCGGCGCCGCGATAGCCGATCTTCTTGCAGGCGGCGACGCAGCGGTCGCCGATGCGCTCGATCAGCTTGCGCGGGATGCCCGGCGCCGGTGCTTCCTCGATCACCTTCTGGTGGCGGCGCTGCATGGAGCAGTCTCGCTCGCCCAGGTAGACCGCGTTGCGGTGCTTGTCGGCGAGCACCTGGATCTCGATGTGGCGGGGGTTCTGGAGGAACTTCTCCATGTAGACCGCCGGATTGTTGAAGGCTGCGCCGGCCTCCGCCTTGGTCATCTGCACCGCGTTGACCAGGGCCGCCTCGGTGTGCACCACCCGCATGCCGCGGCCACCACCGCCGCCGGCCGCCTTGATGATCACCGGATAGCCGATCGACTTGGCGATGCGGCGGATCTCCACCGGGTTGTCGGGCAGTTCGCCTTCGGAACCCGGCACGCAGGGCACGCCGGCCTTCAGCATCGCGAGCTTGGCCGAGACCTTGTCGCCCATGATGCGGATCGATTCGGGTGTCGGGCCGATGAACTGGAAGCCGCTCTTCTCCACCCGTTCGGCGAAGTTGGCGTTCTCCGACAGGAAGCCGTAGCCGGGGTGGATCGCCTCGGCGTCGGTGACTTCGGCGGCCGAGATGATCGCCGGCATGTTGAGGTAGGACAGCGCGGAGGGAGCCGGGCCGATGCAGACCGCCTCTTCGGCGAGCTTGACGTACTTGGCGTCGCGGTCGGCCTCGGAATAGACCATGACCGCGGTGACGCCCATTTCGCGGCAGGCACGCTGGACACGCAGCGCGATTTCTCCGCGGTTGGCGACGAGTATCTTCTTGAACATGAAGCGCAGCCCGTCGTCAGGCGATGAGGAACAGCGGCTGGCCGTATTCGACGGCTTGGCCGTTCTCGGCCAGGATCTGGGTGATGGTGCCGGACTTGTCGGCTTCGATCTCGTTCAAGATCTTCATCGCCTCGATGATGCAGATCGTGTCGCCTTCCTTGACCTGGCTGCCGACCTCGACGAACGCCTTGGCGCCCGGGCTCGACGCGTGGTACAGGGTGCCGACCATCGGCGACTTGACGACATGGCCTGTGGGTACGTCCGGCACGGCCGGTGTGCTGGCGGCTGCGGGTGCCGCCGCTGGCACGGCCGCGGCCGGTGCCTGTGCGACGGCGGGGGCCGGCACGAACTGCTGCACCACCACGCCGCCACCCTTCACGATCCGGACCTTGCCTTCGGCTTCGGTGATTTCCAGTTCGGAGACGTTCGACTCCGACACGAGGTCGATCAGGGTCTTGAGTTTGCGCAGATCCATGGTGGCCGGGGCATCCGTGAGATGCTTGTAAAAAACAGGCCGCGAATGTACCGCAGAAACGGATTACATCGCCCATTTTTGGACAAATGCCGGGAATTCCCTCGAAAACAAGGAAACGGGATCAAGCGCCCTTGTGAGTCCCGCCTGTCCATCCGGCCAGATCGCCTTCCGACAGCTGGCCGATTCTACGGTGCAGCACCATCCCCTCGCCCGACACGGCCACCGAGAACGGCAGCCCGCCGGCGCCGTTGCCGAGCGCCTTCGACAGGTCAGTCCCCTGCAGCCCCGCCATCGCGATCGGGAAGGCGACCGGCGTGCGCTCCAGGAACCGGCGGACCGCCGACGGCTGGTCCACCGCCACCCCCAGCACCTGCCAGCCGCCCGGCGGCTGGGCACGGTGGAAGCGGTCGAGCAGCGGCATTTCCTCCACGCAGGGCGGGCACCAGGTCGCCCAGAAATTCACGATAACCGGCCGGCCGCGCAGCGCCGCGAGGTCGAAGGGCACCCCTGTCGGCGTCTCGAAGGCCTGCTGCCAGAGCACGTCGGCGGATGCGCCCTCGGCACCGCCCGGCTGCCGCCCGCGCCATGCCCAGCCGGCCCCGGCGACCGCGGCCGCCACGCCGATGCCGCCCACCAGCCAACGGCGGGTCGGCGGCCGGACGGTGGCGGAAGGGGATGCGGGCAGTTGGGGTTCGGTCATCGTGAGGCGTCGGAGGAAGAAGGATCGGCGAGCAGCGCGCGCACCGCAGCAGTGTCGCCGCGCGGCGTACGGCCGCGGCTGTCGGGCCGCAGCGCGCCGCGCAGATCGTCCAGATCGTAGACCAGCAGATGCACGCCGACCACCTCGCCCAGGGCCTGCGAGCGGCCCGGCACCGTCAGGGCCTCGACCGGCTCGCCGTGGAAGCCGGTGACGGTCTGCGGTTCGTAGTCCACGTGGTGGTCGATCAGCGCGATCTCGGCGGACTTGCAGTCGTCGCAGAACAGCTGGATATAGACGTCCGACAGCCGCGTCGCGGTGCCGTGCCAGACCGCCCCGCCCAGGTGCGGGCGGAATTCGCGCATGCGCTCCATCCAGACCAGCGCCACCTCGCGCAGGGCGCGCAGTTCGGCCGGCTGGGTATCGGCGCAGAACAGCGCGATGTACTCCCGCACCGCGTCCTCGACCGCATCGTTGTCGGGCAGCGCCGAGCGTGCGGGCAGGCCGAGCTGCTTGACCGCCCGCCGCTTGGCGGCGCCGTACTCCAGGCCTTCTTCGACCACCAGGCGGGCGGCGGTGGCGGCGACTTCGGATTTCAGGGTGTCCATGGCGGTCCTCTGCGGTCGGCCCCCGATTGTCGCGCCCTGCCCTGCCTGCGTGTGTGACGGCGCACCACGCCCTTGGCGTCCGCTATGGATTTGATAGCTATCTGCGCAAGTAGGACGGTCGCCGGAAGCCTCTCGGGATCCGAATACCCTCTGCCGGACCGGCTTTTAGAATCGCGCGATGCACATCCACATCCTCGGCATCTGCGGCACCTTCATGGGCGGCCTCGCCGCACTGGCCCGCGAGGCCGGCCACCGTGTCACCGGCTGCGACGCCGGCGTCTACCCGCCGATGAGCGACCAGTTGCGCGCGCTCGGCATCGACCTGATCGAAGGCTTCGGCGCCGAGCAGCTCGACCTGGAGCCCGACATGTTCGTCGTCGGCAACGTGGTGAGCCGGGCGCGCCAACCCGACGGGACTCCCAAGTTCCCGCTGATGGAGGCGATCCTCGATGCCGGCGCGCCCTATACCAGCGGCCCGCAGTGGCTCGCCGAGCATGTGCTGCAGGGCCGCCATGTCCTGGCCGTCGCCGGCACCCACGGCAAGACGACGACCAGCTCAATGCTCGCCTGGATCCTGGAAGACGCCGGCCTTGCGCCCGGCTTCCTGATCGGCGGCGTGCCGCAGAACTTCGACGTGTCGGCGCGCCTCGGCTGCGGGACATTCTTCGTGATTGAAGCCGACGAATACGACACCGCCTTCTTCGACAAGCGCAGCAAGTTCGTGCACTACCGGCCGCGCACCGCCGTGCTCAACAACCTGGAATACGACCACGCCGACATCTTCGACGACCTCGCGGCGATCGAGCGGCAGTTCCACCACCTGCTGCGCACCGTGCCGGCGAGCGGCCGGGTGATCGCCAACGGCGCGGAGGCGAGCATCGACCGGGTGCTGCAGCAAGGCTGCTGGAGTGCGCTGCGCCGCTTCGGCCCTGCGGGCAGCGACTTTGCGGCCCGGGGCGAGCCCGGTGCTTTCGAGGTATTGCAGGACGGGCAGCCGGTCGCGCGGGTGGCCTGGGATCTCACCGGCGTGCACAATCAGTGGAACGCGCTGGCGGCGATCGCCGCGGCCGAACATGTGGGCGTCGCACCGGCTGTCGCAGCGGCGGCGCTCGGCCGGTTCCGCAACGTGCGCCGGCGGATGGAGCTGCGCGGCACGGCGGCCGGCGTGCAGGTGTTCGACGATTTCGCGCACCACCCGACCGCGATCCGCACCACGCTCGACGGCCTGCGCCGCGACACGACCCGCGCAGGCGGTGGCACCGGTCGCATCCTGGCGGTGTTCGAGCCGCGCAGCAACACGATGAAGCTGGGCACCATGGCGTCGCAGCTGCCGTGGAGCCTGGAGGCCGCGGACCTCGCGTTCTGCCACACCGGCGGCCTCGACTGGGATGCGGCGGCCGCGCTCGCCCCGATGGGCGACCGGGCCCGTACGGCGCCGGACATCGCCACGCTGGTCGACCAGGTCGTCGCGGCGGCGCAGCCGGGCGACCGGGTGGTCTGCATGAGCAACGGCGGCTTCGGGGGCATCCACGGCCGGCTACTGGACGCTCTCGCCGCGCTATCTAATCGATAGCTGCTCGCGCCCGTCGTACGGGCGCGAGCGCCGCTTTTCTTCTTAACCGCGTGCGCGGCGGGCCGCCACGGCGTCCGACAGCACCTGCAGCGTCTCGAGCGACGTGTCCCATCCGAGGCAGGCGTCGGTGATGCTCTTGCCGTATTCCAGGCCGCCGGCGTCGTCCTTGCCCGGCGTGAACTTCTGGGCGCCGGCGTTCAGGTGGCTCTCGACCATCAGGCCGAACACGCCGCGCGAACCGCCCGCGATCTGCTGCGCCACGTCCTGCGCGACCACCTGCTGGCGCTCGTGCTGCTTGCTGCTGTTGGCATGGCTGCAGTCGACCATCAGCGTGGCCGGCAGGCCCGCCCTGGCGAGGTCGGCGCAGGCAGCCTCGACGCTCGCCGCGTCGTAGTTGGGCGCCTTGCCGCCGCGCAGGATCACGTGGCAGTCGGGGTTGCCGTCGGTCTGCACGACCGCGACCTGACCGTTCTTGTGCACCGACAGGAAGTGGTGGCCGCGCGCTGCCGCCTGGATCGCGTCGGTCGCGATGCGGATGTTGCCGTCGGTGCCGTTCTTGAAGCCGATCGGCGCCGAGATGCCCGAGGCCAGCTCGCGGTGCACCTGGCTCTCGGTGGTGCGTGCGCCGATCGCACCCCAGCTGATCAGGTCGCCGATGTACTGCGGCGAGATCACGTCGAGGAACTCGCTGCCGGCCGGCAGGCCCATGCGGTTGATGTCGATCAGCAGCTGGCGCGCGATGCGCAGGCCTTCGTCGATGCGGTAGCTCTCGTCGAGGTAGGGGTCGTTGATCAGGCCCTTCCAGCCGACGGTGGTGCGCGGCTTCTCGAAGTAGACGCGCATCACGATCTCCAGCGTGTCTGCGTACTTCTCGCGCTCGGCCTTCAGGCGGCGGGCGTATTCCAGTGCCGCGTGCGGGTCGTGGATCGAGCACGGGCCGATCACCACCAGCAGCCGGTCGTCGCGGCCGGCGATGATCTCGTGGATCGCGTGGCGGGTGCCGGCGATCAGCGACTCGACCGGGGTGCCGCGGATCGGGAAGAAGCGGATCAGGTGTTCGGGAGGCGGGAGCACGGTGATGTCCTTGATGCGTTCGTCGTCGGTCGTACTGGTCTTGTCGACGCTCGCATACCAGGGCTCGCTGGCGGCTTGGGTGGGGGCTGCGTTCATGGTGTGCTCCTGTGCTCGGGGGAAGGTTTCGGGGGCCGGAAAAAGAAAAACCGCCGGGCTTTGCAGCGCCGGCGGTATTTACTGAGATTCGGTGTGCCTGCGTTACGCGCGCACTCTCAGTCCGCCGGATGGACGGAACCAAAAGTAAAAGTAGGCGGCGCTGCGGGTTGGCATGGCGCAGGAATGTAGCACACGCACATGCTGCTGACCGGTCGCTACGACGGTCTTCGGACCTCGGTGGTGCAAAGGCGCAACGGCGCCAAGCGTGCCGATCCGCTCGCAATGGACGTCGATTCGTCCTGCGATGGCTCAGCGTACGGAGCAGAAACCCTACATACCCGCCGCGTTCCCGACAGATGCAACCTGCTGCGTCCTACACCCAAAAATGATGTTTCCAACCCATTTGTGATGCTTGCGCGCGGAGGATCGCGTTGTCACCGGACGCAGGTTCGGCGTCGAAAACCACAACGTTCTCATCCACTCGGGAGTTCTTCATGCCCATCGTTTCCCCCGCCGCGCCGCTCGACCCGCGTCCCTGGCATTCCGCCATTTCCTGGGGCGCCGTGTTCGCCGGTTTTGTGCTGTCGCTGGTCGTGTACCTGATCCTGTCGGTGCTCGGCACGGCGATCGGCGCGTCGGCCATCGATCCGATGGGCGACCGCAATCCGTTCGCCGGCTTCGGTGTCGCCACCGGCGTTTGGGCGGGCGTCACCACGCTGATCGCGATCGCGGTCGGCGGCTACTTCGCCGGCCATCTGGCCCGCGCCGAGGGCGGTTTGCACGGCCTGCTGGCCTGGGCCCTGACCACACTGGTCACGGTGTACTTGGTGATCAGCGCCACCGGCAGCGCCCTGGGCGCCGTCGGCAGCACCGCACGCGCTGGCCTGTCGGCTGCAGGTTCGGTGGCCGGTGCCGGCCTCTCGGCGGCCGCACCGTCGGTCGGCGGCGCGGTGAAGGGCCAGCTGGAGCAGGCCGGCATTTCGCTCGACATCAACAGTCTGCAGAGCGAATTGGAAAAGCTGCTGCGCCAGACCGGCAAGCCCGAGCTGCAACCGGAAAACCTGAAGGGCGAGGCGCAAGCCGCCGCACAGGACGGCCAAGCCCGCGCCAGCGACGCCGCGACCACGCCGCAGAACGCCGACACCGATGCCAAGGGCTGGCTGGCCAACGTGATCCAGCGCGGCGAGAAGGTGCTGAACGCCGCCGACAAGGAGGCGCTGGTCAACATCATCGTGGCCCGCACCGGCAAGAGCCGCGCGGAAGCCGAGCAGATCGCCAACAACTACGAGCAGACCTACAACCAGGCCCGGGCCAAGTTCGACCAGGCCAAGGAGCAGGCAGAGCAGAAGGCCCGTGAAGCCGGCGCCGAGGCCGCCAAGAGCGTCGCCAAGGGCTCCTGGGGCACGCTGGTGGTGCTGCTGATCGGCGCTGCGATCGCCGCGTTCGCCGGCACCCTGGGCCTGCGCCGCCAGCGCCGCGACGTCTACGTCGCTGCCTGATCCCGCGCTGCCGAATCGACCTACTAAAAAACGCGTCCCCCGAACGAAAAAGCCCGGCGGAGATCCGCCGGGCTTTTTTTTGGGAACGCGACGGACGGCTGTGACCCCGTCCGCGCGGAATCAGGCGGTGCCGCCTACCGTCAGCCCTTCGATCCGCAGCGTCGGCTGGCCAACGCCGACCGGCACGCTCTGGCCCTCCTTGCCGCAGGTGCCGACGCCCGGGTCGAGCGCCATGTCGTTGCCGATCATCGTGACTTTCTTCAGAGCCTCCGGCCCCGCGCCGACGATCGTCGCGCCCTTCACCGGGTACTGGATCTTGCCGTTCTCGACCCAGTAGGCCTCGCTCGCCGAGAACACGAACTTGCCGCTGGTGATGTCGACCTGGCCGCCGCCGAAGTTGGTGGCGTACAGCCCCTTCTCGATGCTCGCCACGATCTCCTGCGGATCCTTGTCGCCGCCGAGCATGTAGGTGTTGGTCATGCGCGGCATCGGGATGTGGGCGTAGCTCTCGCGGCGGCCGTTGCCGGTCGCCGGCACGCCCATCAGGCGGGCGTTCATCGAATCCTGGATGTAGCCGCGCAGGATGCCGTCCTCGATCAGCACGTTGCGCTGGCTGGCGGTGCCCTCGTCGTCGACGTTGAGCGAGCCGCGCCGGTCGGCGATGGTGCCGTCGTCGAGCACCGTCACGCCCTTGGCCGCGACGCGCTTGCCGATCTTGCCGGTGAAGGCGCTCGAGCCCTTGCGGTTGAAGTCACCTTCCAGGCCGTGGCCGATCGCCTCGTGCAGCAGGATGCCGGGCCAGCCGGAGCCGAGCACCACCGTCATCTCGCCGGCCGGGGCCGGGCGGGAATCGAGGTTGACCAGCGCCTGGCGCACTGCGTCGTCCACATACTGGCCGATCAGCGCGTCGTCGAAGTACGCGAGGCCGAAGCGCCCGCCGCCGCCGGCGGAGCCCACCTCGCGGCGGCCGTTCTGCTCGGCGATCACCGTCACCGACAGCCGCACCAGCGGCCTTACGTCGGCGGCCAGCGTGCCGTCGGCGCGCGCCACCAGCACCACGTCGTATTCGGCAGCCAGCCCGGCCATGACCTGGGCGACGCGCGGATCCTTGGCCCGGGCGCGGGCCTCGACCTTGCCGAGCAGCGCGACCTTGGCATTGCTGTCCAGCGAGGCGATCGGGTCGAGTTCCGGGTACAGCGAGCGGCTGCCCGCTATCTTTTTGCGAGCAACCTTCACACGCCCCGCCTGCGCTACCGACGAAATCGACCGCACAGTCCGGGCCGCGTCGAGCAGCGATGCCTCGGAGATGTCGTCGGAGTACGCGAAGGCCGTCTTCTCGCCGCTGACCGCCCGCACGCCGACGCCCTGGTCGATGCTGAAGCTGCCGGTCTTGACGATGCCCTCCTCCAGGCTCCAGCCTTCGTGGCGGGTGTACTGGAAGTAGAGGTCCGCATCGTCCACCTGGTGGGCGCGGATCTCGTTCAAGGCGCGGGTCAGGTGGGATTCGTCCAGGCCGAAAGGCTCCAGCAGCAGGCGCTGGGCGATCGACAGGCGTTCGAGGGTGGGTTCGCGGGAGATCATCGGCAGATTCTAGGTCGCGGCCCAATGCCGCACCGACCGTCGGGGCAGCGCCTCAGACGCCCGCCGCGTCGTCCTCGGGCGTCGGCCGGCCGCGCGCCACCGGACTGCGCCGGTAGGCGACGAGGCCCATGAGGAGCCACAGGGCGGCCGCGACGAAGATCCAGCCGAACGTCGCGGCAGCGCTCCAGCCGCGCCGCTGGCCCGCCTCGGCGATCCAGCCGTAGGCCGCCGACACCACCGCCGAGCCGAGGAACACGAAGCTGTTGAGCAGCCCCAGTCCGCGCCCGCGCAGCGCCGGTCCGATCATTTCGCGGCCGTGCGACATCACCATCGGGTGCAGCATGCCGACGGTACACATCGCCGCCAGCAGCACGAGATCGAGCGGCAGCCACAGCCCCGGCGCGGCCGCCAGCGCCAGGCAGAGCAGCAGGCTCGCGCCGCTCCAGCGCTGCACCGTGGTCTTGAGCGACCAGCGGCGCATCAGCACCGGCAGCACGAAGGCCGAGCCGAAGGCGGTGAGCGTGACCAGGCTGATCGCGATGCCGCGCTGCACCGTCTCCAGGCCGAAGACGGAAGCGAAGTACGGCCCGCCCCAGGCGCTGCGGAAGCTGGTGCCGGCCGCCAGCGCCATGCACAGCGGGATCAGCGTCCAGAAGGGCCGGATGCGCAGCAGCCCGGCGCAGGAGCGCAGCACCGCGGCCGGCGACTCCGCCCGCGCTTCGGCATGCCCCCGGTCGTGGAGTGTGCGGGCGACCGCGATGCAGACCACCGCCAGCCCCGCGGTGGCGCAGAGGATCGGGGCGCGCCAGCCGAACGCGGCGGCCGCCCATCCGAGCGGCGCGGCCGCCACCAGCGCGCCGAGGATGCCCAGCCCGTTGGTGACCGCCGTGACCCGGTGGAAGCGGGACTCGTCCAGATGCTCGGACGCGTAGTGCAGCAGCCCCATGAAGGCCGGCGCGCAGGCCACGCCCAGCGCCGCCTGCGCGACCAGCGCCGTGCCGCCGTTCGGCGCCAGCGCGAACAGCGCCCCGCCCGCGATGCCGACGGCCGTGAGCACCGCCGTCGGCCGGCCGACACCGTAGCGGTCGAAGGCCACGCCGCAGGGCAGCTGCATCAGGGCGAACGCTCCGAAGAAGGCCGACGACAGCGCGCCGAACCCGGCGGCGTTCAGGCCCAGGTCGTGCTGCAGTTCGGGTGCGATCACCGCCAGGCAGCTGCGGAAGAACTGGCTCAGCATGACCGCGCCGGTCAGGGCGGCCAGCGCCGGCCCGGTACCGGCGGCCATCAGGTCTGGATCAGGCGGCGCGCCCGGGAGATCGACATCAGGATGCCCAGCGCCATGCCGAGCGTGACCATCGCGGTGCCGCCGTAGCTGATGAAGGGCAGCGGCACGCCCACCACCGGCAGGATGCCGCTCACCATGCCCATGTTCACGAAGGCGTAGGTGAAGAAGATCATCGTCATCGCCCCGGCCAGGAGCCGCGCGAACAGCGTCGGCGCCTCGGCCGCGATGAACAGGCCGCGCACGATCAGGAACAGGAAGCCGACGATCAGCAGCCCGTTGCCCAAGAGGCCGAATTCCTCGGAAAAGGCCGCGAAGATGAAGTCGGTGGTGCGCTCGGGGATGAACTCGAGGTGGGTCTGGGTGCCGGCCATGAAACCCTTGCCCCAGATGCCGCCCGAGCCGATGGCGATCATCCCCTGGATGATGTGGAAGCCCTTGCCGAGCGGGTCCTTGGCCGGGTCGAGCAGCGTGCAGATGCGCTGCTGCTGGTAGTCGTGCAGCACCGCCCAGCGCACGCCGGCCGCGCACAGCTCGGGCTCGTACCAGACGATCAGCGCGATGCCGACGGCCGCCAGCAGCACCGGCGGTAGCACCAGCTTCCAGCTCAGGCCGGCGAAGAAGATCACCGACAGGCCGGCGGCCAGCACCAGCAGCGCGGTGCCCAGGTCAGGCTGCTTCATGATCAGGCCGACCGGCACCAGCAGCAGCGCGCCGGCGGCGATGAAGTCGAGCGGCCGGAGCTGGCCTTCCCGCTTCTGGAACCACCAGGCGAGCATCAACGGGGTCGCGATCTTCAGCAGCTCGCTCGGCTGGATCACCACGCCGATGTTGATCCAGCGGGTCGCGCCCTTCTTGGTGATGCCGAACAGCGCCACCGCCACCAGCAGTGCCACGCCCAGGCTGTAGAGCGGCAGCGCGAAGGACATCAGCCGCTGCGGCGACAGCTGCGCCACCAGGAACATGATTCCGCCGGCGATCAGCATATTGCGGCCGTGGTCGATGAACCGGGTGCCGTGGTCGAAGCCGGACGAATACATGGCCAGCAGTCCGGCGGCACACAGCAGCAGGACGGCGCAGGCGAGGAGGAAATCGAAGCCCTGGAACATGGGCATCAGCCGCTTCGGGAACGAGGGCTTGTCGAAAACGGCGGACATCCCGCGATTATCGGACGCGGGCTGCTAGCCGCCCTGCCGGAAGGCCATCAGCGCCTGGTTGCGCAGGGTGCGCAGCAGGGCGAAGCCGCGCTCGTCGAGCACGATGCCGTCGGGCTTCGCGTGGTCGGCATAGAGCAGTGCGAACGGCTGCCCGCGGGCGACCAGCGGCAGCAGCACGAAGGCACCGGTCCCGGCGAAGGCGGCCCGGTACCAGGCGGGCAGGCGCTGGGCCTGCGCGGGGTCGGCCAGGTCGGCCATCAGCAGGTCGCCGCCCCGGCGGCAGACCGCCGCAAACAGGTCGCCGGACGCGGCCAGCGGGAACCGCAGCAGGCGCGACGCATCCTGGTGGCCTTCGCCGAGCGCGAAGCGGCCGGCCATGGTGTCGGTCTTCGCGTCGCGCAGGCAGAACACCACCCGGCGCAGGCCGAGGCCGCGCAGCATCGTCTCCATCACCATGCGGACCACGTCGTCGACGCGGACGCCGCTGCCGGCCATCGCATCCACGATCTCCTGCACGCCGGCGGCCAGCACCTCGGCCGGCACGGGCGGCGGCGGCGCATGGCGGGCGGCGCGCGCGGCCGCCAGGGCCCGGCGCTTTTCCTCGACGGTGCGGGATTCGGGCGGCGGGGCGTCGGCGGCCGGCTCCGGCTGCAGCAGCCGGGCCGCGGCGCTGCCCGCCTCCACCTGCAGCTGCATCGCGTCGGTGAGCCGCAGCGTCTTCTCGCGCGCCGCCTGGGCTGCCTTTTCCAGCGTGGCCAAGCCGCCGGGCACGACGGCCGCGTAGCGCCGGGCCGCCTCGCGCAGCAGCGCCGGGCGATCCTCGGCGGCCGCCATCGCCGCCAGCGCCACGTCGTTGGCGGCGGCGCCGATCCAGCGCAGCCGTTCAACCGGGTCATCGGCGCCCCGGGGCGGCGGCGGGCCGTCGGGTCGGCGCATGGCTCGCTGCAGCGCATCGGGCAGTCCCCAGGCCCGCGCGACGCCGACGCCCAGGTCCTCGTAGGGCAGGCCCAGCACCTGCGCCGAGGCGGCCGGCTCGCCGCCGGGGAAGTCGGGCGTGTCCTGCAGCGCGGCGATGCGGCCGGTCTCGTCCTGGAAATAGAAGCAGCCAAGCATCCGCCCGAGGTTCTGGAACATCGCGCCGAGGAAGGCGCCCTCCCCGTCGTGCACGCCGGGCGCCAGCTCGGTGGCGACGGCGCCGGCCATCAGCGCCCGGACGAATTCCTCCTGCATCTGCCGGGCATGCACCTTGTCCTCCATCTGGTCGAGCATCACCAGGCTGAGCGCCATGTTGCGCACCGTGTTGAAGCCGACCAGGCTGACCGCCCGCGACACGGTGGCGATCGCGCCCTGGCCGTAGTGGGCGAACTGCACGCTGTTGACGAGGCGCAGCAGCTTCTGGGTGAGCGCCACGTCCTTCAGGATCTCGTGGGTCAGGTCGGCCAGGCTTTCGCGGTCGGAGGCCGCGGTGCGCAGGATGCTCGCGACCGACTCCGACAGCGCCGGAAAGTCGGTGCGGTGCCGCATCCGCAGGAGCAGCGCCTGCAGCGCGGCCTCGCGGGGCGAAGGCACGGGGTCGGCGGCGGCAGGCGGAGCAGAATCGGGCATGGACCGACGATCCTAGCGGGGCCGCTCGCGTTTCCGTGGTTCGCGCGCGACGCCGATGCTGCCGGCGCCCTTCTGTCTTTTTCCTGCCATGACGACCACCACCCACCTGCTCTACCTGCACGGCTTCCGTTCGTCGCCGCAGTCCGCCAAGGCCCGGATGATGGCCGCCCGGATCGCCGAGCGGCATCCGGCGGTGACCTGGTGGTGCCCGCAGCTGCCGCCCTCGCCCGCCGCCGCCATGGCGCTGTGCGAGGCCGGTATCGCCGGCTGGCCGGCGGAGCGGACGGCGGTGGTCGGTTCCTCGCTCGGCGGCTTCTATGCCGGCTGGCTGCAGCACCGCACCGGCTGCGCACGGGCGGTGCTGCTCAACCCGGCGGTCGATCCCGCACGCGACCTGGCGCGCCACATCGGCGAGCAGACGACCTGGCATGCGCCGGAGGAACGCTTCTACTTCCGGCCGGAATTCGTCGAGGAACTGCGCGCGCTGGAGAGCCCGCCGCAGACCGATCCGGCGCGCCTTTATGCGGTGATCGCCCAGGGCGACGAGGTGCTTGACTGGCGCGAGATGGCCGCCCGCTGTGCCGGCGGCACGGTGCGGCTGCTGGCGGGCGGCGACCATGCGCTGTCGGACTTCGACCGCCACATCGACGGGGTGTGCGACTTCCTCGACCTGCCAAGGTAGCCGTGCGGCAATGGGACAATGCCGCCCCATGTACGCACTGTTCGAAGACGCCGGCAAGTTCCTCGCCGGCCGCATCCTCTCCGAAGCCGAATCGTCCGCCCAGGTGGAGCTGGAGTCCGGCAAGCGGGTCAAGGTCAAGGCCACCCACCTGCTGCTGAAGTTCGAAAAACCCCAGCCCGCCGCCCTGCTGGCCGAGGCCCAGGCGCTGGCCGCCACCATCGAGCTGGAAATGGCCTGGGAGTTCGCGCCCGACGAGGAATTCGGCTTCGCCGAGCTGGCGCGCGACTATTTCAGCGCCCAGGCCACGACCGTCGAGCAGGCCGCGATGCTGCTGCGCCTGTTCGAGGCGCCGCACTACTTCCGCCGCGCCGGCAAGGGTCGCTTCCGCAAGGCGTCGGCCGAGGTGGTGCAGCAGGCGCTGGCCGGCATCGAGAAGAAGAAGGCCCAGCAGCAGCAGATCGCCGACTGGGCACAGGCGCTGGCCGCCGGCGACGCGCCGCAGCCGATCCGCGACCAGCTCTACAAGATCCTGTTCAGGCCGGACAAGAACGCGCCCGAGTACAAGTCGGTGGTCGAGGCCTCCCGCGCCACCCACACGCCGCCGCTCGACCTGCTGCGCCGCGCCGGCGCGATCGAGTCGGCTTACCAGTTCCACTGGAAGCGCTTTCTGTTCGACAACTTCCCCAAGGGCACGGGCTTTCCGGCCCTGCAGGCGCCGGCCATCGCCGACGACCTGCCGCTGGCCGAAGGCGTGGAAGCGTTCTCCATCGACGACTCGCAGACCACCGAGATCGACGACGCGCTGTCGGTCCAGGGCCTGGGCAGCGGCGCGGTGACGGTCGGCATCCACATCGCGGCACCGGGCCTGGCCTTCATACCGGGCGGCCCGATCGACCAGGTGGCGCGCCAGCGGCTGTCCACCGTCTACATGCCCGGCCACAAGATCACCATGCTGCCCGACGAAGTGGTGCAGCGCTACACGCTGGGCGAGGGCGAGGCCCGGCCGGCGGTGTCGCTGTACGTGACCTTCGACGAGGCGACGCTGGAGATCCGCAGCCGCGAGACGAAGATCGAACGGGTGCCGATCGTCGCCAACCTGCGCCACGATCAGCTCGACGCGGTGGTGACCGAAGCGTGGCTCACCGACCCGGCTTTCCAGCATGAAATCGAGCCCCAGCGCACGTCCGGCCTGCGCAAGCAGCTATCGTTTTTATATCGCCTGGCGCGCGACCTGAAGGCCAAGCGCGAGGTCGTGCGCGGCAAGCCCGAGACTTTCAACCGGCCCGACTACAACTTCCGCCTCGACGGCAACGACGGCGCCGAGCCGACCGGGCAGGAGCAGGTCCGCATCACCACCCGCCAGCGCGGCGCGCCGCTCGACCTGATCGTGGCCGAGGCGATGATCCTGGCCAACAGCAGCTGGGGCGTCTGGCTGGGCGAGCTGGGCGTCCCCGGCATCTACCGCAGCCAGGCGAGCCTCGCGCCCGGCATGAAGGTGCGCATGGGCACCAAGGCGCTGCCGCATGCGGGCATCGGCGTGCCGAGCTACGCCTGGAGCACCTCGCCGCTGCGCCGCTACGTGGACCTGGTCAACCAGTGGCAGATCATCGCGGCGGCCCGCCACGGCGCCACCGCCGCGCTGGCCGCGCCCTTCAAGCCGAAGGACGCCGAACTGTTCTCGATCATCTCGGGCTTCGACGCCGCCTACACCGCATACAACGGCTACCAGGCGGGCATGGAGCGCTTCTGGACGCTGCAGTACCTGCGGCAGAACGGCATCGCCGAGATCGTCGCCTCGGTCATCAAGGAAGGCCCGGCGGGCAGCTTCCTGGTACGGGCCGACGACCTGCCGCTGGTGCTGCCGGTGCTGGGCGCGCAGGCGCTGCCGCGCGGCGCCCGGGTGCGGGTGCGGCTCGGCGAGATCGACGACATCGCGCTCGACGTCGGCGGTACCGTGGTCGAGCGGCTGGATTTGGAAGCCGACACGGCGGCCGGCGCCGAGGACGAGGCCGGCGACGACGAGGAAGCGGTGGCCGGCCCGATCGCGATCGCGGTCGATGTCACCGAGGAGCCGGCGCCCGCTACGGCCTCCTGACCTTTCCCTGCTCCGCCCATCTTCCACGACCGACCGACGCCCCGACGGAACCTGCACCGTGCGCCGCCCCAGCCCGCTCCAGATCGCCCTCGGCGTGTCGCTCGCTATCCATGCGGGGCTGCTCGCGCTGCGCTTCGGCGCGCCCGAAACGTTCGCCCGGGTGTTCCAGGACACCTCGTTGGAAGTGGTGCTGGTCAATGCCCGGTCGAACGAGGCGCCGGACCGTGCCCAGGTGGTCGCGCAGGCCAACCTCGCCGGCGGCGGCGAGGCGCAGGCCGGCCGCGCCACCTCGCCCCTGCCCTATTCGGCGCTCACCAGCGTCGGCGAGAGCTTCGACGAAGCGCAGCGCCAGGTCGATGCCTTGCAGGAGCAGCAGATGCAGCTGCTAACCCAGATCCGCCAGCAGGTGGCCGCGCTGCCGCTGGTCGATCCGAAGCAGCCGGCGCAGTCGGCCGAGCAGATGGCGCGGGAGGAACGGCGGCGGCAGTTGGTCAAGCTGCTGGCCGAGATCGAACGCCGCATCAACGAAGAGAACGCCCGGCCTCGCAAGCGCTATGTGAGCCCCGCCGCCCGCGAAGGCGTGGAGGCGCTCTACCAGGACCAGATGCGCCGCCGCATCGAGGACCGCGGCACCACCCATTTCCCCGAAGCCCGCGGCAAGAAGCTATATGGCGAACTGACGATGACGATCACCGTGCAGTACGACGGCAGCGTGATCGCCACCGAGATCGTGCAGAGCTCCGGCAGCCCGACGCTCGACCAGCGCGCCCAGGCGATCGTGCGCGGCGCCGGGCCGTTCGGCGCCTTCGACGCGGCGCTGCGCAGCCGGGCCGACCAGCTGGTCACCGTCTCCCGATTCCGATTCACCCGCGACGCCACCCTGGAAGCCAATGTCCGCTGACGCACCGCCCATCGCTTCGACCGCGACCGAGCCCGACCGCTATTGCGTGGTCGGCCATCCGGTGGCCCACAGCCGGTCGCCCTGGATCCACGCCCGCTTCGCCGCGCTGACCGGCGAGCCGGTGGCCTACGGCGCGCAGCTGCTGCCGCTCGAAGGCTTCGCCGACGGCATCCGGCGCCTAGCGGATGCGGGCTTCCGGGGCTGCAACGTGACCGTGCCGTTCAAGTTCGACGCGATCGCGCTGTGCGACCGCCTGACCGACCGGGCCCGCATCGCAGGCGCCGCCAACACGCTGCGCTTCGAGGACGGCGAGATCCACGGCGACAACACCGACGGCGCCGGCCTGGTGGCCGACATCGAACGCAACCTCGGCCTGCCGATCGCCGGGCGCGAGGTGCTGCTGGTGGGGGCGGGCGGTGCCGCCGCGGGCGTGCTCGGGCCGCTGCTGGCCGCCCGGCCGGGCCGGCTGATCGTCACCAACCGGACCCACATGCGCGCGGTGGAGCTGGTCGCGGCCCACCAGCCGCTGGCCTTGCTATCGGAAACGGAGCTGGTCGCGCAGGCCCAACCTGCGTTGGAGGGCGATTTCGACATCGTGATCAATGCCACCGCCAGCAGCCTGGCGGGCGGCATGGTGCCGGTGCCGTCGAGCGTGCTGCGGCCGGGCGCGCTGGCGCTCGACATGATGTACGGCCCCGCCGCGCAGGTCTTTCTCGCATGGGCGCTGCGCCACGGCGCCCAGCCCCGCGACGGCCTGGGCATGCTGGTCGAGCAGGCGGCCGAGGCCTTCCTGTACTGGCGCGGCGTACGGCCGCCCTCGGCGCAGGTGCTGGGCGAGCTGCGCGCCCACCTCGCCGCGACCGCGGCGTGAGGCGGCGGTCGTGCTGAGGGCGGCGCTGCGCTGGCTCGGCCTGGTCGCGGTCGCGGCGGTCGCGCTGCAGCTGTTCCTCGTCGCGCGCATCGCGCTGATGGCGGCGGTCGATCCGCAATCCACCGCGTTCCAGCGCTCCGAGGCCTTCCGGCTCGCCACGGCCGGCGACCTCGGCCGCTGGCGCCAGGAGTGGGTGCCCTACGCCACCCTGCCCGATACGTTGAAGCGCGCGGTGATCGCATCGGAAGACAGCGACTTCCGCAGCCACGACGGCGTCGAGTGGGAGGCGATCGAGAAGGCCTGGCAGCGCAACACCCGTGCGGAAGAATCGGCAGCACGCCGTGCCGCCCAGGCCCGGGGCCCGGCGCGGCCACCCCGGGTCTACGGCGGCTCCACCATCACCCAGCAGCTGGCGAAGAACCTGTTCCTCTCCGGCGAACGGACCTTGCTGCGCAAAGGGCAGGAGCTGCTGCTGTCCTTCCTGCTGGAAGCACTGCTTGACAAGCAGCGCATCCTGGAGCTCTACCTCAACAGCGTCGAATGGGGCGACGGCATCTTCGGGGCGGAGGCGGCGTCGCAGCGTTATTTCCGCAAGCCTGCGGCACGCCTGTCACCCGCGGAGGCGGCGCGGCTCGCGGTGATGCTGCCGCGACCGCGCTACTTCGAGAAGATGCCCCAGTCCGCGTACGTTGCGGGCCGCACGGCCGTGGTGGTCGCACGGATGGGCGCGGTCGCGTTGCCGTGAGTTGATTTACAGGTGTGCAGGCACTTGCACACACGGGTAAACCCTTATACACTCGCGCCCCGCTGCGGCCGAAAGTAAGACTTATCCTACATTAGCAAAGCCGAGCTGGCCGAGTCTTGGGCGCAATCATGCTGTGACGGCACAGATGTTGCGAATACTCGTCATTTATTCGATGGCCTCTTCTCCATGGTAACCCCGGTTACTTGGGGGGTTTACGCACACGCGAAAGTCTTGCTACGATCTTTACAAGACTTGACCGAGTGACCCCATCGATTAGTTGTCAGACGCCGGCAAAAAGAAAATTATCGAACTGCAGTGCATCCGTGCAGTGAGGGGAAACAGCATCGAGCGCCGTGGTGGCGCCCGGTTTCAGCCCGTTTGGGTTATTTTTCTATTATCTGGAGTTGAGATGAAACAGTCGATCATGAAATTCTGGCGCGCCGAAGAAGGCGCCACCGCCATCGAATACGGTCTGATCGCCGGCCTGATCGCCGTGGTGCTGGTCGGCACCCTGACCAACGTCGGCACCTCGCTGCGCACCGTGTTCCAAACCATCGTCACCGCCCTGACCCCCGCCTGACCGGCCGGACGTGCGCCTGTTCCTGCTGGCCTGGCTGCTGACGGTGATCGTCGGCGACCTGCGCCGGCGGCGGGTGCCCAATGCGGTCGTGCTCGCGGGCGCGGTCGGTGCGGTGGTCGCCTGGTGGCCCGGGTGGCAACCCTGGGGACTGTCGCCTGGACACAGTCTGGCGGCGAGTCTGGCAGGATTTGCCGGGCTGATCCTCTTCTACGCGTGGGGCTGGATGGGTGCGGGCGATGTGAAGGCAGCAGCCGTGCTCGGATTATGGGTGGGCCTGCACCATTTGCTGTGGTCGAGCATATTCGCTGGAATCATGGCAGCGGCACATTCAATCGCGTGGCTTATATGCAGACACAGGGATATCCCGAGGTGGCTGCATCATTTTATCTCCGGCGCTGAGCGGCAAGCCTCGCCCCACCCGTCAAATGCCACAAGTGGCATGGAAAGCTCAGAAATAACTTCGCGTCCAAAACCTATACCGTATGCTGCCTATTTGGCAGCAGGGGCCATTTTGCAGGCTTACCTTCATTTATGAGAGAGAAGGCCCCATAAATGATCCAAAAACGTTATTTGGAATTGCCGTTAGCCAAGGCTCGTCGTGCACAGCGCGGTAATGCCGCCATCGAATTCGCACTGCTCTTCCCCGTCTTCTTCCTGGTCTTCTATGCCATCGTCACCTACAGCCTCGTGTTCGCCACCCAGCACACCCTGACGCTCGCCGCAGCCGAAGGCGCCCGTGCGGCATTGCGCTACCAACTGGTGTCCGGCTCGGGCAGTGCGGCGGCCGCGGCGGCCCTGGAAGAACGGCGTCGGATGGCCCAGACCACGACCGGCCGGGCGCTGCTGGCGCTGAACAGCTACGGCGTCCCCGAAGCACGGGTGACGTCGGCCTGTGCCGATCCGGTGGGCTACGCCTGCATCGAGGTCTCGGCCCGCTACGACTACCGCGCCCATCCGCTGGTGCCGCCCCTGTTCGGGCCGCTGCTGGCGCTGCCGACGCCTGCGGTCCTGGCGGCCCGGTCGGTCGTCCAGATCAACCGGGCACATCTGCTGTGAGTGCCTCCCTTCGCATCGTTCTCTGCCCGCCCTTCGGCGGCCGGCTGCCATGCGCCATGTGATCAAGGCGGCCGCGGTGTTGCTGGTGCTGCTCGCCCTGCTGCTGGCGGGTTTCGCCTGGATGCTCGGCCGGCCGGCCGAACCGCCGTCGGCCGGCCATGCAGCGGCCGCCGCTCCCGCCGTGCCGCTGCTGGTGGCCGCGCGGGATGTGCCGGCAGGCCGCGTGCTGGAAGCCGCCGACCTGCGGCTGGCATCGCTGCCGGTCGCGCTGGCCGGCGCGCTCGCGACGCCGGCCGCCGCGGTCGGCAGGATCGCGATGCAGCCGCTGCCGGCCGGCACACCGGTCCTGGAAACCCATCTGGCCTCGGGCCTGGCCGCACAGTTGGCCGTGGGCGAGCGTGCGGTCTCGGTGCGGGTGGACGAATCCAGCGCCGCCGGCCACCGGATCAAGCCGGGCGACGTGGTCGATGTGCTCGTGATGCTGCGGCGCGACGGCGCCGAGGTCGGCGACAGCCAGACCCGCCTGCTGTCGGCACGCCGGCGGGTGCTGGCCTTCGGCCAGGCGTCGGTGGATGCGCCGGCCGACAACGCCCGCGGCGAACCGGCGCGCACCGCTGTGCTGGCGGTGCCGGCCGACGAGGTGCCGGTGTTGGCGCTCGGTGACAGCGTCGGGCGCGTCGTGCTCGCGCTGCGCAACCCGGCCGACGACGGGGCGACGCCCGACCGGGGCACGGCCCTGCAGACCGTGGCCCGGGCACCCGCAGGCCTGGCGACGGCCGCCGCCGTACCTGCGCGCCCTGACGTATCGATTCCGCTGCCCGCGTCTGCGCCGGCGACCCTGCCGTCAATGGCCATACCGGCCCGCGGCACGGCGGCCGCGCCACCGGCACCGCCGACCCGAAGCGTCGAAATCTTCCGCGGCGAGCGCCGCGATATCGTGACCTACTGAGCCGCCGAGGAACTGCACAGAAGATGGCCTTCTTTGCCTCACACGCTCCGCGGTTGCTGCGGCTCCGCCGGCCCGCCCTGCTCGTCGGTTGCGCAGCGGCGGTCCTGGCCTGGCACGGCGCGGCGCGACCGCAGGCGGCCGATGCCGTGCTCGAGCTCGCAGTCGGCGCGCAGGAAGCACTGGTGCTGGAGCGCGGCGTGGACCGGATCGCCGTGGCCGACGACCGGATCGCCGGCGTGACGCTCGGCCGTACGGCGCCCGGATCGTCGGCGGCGCACGTGATCCTGACCGGCAAGGCGCCGGGCGCTACGACGGTCCTGCTCTGGCCCCGCGGCGGCGGCGCGGTGCAGCGACATGTGGTGGAGGTGCGCCGGCCGGTGCTGGTGCTCGACCGCACGCTGCGCAGCCTGCCGGAACACCGCGAGGCGCTGGCGACCGCCGCCGCCGAACAGGGGCCGGACCGCCCGGTGCTTGACCGCATGCAGGTCGGGGTCCGTAGCCACACGGTGCAGGTCGATGTGCGGGTGGTGGAGTTCAACCGCAACGTGCTGCGGCAGGCAGGGATCAACCTGTTCGGCACCGGGCCCAACAGCCACGGCTTCAACTTCGGGCTCTTCTCGCCCTCGTCGCTGCGCAGCAGCACCTTCGGGCCGGCCGGCGCGATCGCCACCGATGCTTCCGCGCCGTTCGCGCAGGCCTTCGGTCTCTTGCTGAATTTCGGAAAGGCCGGCATCGGCGCCAACCTGGGCCTGCTGGAAAACCAGGGCCTCGCGCGGGTGCTGGCCGAGCCGACGCTGGTCGCCCTGTCGGGCCAGAGCGCCAACTTCCTCGCCGGCGGCGAAATCCCGGTGCCGGTGCCGCAGGGCCTGGGCACCACCAGCATCCGTTACAAGTCCTTCGGCATCGGCCTCACGGTAACGCCGACGGTGCTGGAGGACGACCGCATCGTGCTGAAGGTCGCACCCGAGGCGAGCGACCTCGACTACACCAACGCGGTCACGCTCAACGGCGTGTCGGTACCGGCGATCACGACCCGGCGCGCCGACACCACGGTGGAGCTGGGCGACGGTGAGAGTTTCCTGATCGGCGGCCTGGTCAGCCGCCGCACGCTGTCGAGCGTCGACCAGGTGCCGCTGCTCGGCGACCTGCCGGTAATCGGCGCCTTTTTCAAGCGGCAGAACTACCAGCGCAACGAGTCCGAACTGGTGATCGTCGTGACGCCGCGGCTGGTCAAGCCGCTCGCGCGCGGCACCGAACTCGACGCCCGCCTGCCCGGCCAGGCGGCCGAGCGGACCGCCGAACCGGGCTGGCGCTCCTATCTCCTGGGTCGACCGGACGACGAGGCCCTGCCGGGCTTCTCGCGCTGAACGGCCGCTGCCTCCCATGAACGCCACCGATCCGTCCCGCCCCTCCGCCGCCCCACCGGAGGCCCGCTACGTCCTCGCCTCGGACCACGAGATCCACATCGCCTGGCTGAGCCGTGCGCTGGCGCCCCTCGGCCGCGTGATCGCAGTGCCCGCGCACGCCGCGAGCCTCGACGAGAGCATCGCCCGCCACCAGCCGCGCGCGGTCTTTCTCGACTTCGGCGACGCCCGTGCCGGCCAGTGGGACGAGACCGTCGCAGCGCTGCGCCGCGAATGGCCGGCGCTGCCGCTGATCGGCGCCGGCACGACCGGACAGCCGGGCACCGTGGTCGCGGCCCTGCGCGCCGGCGTGGACGAATTCGTCGATCTGTCCGGCAGCGAACTGGACGTCACTGCGACGGTGCAGCGGCTGCAGGCACGCCGTACCGAGCCCGGGCAGGCGGGGCCCGGGCTGGTGCTGCTCGGCGCCCGCGCGGGCCTGGGCACGACGACGCTGGCGGTGCACCTGACCGTGGCCCTGCAGGAGATGCTGGGCCGCCTGCCGGCCGAGGCGGGCACCCGTCCGCGCGGCGCGACGCTGCTCGACCTGGGCGTGCCCGAGCGGGATTCGCTGCTCTACCTGAACCTGCAGAGCAATTTCAGCTTCGTGGACGGCGTGCACAACCTGCGCCGGCTCGACCGCACCCTGCTGCAGACCGCCCTCACCTGGCACCCGAGCGGCGCCGGCGTGCTGCCACTGCCGGCCAACCTGTCGGAGATCCGGCAGATCTCCCACTCGGATTCCGCGGCACTGATGCAGCGGTTCAACGATTTCTTCGCCTACCAGATCGTCGACCTGGGCGGCTGCAACATTCCCGAGTTCATCTCCCAGACGGCACGGGCGGCCCGCAAAGTCTGGGTGGTCTGCGATCAGGGCATCGGCGCCATCGTTTCCACCGCGGCGATGCTCAAACGGCTGCGGGGCCGGGGCGTGGACACCACCACGTTCGGCCTGGTGGTGAACCGCTTCGAAAAAACCGCCGGGCTGGATGCCCGCGACATCGCCGAACGGCTCGGCGTGCCGCTGGCCTTCGTGCTGCCCGCGCGCGGCATCGCGCTGGCCGCGGCCGCCAGCCGCGGCGAACTGCTGCTGCAGCGCCCGCGCCACGACCCGTACGGCCACACCGTCCACGAGATGGCCCGCGCGCTCTGGCCCGATGCCGCGCAAGGCGTTCCGGCCGCGCCGCCGGACGGCGACTGGAAAAGCGTCATGGGCCAGATCCTCGGTCGTCTGAAGACCTGACGGCGCGCCCACTATCGGCGGAGACGGCATGCATCCCGATTTCGAATTCGCGGACGACCGGCGGGTCTTCCAGCAGTCGCAGCAGTTCCAGGACATCCTAGCGCGGGCGCACGACCATCTGCTCGGCCGCATCGAGGAACTCGGCGCCGCCTTCGGCCGCTGGTCGCGGGCCACGATCCGCCAGTTCGTGGAAACCGAGCTCGACGCCTTCGTGCGGCTGCACCGCATCCCGGTCAACGACCGCGAAAGCCGGCAGGTCGTGGAGGCGCTCACCAAGGAACTGGCCGGCTTCGGTCCGCTGGAAGACCTGCTGGCGGATCCGGCGGTCGAGGACATCCTGATCAACGGCCACCAGCAGGTCTATGTCTCGCGCCACGGCGTGCTGCAGCGCGAGACGCTGCGCTTCACCGACGACGATCACCTGCTGCGCATCGTGCGGCGCATCCTCGCGCCGATCGGCCGGCGGCTCGACGAATCCAACCCGATGGTGGATGCGCGGCTGCCCGACGGCGGCCGGATCAACGTGGTGATCGAACCGCTGGTGATCGACGGGCCGGCGGTGTCGATCCGCAAGTTCCGGAAGGAGCCGCTGCGGCCGGCGGACCTGGTCCAGCTCGGCACGCTGGACGACGACATGGCGCGGCTGCTGGAGCAGGCGGTACAGGCGCGCTGCAACATCCTGGTCAGCGGCGGCACCAGCTCGGGCAAGACCTCGCTGCTGAATGCGCTCGCCAGCTACATCCCCGCGCACGAACGGGTGGTGACGATCGAGGACACGGCCGAGCTGGCGCTGAGCCATCCGCATGTCGTGCGACTCGAAAGCCGGCCCGGGGGCTTCGAGGGCGCCGGCGCCGTCTCGATCCGCGACCTGCTGCGCAACAGCCTGCGGATGCGGCCCGACCGGATCATCGTCGGCGAGGTGCGCGGCACCGAGGTGATCGAGATGATGCAGGCGATGAACACCGGCCACGACGGCTCGATGGGCACGATCCACGCCAGCTCGCCGCGCGAATGCCTGCACCGGCTGGAGATGCTCGCGGGCTTCGCCGGCTACCAGGGCAGCGAGACCAGCCTGCGGCGGCAGATCGCCCACGCGATCGACTTCGTCCTGCAGATCGGCCGGCTGCCGGGCGGCCAGCGCCGCATCCTGTCGCTCACCGAAGTCACCGGCATGAACGACAGCGTGGTCGCGATGCAGGAGCTCTACCGCTTCGAGCAGCAGACCGGCCCGCGCGGCGAGGAGCGCGAACGCTGGGTGTCGCTGGGCATACCGCCGAGCTCGCCCAAGCTGCAGCAGCAGCGGCGCCGGCAGGTTCCAACGGCTCCGTTGCATCCGCGCCATGGCTAACGCGGTCGGGCTGCTGCTGGCGGCGCTGGCGTTGCTGTGCGCAGCGGGCGCACTGCTGTTGTGGCGCGCGGCGGAGAACCAGCGCGCACGACAGGCCACCACGCGGCGGCTCGACGCCCATTTCCGCGACAGCGGCATCGCGGTCGACGACGGCCCCGACGGTGCCTGGCGGCCCGTCGGCTCGGCCGGCGCGGCCGGCGCGGAACGCTCGCTGGTGGCGGCGCCGCTGGCCGCCCGCTGGCGCAGCGCCTTACCGGATGGACTGGTCGACGCCGTCGATGTCCGCGCGGCGGGCCTCGCGGCGCTGCTGGCAGCGGCGTCTGCGGCGCTCGCGGGCGCCTTCGGCGGTTTGCCGGCCGCCGCCGGAGCACTGGTGGCAACCGGCCTGCTGTCGGCCTTCGCGGCCGGGCTGCGCCGGCAGCGGCGCCGCCAGCGCATCGTCGCGCAGCTGCCGGCCTTTCTCGACATGCTGGTGCGGCTGGTCACCATCGGCCACTCCCTGCAGTCAGCGTTTCCGCAGGCGCTCGCCGGTGCGCGGGCACCGCTCGCGGACCAGCTGGGCAACGCCGCAGCCCTGGTACGTGCCGGCGTGGACCTGGACCAGGCGCTGGCGCAGTCGGCGCGCGGCAGCGGCATTCCCGAACTCCACCTGCTCGCGTCCATCACCGGACTGGGCCTGCGCTATGGCGGCCGGGCGGATCTGGTACTCGAGCGCATGGCCGCCTTCATGCGCGACCGCGAACAGGCCGAGCAGGAGCTGGCGGCCATGTCGGCCGAGACACGGCTGTCGGCCTGTGTGCTCGGCCTGCTGCCGGTGCTGGTCGGCAGCGCGATCGTGGTGCTCAATGCGGGCTATTTCGCCCGCATGTGGGCCGACCCCACCGGCCGGTGGCTGCTGCTGGGTGCGCTGGCGCTGCAGGCGACCGGTGCGGTTCTGCTGTACCGGCTGGCCCGCCTGGACTGAAGCCGCGATGGACCCGACCGCCCGCATGCTCCTCGTCCTGGCTGCGACGCTGCTCGCCCTGGCCGCGCTGCTGGCCGCCGGCCTGCTGCTGGCACGCGACCGCGAGCGCCGCCGGACCCGCGCGGCGATCGACCGGCTGCTGCACACGACCGTCGAGTCGGTGCCGCTCGACGAGGACGAAGCGCCGCCCGCCGCTTCGGACGCCGGCGCGGACGGGGGCCGCCGGGCGCTGCCGGCCCGGTGGCTGGAGCATGCGCTCGGACGGTGGCTGGTGGCGGACGAGGACCGCCGGCTGATCCAGCAGTGCGGTTATCCGGCGGTGCCGGCGCAACTGGCCCTGCTGGGAGCGCGGTTGGTGCTCACGCCGCTGCTGCCGCTGGCGCTGTGGCTGCTGCTGCCGGGTGTGGTCGCCGGCGGTTTCGGCACGCTCGCCCTGGCGGTGGCGGTCGGCACCGGCTTCATGGCACCGAAATGGTGGATCGTGCGCCGCGCGGCGGCGCGGCGCCGGCGGGTGGAGGACGAACTGCCCCTGCTGGTGGACCTGCTGCGGCTGCTGCAGGGCGTGGGCCTCGGGATCGACCAGAGTCTGCAGGTGATCGCCGAGGAATTCGACACGGTGCTGCGGGTGCTCGGGCCGGAACTGGTGCTGGCCGACCGCCAGTACCGCCAGGGCCGCAGCCGCGAACAGTCGCTGCAGCGGCTGGCCACGCTGCACGGCAACGATGCGCTGGCGGCGTTGGTCGCGCTGATCGTGCAGACCGACCGCCACGGCGGCCCGGTGCAGGAGCCGCTGCGGCAGTTCGGCGAGCGGCTGCGGGAAGCCCGGCGCGCCGGCATGAAGGCCCGCATCGGCCGCATCACGGTCCAGATGACCGCCGTGATGGTGACCACGCTGCTGCCCGCACTGGTCATCGTCACCGCCGGCCCCGGCTTCCTCGCGATCATCCGCGCCCTGGGGCGCATCGGCACATGAGCACTCTTTTCCCCTCTTGCCTTCGGAGGCACCGGACGCTGCCCGCACTCGTCCTGCTGGCCGTGCTGGCTGCGCTGGCCGGCTGCACCGCAGCGCCGAAGTCCGGCTACGGCCTGGCCCCGGCCGACCGGGCTCCCCCGGCCGCGGCCGAACCACCGGCGGTCCCGGCGGACGGACGCGGCCCGTACCTGGCGCTGGTGGCACGGATGCAGGAGCAGGGACTCTGGTACGCATCGCTCGCGCATCTCGATGCGCTGGAGCAGCGCCACGGCGCCGGCGACGATTCGACCGCGCTGCGGGCCGATGCGCTGCGGCAGACCGGCCGCGCCGCCGACAGCGCAGCGCTCTACCGCCGGCTGACGCAGAGCTCGACGGACGCAGCGGCCGGCTGGCGCGGGCTGGGCCTGCTAGCCGCGGCGGACGGCGATTTCAATCAAGCGGCGGAGCACCTCGACAAAGCGCGCCAGCGCCTGCCGACCGACGCCCTGCTGCTGAGCGACCTGGGCTACGCCCTGCTGCGGGCGGGCCGGCTCGACGACGCCCGCATGCCGCTGATGCAGGCCCGCGAACTGCGGCCGGACCATCCCAAGGTGGCGGCCAACCTGGCGCTCTATCTGCTGGTGCGACAGCAGGCGGCGCCGGCCGAAACGCTGATGGCCGAGCAGCGCATGACCGGGCCAGTCCGCGCCGGTATCCGTGCGGAAGCCCGCCGCCTGCGCGCCGATGGCGGTTCCGCGTCGACCAGCCCCTGATTGCACCGCCGTTGTCGAAAGGACGACCTATGCCCTCGCCGCTTCACCGCCTCGCCCCCGTACTGGTCGTCTTGACGGCGACCGTCGCCGCCCACGCGCAGCCGGCCGACCGCCCGGCCGCGGTGCTAGCGTCGTCTTCGGTCCCGCAGCCGGGAGCACGCATCGGCGACGCTGCGCGGGCGTTGCGCGACTTGCAGTCCGGCGGCAGTGCCGCATCGACCACGCCGCGCCCGATCGCGGGGGACGTCGCGGGGCTCAGCTACCAGCGGTACCTCGACACCTTCAAGCAGCCGATTCCGCCCAGCTTCACACCGACCGTTGCGGGTGTTGAATCCTCCCGATAGGTAGCGCGTCCGTGCGTCGCCGGCCCCCGCTTCCCGCCCAGGCACGGCGCCGCGACGCGCGCGGGGCCATCGGGGTACTGGGAGCCCTCTGGATCGGAGTGGCGGCCACCTGCCTGATGGCGATCGACATCGGCCACGTGTTCTGGCAACAGCGCGAGGTGCAGCGGATCGCGGACCTGGCCGCGCTGGCCGGCGCGAGTGCCGAAGCGGCCCAGTGCGCCGACCATGCGCGCGACAACGCGGTCCGCAACGGCGCGCGGCCTGCCGACACGCTCGTCGTCGAATGCGGCCTGTGGGACCCGCGCAGCGAGAACGCCGGCCCGTCGGCAGGCGGCGCGGTGCAGTATTTTCAGGCGGCGCGCCAGCCGTTCAATGCGGCACGGGTGCGGCTGGAACGGCAGGTGCCGTACTTCTTCGTCTTCGCGAGCGGCAGCGCGGCGCGCACTGTCTCGGCCCGGGGCACCGGCGCGCGGGCGCGGCCACGGGCCGCCCTCACGATCCGCAGCACCCTGGTCGCGGTGGACGGCGGCATGCTCAACGCCGTGCTCGGCAGCCTGCTCGGCGGGTTGATCGCGGTGAGTGCCGCAGGATGGCAGGGGCTGGTGGACAGCCAGATCCGCCTGCTCGACTACATCGACCAGCTGGGCGTGAACCTCGGCATCGGCGCAGGCCAGGTGGACCGGGTGCTGGCGACCGACATGCGGCTGAACGAACTTCTGCAGGGCGCGATCGACGTGCTGCGCCGCCAGGGCACAAGCCGCCCGGCCGCCGATGCGGTGGGGGCGCTGCAGGCGCTGCAGGGCCTGGCCGGCAGCGGCACGGTGCTGCGGCTGGGCGACCTGCTCACCGTCGCCGGCCGCACGCCCTCGTCGGCCCTGCAGGCGGACATCCAGGCTTTCCAGCTGGCGCAGATGCTCGCGCAGCTCGCCAACCGTCGCTCGGCCCTGACGGCGGACGTGCCGCTCGCCACCATTCCCGGCCTGGCATCGGTCCGGCTGCGGACCCGGGTGATCGAGGCACCGCAGTTCGCGATCGGCGACCCCGAACGCGCCCGGCTGCAGCCGCTCGGTCCGGACGGCATCCAGGTGCGCACCGCCCAGGTCCGCACCCTGCTGACCGCCGACGCCCCGGCGCTGGCGGTGGTGCCCGGCCTGCTGTCGGCGGTCGGCAACCTGCTGGCGCCGGTGACCGGCCTGCTCAACAGCGTGTTGCGGCTGGACCTGGGTGCCGTGCTGTGCGTGGTGAGCTGCACCACCACCGAGACCCGCGCGGTGCCGGTGCCGGCCACCGCGAACCTGAGCGTCCACCTGGAAGTGGCCCAGGCGGAGACCCACGTCACCGACGTGGACTGCCGGAGCGCGAGCCGCGCGCTGACCGCCCAGGCGAACACCGCCGCGGCCAGCCTGAGGATCGGCTCGATGACGGCGGCCCAGCAGACCGCGGCGATCGCCTCTTCTGCGCCGCCCGCGATGACGCCGATCCCGGTCCTGGACGTGGAAACCCGCAGATGCACCAAGACGCTTCTCGGCCTGGTCTGGAGCTGCGACGCCTGGGCGCCCTATTCCCGCACCGGCTTGGCCGCGGCGGCCCAGGTGGCGAGTACGGCCACCCTCGCCCGCTGGAACGACCCGCCGGAGATCGGCCGTCCACCCGCATTCCAGACCTTCTCCACCACGCAGATCGCCGCGAGCCTGCGCAGCACGCTGACCGGCGTGCAGCTGCAGACCTACCGGTACAACACGGCCGCGCCCAATGCGCTGGGGGAGGCCATCGGCAGTGCGACGCAGCTGGTGGGCAGCGCTGCCGTGGCGGTCCGATCCCTGGTGGACGCCCTGCTGGCGCCGCTGCTGGACCGGCTGGTGGCGGTGCTGCAGACCGCCCTGGGCATCGACCTGGCGCAGGTCGGCGTCGGCGCCAACCTCAGCTGCGGCAAGGACGTGGAACTGGTGCACTGAGCGCTCGACCGCCTCCGCGCAGAAAAGGCCCGAAACCACGCTATACTCGTGGGCTTGTTCCTCGATAGCTCAGTCGGTAGAGCGCCGGACTGTTAATCCGTAGGTCCCTGGTTCGAGCCCAGGTCGAGGAGCCACCTATAAGCCGCAAGGCGCTGACAAAGCCTGCTATGTTTTGCATAGCAGGCTTTTTTCCTGCGCACTTGCATGTAGGGGCGGATGTAAGGCCGTTTGCACAACCTTCAATTGCCTGACGATGAAGCGTGTGCGGATTGTGGAGCGGTACAGCTCAAGCTTGTTTCTGAGCTGCGCCCGAGACGAAAGGGCATCCGAGCGACGGTCCCGGCTGACCTGATCAAAACGCGTGTTGGACGTCGACCCGCACATTCTTGACGTAAGACCGCGTCGAACGGTCACGGCGCTTACCTAAAGCCTATGCTCTGTAGGCTTTGCCAGCGTCACGCAGTTGGTCGTCTTCAATGACCGCAACGCTTACACCACCCAGAACATGGTGGTCGAGATGCAGGTCGAAGTTGAAGGAAAAGGCAATCTAATCAACAGGTTACGACGGCAATCCAAGCCTTTTCGCGGGCAAATGAGCTGCCATAGGCTGCGTATGACCTAAGCCATTGATTCTTAAGAGATCTTTTAAATACAAAGGGGTGCTTCTCAGTGGACAGATTACCAAAGATGCCTAAGGAACTTGATCAAACTTGAGGCTCCATCAACTCAGTTGGAGCCCACCGTGCGCATCCCTTCCGCTTCGCCAGACCCTGCATCTTCCCGCGCTTTTCCGCCGCTCGACGGTGTAACCAGCCCGACTGTCGACACCGGCCTCGCAGCCTTCTACCTCAATCGCCAGCCCCAGACCCTGCGGGCCTGGGCCTCCCTCGAGAACGGGCCGATCCGCCCTGTACGTGTCCACGGCCGCCTCGCCTGGAAGGTCGCTGAGATCCGCAAGCTCCTGGGAGTGGACCAATGATCCGCCTCAAGGAGATCAAGCAGGCCGGCGGCATCCTCGCCGCCTCCCGCCACAATAAACGCTTCATCCAGCGCGAGTGGGGCGCCAACTGGTGGCAAAGGTGCCGCGGGACGGGAGGCCTCCACTGACGTGCACTTGCATGCAAGCTACGGCGGTTGCAAAACGCGGCTGTAAATCCCGCTGCCCGCCATGGCGAATGCTTTAAACTGTATGCAAATACAGGTGTACGCATATCCATGTCTGCCCAGCTTCTTCTGCTCTCGCCCACTGCACCCGGCCGCAGTGCAGATAATGCGCTGGCCGCGATCGAGGGCCTCTAGCGCCGCTCCGACATCAAGCCCCTGCATTCCCGTATCGTCCCCACCAGCTGGCCTGCGCTGGATGCCGAGCTACCGGGCGGTGGCTGGCCCTGCAATGCGCTGACCGAATGCCTCACTGCGCAGCCGGCCGTCCTCGAATGGCGGCTTGTCGGTCCCTTGCTGGCACCGCTCGCCGCTGGCGGCCGTCCGATTGCCTTGGTCGGTGCGCCCAAGATCCCGCATGTCGTCGGCTTGAGGCGCCTCCGCCTGCAGCCGCGCATGCCGGTCCACATGGCCGCATCGGCGCCTGCTGAACGGCTGTGGAACCCACTACGCACCTTGGACATAGCCTCATTGCGCAGCGGTTACACCGCTCGTCACCTGCCCCTCAACATCGCGGATATTCTTCTGACGTCTCACGGTAGTTTGTGATTCAACGAAGAAATCATGACCACCTCCTATCCGTTAGACCGCCGAAAGCGTGCAGGTCACCTCCCAAGGCAGATATACCTGCCGCGTGCTCTAGGCTTCGGACTGGGCTGCCTGGGAATGGCGGTGGCACTCGGAGAGCACGGCGCACCTCGGTGGGTGTGGTTAGTCTTCATCTTCGGAGCCTATGTCTGGCCCCACATCGCGTTCCAGATTTCCTCTCGCGCCCATCGCCCAGGTCGCGCGGAGCGGCGGAATCTCCTGATCGACGCTGCACTCGTCAGTTTTGCCATCTATGCGACGGGCGCCAACATTGTCCCGAGTGCGACGGCTTTCACCATCGTCGCGATGAACAACATCGCAGTCGGCGGCTGGAACATGTGGCGCCGCGGCTTCCTCGGCGTCGCCGCAGGTATCGCCATCGGCGCCGCGCTTCTGCCCTGGAAATTCAATCCCGGATCCAGCCTCGAGGTTCAATACGCGTCGATGGCTGTACTGCTGATCTACTTCACCGCCTTCGGCGCGACGATGTGGGACGTCTCCACCCGGCTACAGCGCAAGCGCGATGAGCTGCAGGTGGCGGCGGAGGTGGATTCGCTGTCGGGCGTGATGAATCGCGGGACGTTCGAGACCCACCTGTGGAAGCGCTTTGCCAAGGCCAAAGCGGAGACGGGCGGTCGGTTCTTCGCGGTGCTCATGATCATCGACCTCGACCATTTCAAGAACGTCAACGATGCTTTTGGGCATGCCGCAGGGGATGCGGCGATCCGGCGTTTCGGCTTCGCCCTTCGTTCGGCCACTCGTCGCGGAGACATGTGCGGGCGGTACGGCGGGGATGAGTTCGTGATGTTGCTGATCGATGCGGACCGGCAGGATGCGGAAGCCTTCGCTGCGCGGCTTCAACGCGTCCTGATGAACGAACGTCGGCCTACCGATGGGTTTGGAGAGATTTCTTGCAGCATCGGCGCCGCTGCATATCGGTCGGAATTTCTCAACGCTGGAGAGTGGCTGGAGCGTGCAGATGCGGCGCTGTACAGCATCAAGGAGACTCGACGGGGCGGATTCGAGTTTTTCGACGAGTGCGATGCAGTTCTGCAGCCGGTCAATGTTGGGCCTGCGGTCTAAGCGCGAATCGATGCACTGACAGTTGTTGTTGTTCAGTCGGCTGCACCCAGGATACGACCTCCGTTGTTGAGTTGCGAGCCTTTCGCCTACGTAGTCGGACTACCCTGGCAACGAACATGGCGGGAACTCCTATTCACACCCGCCATGCCTTCCAACCTCATCTCCGCCGTCGGCCCCACCACCAGCCGGTCCTACCGGTGCGTCTGCGGCAAGCCTGTCTTCCTGCGCAATTCCCTGTGCCTAAACTGCGGCCACTCCTTAGGGTACGACCCGGTACTGCGAACCGTCGTGGCGCTCGAGCCCGGCCCTGCATCCGGCGACTGGTCCATCGCAGGCGACACGAGCGGCCGAATCGTCCACCGGTGCGCCAACCTGGAGTCGCCCGCATCGTGCAACTGGCTCATCCCGGGCGGAACGCAGGAACACCGGCAGGTGCCCGGCAACCTGACGCCCTCGTTCTGCCTGTCCTGCAGCACGACCGATACCATCCCCGACCTGTCGAAGGAGGTGAATCGCGAACTGTGGGGACGGCTGGAACTGGCGAAGCGCCGACTGCTGTCCCAGCTCCTCGCCCTGGCCCTACCGATCGAGACGCGCAAAGAGCGGCCGAACGGCCTGGTGTTCGACATGCTCGAGCAGCTGCCCGATGGCCCCAAGGTCCTGACCGGTCATGACGAGGGCCGCATCACGCTGAACATCGCCGAAGCGGACGACGCCCAGCGGGAAGAAATCCGCGCCGAGATGCACGAGTCGTATCGGACGCTCCTGGGTCATTTCCGCCATGAGGTGGGCCACTACTACTGGGACCGCCTGGTGCTCGATACGCCATGGCACGCACCGTACCGTGTGCTGTTCGGCGATGAATCGGTCGACTACGGCGAATCCCTGAAGCGCCATTACGAGAACGGACCGCCGGCCGATTGGCCGCTCACCTTCATCTCGAGCTATGCGACGACGCATCCGTGGGAAGACTGGGCGGAAACCTGGGCCCATTACCTCCACATGGCCGATACGGTGGATACCGCCGTCAGCTTCGGCATCGACGCGACCAATGTGGAGATCGAGAGCGAGCCCTACACCCAGCAGGATCTGTGGGAGCCCGACCACCCGGACGCATTCGGCTTCCTGTCGTTCCTCAATTCGTGGGTCGTCCTCACCAATGCGCTCAACGAGTTGACCCGCAGCATGGGCCAGCCCGACTTCTACCCGTTCGTGCTGCCGCGAAATGCCGTGGCGAAGCTGCAGTTCATCCACGAACTCATTCGGTCGGCCAGCCAGCCGGTCGCGGTCGTGGATGGCATCAGCGGCTGACCGTTAACGGTGCGGCGAACACCGCTTTGCAGTACCGGATCCGGTGGCATCAGTGATAACCGTGATCCGCCTTGACGATTCGCAGCAGCATGGCCGTCAGTGAATCCGCATCGGCATGGCTCGGTTAATTGATCAATGGAACGATCAGCTGATCTGCAAACGGCATGGCGGCATACCCCATCGTCCAGAGCGCAAAGGAGCGGATCGCCTTCGGCTCGTGATAGACCAGGGTAAACGACTGATGACGCAGGTCCATACGGATCTTGCTCAGCAGCATTTCGACGTTTTCCTCGGGACCCTCGAGTACTTGGCAAAAGTGGATCCCGGTGAACACGAGGCCACCGGTGATGCCGAGCTTCGCGTTGCGTTCACGCGACCCTGCGAGGATGTCCTCGGCGCGGGTGCCTTTCTGGGTGACCCGGCTGGCGTAGAAAGCTTGAGACAGTTGAGGTTGAGCGGGCATGGGCGTCTTTCGGTAGATGCTGCCCAGTCTGTCGATACGCCACGGTCCATTCGTAGGACGTAGCGTCATAACTTCGCGAGTAGTCGCCCTGGCGGGCCGTGTTCAGTTTCTGCCTGAGTCCGTCGTGTAGATCTACGCGAGGCCCGTGTCCTCTTGCTGCCACTTCTGCTTCCAGGTCGTCGCAGCTGCAATGCTGCAGCCGTGTTGGAAACAGAATGCCTCGAGCGTGAGATCGGTGGACAGTGCCTTCCGGCGCTCCTCCCACCAGTTGTCCCAGGTCCATCGGGATCCGATCGCACGGCGAAAACTTCTCATCTGCCGCGGATAGGCGGGCAGTGCTCCAAGCGGATTGCTGTAGTCCGAGAGATAGTGCGCCAACTCGATCGTCAGGATCGGTACCTTGATACCGCGGACAGAGCCACGCTCCGACGCCACCCAGGTGCCAGCCACCAAATCGAAGCCGGCGCCAGTCTTCCAGCGGGCATACACCACCCATTCCTCGCCCCGCCAGTCGCTCGCGAATCCCGAGAACGTGCCGGTCTCGTACGTTTTAGGTCTCGTTGCCATACGAGTGCCGGCTGGCTATCGGAAGCTGGATCCCGCCTTCGCCCTACGATGGGAGGCCAGATCAGTAAGCGCTTTATGGCCTTCTCGCGTCAGAGCAGTGACCGTGGCCCTGGGCTTGATTCCATTGCCTCCGACGGCCGTACCTGGGACCAGACCTGCAGCAAGATAGGACCGGACCATGGCAACGGTTTTAGAGTGCTGGGAACTGAAAGGAAATTGGCTGTGAGACAACGCCTGCAGAAGCGACATACGCTTTTTGGGTGGTTGCGGCAAGGTAGTGCGTTCTCATGAATCGCTCCTACCGCACCATTAATCCGTGGGTTCAACCGATCTTGCGATAACAGTTGGTCAGTCGCGGCTCGCAACCGCCAGAATCTGTTTAAATGTACAGCCCCGATAAAAGCACTGCAAATACATACAGTCTTTAAGGTCTCTGGCCCGAGGAATCGAAACAGATGACCTTTGTTGCAGGCGTGTCAGTTTCTCGGGTGAGAAACTGACAATGGTGTCGAGGGGAACCGGACTCAGGCGTCGACGACCATCGCGAAGTGCTGCTGGCGATTCCGCTTTGCCCGGTACATCGCAGCATCGGCCGATTGCATCAGCTGCGTGGCAGTCGTCTGGAACCGCGTGCAGGTTGCGAAGCCGATGCTGCATGCGGGCGTGATGGTCGTCTGGCCTACTTCGAGCGGCATGTTGACCTTCGCACTGATGTTGATGGCGATCTTCTCCAACCAGCCGGTGTTCTCTCCTGCGTCTTCCAGGCACATGACGAACTCATCGCCGGCTAGGCGCGCCACGTAGTCGTTCGCTCGCAGTGCCTGTCGCAGCCGCTGACTGACTTGCCGCAGCACCTCGTCTCCCGCGGCATGGCCATAGTTATCGTTGATGGCCTTGAATCCATCCAGATCGAGAAATCCGACCGTCAGTGGCTTGTGGTGCCGCCGAGCTCTTGCCAGTGCACGGTCCAGTTCTGACATCCAGGCTGCCCGGTTCGGTAGACCTGTCAATTCGTCGGTGAGGGCCATCTTCTCCAGAATCCGGTTCAAGCGGATCTGTTCGGTGACGTCGTGCATGGTGCAGGCGGCGCCGAGGATGGCCTGGCCGATTCCACGCAGAGGTATCGCGTTGCAGCTGACGGTCCTGGGTTCCATGTTGGGTGTGCGAATCACGATCACCTGACCGAGGACGCGCTCGCCCGACCAGGCACGTGCCAGCGGCACTTCGTGGGACTGCAGCAGTTGCTCTCCGGACGCCTCGTAGAGCCCGAAGTGCTTCGGCCAGTCATCGGAAGATAGTGCACGTGGATCGACGCCGTGCCATTCGCGGGCTTTCGCATTGAACTCGCCCAGCCTTCCGTCCGCGTCGCAGGTCACGATTCCGTCGGGCAAAAGCTCCAGCAGTTCTTTGAGAGCGTTCGCACGGCCTCGCGCCACGGTGCTTTGCCGGCGGGCTTCGAGGTAGCTGCTGGTACGCCTTGACAGGCGCGTGAGCGCCTCTCGCTGTCTGGCGTCCAGCGCACGTACTTTCGTGTCGAGCACGCACAGCGTTCCTATCGGATATCCGTCGGCGTCGTGAATCGGAGCGCCGGCGTAGAACCGAATATGCGGCTCACCTGATACCGTCGAGAAATTCTGGAACCGCGGATCGACAGTGGCATCAGGCACTTCAAGGATTTCGGTCTGCTGGACCGTGTAATGGCAGAACGCTTCACTCCGAGCCGTACTGCCTTGGTCAACGCCTATCTGCGCAACGAAGTATTGAAGGTCTGTATCGAGCAGAGTTACGAGCGAAATCGGGGTTTCGCATATCTGGCAGGCCAGCCACACCATGTCATCCAGGATCTCATCCGATGCGAGGATCTGCGTGTTCAGTGCATCGAGCGCTGCGGGACGGTCTTGTTCGGAGTCCACACGTAGGTCTTTCAAAAAAGATGATGAAGGTGGGACGAGTCGACATTCGATACCTGTAGTCAGTCGACTGCAATGGCGGCTATACGCAAGATCTGCGGTCGTAGATGCCATCTCCCGGTCTATGAATACAGCAACGCAGTGCTGCCATAGGGACAAGGATGGTGATGAGCAACGTTGGCACGCTTTTTCACCTTGAAGACGCATTCCTGATCGCACTGCCGCTTAGATTAACCCGGCAAAACATCACGCATGCCGAGCACCGCTGCGATGGGCGTTGCAAACGCCACGCCATCCTGTGCTCTTGAATAGGGCCACTCATCACGCCAACTTGAACAACGTGTTCAACAACGGCGTCGCACACGATCCCTCGTGTTTGCGGCAGGAGTGTCCGACGCGCGGGTATTACCCTGGCTGCAGGTTCGACCCCGTCGCTCCGTCGATCACCATGCGCACTTTGCGCGCAAGATCCTCCTGGCGATACGGCTTGAAGATCACGTCAAACTCCGAACCCATGTCAGCATTCCGTGCGGACACGTCGCCTGCATAGCCGGTGGTCAGCAGCACGTGAATTCCCGGTACCTTCTCCCGCATCGCCCGCGCCAGCACGATGCCGTTGATGCTGCCAGGCATGATGATGTCGGTGAAGAGCAGCTGAGGTTTCTGGTCCGCGGGCAGCGCATCCACCGTGGCCAGTGCTTCATGTGCGCTCAGGACCGTCTGTACCTGATAACCCAGGCTTTCCAACAGATCCTGCGCGACCTGTGCCACTTCGGGACGATCATCGACTACCAAGACCCGTTCGTGCCCGCCGCGTACACCCATGCGCGGCAAGTTTTCGTGTGCCTCGCGCACTTCCGACGCGGTGGCCGGGAAGAACAGTCTGACCGTCGTGCCAAGACCCACTTCGGAATAAATTTGGGTGGTGCCGCCGGATTGCTTGGTGAAGCCGTAGACCATGGACAGGCCAAGCCCCGTGCCCTTGCCTTCTTCCTTGGTCGTGAAGAACGGCTCCATCACCCGCTGAACAATTTCCTTTGGAATGCCGCCGCCGGTATCCGTCATGGAGATCGAAACGTAATCGCCTTCGGGCAACCCGCCGAACGACACGCTGTCGCTGCGCTCGACCGAGACGTTCGCTGTCTTGATCGTGATGCTGCCGCCTGCGGGCATCGCATCACGTGCGTTGAGCAGTACGTTAAGCATCGCCACTTCCAGCTGGCTCGGATCAATCTGGCAGTTGCGCAGCGTCGGATCGAGGCGAAGGTCTACCGTGATCTGCGCGTCAGGCGCACGATTGGTGAAGGACTGCTCGATCATCTCCACGATGCCCGAGGCAGACGTGTTGAGGTTGATCGGTCGCCCTTCAAGCCGCTGCTTGCGCGAGAAAGCGAGCAACTGCTGCGTAAGGGTGGCAGCGCGGCTGACGGACTGGCGTGCGCCTTCGACATTGCGAAGAGCCTTTTCCCGGTCGATCTCAGGCGCCCGCAGCTTGAAGTTGAGCAGGTCGAGTTGGCCGGCGATCACCTGCAGCAAATTGTTGAAGTCGTGCGAGATACCGCCCGTCAGCTGCCCGAGTGCCTCCATCTTCTGCGACTGCGCAAGTGCTTCTTCGGCGTCCCGTCGGCGGCTCACGTCGAGCTGCGATGCGAAGTAGTAGACCAGTTCCTTCCGCTCATTGAAGACCGGCGACAGGAAGAGCGCATTCCAAAAGGTCGAGCCATCCTTGCGGTAGTTCAGGATCTCCGTGGAGTGTTCCCGGCGCTGCTCAATCGCTTCACGAATGCCGGCAACGGTCAGACGATCAGTGTTCGGGCCTTGAAGAAATCGGCAGTTCAGCCCGACGATCTCGTCGGCCGCGTAGCCTGTCATCGACAGGAAGGCGCGATTGGCAAAGATGATCGGGTTATCGAGCTTATGCGGGTCCGTGACGATCATCGGCATACGCGTCGTCTCAATTGCCGCGAAGAAGATGTCGTTGCGGTGGTCCCGTATCGCTGTCGGGCTCGAGTCCTGGGAACTGACGTGGGGCTTCGGAGAGCCGGTGATGGGAGGCTTTTCGCTGGAAGTTGCCATTTTTTATTGATGCAATCCGCTCACGCCCGCCGTGCCGGAGGTGATTGGAGGTATGCCTGCTGTCGGCACGGCAGAACACAAAGACTGTACATGTTTACAGTCCACTATGCTGGTCAGTGAGTGCCATGCCCCCGACGAAGTTCGCGCAGCATCATGCTGCTGATGATCTTTGCTCGCTCTTCATCCGTGAATTTCAGCAACGGCATCAACAACTGGCCTGCCTGAGGAAGTGCGACGTAACCCATGGTCCACAGCGCATAGTGGCGGACGCCCGTCTGTTCCTTCAGAACACGCTTCATCTGCTTGTGCCGGCTGCTTGTCTCGATGCGGTCCATCAACGCGTCTACCTGCGATTCGGGACCTTCCAGCACCTGGAAACGGTACTCGCCGCAAGACATCAGGGCACTGGTAATTCCGTGCTGCGCATTGCGCTGCCGTGAGTCTTCGAGGATCCCCAACATTTCGCCGTCTTCCAATTGCGAAAAGCTGACGTACATCTGGCGCGAGAGGACGGGAAGATTTACGTGGGCTTGGCAGGCATCTTAGATAGATGCAGTGCGTTAAATGACATTACCGGTTCTGTAGAACTTCAGGACCAAACCTAGCCGGCCTCGCTTGGCGCACACATCAGAGGGCGCTGCGCCGTGCGGCAGGCGTCATGGCTTCATAGAACGGGCCGGTCAGCCGCTCTGGTCCGCGTCGTCGGGCGGCATTAAACGCTGGCAAGTTTTTGCCGGTACTGCACTGCATCTCGAGTGCGGCCGGCATAACGTGCAGTTGGTTGCTTTCGACTTTGCCAAATGATCCCATCATCAGCACTAGTCACCACGAATTCGTGACTTGGTGGACTCTCACGATTTTCCGATAAAGCATTACAACAGCTATGAATCACAAACCCACTTTGTTCCTGCTTCATGCACTCGGCAGCAGCCGAAAGGCATGGGGCGAACTGGTTCGACACTTTGAGGACGACTTCCACGTCGTTGCCCTGGATCTGCCCGGCTTCGGAGATGCACGCGAATCACCAGACCTGACCGTCGACGGGATGGTCGAAGTCGTAGTGCAAGCCATCCGGACGAGCGGCGCCACTCGTTGGCTCCTGGTGGGTCACAGCATGGGAGGCAAGGTTGCAACGCTGGTGGCCTCCCGTGCGCTTGCCGGCGAAAGCGGCTTGTTCGGGCTGAACGGCGTCGTACTGCTGGCGGGTTCGCCTGTTTCGCCAGAACCCATGGATGAAGACCGACGCCGAAAAATGATTGGCTGGGCCAAACAGGCAACGATCACATCTGTAGCTGCACGCGAGTTCATCGACGAAAACGTTGGCGCGCCGTTGCCTTTTTATCGCGATCAGTTAGCTCTCAGCGACATTGTTCGCAGTGCGCCGCAAGCCTGGCTTGCATGGCTGGAGCGTGGGAGTCTGGAAGATTGGTCACGGGAAGTAGGTTGCCTGGATGTGCCTGCGCTCATCATGGTGGGCGATCAGGATGGCGATCTGGGAGAGCAAGGGCAGTTGCGCACAAATGCCAAGACCTACCCGCGTGCTGAAGTGCGAGTGCTCGAAGGCGCTGGACATATGTTGCCGCTCGAACGACCCGAGACGATCGCAGCCGGCATTCGAGATGTGTGGAATGCCGTCGCCACTGCGGCTCCGCAAATTCCCGCAGCTTTCGCCCGCACGGTCGCCTCCGCGCGCGTGAGTCGCAGAATGCGCGCCATTCTCGCCAAACGTGCCATTGCAGACCCGGAAACCTACGTGGCCAAGGCTCTGAACTCCAGTCAGCTACAAACCTTGCGCGCCATCGCAAAGTGTGTCGTCCCGCAGTGCGGACCGGAAGTCGATCTGGCCATCAGGCTCGATGCACAACTAGGTGCAGGCAAGGGCGACGGCTGGCGGCATGCAGAGATGCCCAGCGACCTTGACGCATACAGGCGCGCATTGGATGGGCTCGCAGGCTTCGAAAATCTCCCGGGACCAGCACAGATAGCACGCCTGCATCGCATAGCGCAGGGCGATGACCATGATCCAGCCTGGTCCGCCGACAAGATGAAGCTCTGGTTCCAGGACGCATGCGCAGACCTGGTACGACTCTGGATCGCGCATCCCGCGACCATGGCGCGGATTGGGTTCGATGGCTTCGCCAACGGCGGAGACGGTGTACGCAAGCAAGGTTTCGAACGCCTGGCAGCGGGAGAACGCGAACCCTGGGAACCGTCGATCGAGGTGCAGTCATGAACTTCGACGCAATGCAGCGTTTCGAGGATGGCGAGTGCGTCGATGCTGTCGTCGTCGGCACCGGAGCAGGTGGCGCGCCCCTGCTGGCAAGCCTGGCAGCGCGCGGTCTGCGTGTACTGGCCTTTGAGGCGGGTCGCAATTGGGAGCCCGGCGACCATGTGGCCGACGAAGCCGAAGGTTGCGACATCAACTGGATGGAAGAACGCCTGAGCGGAGGCGCCACGCCAACCGCATTCGGGCCGAACAACAGCGGTATCGGTGTGGGAGGCTCCACCCTGCACTGGGGCGCCTTCACGCCCCGTCCGGATCCACGCGACCTGCAGCTCCGAACATTGCAAGGTGTTGGTGAGGACTGGCCCCTGGAACATGCAGAACTGCTGCCCTACATTGAGCGGGTCGAGCGATTCATCGGCGTTTCTGGCCCCGCCGCTTATCCCTGGGATCCGGAGCGGCGGTATCCCTTGCCGCCTGCCAAGCGAAATGCCTCGGCCGATGCCATGGCACGGGGTTGTGCATCGCTGGGCATCCGCACCGCGGACGCCCCGGCCGCGCTGGTCTCGCGCGACTGGCACCAGGAAGGCGGTGGCCTTCGTCAGGCCTGCGTGAACTGCGGGTCATGCCATCAGGGTTGCCGCAATGCATCCAAGGCGAGCATGGACACAACCTACCTTCCGCTGGCGGTCGCAAAAGGCGCCGAAATACGAACGGAGTGTCGTGTCACTGGTTTCGAGCGCAATGGCGACGGAAGAATTACTGCTGTCATCTATCGCGGTCAGGGTCGGGAACGGCGGCAGCGCTGCAGCGCGGTCTTTTTGTGTGGTGGCGGTGTGGAGACACCGCGCCTGCTGCTGCATACCGGACTCGCCAACAGCAGTGGCCAGGTCGGCAAAAACTTCATGGCCCATGGCGCCGCACAAGTGTGGGGCAGGTTTGACGACGAAGTCCGCTCTTACCGTGGCTACCCGTCCTCCCTGCTCACAGAAGATACGGTGCGTCTGCCCGGTGTCGACTTTGCGGGCGGCTATCTCATCCAGAGCCTGGGCGCCATGCCCGCCACGCTGGCCACTTCGCTGGTGCGCGGCGCGGGGCTATGGGGGCAGCCGTTGGTTGATGCGATGGACGACTACCGCTTCATGGCCGGTGTCGGCATCAATGCCGAATGCCTGCCCGCGGAGCGCAACCGGCTGACGCTGTCGGCAGAAGTAGACGATTACGGCGTACCGAAGGCCGTGGTGCATTTCACCGCAGGCGAGAACGAAAAAGCCATCGACCGGCACGCCATCGGGCTCATGCACCACATCCTGCAAGCCGCCGGCGCGAAAAGGACCATCGCGGTCTCCCGCACGGCGCACACCATTGGTACCTGTCGTATGGGAGCCGACCGCGACACGGCTGTGGTCGACGCCGGCGGCCGAAGTTTCGATATCGACAACCTCTGGATCTGCGACAACTCTGTTTTTCCCAGCGCGTTGATCGCCAACCCAGCCCTGACCATCATGGCGCTCTCGTTGAGAACCGCAGACCGGTTCCTGAAAGCCTGATCGACGTGGGGCCGCGCAACATGATGTGCTCGCGCAGTCGCTGTATGCCTACGCTACACCGTCGCATTTTCTGCCGCGATGGCAGCAAATGAAGATCAAGAATCAGTCACGAACCAACCATTGGAGTGACAACTTGGCCGACCGACTCGTCATGCAGGACCCACGGACGCAGTACCCCCAGCCGCCTTTCCCCCGGCAACCCCAGGCAGCCCCCGGCTGTGCTTCAGCGATGGATCCGCTCCCTGACCACGGGGAGACCAGCTATCAGGGCACCGGTCGTCTCAAGGGCAGAAAGGCCCTCATCACCGGAGGAGACAGCGGTATCGGCCGCGCTACTGCGATCGCCTATGCCCGCGAGGGCGCGGACGTCGCTATCTCCTACCTTCCCACCGAACAAGCGGACGCCGACGAGGTGATCGAACTCATCAAGGCCGAAGGTGTAAAGGCGGTGGCGCTACCGGGCGATGTGACCGACGAGCAATGGTGCCAGGAACTGGTTGCCCAGACGGTGAAGTCGTTGGGCGGGCTGGACATCCTGGTGATCAATGCCGGCCGGCAGCAAAACCGGCCGGACATTTCGAAGGTCACGTCGGAAGATTTCGACAAGACCTTGAAGACCAACCTTTATGCGATGCACTGGATTGCACAGGCGGCGGTGCCGCATTTGCCTGCCGGTGCCTCGGTGATCACTACCGCGTCGATTCAGGCATACGACCCGTCGGCCATCCTTCTGGATTACGCCACGACCAAGGCCGGCATCGTGGCGTACACGAAAGCGCTGTCGAAACAGCTCATCGAGAAAGGCATCCGGGCGAACGTCGTGGCACCGGGCCCGTTCTGGACCCCTCTTCAATCCTCCGGCGGCCAACCGCCGGAAAAAGTCATGAAATTCGGCGAGGAAAGCGTCTACGGACGTCCCGGCCAACCGGTGGAGGTTGCGCCGGTCTATGTGCTGCTCGCAAGCCAGGAGGCCAGCTACATCACGGGCGAGGTGCTTGGTGTGACTGGCGGGGCGGGCGTCGCTTGACTGCCGCGGTCATGCAAGGGCCTGCGGCAGACACCGAATGGTGCGCGGCTGTTTCTGCCTCAACCTCCGAACGATCCGAGGGAGAACTTCCGCTGGAAAGCTACGCCGCGCTGGGCGACGGCCGCGCCGTGGCCTTGTCCGGCGCCGATGGGTCGATCGACTGGTGGTGCGTGCCTAACCTGGACTCGCCCCCGCTTTTCAACCGTTTACTGGACCCGCCCGAGGGCGGACGCTTCGCGCTCACGCCCCAAGGCCCATATCAGTCTTACCAACGCTACTTGCCCGACAGCAATGTGTGCGAGACAGTGTTCGTCACACCCCAGGGTTCTGCACGGGTGGTGGAGTCGCTCAACAGCGGCACCGCTGGCCGCCTGCCCTGGGCCGAGTTGGCACGCCGCATCGAGGGGTTGACTGGCGAGGTCACCTTTTCGCTGGAACTGTTGTTCAGCCGCCGCGCAAATGCGGTGAGCCCCTACCAGTCGACCATCGGCAAGCATGCGGTGTTTCATGTCGAGCGGGTGCTCGGGCTGTTTTTGCACTCCGCCGGCTTCGAGGTCGAGCGCAGCGACGAAGGCGTGCGTGGCATGGTCCAGATCCGTGCCGGTTGCCGGGAGTTGGCGGCCGTCGTAGCGGGGCAGGACGAACCGCTGGTGGTGCCCAGCATTGCGGAAATCGATGCGCGTATCGACACTTCCCACGACGAATGGCAGCGCTGGGCCGAAGGTGTGCAATACGACGGCGCTCATCGCGAGCAGTTCGTACGTAGTGCCTTGGCCTTGAAGCTGTTGCTGTACTCGCCGACCGGTGCGATTGCGGCGGCCGCCACTGCAGGGCTCCCCGAGCGCATAGGCGGCGACAAGAATTACGACTACCGCTATGCATGGGTGCGCGACGCCGGATACACGGTCAAGGCCTTCCTGGCGGCAGGGGCTCATGCAGAGGCGAAAGCGGCGTTCAGTTGGCTGCTCAAACGCCTGTACGAATACGGCCCGCGGGTATGTTTCACCCTTCAGGGTGCACCCGTCCCCGACGCTACGTCTGTCGATATTCCGGGTTATCGGCACAGCCAGCCAGTCTTGGCAGGGAACGCGGCAACCCTGCAGCGGCAGCAAGGCGTGTACGGCGACATTTTCGAGACCGCCCACCGTTTTGTGGAATGCGGCAACATCCTCGATTCATCCAGCGCCCTGGTCTTGGCGCAACTGGCCGACCAATGTGCAGACGGCTGGCGACAAAAGGACTCCGGCATTTGGGAACTGCCTGTTCCGCAGCATTACACCAACTCCAAGATCAGTTGCTGGCAAGCGCTGGCCCGTGCGGTCGAACTGGCTGACGGCGGCCAGTTGCCCACCACTTGTCGGGATCGGTGGCAACGCGAAAGCGACCGAATAGCCGAGTGGATCGACGCGAATTGCTGGTCTGAGAACCTACAGGCGTACGAGTTTTATCCGGGTTCCGGAAAGCTCGACGCATCCTTGGCGCTCGCGGTGCGCTTCCGCTTCGACGGACGAGACCGCCTGGCGGCTACCCTGGATGCGATCGACCGCGCGCTCGGCTGTGGCGATTTTCATTATCGGTACAGCGGCGCCGACCAGGAAGAAGGATGTTTCGTGGCCTGTACGTTCTGGATGGCCGAAGCCCGCATGCTGCTAGGCCAGCACGCTCAGGGCACTTCGACCTTGTTGCGCGCGCAGGAAGCGCTCGCGCGGCGCGGCGTGGGTGTCTTCTCCGAAATGGTCGATGCGAAGTCAGGCGCGTTTCTCGGCAACCTGCCGCAAGGTCTTTCGCATCTGGCACATGTGATGGCTCTCGATGTCATGACGTCGCAGAAGCCCTGTTGAGATGGTCATGTCTCGTGGACCCGGCTCAACGCGCCGGGCTCTTTTCCCACTTAGGAGCAAATAGCATGTCGCGCGACCAATACAGCTTCACGAATCCGGTCGAGCAGTACGACCGTGTCGAGCCACCCGTGCAACACCAGCCGGTACCTGGCGTACAGGCGCGGATGACGCCGGTGCCCGATCTGGGCGAGACCACATACCGTGGCAGCGGACGCCTCGCGGGGCGCAAGGCTTTGATCACCGGCGGCGATTCCGGCATCGGCGGTGCGGTCGCCATCGCGTTCGCGCGCGAGGGCGCCGACGTCGTGATCGTGCACCTGCCTGCCGAACAGGAGGATGCCGCTCACGTCCTCGACCAGATCGAGAAAGCCGGCAGAAAGGGCCACGCCATTGCCGCCGACATCACGGACCCCACTAGATGCCGCGCGCTCGTGTCGGAAGCCGTAAGTGTCCTTGGAGGACTCGACATTCTTGTGAACAACGCTGGCAAGCAGGTCGCAGTCGCGCAGATCGCCGATCTGTCCGACGAGCAGTTCGAGCTGACCTTCCGCACCAACGTTTTCGCGAATTTCTGGATCACCAAGTCGGCTTTGGATCATATGTCGGCAGGTGCCAGCATCATCAACACTGCATCGCTGGAGGCCTACAAGCCCTCGCCGGAACGCATCGACTATGCGGCCACCAAAGCAGCGATCAACAATTTTTCGAAGGGTCTCGCGCTGCAATTAGCCTCGCGCGGCATTCGGGTCAACGTAGTCGCACCGGGACCGGTGTGGACTGCGCTACAGATCTCCGGCGGTGTGTCCGATGAGCAGATGAAGGCTTTCGATGACGAGAGTACTTACAAGCGTTCCGGTCAGCCTGCAGAACTGGCGCCTGCCTATGTATTTCTGGCTTCCGCAGAATCGAGTTACGTTTCGGGGGCAACACTGAACGTCAACGGCGGCATGGTCACGCCATAGATTTACAGACACCAAGTGGTCGTATGTTTTTCTAGACTGCAGCGTGCGCCAAAACGTCGCTAGTTGATCAGGCGGCCACAAGGGTCGCTGCCAGCAACCGCATCGCGAGCAACACCGATCCTCGGTTAGCAATGAGCACTGATCAGGGAGTCATCAACTAACCGCAAGGCCTTTGAAAAGCCCGCCATGTTCTGCATGGCGGGCTTTTTGTTTGTGCGTGCGAAGGCGGAACGGTATGCGGCGGCCGCCGTTCCCGACGACACTGGCGCGCATGCACGACGCGTCCACCATCGAAGCGACGATCCACCGCCTGCTCGCCGAACGCCGGCCGGGCGCGACCGTCTGTCCATCCGAGGTGGCGCGGGCGCTCCTGCCCGACGCGCAGGACTGGCGGTCGGCGATGGAACCGGTGCGGCAGGTGGCAGGCCGCATGGCCGACGCGGGCCGGCTGGTCGTCACCCGCGGCGGCCTCCCGGTCGAGGCGACTGCACCGGGCGGCCCGATCCGGCTGGGCCTTCCGCGCCGCCACGGGCGTTAGCCGGGCAGATCGCCTTCCGATACGGTTCCCGACACGCCTTCCAGCACGCTTTCCAGAAACCGCTGGGCGGCCGAGGTCTGGCCCTGCGGCGGCAGCGCGATCGCGATGCCGATCGCGGTCTGCGCACCGGGGCCCGACAGCGGCCGGAATGCCACCGCCCGCGTCGTATGGCGCGCCGCCACCGACGGCACCAGCGCCACGCCCATGCCGCTCTCGACCAGGCTGATCAGCGTCTGGACCTGCACCGCCTCCTGGTGCACGTCCGGCACGAAGCCCGCCTGCTGGCAGGCCAGCAACGCCGCAGCATGCAAACCGGGGACGGCATCGGCCCCGTACATCACGAACGGCTCCTGCGCCAGATCGGCCAGCGCGACCCGACGTCTTCGCGCCAGCGGATGGTCCACCGAAAGCGCAGCCATGAACACGTCGCGCTCGGCCGGGAACACCCGGACCCGCCCGGCGCGGCCGAGCGGGAAGCGTACCAGTCCGACGTCCACATCGCCGGACTCGACCATCGCCACGATCCGCGCGGTGGTCGACTCGCCGAGCTGCAGCTGTACGCCCGGATAGCGCGCCCGGAAACGCGGCAGCACCCGCGGCATCAGCGCGTAGGTGGCCGAGCCGACGAAGCCGACGCGCAGCACCCCCGATTCGCCGCGGGCCGCGGCCTGGGCCGTGCGCGCGAACTGCTCGGCATGGAACACCGCGCGGCGGGCGTCATCCACCGCCGCCACGCCGGCGGCGGTCAGTTCGGTGCCGCGCCGGTTGCGGCTGAACAGTTCGACCCCGAGCTGCGCCTCCAGCCGCCGGATCGAGGCCGACAGCGGCGGCTGCGCCATGTGCAGCCGCTCGGCCGCGCGATGGAAGTTGAGCGTGTCGGCCAACGCGAGAAAGTGCCGAAGCTGGCGGATGTCCATGGTGCCGAAAAGTATCACAGAGCGCATATTTGATATTGGACGGCGCTAGGCACCCTCCGCAGAATCGGCGCAGGAGACCCCATGACAATGCTTCCCCTGCAGGGTGTGAAGGTGCTCGACCTGTCGAGCGTGGTGTTCGGACCGCTGGCCAGCCAGTCGCTGGCCGACTACGGCGCCGAGGTGACGAAGATCGAGCCGCCGGAGGGCGATTCCACCCGCCACACCGGCCCGGCGACCGAGCCCGGTATGTCTGCCGTCTTTCTCGGCAGCAACCACAGCAAGCGCAGCGTGGCGCTCGACCTGAAGCGCCCCGCCGCCCGCGAAGCCCTGCTGGCCCTGCTGGCGGATGCCGACGTGTTCATGCACAGCATGCGGCCGCAAAAACTCGCGCCCCTGGGCCTAGACGCCGACACGATCACCGCGCGTTTTCCGCGGCTGGTCTATGCCGGGCTGCACGGCTTCGCACAGGGCGGGCCCTACGCCGGCCGGCCCGCCTACGACGATGTGATCCAGGGCATGTCGGGGCTGGCCTCCCTGATGGAGCTGCAGGGCGGCGACGCGCTCTATTTGCCGACCATCGCGGCCGACAAGACCTGCGCTCTGGTGGCGGCGCAGGCGATTCTTGCCGCGCTGTTCCGGCGCGAACGCACCGGCCGCGGCGGCTTCGTCGAGATCCCGATGTTCGAGACGATGGTGTCGTTCAACCTGGTCGAGCATCTCTACGGCCGGCATTTCGAGCCGGCCCTCGCGCCGACCGGGTATCCGCGGCTGCTGACGCCGTGGCGGCGGCCCTGGCGGACTGCCGACGGGCACGTCTGCATGATGCCGTACACCACCCAGCACTGGCAGCGCTTCTTCGCCGAAGTCGGCGCGCCGCAGTTGGCGGACGACCCGCGCTTCGCCGACATGGCCGCCCGCACCCGCCACATCGGCGAGCTGCTGGCGCTGGCCGGCGGCTTCGTCGAGCGCGGCACGACCGCCCACTGGCTGTCGACCTGCGAACGGCTGGAAATTCCGGCCGCCCCGGTTACCCGCCTGGCAGATCTGCCGGAAGACCCGCACCTCGCCGCCACCGGCTTCTTCCAGGAACTGGACGACCCGCACATGGGCCGCCTGCGCTTTCCCGGCGTGCCGGTGAAGTTCGACGGCCAGCGTCCGCCGGTCGGCATGCCGCCGCGGCTCGGCGAACACACCCGCGCCAGCCTCGCGGCCGCCGGCCTGCCCGCCGAGGCGGTCGAGCGCCTGATCGCCGACGGCGCGGCCCGCACCTCCGACCCCCGACCTGCCCCTGTTGCCGCCACCCACCCATGACCACACCCGCCCCCTTCGACCCCCGCGATACCGCCCTGCCTCGCCTGGGCCAGGGCTTCGTCTGGCAGGACCTGTCGGTCGGCCAGCGGCTGCGCACCTACCGCCGTACCGTGACGGAGACCGATCTGGTGAACTTCATCGGCGTCACCGGCATGCTGGAGGCGATCTTCATCGACGCCAGCCACGACGGCGGCGCAATCGCCGGCCGCCCGGTACCGGCCGCGTTGACCTACACGCTGATCGAGGGCTTCATCCTCCAGACCATGATCCAGGGCACCGGCCTCGCCATGCTGGAGCTGGTGCAGAAGATCCATGCGCCGGTGCTGGTCGGCGACAGCATCGAAGCGGTGGTCGAGGTCACCGGCATCCGCCCGACCTCGAAACACGGCCGGGCCGTGGTCGATTCGCGGATCACGGTCTTCAACCAGCACGGGCGCTGCGTCATGCACTACGACGCACGCCGGCTGCTCGCCGGGCGCCCGGACACCGGCGCCTGACGACATCCCCCCACCGATAAAAAACGACAGGAGACAAACCACCATGCCACCTACCACCTTCGCTTCCCTCCGTTCCGCACTATCCACGCGGCGGCGCGCCTGCGCGATCGCTGCTGCTCTGGCCGTCGCCGCCGGCGGCCTGGCCGCCCCGGCGGCGGCCGTCGCGCAGGGCGCGTATCCGTCGAAGCCGATCACGCTCGTCGTCCCCTTTCCGCCCGGCGGCCCGACCGACCTGGTGGCCCGGGTGCTGGCACAGAAGCTCGGCGAACAGCTCGGCCAGAACGTGCTGGTGGACAACCGCGGCGGCGCCAACGGCAACATCGGTGCGCAGCTGGTCGCCAAGGCGCCGGCCGACGGCTACACGCTGCTCTACAACACCTCGTCGATCACGCTCAGCCCGGCGCTCTACAAGAGCGTGCCCTACGACCTGCAGCGCGACTTCGCGCCGGTGGCGCTCACCGCCGTGGTGCCGCTCGCCCTGGTGACGCATCCGTCGGTCCCGGCGAACAATGTGAAGGAATTCGTGGCCTATGCGCGCGCCCACCCGCAGAAGCTGTCGTACGGCTCGGCGGGCAACGGCAACGTCACCCACTTGGGTGCCTTCCAGTTCGTGCAGGCCAACGGCATCGAAGCGACGCACATTCCGTACAAGGGCAGTGCCCCGGCCGACGTGGACCTGGCCGGCGGGCAGATCCAGTTCATGACCGATACGGTGAACTCGGTGATGAGCTTCGTGCGCGACAAGCGCATGAAGATGCTGGCCGTGACATCGGCCAAACGCATGTCGCTGTTCCCCGATGTGCCGACCCTCGCCGAATCCGGCATGCCGGGCTTCGAGGTCGGGGCGTGGCAGGGCGTGATGGTGCCGGCCGGCACGCCGGCGGCGGTGGTGGACCGCCTGAACGCCGAGATCGTCAAGGCGCTGAAGTCGCCCGACGTCCGCGACCGGCTGGCGCTGCAGGGTGCCGAGCCGCTGGGCTCGACGCCGCAGGAATACGCGGCCTACGTGAAGAAGGAATCGGCCCGCTGGGCCACCGTGGTCAAGGCCACCGGCATCACGCTGGACTGAGGCCCGCCCCATGCGCCGCCGCCCCTTCCTCGTCTCCGCCCTGCGCGCCGCCGCCGGCACGGGCGCCCTGCTGGCCGCCGCCTGGCCGGCGGCCGCCCAGGACGCCACCGCCCGGACCCTGCGCTTCGTCGTCCCGTTTCCCCCAGGCAGCGGGACCGATACCTCGGCCCGCTATTTCGCGCGCAAGGTCACCGAGCTGACCGGCCAGACGGTCGTCGTCGACAACCGGCCGGGTGCCAACGGCTTCATCGCGGTCAAGGCGGTGCTGTCGGCCCCGGCGGACGGCAGCACCGTCTTCGTCGGCAGCAATTCGACGCTGGCGGTCAACGCGGCGCTGTTCAAGTCGCTGCCCTACGACCCGATGGCCGACTTCGCGCCGCTCACGATGATGATGCGCTCGCCCGCCCTGATCGTCGTGCCGGCGGCATCGGCCGCGCGGACGCTGCCCGAACTGATTGCCACCGCCCGCGCACGGCCGGGGGCCCTGAACTACGGTGCGGGTTCGGCCGGCTACCAGCTGATGGCGGAGCTGTTCAACGAATCGGCGCGGCTGCAGACGGCCCACGTGCCGTTCAAGGGTGCGGGCGAGGCGGTCGTCGCGGTCGTGGCCGGCACGGTCGACTACGCTTTCGCCGAAGTCACCAGCGTGCAGGAACTGGCCCGCGGGGGCAAGCTGCGGGCGCTGGCCGTCGCGGCCGACCGCCGCATGCCCGTGCTGCCGGACGTGCCCACCGCCGCCGAGGCAGGCCTGCCCGGCTTCACCGCCTACACCTGGGTCGGCGCGATGGTGGCCGCAAAGACGCCCAAGGCCGAGACCGACCGGCTCGCCGCCCTGCTCACCCGGATCGAGACTCTGCCCGAGACCCGCGAGTTCTACGAACGGATCGGCGCGGAGACGATGCAGGGCGGCCCCGAGGAGATGCGGGCCTTCCAGGCCGCCGAGATCCGGCGCTGGAAACGCATCGCCACGCAGGCGAATGTGGAGCAACAGTGAACGACGGAACCACACGATGAGCGAGCTGAGTGCATTGCCGATGACGGCCATCCCGCCGGAGGACGAGGCCCTGCGCGGCCCGGTCCGGGCCTTCCTGCGCGAGGCGCTGGCCGGTGTACCGGCGCAGGTGCGCGCCAAGTCCTGGTCGGGCTACGACAGCGCCTTCAGCCGAGAGCTGGGCCGCCGGGGCTGGCTGGGCATCACGCTGCCGCCGGAATACGGTGGCGGTGGCCGCAGCGCTTTCGCCCGCTACGTGCTGGTGGAGGAATTCCTGAACGCCGGCGCGCCGGTCGGCTCCCACTGGATCGCCGACCGCCAGAGCGGCCCGCTGATCCTGAAGTACGGCACCGAGGCCCAGAAGCGCCGCTACCTGCCGCCGATCTGCCGCGGCGAATCGTTCTTCTGTATCGGGATGAGCGAGCCCGGCGCCGGCTCCGACCTGGCGAGCGTGCGGACCCGCGCGGTACGTACTGCCGCCGGCTGGACGCTCAACGGCCAGAAGATCTGGACCACCAACGCCCACCACTGCCAGTACATGATCGCGCTGGTCCGCACCTCGGGCGAGCCGCAGGACCGGCACCGGGGGCTGTCGCAGCTCATCGTCGACCTGAGCCTGCCCGGCGTGACGGTGCGGCCGATCACCGATCTGTCGGGCGACGCGCATTTCTGCGAGGTGTTCTTCGAGGACGTGCAGCTCGGCGCCGACGCGCTGATCGGCGCGGAAGGCCACGGCTGGGAACAGGTGACCGCCGAGCTCGCCTTCGAGCGCAGCGGCCCGGAACGGCTGTATTCCAGCATCGTGCTGTTCGACGAATGGCTCGCCTTCGTGCGCACCCCGGCCGGCCGCACGCCGGCGTCGGCCAAGCTCGCAGGGCGCATCCTGGCGCAGCTCGCGCCGTTGCGGGCGATGTCGCTGGCGGTGACCGACAAGGTCGCGCAGGGCGGCAGCCCGGTGGTCGATGCCGCACTGGTCAAGGACCTCGGCACCGGCGTCGAGCAGCTGATCCCCGCGGCGATCGCCGACGACCTGTTCTCCCGCGACGGGCAGGACATTCCGCTGGAACTGCTGCACACCCTGGACTACGTGACGCAGGTCGCGCCGTCCTTCTCGCTGCGCGGCGGCACCCGCGACATCCTGCGCGGCATGATCGCCCGCGGCCTCGGCCTGCGCTGACCGGAGACGACGACATGCATGACGATCTCTACGCCGACGCCCTGCGCGCCCTGCTCGCCGACCACTGCACGCCGCAGACGGTGCGGGCGATCGAGCACGGCGGCTCGCCGACGGCACTGTGGACCGCCATCGAGGCTTCGGGTTTCGCCGACGCGCTGGTGCCCGACGACCAGGGCGGTGCCGGCCTGACGTGGCCCGAGGCCTTCCCGCTGTTCGAACTCTGCGGCAGCGTGGTGCTGCCGGTGCCGCTGGCCGAGACGATGGCCGCACGGGCGCTGCTGGCGCAGGCCGGCGTGGCGCCGCCGGCCGGCAGCATTGCGCTGGCACAGGGCGTGCGGACCGACGACGGCGGCGTGACTTGCTGCCGCGTGAGCGCCGGCGGCGTCGCCGACTGGGTGCTGGCCGGCGTCGGCGACACCGGCCAGCTGCTGCCGACCGCTGCGGCGACATCGGCGCCCGCCGTCGCGCCGCTCGACGCCACGCTTGCCTGGGCACCCGCCGCGGTGGCCGCGGCGCACACGCTGGCCTGCGGCGCCGACGCGCTGCGCACCGTGCAGGCCGGCGTCGTCGCCGCGCAGCTGGCCGGCGCGCTCGGCGCGGTGTTCACCCGCACCCTGCAGTTCGCCAACGAGCGGCAGCAGTTCGGCCGGGCCATCGGCAAGTTCCAGGCGATCCAGCACCAGCTGGCGGTGATCGCCGAGCACGTCTTCGCCGCCCGCATGGCCGCCCAGCTCGGCTGCGGCGGCGACCGGCTGCGGGTCGCGGTCGCCAAGGCCCGCACCGCCGAAGCCGCGCTGGAAGTCGCGTCGCTCAGCCACGCGATCCACGGCGCCATCGGCTTCACCGAGGAATTCGACCTGCAGCTCTACACCCGCCGGCTGCACGCCTGGCGACAGGCGGCCGGCGCCGAGTCGTACTGGCAGGAGGTGCTGGGCACCGCGCTGCTGGACGGCACCGACGGCCCGGCGCTCGACCTGCTGCGCACCCTGACCGATCCGGCCTGACGTTCACGACCACGACTGCCATTGCCATGACGAACCCTTCCTTCCTCCACACCGACCGCCAGGGCGCGGTCGTCACGCTCACGATGCGCCAGCCGGAGACGCGCAACGCGCTGACCGGCAACAGCGCGGTCGACGAGATCGTCGCGGCCTGCGCCGCCATCGCCCGGGACCCGGGCGTGCGGGCGGTCGTGCTGACCGGCAACGATCCGGCCTTCAGCTCGGGCGGCAACGTCAAGGACATGCGCCGCTACGAGACCGAGGACACCGACCCCGAGAAGATCCGCGAGGAGTACCGCCACGGCATCCAGCGGATACCGAAAGCGCTCTACCACCTCGACGTGCCGGTGATCGCCGCCGTCAACGGACCGGCGATCGGGGCCGGCCTGGACCTCAGCTGCATGTGCGACATCCGCATCGCCTCCGAGCGGGCGACATTCGCCGAGAGCTTCGTCAAGGTCGGCATCGTGCCGGGCGACGGCGGCGCCTGGCTGCTGCCGCGGGTGGTCGGCATGTCGAAGGCGTCGGAGATGGCCTTCACCGGCGACACGCTCGATGCGGCGCAGGCGCTCGCCTGCGGGCTGGTGTCGCGCGTCGTGCCGCACGACGATCTGCTGCCGGAAGCGCTGCGGCTGGCGGAGCGGATCGCCGCCAATCCGGGCGGCGTGCTGCGCATGACCAAGCGCCTGCTGCGCGAGGGCGAACGCAGTTCGCTCGAGACCCTGCTGGAAATGTCGGCCGCCTACCAGGCGATCGCGCACCGCAGCCCCGACCACCACGAAGCGGTGCGCGCCTTCATCGAGAAGCGGCGGCCGGTGTTTCGCGTCAGCTGAACGGCTGTCGGCGGGCGCCCGCTGCGGGGCGACGGATCGGACCGTCGGTGTGCTACAACGCGCGTTGCGCTGTCCCGCCGCCCGGACCCCACGGCGACCGCCGCCACGCCTTCGCCGCATGTCTTTTTCCATCACGCTGCACGATTTTCCCGATGCGGACCCCCAGCATCGTCGGGCGGCGGAAACACGCTACCGCAGCGTGCTGGAGGAAGCCTTCGGCTCGACCGCGGCCATCGTCACCGCGGTGAAGGCCTGGCAGGCGGTGACCACGGCCTCCGACGACGCCCAGGTCACGTCCGACGAGCGGGCCCTGGCGCTGCGATTTTTCCAGGTGTCGGTGCAGGCGCGCAAGGCGGTGCTGCGGCGTGCGAGCGATCCCTCCCACGCCTATTTCGAAGTCACACTGCACTGACTGAACGCGGACACGCTGCGCATGGCGTGTGCGCCGACAGGCAGGCGCGCCCATCGATGGCGCCCGCGCCGTTCCGCGCTCCTAGGCTGTGGGCTTTTGCCAGGGAGATGCCCGCCATGACCGTCCGCTACGTGGTGTCGATCGCCGACACGCTGCTGTATTTCGATGCCGACCGCCAGCCCTCCGCGCCGTTGCCCGATGGGCAGGGCGGGGTCGCCGCCAAACCCGCACTGCGGTTGATCCCGCCGTCGGAGCATCCCGCGGCCGACCCGGCCTGGGATGCCGTCCTCGCCGACTACACCGACGACCAGCGCCGGTCGGCCGAGGTCAGCGAAGTGCTCTGACCGCCCGCCCCGGCCAGCGCCGCCGGGGCGACCGCTTGTCCCCGCTTTCCGTGGGCAAGCCTGTGGACAACCGCCTGCACAACCCGCCGGAGCCTTGTCCGGCGCGGCCTGCAGCGCGGTGCCCGTCCGGCAGGCACCGGGCAGCGGTGCCCGGTCGGGCGATCACCAGCCCGGCAGCACCTCGCCCTTAAAGGTGGTCTGGATGAACTGCTTGACCGGTTCCGAGTGGTAGGCCTTCACCAGCTTGGCGACCCACGGCTTGTCCTTGTCGGCGGTACGCACCACGATCACGTTGACGTACGGGCTCTTGGCGCTCTCGCGGGCGATCGCGTCGCGGGTCGGCGACAGGCCGGCCGACACCGCGTAGTTGGTGTTGATGCCGGCGGCGTCCACGTCGTCCAGCGTGCGCGGCAGTTGCGCCGCGTCGACCTCGACGAAACGCAGCTTCTTCGGGTTCTCCGTCACGTCCAGCGGCGTGGCCTTCAGGCCGGCACCCGGCTTGAGCTTGATCAGGCCCTGGTCCTGCAGCACCAGCAGCACCCGGCCGCCGTTGGTCGGGTCGTTCGGCAGCGCGACGCGGGCGCCGTCCTTCAGGTCGGCCAGCTTCTTGACCTTCTTGGAATAAATGCCGATCGGGAAGTTGACGGTGTAGCCCACGTCGGTGAAGGCATAGCCGCGGTCCTTGACCTGCTGGTCCAGGTAGGGCTTGTGCTGGTAGCTGTTGGCGTCCAGGTCGCCAGCGGCCAGCGCGGCGTTGGGTTGCACGTAGTCGCTGAACTCGACGATCTGCAGCTGCAGGCCGTCCTGGGCAGCAATCTTCTTGACCTGCTCCAGGATCTGGGCGTGCGGGCCGCCGGTGGCGCCGATGCGGATCGGCTTGTCCTGCGCGGACGCGGGCAGGTGCAGCAGGGCCGCCGTGGCGGCCAGGGCCAGGCCGGTGCGAAGGAAGGTACGGGTACGCATGAGGATGCCTTTCGGAGGAAGAGTTGAGAAGGAAATCGGGCTCCTGCGCAGGTGTTACCTGCGCAAGCAGCTATGTTTTCGATAGCAAACGGATCACCGGTGCCGCAGCCGCCGCACCACCCAGTCGCCCGCGGCCTGCAGCGCCTGCACGAAGACGACCAGCACCACCACCACCGCCAGCATCACTTCAGGCAGGAAGCGCTGGTAGCCGTAGCGGATGCCCAGGTCGCCCAGACCGCCGCCGCCGATGGCGCCGGCCATCGCCGAATAGCCGGTCAGGCTGACCAGGGTGATCGTCACGCCGGCGACGATGCCGAGCAGTGCTTCGGGCAGCAGCACCTTGCGTACGATCTGCGCGGTGCTGGCGCCCATCGCCTGCGCCGCCTCGACCAGGCCGGTATCGACCTCGCGCAGCGCCGTCTCGACCAGCCGCGCGACGAAGGGCGCCGCCGCGATGGTCAGCGGCACGATCGCCGCTGCGGTGCCGATCGACGATCCCGCCAGCAGCCGGGTGAACGGGATGATCGCCACCAGCAGGATGATGAACGGCGTGGACCGCACCGCGTTGACGACGAAGCCGAGCACGCCGTTGACCGGCCGGTTCTGCAGCACGCCGCCCGGTGCGGTCAGGTGCAGGTACACGCCCAGCGGAATGCCGATCAGCGACGAAATCAGACCCGAGACGCCGACCATCAGCAGCGTCTCGCCGAAGGCGGTGGCGAAGAGTTCGAGCATCGGCCCGGTGAAGGTCTCAAGCATGGTCCTGCTCCCCGACAGTGGCGGCCTGCGGATCGACCGGTTCGACCGCGACCCCGACGGCCTGCAGCGCGGCGGCCGCGTCGGCGAGCGCTGCGGGCGCGCCGCGCAACAGCAGCGTCAGCGCGCCGTAGGGCGTGCCCTGGATCTCGTCGATCTGGCCGTGGACGATGGCGACGCCCACCGCATGGCGGCGCGCCAGGTCCGCTAGCAGCGGCCCGTCGGCCAGACCCGCGCCGGAAAACGCCACGCGCAGCGCCTGCGCATGGCCGGCGGGCGCGGCGGCGATCTGCTGGCGCAGCCGTTCCAGCACGCTCGGCGGCAGGGCCTGCGGCACGATCTCGTCGAGCAGGCTGCGGGTCGTCGCATGCTGCGGCCGGGTGAAGACCTCGGTCACCGCGCCCTGCTCCACGATGCGGCCGGCATCGATCACCGCGACGCGCTGCGCCACCTGGCGGATCACCTGCATCTGGTGGGTGATCAGCACGATGGTCAGGCCGAGCTCGCGGTTGATCCGCTGCAGCAGCGCCAGGATCGAGCGGGTGGTCTCGGGGTCGAGCGCGGACGTCGCCTCGTCCGACAGCAGCACGCCGGGCCGGCTGGCCAGGGCGCGCGCGATGCCCACCCGCTGCTTCTGCCCGCCGCTGATCTGCGCCGGATAGCGGTCGCGCAGCCCGGACAAGCCGACCAGGTCGAGCAGCGGCAGCACCCGCGTGCGGATCGCGGCGCGGTCCATGCCGGCGATCTCCAGCGGCAGGGCCACGTTGTCGTAGACGGTGCGCGAGGCCAGCAGGTTGAAGTGCTGAAATACCATGCCGATGCTCCGGCGGGCGGCACGCAGGGCCGCATCGGGCAGCGCGGTCAGTTCCTGCCCGCCGACCCACACCCTGCCGGCCGACGGCCGGTTCAGCAGGTTGATCGTGCGGACCAGCGAACTCTTGCCGGCACCGCTGCGGCCGATGATGCCGAACACCTCGCCGGCCGCGACCTCCAGGTCGATGCCGCGCAGCGCCTCGACCGGGCCGTGGGCACTCTGGTAAGTCTGGTGGATGCCTTCGAGCTGGATCACGGTGCGGGGCGGCCGGGGCCGAATACAGCGATGGAGGGGAACAGCGAACCGCGGCGGCGCTGCAGGCGCCCGGCGGAAGCGAGAGAGAAAAGGGACACGGCGATTGGAACGGCCCGGAAGGACCGCCCCCACAAAAAAGAACGCCCATGCTAAACCGATGGAGCAGCGATCTTGCCGCTTCCAAAAACGAATTTCGCATAAGCATCTGCCTGCCTTCAGTCCTGCCGGCCGCAGAACAGCCTCTGGATGGTCAGCTTGGCTATCGCGGCCGGTCAAGCGTCGAGGCGATCAGTCCTGGGACCGCGGGCACGCCCCGGTCCTCGGCATTCAGTGGTCGAACCGGTAGTCCTGCGCCGCATGCAGCGTCCAGCGGCCGCCGCCATGCAGTTCCAGCACATGGGTGTGGTACTGCAGCACCGCGGCCCGGTGCGCGATGCTGACCAGCGTCACGCCGTTGGCGCACAGCCCGCGGTAGAGCGACGCCTCGTTGCTGCTGTCGAGCGCGCTGGTCGCCTCGTCCAGGATCACCACCTGCGGCCGGCGCACCAGCACCCGGCCGAAGGCGAGCCGCTGCTGCTCGCCCATTGACAGCTGCTTTTCCCAGTCGTGCTCGGCATCGAGCCCGCCGACACGCGCGGCCAGGTCGCCGAGGTGCACCTCGTCCAGGATCGCGAGCAGCCGCTCGTCGCTCAGCTCGCACTGCAGGCTCGGATAGACCAGCTGGCTGCGCAGCGACCCGAACTGCATGTACGGCCGCTGCGGCAGGAAGAACACGTCCTGCGGCGGCAGCCGCTCCACCGTGCCGGTGCCGTTGCGCCAGAGGCCCGCGATCACCCGCAGCAGCGAACTCTTGCCGCAGCCGCTGGGGCCGGTGATCAGCAGCCCGTCGCCAGGCTTGATCGCGAGGTTCAGCCGTTCGACCAGCAGGCGGTCGAACTGCGGGGTGTAGATGGTCAGGTCTTCCAGCGCCAGCCGGGTGCCGACGCGGCTCTGAATGATGCGTGGTTCCGGCACGGCCGCAGGGGTGTTGTCGTCGTTCTTCAGCACCACCTGCGCCAGGGTGTGCAGCCGGTCGATGCCGGCGACGAAGCGGCTCAGGCTCTCGAAGTTGTCGACGATCAGCGATACGGCAGCGAGCACCGCGGTGAAGGCGCCGGCCGCCTGCACGGCCCGCCCCACTTCCAACTCACCGGACAGCACGCTATCGGCCAAGATGATGCTGGGCACCACCAGCGTCAGCTGGCTGAACGCCCGCTGGAACATGTTGAGCGAGCGCTGCTTCTTGATCAGCCGGGCGTAGTTGCTGAAGATCGCGCCGAACTGGCCGTCGACCTGCTGGCGCTCCTGCGATTCGCCCCGGTAGAAGGCGATCGATTCGGCGTTCTCGCGCAGCCGCATCAGGCCGAAGCGGAAATCGGCTTCCCGCCGCAGTTGCCAGAAGTTCAGCCGTATCAGGGGCGCGCCGAACAGCCAGAGCGCGAGGAACGTCCCGGTAAAGGCGTAGAGCGCCAGGAAGCCCACTAGCACTTTTGAGATCGACCAGAGCACCGCGCTGAAGGCGACCAGCTGCATGATCGACCCAAGGAAGATCAGCAGGAAGTGGATCGACCGGCCGGTGAAGGTGTTGATGTCCTCGCTGATCCGCTGGTCGGGGTTGTCGATCTCGCCGCCGGCGCCGAGCTCGTAGTACTTGCGGCCGTCGAGGTACCCGTCCAGGAACCGCCCGGTGAGCCAGCGCCGCCAATGGTTGGCGAACGTGTCCCGCATGTAGTAATAGAACGCGTAGGTCGGTGCAGCGAAGGCCAGGATGAGCAGCGTGCTGCGCACGGCGTCCCAGAACCGTTCGCGCTCGCGTCCGGCCAGTGCGCTGGTCATCTCGCCGGCGCGGTCGACCAGCATGACCGCCAGCTGGGTTTCCAGCAGCATCAGCGCGATCAGCAGCGCCAGCAGGGACCAGGCGATGCGCTTGCGGTCGCCCTTCCAGTAAGGCAATGCGATCTGCATGAACTGCCGCCAGGCAGCCAGCGAGAGGGTCGGCGGGCGCCGGACGAATTTCCTGCGGCGGGTTTCGGGGGCGGCGGCCACGGAGGCGGGACTCGGCATCGAGTGGGACAAGGACACTGCAGGATCGCACCTCCACGATAGGCATTCCGGCGGCCCCGCCGTGTCGGACGGCG
>CAJYQL010000118.1 GCA_913776965.1 uncultured Xylophilus sp.
CCTCCTTGATCCGTACCACCCTCTCCACTTCCGTCTCCCGCCGCCTGGCCGCTACTGCGCTGGCGGCGCTGCCCGCCGTTCCGGCGCCCGCCCAGTTCCGGGTCGAGGTCACCGGCGTCGGCGTCACCCAGCTGCCGATCGCGATCGCGTCCTTCCGCGGCGAAGACCAGAGTCCACAGAAGATCGCCGCCATCGTGCGCGCCGACCTGGAGCGCAGCGGCCGTTTCCGCAATGTCGATGCGGGCGCCGAGTCTCTCGACGAAACCAGCCGACCCGACGTGAGCCAGTGGCGCCAGCGCGGTGCCGATTCGCTCGCGAGCGGCAGCGTCGTCCGCCTGGCCGACGGCCGCTTCGACGTGCGCTTCCGGTTGTGGGACGTGGTCCGCGGTCAGGATCTCGGCGGGCAGAGCTACGTCGTGCCGCAAGGCGACCTGCGGCTCGCGGCCCACCGCATCGCCGATTTCATCTACGAGAAGCTGACCGGCGAGAAGGGCGTGTTCTCCACCCGCATCGCCTACGTCACCAAGGCCGGTTCGCGCCACACGCTGTGGGTGGCCGATGCCGACGGCGAGAACGCCCAGGCGGCGCTGGCCAGCCCCGAACCGATCATTTCGCCCGCCTGGTCGCCGTCGGGCGGGCAGCTGGCATACGTGTCGTTCGAATCGCGCAAGCCGGTCGTCTACGTGCACGAAGTCTCGACCGGGCGCCGCCGGCTGATCGCCAACTTCCGCGGCAGCAACAGCGCGCCGGCATGGTCGCCGGACGGCCGCACGCTGGCCGTTACCCTGAGCCGCGACGGCGGCTCGCAGCTCTACACCATCGACGCCAACGGCGGCGAGCCGCGCCGGCTGATGCAGAGCGCCGGCATCGATACCGAGCCGGTCTTCTCCGCCGACGGCCGCAGCATCTATTTCGTGAGTGACCGCGGCGGTGCGCCGCAGATCTACCGCATCGCCGCCGGCGGCGGCAATGCCGAGCGCGTCACCTTCGGCGGCAGCTACAACATCTCGCCCACGCTCAGCCCGGACGGCCGCTACCTCGCCTACATCTCACGGGTCGGCGGCGCGTTCAAGCTCCATGTGATGGAGCTGGGCGGCGGCAATGGCGTCGCGATCACCGACACATCGAACGACGAGAACCCCAGCTTCGCGCCCAACGGCCGCCTGATCGTCTACGCGACCCGCCAGGGGGGGCGCGACGCCCTCATGACGACCACGCTCGACGGCAAGATCAAGGCGCGCCTGCCCGGCCAGGGTGGCGACATTCGCGAGCCCGACTGGGGTCCGTTCCAGAAGCAGCCGTAAACCATTCAAACGTCAGACCAACATCAGGAGGTTTTCACCATGTTCCAGAAGATCACGCTGGCGCTCGCCGCCACCGCCCTCGTCGCGGGCTGCAGCTCGCCGGTCAAGCTCGACGAGCCGCCGGTGCAGGACCGCGGCACCGCCGCTGCCGGCATGGGCGGCGCCGGCGCGGGCGGCACCACGCAGAGCGGCGTGGCGCCGGTCGACCTGGGCCGCACCGCTGCCGATGCGCAAGGCCCGGTCGGCGTGGCGCGCATCGTCTACTTCGACTACGACAGCTACACCGTCAAGCCCGAATTCCAGTCGCTGATCGAAGCGCACTCCCGCTTCCTGCGTGCCAACAGTGCCCGCCGTGTCGTGATCGAAGGCCACACCGACGACCGCGGCGGCAGCGAATACAACCTCGCTCTCGGCCAGAAGCGGGCCGAGGCCGTACGCCGTGCCTTCGGCCTGCTCGGCGTGACCGATAGCCAGATCGAGGCGGTCAGCTTCGGCAAGGAAAAGCCCGCCGCGACCGGCAGCGACGAAGCCGCCTACGCGCAGAACCGCCGCGCCGAGATCTCCTACCGCCAATGAGCGTGAAGCAGCTCACCGCCGCCGCCCTGGCGGCGCTGGCGCTGTGCGGCGCCACAGGACCGGCCCAGGCCGGTCTTTTCGATGATGCCGAGGCGCGGCGTGCGATCCTGGAGATCCGCCAGCGCATCGATGCCGGCAACGCGCGGTCCGACCGGCTGGCCGAGGACCTGCGCCGCTCCGGCGAAGACAACGAGCAGCTGCGCCGCAGCCTGCTCACCCTGCAGAGCCAGATCGAGACGCTGCGCTCCGACCAGGCCGCGCTGCGCGGGCAGAACGAACAGCTCCTGCGCGACGTGAGCGAACTGCAGCGGCGGCAGAAGGACATCGCGCAGGGCGTGGACGACCGGCTGAAGCAGATCGAGCCGTCCACGGTGACCGTCGACGGCCTCGAGTTCGCCGCCGATCCGGCCGAGAAGCGCGACTTCGACGCGGCACTGGCGATCTTCCGCCAGGGCAACTTCACCGGTGCACAGACGGCTTTCACCGAATTCGCCAAGCGCTATCCGCGCAGCGGCTACGGCCCGTCCGCGCTGTTCTGGCTGGGCAACGCGCAGTACGCCAACCGCAACTACCGCGAGGCGATCGGCAACTTCCGCGCGCTGCTCAGCCAGGCGCCGGAGCATGCCCGTGCGCCGGAAGCGGCCCTGTCGATCGCCAACTGCCAGACCGAATTGAAGGACACCAAGGCCGCGCGCAAGACGCTCGAGGACCTGGTGAAGGCCTATCCGCAATCCGAGGCCGCATCCGCAGCCAAGGAGCGGCTGGCGCGCCTCAAGTGACGCAACTGCCCGGCGCGGCCACGGGGGCCACGGACGCTGACGGGGACGACGGGCTGGCCCGCCGGTTCGGCGGACTGGACCGGCTCTACGGCGTGGCGGGCGGCGCCCGGATCCGGGCGGCCTGCGTCGTCGTCGTCGGGATCGGCGGCGTCGGTTCCTGGACTGCCGAGGCGCTGGCGCGCAGCGGGGTGGGGCGGTTGGTGCTGGTGGACATGGACCATGTGTCCGAATCGAACGTCAACCGGCAGATCCACGCGACCACCACGACGCTTGGCCAGTCGAAGGTCCTGGCGATGCAGCAGCGCATCGCAGGCATCCACCCGGGCTGCCGGGTGGACCTCATCGACGATTTCGTGACGCCCGACAACTGGGCCTCCCTCGTCTCGCCGGAAGCCGAAGGCGTCGTGGATGCCTGCGACCAGGTCCAGGCCAAGGCCGCGATGGCCGCGTGGGCACGCCGGCAGGGCCGCGCCTTTCCGTTTGTCACCGTCGGGGCTGCGGGGGGCAAACGCTGGGCGCATAAGGTCGACCTGGACGATCTGGCGCGCACCACGCACGATCCGCTGCTCGCCCAGCTGCGCTACCGGCTGCGCAAGCAGCACGGCGCGCCCCGCGACGGCAAGGTTATTGGCATCGACTGCGTGTTCAGCCGCGAAGCGGTCGCGGCCCCCGACGCTTCCTGTGCGGTGGAAGGGGACGGATCGCTGAACTGCCACGGTTACGGATCGGCGGTCAGTGTGACCGCGACCTTCGGCATGGTGGCTGCCGGCCATATCCTGGACCGCATCGCGGCAGGCAACGGGCGAAACACCGCAAAACGCACGCTATAATCGCAGGCTTTGCTGACGTGCTCACGCACGACTGCAGGGACGTTAGCTCAGTTGGTAGAGCAGCGGACTTTTAATCCGTTTGTCGTGGGTTCGACCCCCGCACGTCCCACCATCATCAGCCCTTACGGGGCTTGGCGCCGCAGCTATCAAATAGGTAGCTGCGGCGTTTCTCTTTCTGAAGAATATGAGACGGAATATGGGAGGTGTCCCATATCAGTCGCTCTCGTATGCACCCCGCTGGGTCGAGCGAATTCGATTCGAAGCAGAACCTTCGTCGTACACGACCCGTCGTGGCGTCTTGTCACATCGCTTCAGGCGGCTGCCCCAATCATCGGAATTGATCGATTCCGACCCGTTGCAGGAGCAGCCATGACACGACCCGCCGACACCCTCCGCGACCCCGGCGCCAGCCCCGATGGCCGTACCGGCGTGAACTCGCCCAATTCGGCCAATCCCGGCGAGCCGTATGCCAACACCAAGCCGGGCACCGCGTCCAACAGCACCGTGGGCGAAAAGCCGTTCCACCCGGAAGACGGTGCGGATGCCGGAATGATGCAGATCCAGCAGACGGAGGCCGAACGGGCCCGCAAGGCACCGGACGGCATCGGCACGCCTGCGGAACCCGAGCCGCCGAAAAAGTCCAGTTGACCGGACGCAGGCGCCAACCCATGAAGGTTGGCGGCAGGCGCGCCGCCCGGCGTCAGTCGTCGATCGACGCACTCCAGCGGTCGTCCCAGCCCCGCCGGTCGCTTTCGCGCTCGATGTCCCGCCGGTCGCGCTTGGTCGGCCGGCCGTGGACCAGGCTGCTGGCGGGCTCCGGCGCCAGCCGCATCTGTTCGGCGAAGCGCTCGCGGGCGGCGACGCTCTCCGCGGTTTCCTCGTAAAGCTGCTGGGCGACGGGCGCCGGACCACGCAGCTTGCTCAGGCCGCGGACCACCACCGTGCGCGGCACCGGGCCCTGGCGCAGCAGCACCGTGTCGCCGGGCTTCAGTTCGCGCGAGGGCTTGGCGCTCTGGCCGTTCACCTCGACGCGGCCGCGGCCGATCTCCTCCACGGCGAGCGCGCGGGTCTTGTAGAACCGGGCGCTCCACAGCCACTTGTCCAGGCGCAGGGTATCGGGCGCGATCATGGGGAGATTGTGCCGCGGGCTGCCGACGCACTGCTGTCGGCCGAAGGCGCGCCGATACCGGGCAGCCGGACCACGGCATCGAGTCCGCCTTCGGCCCGGTTGACGAGCGCGATGCTGCCGCCGAGCGCCTGCACGATCTCGCGGCAGATCGCGAGGCCCAGGCCCGATCCGCCGGGCATGCCGCCGGTGGAGAAGGGCTGGAACAGCCGCTCGCGCAGGCTGTCGGGAATGCCGGGACCGGCGTCGGCGACCGTCATGCGGACGCTGCCGTCCTCGATCTCCACCCGCAGCGCGAGCGGTGCGCCGTGCGGGCTGTGGCGGATCGCGTTGTGCAACAGGTTGCGCGACAGCTCCCGCAGCATCCAGTCGTGCGCCCGCACCCAGCCGGGCACGGTCGCCAGCGAAAAGTCGAGGTCCTTGTCCGCGATCAAGGGCGACACGTCGAGCGCCACTTCGCGCAGCACCGCCGACAGGTCGCGCGGCGGAGCATCCTCCTGGCGCAGCTGCTCGACCTTGGCGAGCGACAGCATCTGGTTGGCCAGCGCGGTCGCCCGGTCCACCGTGGTGTCGATCTCGGCGAGCGCCTGGTCGGCCGGCAGGTCGCCGCGCATCGCCGACTGGGTCTGCACCTTCAGCACCGCCAGCGGCGTGCGCAGCTGGTGGGCGGCGTCGCGCACGAAGCGCTTCTGGTGGTCGAGCTGGTGGCGCAGGCGCTGCATCACCTGGTTGGTCGCATCGACCAGCGGTAGCAGTTCGCGCGGGGCACCCGGGGCGGCAATCGGGCTCAGGTCGCCCTCGGTGCGGGCCCCGAGGCCGGCGCTCAGCTGGCGGACCGGGCGGGTGGCGCGCTGCACCACCAGCACCACGACGAAGGCGATCACCAGCACCAGGCCGGCTTGGCCGGTCAGTGTTTCCACCAGCACCTGCCGCGCCAGGCCTTCTCGCAGTTCCAGCGTTTCGGCGACCTGGATCACCGCCATCGTGCGGCCTTCGGCGCTCGCCACCGGCTGAAGAAGGACGGCTACCCGTACGTCGCGGCCGCGGAAGCGGTCGTCGTAAAAATCGACCAGCGCCGCATACGGCGGCCGCAGCGGGATGTGGCCGCGCCAGAACGGCAGTTCCTCGAAGCCCGACACCAGGCGCCCACCCTCGTCGGACACCCGGTAGAACATGCGGCTCTGATTGTCCGCCTCGAAGATCTCGAGCGCCGAGTAGGGCACGATGGCGCGCAGCCGCGCTGCGTCGCCCACGCCCGTCACGTCGAGCTGCTCGCTGATCGACTTGGCCGAGGCCAGCAGCGTGCGGTCGTAGGCGGTGCTGACCGCAGCCAGCGCCTGCTGGTAGAGCGTGACGGTATTGAAGGCGACCAGTGCGATCACTGGCAGCAGGATGCCGAGCAGCAGCCGCCGGCGCAGCGAGCGCGGCTTGCGCGCCATCAGCTGTCGGCCTTCAGCAGGTAGCCCAGGCCTCGCAGCGTCATCAGCGCGGTGCCGGTGCCTGCCAGCTTCTTGCGCAGGCGGTAGACGACTACCTCGATCGCCTCGTACTGCACCTCGGCCTCGCCGGGAAAGACGAGCTCGAACAGCCGCTCCTTGGCGACCGCATGGCCTGGCTGCGCCATCAGGGCCTTGAGCAGCGCGAGTTCGCGTGGCGTCAGTTCCATCACTTCGCCGCGGCAGTAGATGGCGCCGCTATGCTTTTCATAGCGCAATGCGCCCGCCTGCAGGGCGCCAGGGTCGTTTTCGGTGCTGGACACCGGCCGTTCGGCCGCGGAGCGTCGTCCCAGCGCGCGCAGTCGGGCTTCCAGTTCGTCGAGGTCGAACGGTTTGGGCAGGTAGTCGTCGGCGCCGGCGTTCAGGCCGAGCACCCGGTCCCCGACCGTGCCGCGCGCGGTCAGCAGCAGCACCGGCGTCTTCAGGCCGCGTCTGCGGGCAGCGGCCAGCACCTCCAGCCCGTCGAGGCCGGGCAGCGTCAGGTCGAGTACCACCACGTCGGGCGGGCCGCCGGCGGCGTCGGCCCAGTGCGACAGCGCCTCCCGGCCGTCGCCGACCGCGGCGACCTCGATGCCACGACGGGTCAGCGACCGTTGCAGGGTGGTGCGCAGGACGGTGTCGTCCTCGACGAGCAGGAGCTTCATGGGCGCCGACATTAGCACCGCGGCCCGACTGCACCGCGCCGGGGCGTGGTGCACCGGTTACGGGATTTCCCTAGGGCGCCGGACAGCCGTTTGACAGGCGGGCGGCGCATCATCGCCGCGACCCGAACCGAGAACCCCTACACAGGAGACACGCATGCGCCGCGACACCTTCCTCAAATCCTTCGCCGCCCTGGCCGCTGCCGGCGCCCTGCCGCTGACCGCGCATGCCGCGGCCAACGTCAAGATGATGATCCCCGCCAACCCGGGCGGCGGCTGGGACACCACCGGCCGCGCGCTGGGCAAGGCGCTGCAGGACGCCAAGGTCGCCGACACGGTCACCTACGACAACAAGGGCGGCGCCGCCGGCGCGCTGGGCCTGGCCCAGTTCGTCAACGGCTCCAAGGGCGACCCGAACGCGCTGATGGTGATGGGCGCGGTGATGCTCGGCGGCATCATCACCGGCAAGCCGCCGGTCAGCCTCGACAAGGCTACGCCGATCGCCCGCATCACCATCGAATACAACGTGTTCGTGCTGCCGGCCAACTCGCCTTTCAAGACGATGGCCGACGTGGTCGCCCAGTTGAAGAAGGACCCGGGAAGCGTGAAGTGGGGCGGCGGTTCGCGCGGTTCCACCGAGCACATCGCCGCGGCCATGATCGCGCAGAAGGTCGGCGCCGATCCGTCGAAGATCAACTACGTCGCCTTCCGGGGCGGCGGCGAGGCCACCGCGGCCATCCTGGGCGGCAACGTCACGGTGGGCGGCAGCGGCTACAGCGAGTTCGCCGAATACATCGCCGCCGGCAAGATGCGCGCGATCGCGGTCACCTCGGCGCAGCGCCTGCCCGGCATCAACGTGCCGACGCTCAAGGAGCAGGGCATCGACGTGGAGATCGGCAACTGGCGCGGCGTGTACGGCGCGCCCGGCATCACCGAGGCGCAGCGCAAGGCACTGACCGACATGGTGCTCGCCGCGCTCAAGACCCCGGCCTGGGCCGAGGCGGTCAAGAAGAACGACTGGACGCCTGCGGTGCTGTCCGGCCCCGCGTTCGACAAGTTCGTGGACGACGAGTTCGCGAGCCTGCGCGCCACGATGTCGAAGTCCGGCATGGTCTGAGCGCCGCGGCCGCCCCGGCGGCCGGCCCTCGCATCCTGCCCAGGCACGCCGCGCCCCGCGCCGTGCCTGTTTTTACGCCCCGCATTCCCCACCCCACGACGGCCCCGCACCATGACCACAGCCGCAACCCCACCGGCGCCCGACGCCGCACCCTCCGGTCCCACCCCCCGCTGGCCCCAGACGCTGGTCGGCGTGGGCGTCCTGCTCGTCGGCCTCGCACTCGCCTGGGGCGCCACCGGCATCTCGTCCGAAGCCGGCTACGGCGGCGTCGGCCCCAACTTCTTCCCGTGGATGTCGGCGGTCGGCCTGATCGTCTGCGGCGCCTGGATCCTGTGGGAGGTCGCGAGCGGCGGCTTTCGCCAGATGGGCGAGCCGTCCGGCGCGGCGCATGCCGACGTGCCGGCCTTCGTCTGGGTGTCGGCCGGGCTGCTGCTCAACGCCTCCGTCATCACGTACATCGGCTTCATCCTGAGCTGCACGCTCTGCTACGTGCTGGCGGTGCAGGGCCTGCGCCGCTCCACCGGCCAGGCGGCCGGCGCGCCGCGCATCTGGGCCATCGACCTGGTCACCGGCCTGCTGATCTCGGCGCCGGTGTTCTGGATGTTCACGCAGTTCCTGGCGATCAACCTGCCGGGCCTGACCGCCACCGGCTGGCTCTGAGGAAGGACGCTCGACCATGGATATCCTGAACGCACTGCTCCAGGGCTTCGCGACCGCGATCACGCCCGCCAACCTGCTCTGGGCGCTGGTCGGCTGCGCGCTCGGCACCGCCATCGGCGTGCTGCCGGGCATCGGTCCGGCCGTCGCGGTGGCGATGCTGCTGCCGATCACCGCGAAGGTCGAGGTCACCGCCTCGATGATCTTCTTCGCCGGCATCTACTACGGCGCGATGTACGGCGGCTCGACCACCTCGATCCTGCTCAACACGCCCGGCGAGACCGCCAGCATGGTGACCGCGATGGAGGGCAACAAGATGGCCAAGAGCGGCCGGGCGGGCGCCGCGCTGGCGACGGCCGCCATCGGCTCCTTCGTGGCGGGCACCATCGCCACCGTCGTGGTGACGCTGTTCGCGCCCTACGTCGCCGAATTCGCCGTCAAGCTCGGCCCGCCGGAATACTTCCTGCTGATGGTGCTGGCCTTCACCACGGTGAGCGCGGTGCTCGGCCAGAGCACGCTGCGCGGGATGACCGCGCTGCTGATCGGCCTGGCGGCCGGCTGCATCGGCCTGGACCAGATTTCGGGCCAGGGCCGCTACACCGGCGGCATCCCGGAACTGCTCGACGGCATCGAGATCGTGCTGGTCGCGGTCGGCTTGTTCGCAGTGGCCGAGGTGCTGTACGCCGCGCTCTACGAAGGCCGGGTGGTCGAGGGCCAGAACAAGATGAGCCGCGTCCACATGACGGCACGCGACTGGAAGCGGTCGATCCCGGCATGGCTGCGCGGCACCGCGATCGGCACGCCCTTCGGCTGCATCCCGGCCGGCGGCACCGAGATCCCGACCTTCCTGAGCTACGCCACCGAGAAGAAGCTGGCGAAGGACACCGACAAGGCCGAGTTCGGCGGCAAGGGCGCGATCGAAGGTGTGGCCGGCCCGGAGGCGGCCAACAACGCGACGGTGACTGCCGCGCTGATCCCGCTGCTGACGCTGGGCATCCCGACCTCGAACACCACCGCGATCCTGCTCGGCGCATTCCAGAACTATGGCATCCAGCCCGGCCCGCAGCTGTTCACCACCTCGGCCACCCTGGTCTGGGCGCTGATCGCCTCGCTCTACATCGGCAACGTGATGCTGCTGGTGCTGAACCTGCCGCTGGTGGGCCTGTGGGTGAAGCTGCTGAAGATCCCGAAGCCGCAGCTCTACGCCGGCATCCTGATCTTCGCGACCGTCGGTGCCTACGGCATGCGCCAGAGCGCCTTCGACCTGTTCCTGCTGTACGCCATCGGCGTGCTGGGCGTGGTGATGCGGCGCTTCGACTTCCCGACCGCACCGGTGGTGGTCGGCATGATCCTCGGCCCGCTCGCCGAAGCGCAGCTGCGCAACGCGATGTCGATTGGCGAGGGCAGCCCGGCCGTGTTCTTCCAGCGGCCGATGTCGATCGCGCTGATCGTGATCGTGCTGGCGGTGCTGATCCTGCCGCGCGTCGCCAAGGCGATGGGCCGCCGTCGGGAGCGGCTGCAGGCGGCCTGACGCCGCGGCACCTTCGACTTTTCGGAAGTAAATCGGCACCCCGCGCAGGCTTGGTCTGCGCGGGGTGCTCTCATTTCAGGAGTACAGGACCGGACAGGGCGGGCAGGGATAATCCGCCGCGGCACGGCATCCCGCCATGCATTCCGGCGATCCGCGCATGCCCATCTCCCAGCTGTCCGTCCACTTCTTCCTCCAGGCTGCCGTCATCCTGCTGGCCTGCCGTCTCGTCGGCCGGCTGGCTCAGCGGCTCGGCCAGCCGCAGGTGGTCGGCGAGATGATCGCCGGCGTGCTGCTCGGGCCGTCGCTGTTCGGCCTGCTCGCGCCCGAATGGCAGCGCATGCTGTTCCCGAAGGAGACGCAGGGCACGCTGTACGTGGTGGGCCAGCTCGGCGTCGGCCTCTACATGTTCCTGGTCGGCACCGAGTTCCGGGGCGACCACTTCCGCAGCCGGATCCGCAGCGCGGCGTCGGTGTCCGCGGCCGGCATCCTGGTGCCGTTCGTGCTGGCCTTCGCCCTGGCCCCCTGGCTGCAGACGGTGCCCGGCCTGTTCGCCGAGAAGGCACGTCCGCTGGAGGCCGCGCTGTTCCTGGGTGCTGCGATCGCGATCACCGCTTTTCCGATGCTCGCCCGGATCATCTACGAGCGCCGCCTCACCGGCACGCCGCTCGGCACGCTGGCGCTGACCGCCGGCGCGGTGGACGATGCGGCGGCCTGGTGCATCCTGGCGATCGTCCTGGCGAGCTTTTCGGGCCAATGGGGCGGCGCCTGGGCTGCGATCGGCGGCGGCGTGGCGTATGCGCTGTTCATGGTGTTCGTCGGCGCGAAGCTGCTGCGCCGCCTGGGTGACGAGGTGCGCAGGGACACACCGCTGCCGCCGGCGGTGCTCGGCACGGTACTGGCGCTGTTCTGCCTGGCGGCGTTCGCGATGGATGCGATCGGCATCCATGCGGTCTTCGGCGGTTTCCTGCTCGGTGCGGTGCTGCCCCGGGGCGCACTGACCGAGAAGCTGCGCGAACAGCTGCAGCCGCTGGTGGTGCTGTTCCTGCTGCCGGTGTTCTTCACCTATTCGGGCCTGAACACCCGGTTGTCGCTGCTGTTCTCGCCCGGCCTGCTGCTCGCGACGGTCGCGATCCTGGCGGCTTCCTTCTTCGGCAAGGGCATCGCCTGCTGGGCCGCGGCGCGGGCCACCGGCGAGAATGCGCGCGACGCGATGGCGATCGGCGCGCTGATGAACGCCCGCGGGCTGATGGAGCTGATCATCATCAACATCGGCCTGCAGGCCGGGGTGATCGAGCCGGGGCTGTTCTCGATCCTGGTGCTGATGGCCATCGTGACGACGGTGATGGCCACGCCGCTGTTCAACTGGGTAATGCGTCGGCGCACCGCGGAATCGGGCGCCGCGCAGCTGGCGGGCTGAGGCGCCGACCGGCGCCTGCCGTCAGGCGGGCAGGGCGCGCAGGCCGCTGCCGCCGCCGAGTGCCGTCACGACGGACGGCGCGTCGTCGTCGTCCAGCTTGAATTCGCCGACCGCCTTCTGCAGCTGGCTGGCCTGTTCCGACAGCGAGGTGGCGGCCGCGGCGGCCTGTTCCACCAGCGCGGCGTTCTGCTGCGTCACCGAGTCCATCTGCGCGACGGCCTGGTTCACATGCTCGATACCGGCGCTCTGTTCGGCCAGCGCCGACGAGATCTCGCCCAGGATGCCGGTCACCTCCTTCACTGCGTTGACGATGTCGCGCATCGTGCTGCCGGCCTGGCCGACCAGCTTGGAGCCGCCGTCCACATGCTCCACCGAATCCACGATCAGGCCCTTGATCTCCTTGGCCGCGACCGCGCTGCGCTGCGCCAGGCTGCGCACTTCGCTCGCCACGACCGCGAAGCCGCGGCCCTGCTCGCCGGCCCGCGCCGCCTCCACGGCCGCGTTGAGCGCCAGGATGTTGGTCTGGAAGGCGATGCCTTCGATCACCTGGATGATGTCCACGATCTTCTTGGAGCTGGCGCTGATCGAGTCCATCGTCTCGACGACCTGACCGACGACGTGACCGCCGCGTTCGGCGATGCCCGACGCGTTGACGGCGAGGCTGCTGGCGGAGCGGGCGCGCTCGGCGTTCTGGCGCACGGTGGCGGTCAGCTGCTCCATGCTGGAGGCGGTCTGTTCGAGCGAGGAGGCCTGTTCTTCGGTGCGCTGCGACAGGTCGGTGTTGCCGGCGTCGATCTGGCGCGACGCGACCGCGATCGAATCGGTCGCGTCCTTGATACGAGACACCAGGTCGGTCAGCGTGTCTTCCATCGTGCCCATGCCGTGCAGCAGGCGGCCGAAATCGCCGCCGCGCTCGGTGCTGAATTCCTTGCTCAGGTCGCCCGACGCGACCGTCTCGGCGATGTAGATCGCTTCGTTGAGCGGCACCGTCACGCTGCGGATCAACCCGATCGACGAGAAGATGCTGATCACCAGCGCGGCCAGACCCAGCAGCACGAGCTGCCAGCGGGCGGAACCGATGTCGGATTGCGCGACCGCGTTGCCTTCCTCGACCCGGCGGCGCTGCACTGTGGCCAGGTTGCCGGTCGCGGCGGTCAACTGGTCGAGCGCCGGCAGCAGGTCGGTGCCGACGGTTTTGAGCGCGGCGTCGCGGTCGGCCGCCTGGGCCAGGGTGCGGTCCAGCGCGGTATTGAAGGCGGCGGTCGCCCGGCTGGTCGTGGCCAGCAACTCACGGGTCTGCGCGTCGGGGGCCGACGCTTCGAGGCGCGCCTGCGCCGCGGCGGCGGCCTTGCGGTCGGCATCGAGCTTCTGGCGCAGGGCCGGCATGCGCTCCGGCTCGGACAGCGCTAGCATCTCGAAGGTGTCGCGGGCAGCGCTCTGGCTCGACATCGTCAGCCGGCTGGCGGCGTCGGCCTCGACCCAGTCGGTCTCCACCACTGCGCCCGCGACCGAGCCCACCCGGTTGAGATGCAGCAGCGCCAGCACGATCAGCGCCGCCATCAGCAGCAGCACCACGCCATAGCCGATGCCGAGTCGGGTGCCGATCTTGAGGTTGTCGAGGGACACGGGCGAGCCTTCCTGTAGTTGCATCGAGATGTAAAACAGGAACTATAGCGCCCACTGACTTCGATTCGCGCGCGGTGGCGGCCGGAGTCCTCAGCGTTTACCCGAAGGTGCTGTCAACGCAGCGACTCCATCCGCTGGAACTCGCTTGTCTTCATCGCCAGATAGTCGGCACGGCTGACTTCGTGCAACTGCGTCGCGTACTGTTCGGTCGCGTCGAACCAGGCGGCCGTGCGGTAGTCGCGCTGTTCGCCGGCCGGGCGGGACAGGGACGCGAGGAATGCGTCGATCGCCAGGTAGTAGCGCATGGTGTTGCGCTCCACCACGCCGCGCACTCCGCCGATCAGGCCCTGCGTCGCGCCGTCGGCCGACCGGGTCGGGGTGAAGCCGACCTTGTCGCTGCCGAGGGTTGCCAGATAACCCTGCATCGCCAGCCGGGCCGCCGTGCCGTAGGCATAGGCATAACGCAGGTGCAGGAAAGTCTTGCCGCTGCCGAGCGGGGTGGCGACGAAGCCGATCCGGTAGTCGCGGGTCGACAGCGGCCCCTTGTCGGCCCGCAGCCGCACGTCGAGGAACTGGTCGCCGGCGGACGGCACCGCGTACGCGAACGCAACCTTCTGGGTCTTGTCGAGCGGCTGGTCGAACTTGCGGCCGACGTTGACGGCGAGCACCGTGCCCGCCGTCCCGGTCTCCACCGCACAGTGCTTGGTGTTGAGATGCAGCATCAGCACCTCGCACCAGTTCGCGGGCTGACGAAGCGACGTGCTGACCTGCGCGAACGGGCGCTCGATCACCGCGTAGATGTTGCCGCTCAGCTGGTTGGCGTCCTCAGTCGATTCGAGGACCAGCGGGCGGTTGAAGACGTTGCGGGCCAGTTGCGGCGCCAGTTCGGCATGGCGCGCCCGCAGCGCCTCGGCCGAGGTTTCGGACTGCGCCACCGCGCCGACAGCGGCACAGCCGGCGATGACCACCGCACCGGCAGTGCGCCAAGGGAGCAGGACGGCAACGAATTGGGTAGGGAGGCGGAGTGTGCTCGGCATGGGGCCATGCTAGGCGCCGTGCAGGACCAGGAATCGACCTTCTGTAACCGCCCCGCCGCCGGGGCATGCGTCAGACCGTCTCGGCCCGCCGGCAGCCGAGCGCGGCCGAAATCTCGCGCGCCGTGGCCTCGAGCTTCTGCATCCAGCCCTCGTCCAGGCGGTCGGCAGGCGCCGAGATCGACAAGCCCGCGACGAGTTTTTCCTGGTCGTCGTAAATGCCGGCAGCGATGCAGCGCACCCCAAGTTCGAGCTCCTCGTTGTCGCGGGCGGTGCCGTACTGGCGGGCCCGCGAGAGCTCGCGCTCCAGCACCGGCAGCTGCGTGATGCTGTTGTGGGTGTGGCCGGCCAGCCCGGTCCGGGTCGCGTAGGCGCGCACCCGCTGGGCGTCGTCGGCGGCGAGGAACAGCTTGCCGACCGAGGTCAGGTGCAGCGGTGCGCGTCCGCCGATCGCCCGCACGACCTGCATGCCGGACCGTTCGCTGTAGGCGCGCTCGACGTAGACGATCTCGTCGCCTTGGCGCACGCTTAGGTTGACCGGCTGCTGGATCAGCTTGTGCAGTTCCCGCATCGGCGTCAGAGCCGCGTCGCGCACGCTGAGGCGGGCCTTGACCAGGTTGCCCAGTTCGAGCAGGCGCATGCCGAGCCGGTAGCTGCCGGCTTCCGGTCGGTCGACGAAGCGACCCGACGCGAGGTCGTTCAGGATGCGGTGCGCCGTGGAAGGGTGGAGTTGGGTACGCTCGCTGATTTCCTTCAGCGAGATCGCTTCTTCGCGCGACGCCAGCACGTCGATCAGCGCAAACATGCGCTCGATGACCTGCACGCTGGGTGTCGCCGGAACCGTTGTGTCTTTTTTTCTCATGGAACCGTCCGTGTTGGTTCCATGATTTTACTAAGTGAAATCCGTTTTCGTCTCAGTGCAGTCGCCGTGGGTCCAGACGCCGTCGGCCAGCAGTTCGTAAGGACGAAACCGGGTCTTGTAGCGCATCTTGGGGCTCTCGGCGATCCAGTAGCCCAGATAGACATAGGGCAGCCTCAGCTGCCGCGCCTGGCCGATCTGCCACACCACGCCGTAGGTGCCGTAGCTGGCGGCCGGGTCCGGATCGTAGAAGGTGTAGACGGCCGACAACCCGTCATCCACCACGTCGAGGATCGACACCATCCGCAGCGTGCCGGTCGGCTGGTCGGGCGTCGGCGGATCGCGGAACTCCACCAGCCGCGAATTGACCCGGCTCTGCAGCAGGAACTGGGTGTACTGGTCGATGCTGTCGTGGTCCATGCCGCCGCCCGCATGGCGGCCGTTCTGGTAGCGCAGGTAGAGCTGGTAGTGCTCGGGCACGAAGCAGAGCTTCAGCACCCGGACCTGCAGATCGGCGTAGCGCGCCTGGGCCCGACGCTGGCTGCGGTCGGGACGGTAGTCCGCGACCCGCACCCGCAGCGGCTGACAGGCCTGGCAGCCGTCGCAGTACGGCCGGTAGGTGAACATGCCGCTGCGGCGGAACCCCTTGGCGATGAGCTCGCTGTAGACATCGCTGTGGATCAGGTGGCCGGGCGTCGCGACCTGCGACCGGGCCTGCCGGTCCGGCAGATAGCTGCAGGGGTAGGGCGCCGTCGCATAGAACTGCAGAGCGTGGAGGGGAAGGTCCTTGAGATGCGTCACGCGGCGGTCGGGCGGGAGCTGAGGAGCGCGTTCCAGTATACGGGTGCGAATCGCCAGTCGGGTGGCGCTTCGTCACAGGCCGTCCGCACCCGGTCCAGGAACGTCTGCCGGGGCATTTCCCGGGCGCCGAACGATGCCAGATGGCGGGTGTTCTGCTGGCAGTCGATCGTGCCGATGCCGTGGGTGCGGCAGAACGCCACCAGCGCCGCCAGCGCGATCTTCGACGCGTCGTTCCTGCGCGCGAACATCGATTCGCCGAACACCGCCCGGCCGATCGCGACGCAGTACAGCCCGCCGGCGAGCGTGCCGTCGATCCAGGTCTCGACACTGTGCGCATGGCCCGCGGCATGCAGGTCGCAGTACGCATCCACTATGCGCGGCAGGATCCAGGTGCCGGCCTGGCCCTCGCGCGGCGCGCCAGCGCAGGCCTGGATGACGCTGCGGAAATCGTGGTCGATCCGGATCTCGCAACCGGCGCTGGCGCGAAACGCCTGCAGCGTGCGGCGCAGGGACCGGTGCAGCCGGAATGCCTCCGGTTCGAGCACCATGCGCGGATCGGTGCTCCACCACAGGATCGGCTGGCCGGCGCTGAACCACGGGAAGATGCCGGCGCGGTAGGCACGCAGCAAATGCGGCACATCCAGCGCGCCGCCCGCGGCGAGCAGGCCGGGCGCCGGATCGTCCGCGCCCCAGGCGCGCTGCGGATCGGGAAACGGATCGCCCGGCTCCAGCCAGGTCAGGGGTTGCGTCATCGTGCGGTTCCAGGCCGGCGGCCGATGCGGATCATGCCCAAAGAAAAAGCCCGGCGCCTTGGTAAGAGGCCGGGCTTTTCCGGACGTTCGCGGGTGGTCACGAACATTGTTATGGCGGAGCAGGCGGGATTCGAACCCGCGGAGGGCTATTAACCCTCACACGCTTTCCAGGCGTGCGACTTAAACCACTCATCCACCGCTCCGAAGCCCGCGATTGTAGCAGGCGGGAAGGGCGGCTTCGGGGGTTCCGACACGTCGGGTGCCGCAAAGCCGCATCTCAGGGCTGGCGGGGCCCGACCGGCGGGGTGCCCGCACCGGCGCCCACCATGCGCATCGCCGACGCGATCAGGCCCGACACCTCCGCCATGCTGCTCGGCACGATCAGCGTGGTGGTGGCGTCCTCGGCCACCTTGCCGTAAGCCTCGACCGCCTTTTCGGCGACCTTGAGCTGCACCGCTTCCATGCCGCCGGGCTGGCGGATCGCCTGGGCCACCCGCTCGATCGCGCCGGCCGTGGCTTCCGCCAGCGCGGTGATGGCGGCGGCTTCGCCCTGGGCGTTGTTGATGGCCGCCTGCTTCTCGCCCTCCGATCGGGCAATGAAGGCTTCCCGCTCGCCGGTCGCGATGTTGATCTGTTCCTGCCGGCGGCCTTCCGAGGCCGCGATCAGCGCGCGCTTCTCGCGTTCGGCGGTGATCTGCCGCTGCATCGCCTGCAGGATTTCCTTGGGCGGCGTCAGGTCCTTGATCTCGTAGCGCAGCACCTTGACGCCCCAGTTAAGCGCCGCCTCGTCGATCGCGGCCACGACCTGCGCGTTGATGATGTCCCGCTCCTCGAATGTCTTGTCGAGTTCCAGCTTGCCGATCACGCTGCGCAGCGAGGTCTGCGCCAGTTGCGTAACGGCCATGATGTAGTTCGACGAGCCGTAGCTCGCCCGCATTGGGTCGGTCACCTGGAAGTACAGGATGCCGTCGACCTGCAGCTGGGTGTTGTCGCGGGTGATGCAGATCTGGCTCGGCACGTCGAGCGGGATCTCCTTCAGGCTGTGCTTGTAGGCGACCTTGTCGATGAACGGAATCAGAAAGTTAGGGCCAGGCGTCATGGTGCTGTGGTACTTGCCCAGACGCTCCCGCACCCAGGCGTTCTGCTGCGGCACGAACTTCACCGACTGGGTGACGAAGACCACCGCGACGACCAGCAGCACGAGTGCGATTTCCATGGAGATTCCTGTTGTGATGGGATGAAGAGAAGCGCGCTGCCGGCGCGCGGGTCAGGCCGGCGCGACGACGAGCCGGTTGCCCACGACTTCGACCACACGGTGACTGCCCGGCAGACGGGGGGCGCCCGCCTGCGGCACCACCGTCCAGCGGGCGCCGCGGTACTGCACGTAGGCGGTACCGTCGGCTTCCCAGCGGGCGATCTGTACCGCCTCGCCGATGTCGAGGTTCACGTCGGGATTGGACGCGGCCGGCGCGGCCGCGGGGTGCTTGCGGCGCAGCAGCTTCCAGGCAATGACCGAGGCTGCACCCACGACGGCCGCGACCACGATCTGCACCACGAGCCCGGCACCGAGGTGTGCCGCTACTGCAGCGGCCGCGAGGCCGGTCGATACCAGCAGCAGGTAGAACGTGCCGGTCAGCATTTCCACGGCCAGTGCCGCACCTACCAGCACCCACCACCAGGTCGCATTCGTCACGCGTCGTCCTCCTGGGCCGGGATGTCCGTGCCCTGTGCATGCATTCTGGCGCATGACACGAAAGCGCCTCCCCAATTCCTTACACTTCGCGCCTCTTTGGCCCGTAGCCTCTTTCGCAACCTGTCATCGCCCGCCCGGAGCCCTGCATGAAATTTCGCTTTCCCATCGTCATCATCGACGAGGATTTCCGCTCCGAGAACACGTCGGGCCTCGGCATCCGTGCGCTCGCGCAGGCGATCGAGAGCGAAGGCTTCGAAGTGCTCGGCGCGACCAGCTACGGCGACCTGAGCCAGTTCGCACAGCAGCAGAGCCGCGCGAGCGCCTTCATCCTGTCGATCGACGACGAGGAGTTCACGCCCGGCCCCGACCTCGATCCGGCGGTGGTGAATTTGCGCGCCTTCATCGAGGAAGTGCGGCGCAAGAACCTCGACGTGCCGATCTACATCTACGGCGAGACCAAGACCTCGCGGCACATCCCGAACGACATCCTGCGCGAACTGCACGGCTTCATCCACATGTTCGAGGACACGCCCGAGTTCGTGGCGCGTCACATCATCCGCGAGGCCAAGAGTTACCTGGAGGGCGTGCAGCCGCCGTTCTTCAAGGCGCTGCTCGACTATGCGGAGGACGGCTCCTATTCCTGGCACTGCCCCGGCCACTCCGGCGGCGTGGCCTTCCTGAAGAGCCCGGTCGGCCAGATGTTCCACCAGTTCTTCGGCGAGAACATGCTGCGCGCCGACGTCTGCAACGCGGTGGAAGAACTCGGCCAGCTGCTCGACCATACCGGCCCGGTGGCCGAGAGCGAGCGCAACGCGGCGCGCATCTTCAACGCCGACCACTGCTTCTTCGTGACCAACGGCACCAGCACGTCGAACAAGATGGTGTGGCACCACACGGTCGCGCCGGGCGACGTGGTGGTGGTGGACCGCAACTGCCACAAGTCGAACCTGCACGCGATCATCATGACGGGCGCGATCCCCGTCTTCCTGAAGCCGACCCGCAACCACTTCGGCATCATCGGCCCGATCCCGCGCTCGGAGTTCGACGTGGAAGCGATCAAGGCCAAGATCCGCGCCAACCCGCTGCTGCAGGGCGTGGACGCCGATGCGGTCAAGCCCCGCATCCTGACGCTGACGCAGTCCACCTACGACGGCGTCGTCTACAACACCGAGACGATCAAGGCGGCACTCGACGGCTATGTCGATACGCTGCATTTCGACGAGGCCTGGCTGCCGCACGCGGCCTTCCACCCGTTCTACGGCCCGTACCACGCGATGGGCAAGAAACGGGCGCGGCCGACTGAATCGCTGGTGTTCTCGACCCAGTCCACCCACAAGCTGCTGGCCGGCATCAGCCAGGCGAGCCACGTGCTGGTGCAGGACTCCACCAACCGCAAGCTCGACCGCCACCTGTTCAACGAGGCGTTCCTGATGCACACCAGCACCTCGCCGCAGTACGCGATCATCGCGAGCTGCGACGTGGCTGCCGCCATGATGGAGCCGCCCGGCGGCACCGCGCTGGTCGAGGAAAGCATCCTGGAGGCGCTCGACTTCCGCCGCGCGATGCGCCAGGTCGAGGCCGAGTTCGGCGAGAACGACTGGTGGTTCAAGGTGTGGGGCCCCGAGAAGCTGGCCGAGGAAGGCATCGGCCGGGCGGACGACTGGGTCATCAAGGGCGAGGAGCGCGATGCCAAGTGGCACGGGTTCGGCACGCTGGCCGACGGCTTCAACATGCTCGACCCGATCAAGGCGACCATCGTCACGCCGGGCCTGGACATGGACGGCAAGTTCGCCGACACCGGCATTCCCGCATCCATCGTCACCAAGTTCCTGGCCGAGCACGGCGTGATCGTGGAGAAGACCGGCCTCTATAGCTTCTTCATCATGTTCACCATCGGCATCACCAAGGGCCGCTGGAACACGCTGCTGACCGCGCTGCAGCAGTTCAAGGACGACTACGAGAAGAACCAGCCGATGTGGCGCATCCTTCCGGAGTTCTGCCAGCAGCACAAGCGCTACGAGCGCATGGGCCTGCGCGACCTCTGCCAGCACGTGCACCGCATGTACGCCGAGTACGACATCGCCCGCCTGACGACCGAGATGTACCTGTCGGACCTGACGCCCGCGATGAAGCCGAGCGATGCCTATGCGCACATCGCGCACCGCAAGACCGAGCGGGTCGAGATCGACCACCTGGAAGGCCGCATCACCACCAGCCTGGTGACACCGTACCCGCCGGGCATCCCGCTGCTGATCCCGGGCGAGGTGTTCAACAAGAAGATCGTGGACTACCTGAAGTTCGCCCGCGAGTTCAACGCCAAGTGCCCCGGCTTCGAGACCGACATCCACGGCCTGGTCGAGCTGGAGGACGAGAACGGCAAGGTGCGCTACTACGCCGACTGCGTGGCCGACGGCCCTGCGAAGGCCCAGCCGCAGCCGCTGGCGACCGAGGAGAACCTGGTCGAGGTCGGCAACGACGGCCCGTACAGCCGGAAGATCTGAGCGGCGGCGGTCAGCCGGCCAGGTCGGGCCGGCGCCGCAGGAACGTCGTGAAGCGCGGGATGCCGCCGTCGTGGGTGCCGCGGAAGCGGTAGCTGATCCAGCTGCCGACTGGCGGCGGATCGCGGCGGTCGGCGTCGGTGAAGCCGGAGCCGATCCGCATCCGGCGGCCGTCGGGCAGCTCGACCAGCAGGGCGCCTAACTGGCCGGCGTACTTGCCCTGCCCGGCGACGTGCGCGACGACACGCGCGTCCGCATCCTCGTGCGGTTTCACCTTCAGCAGATCGTCGTTGCGTTCGGCGCGGTAGGGCGCGTCGCCGCGGTGGAGCATCAGGCCTTCGCCGCCGCCGCGCACCACGGTGTGCATCTGCGCCATCAATGCCTCATGGTTGGCGACGCGGTTCTGTGCCACCGGCCGGATGTACGGGGTGTCCACCGTCGACAGGAGCCCGTTGAGCAACGCCAGCCGCGACGTGAAGTTGCCCGACTGCGCCGGCAGATCGAACACCATGAACCGTATGCGGCGCCAGGCGTCGTCCGGGGCTGCCTGCTGGCGCACGGTGGAAACAGCGAGCGTGAACTGCCCGCGCCCGGCCCACAGTTCGCCGTCCATCGGCGTCGCGGGCCAGCCGGCTGTGAACCAGGCGGGTGCGGCGACCGGTTCGCCCCCGCGCGTCCAAAGGCGGCGGCCGTCCCAGTAGCCCCGCACGCCATCCATCTTCTCGCTCACCCAGTAGTCGGCCAGCGGCATGCGGGGCCGGTAGATGTTGGCGAGCATCAGCGCCGGCGGCGCGGCGAGCGCGACACCGCTGCCGAAGACCGGCAGGGCCGCCCCCAGCATCGCCAGAAGGTAGCGGCGCGACGGGCTGCGGGGCGGCACGGCGGCGGTCAATTGCTATCGAAAATAGAGCTGCTGGCGCAGGCGGGACGGGCGCTGGAGGCCCGAAAGCATCGGATCAGCCGGCCGCCGGCTCGGCGATGCCGCCGACCACATGGCTGAAGCCGCCGTCCACATAGGTGATTTCGGCGCTCACGCCGGCCGCCAGATCCGACAGCAGGAAAGCGGCGACGTTGCCCACGTCCTCGATCGTCACGTTGCGGCGGATCGGCGACGCTTCGGCCACCACCGACAGGATCTTGCCGAAGCCCTTGATGCCGCTGGCGGCCAGTGTCTTGATCGGGCCGGCCGAGATGCCGTTGACCCGCATGCCCTTCGGGCCCAGCGATTCGGCCAGGTAGCGGACCGACGCTTCGAGCGACGCCTTGGCCAGTCCCATCGTGTTGTAGTTGGGCACGGTGCGCACGGCGCCCAGGTAGGTCAGGGTGAGCAGCGCCGCCTTCGGGTTCAGGTAGGGCAGGGCGGCCTTCGCCATCGCGGGGAAGCTGTAGGCGCTGATGTCGTGCGCGACCTTGAAGCCCTCGCGGCTCAGGCCGTCGAGGAAGTCGCCGGCGATCGCCTCGCGCGGTGCGTAGCCGATGCTGTGCACGAAGCCGTCGAAGGTCGGCCAGTGCTGGGCCAGGTCGGCGAAGAGCTTGTCGATCTGCGCGTCGTCGGCCACGTCGCAGTCGAAGATCAGCTTGGAGTCGAAGTCGGCGGCGAATTCGGTGATGCGGTCCTTGAAGCGTTCGCCGACGTAGCTGAACGCCAGTTCCGCGCCCTGCGCATGGCAGGCCTTGGCGATGCCGTAGGCGATCGAACGGTTGCTCAGCACGCCCGTGATCAGCAGCTTCTTGCCGGCGAGAAAACCCATATGTCGTACTCCGAAAAAACGCGTGAAAAATCGCTCAGAATTGTCGCATGCGGGTTCCGAGGCTCCTGACGTTCTGGCTGCTGGCATGCCTGGGGTGGCCCGCGGCGGGATGGGCCGCGCACGGCTATGCGCTCTGGGGCGACCTGCGCTATCCGGCGGGCTTCGCGCACTTCGCATATGTCGATCCGGCGGCACCCAAGGGCGGCGAGCTGCGCATGGTCAGCAACAACCGCGCGTCCACCTTCGACAAGTACAACCCGTTTACCGTCAAGGGCAGCGCGCCGGCGTACCTGGGCGACTTTCTGTTCGATTCGCTGCTGACTGGCGCGCTGGACGAGACCGGCAGCGGCTACGGCCTGCTTGCGCAGGACGTGGCGGTGGCCGACGACGGGCTGTCTGCCACCTTCCGGCTGCGGCCGGAAGCCCGCTTCCACGACGGCCGCCCGGTGCTCGCCGCCGACGTGCGCCACAGCTTCGACACGCTGATGGGCCCGCACACCTCGCCGGCCTACAAGACGCTGCTGGAAGACGTCGCGGCCTGCGAAGTGGTCGACGACCGCACCGTGCGCTACCGCTTCCGCAAGCCGAACCGCGAACTACCGCTGACGGTCGGTGGCCTGCCGGTGTTCAGCCGCCAGTGGGGCGCCGGCAAGCCGTTCGACCAGGTCGTGACGGACACGCCGATCGGCAGCGGCCCGTACAAGATCGGCCCGGTGCGCTTCGGCAAGGACATCACCTATGTGCGCGACCGGCAGTACTGGGCCCGCGATCTGAACGTGCGCCGCGGTACCGGCAATTTCGACCGCATCACGATCAAGATCTACGCCGACAACACCGCGCGGCTGGAAGCGCTGAAGGCCGGCGAGTTCGACGTGATGCGGTTCTTCTCCGCCGGGGACTGGGCGCGGCGCCTCTACGGCTCCAAGTTCCGCGCGGGGCAGCTGGTGAAGGGCGACTTCCCGAACCGGCTGCCGGCCGGTTTCCAGAGCTACGTGCTCAACACCCGGCGCGCCGCGCTGAGCGACGTGCGGGTGCGGGAAGCGCTGGGCCTGGCCTTCGATTTCGAATGGATGAGCCGCCAGCTGTTCTACGGCGCCTACCGCCGCAACAACGGCATCTTCGGCAATACCGACTGCGCCGCGACCGGCGAGCCGTCGCCGGAAGAACGCGCGCTGATGCTGCGCTGGCCGAACGCATTGCCGCCCGGCGCGCTCGGCCCGATGACGGTGCCGCCGCGCACCGACGGCGCCGACGACGGCCTGCGCCGCAACCTGCGCCGGGCGCAGGATCTGCTACGCGAGGCCGGCTGGACGGTGCGCGACGGCCGGCTGCGCAACGCGCGCGGCGAGCCGATGGTGCTGGAATACCTGCGCGCCGGCGAAGGCGCGGCGCGTACCGAGGCGCCGTGGGTGCGCAATCTGGAGAAACTGGGCATCACGCTCAATATGCGCAGCGTGGACTTCGCGCTCTACCAGCAGCGGCTGCGCAGCTTCGACTTCGACATCACCACGATCAATTTCCCCGGCACCCACAACCCGGGCCAGGACTATGCCGACCTCTTCGGCAGCCGCGCCGCCCGCACCGAGGATTCGGGCAACTACGCCGGCGTGGCGAGCCCGGCGATCGACGGCGTGATCGCGGCGATGGTCGGCGCCCGCACCCGGACCGACATGCTGGTGGCCTGCCGTGCGCTGGACCGGCTGGTCTCTCACGGCCACTACCTGATCCCGCAGTGGTATGCGCCGACGCACCGCATGGTCTACGACACCACCCGCCTGGCGATGCCGGCCGGTGCCATGCCGCCCTACGTCAGCACGCCCGAAACCTGGGTCGCCGACACCTGGTGGTCGCGCGCGGCCGCACCCGCACCCGCCCGCTGACCGCCGGACCCGCACGACGACCAATGCTCGCCTATATCGCCAAACGCCTGCTGCTGATGGTCCCGACGCTGTTCGGCGTGGTGCTGCTGACCTTCTGCGTCACCCAGTTCGTGCCGGGCGGGCCGGTCGAGCAGTACCTGGCCGAGGCGCGCTCGGGCCCGGCGGGCGGCGGCGGCGAGAGCGGCGGCGGCGCCTACCGGGGCCGACAGGGCGTCGATCCGCAACGGCTGGAGCAGATCAAGGCGCTCTACGGCTTCGACAAGCCGCCGGCCGAGCGCTTCTGGCAGATGCTCGGCCAGTACGCGCGCTTCGACCTCGGTCGCAGTTTTTTCCAGAACAAGAGCGTCTGGGAGCTGATCGTCGAGAAGCTGCCGGTGTCGATCAGCCTCGGCCTCTGGACCTTCCTGATCAGCTACCTGGTGGCGGTGCCGCTCGGCGTCGCGAAGGCGGTGCGGGCGGGCACGCGGTTCGACTTCGTCACCACGCTGCTGGTGCTGGTCGGCTATGCGATTCCCGGCTTCGTGCTCGGCGTCGCGCTCCTGGTGATCTTCGGGGGGCAGTTGCAGTGGTTCCCGCTGCGCGGGCTGACGTCTGCCGACTTCGACACGCTGAGTCTGGGCGGCAAGATCGCGGACTACCTGTGGCACATCGCGCTGCCGGTGACGGCGATGGTGGCCGGCAGCTTCGCAGTGACGGCGATGCTGACCAAGAACGCCTTTCTGGAGGAGATCCGCAAGCAGTATGTGCTGACGGCGCGCGCCAAGGGACTGTCGGAGCGGCAGGTGCTGTGGAAGCATGTGTTCCGCAACGCGCTGATCCCGATCGTGACCGGCTTCCCGGCGGCGTTCGTCGGTGCGTTCTTCACCGGGTCGCTGCTGATCGAGACACTCTTCTCGCTCGACGGCCTCGGGCTGCTGAGCTACGAGAGCGTGATCCGCCGCGACTACCCGGTCGTCCTGGGCACGCTGTACCTGTTCACGCTGATCGGGCTTGTGACCAAGCTGCTGTCTGATCTCTGCTATGTCTGGGTGGATCCCCGTGTCCGGTTCGAATAGCGCACCCCGTCAGGCCGACGCGTCCGAGGCCGCGTTGCCACAGCCGCCCGGCGCCGCCGCACCAGCGATGCCTTTGGTGGCGCCCGCCGCCGATGCCGCAGCGGACGCGTCCGCGCCGGTGCCGGCCGCCGCCGTTTCGCCCGGCCGCCGCGCCTGGCGCCGGTTCCGCCGCAATCGGCTCGGTTTCTGGAGTCTGGTGGTCTTCGTCGCGATGGTGGTGCTGAGCCTGGGCGCCGAGCTGCTGTCCAACGACCGGCCGCTGCTGGTGCGCTACGAGGGCCAGACCTACGTGCCCCTGCTGCGCGACTATCCCGAGACGACCTTCGGCGGCGACTTCCTGACCGCTACCGACTACCTCGACCCGTTCATCCAGCGCCAGCTCGCCCGCGAGGGCAACTGGGCGCTCTACGCCCCCAACCGCTACGGCCCGCGCACGCTCAACTATTTCGCCCGCGAGCCCAACCCGTCGCCGCCGAGCCGCGACAACTGGCTCGGCACCGACGACCGCGGCCGCGACTTGGCGGCACAGCTGCTCTACGGCTTCCGGGTCAGCGTGCTGTTCGCGCTGGCGCTGACCGCGGTCGGCGTGGTGCTGGGCGTGGCGACCGGAGCGCTGCAGGGCTACTTCGGCGGCCGCACCGACCTGGCGTTCCAGCGGTTCATCGAGATCTGGGGCTCGATGCCCGAGCTGTACCTGCTGATCATCTTCAGTGCGATCTTCGCGCCGAGCATCGCGCTGCTGCTGGTGCTGCTGTCGCTGTTCGGCTGGATGGGCCTGTCGGACTACGTGCGGGCCGAATTCCTGCGCAACCGGCAGCTCGACTACGTGCGCGCCGCCCGGGCACTCGGCGTCGGGCATTGGGACATCGTGCGGCGGCACATCCTGCCCAACAGCCTCACCCCGGTCGTCACCTTCCTGCCGTTCCGCATGAGCGCGGCGATCCTGGCGCTCACCTCGCTCGACTTCCTGGGGCTGGGCGTGCCGCCGGGCACGCCGTCGCTCGGCGAACTGCTGAGCCAGGGCAAGGCGAATATCGACGCCTGGTGGATTTCGCTCTCCACCTTCCTGGTGCTGGTGACGACGCTGCTGCTGCTCACCTTCACCGGCGATGCGCTGCGCGACGCGCTCGACCCGCGGAAGGCCGACACATGACAAGCAATCCTGGCACCCGGCAGAAGGGAGCCGCCCGATGAGCACGCCCGACGATCTGCTGCTCGACGTGCGCGGCCTGCGCATCGGCTTCGGCGCGACCGAGGTGGTGCACGGCATCGACTTCCAGATCCGGCCGGGCGAAAAATTGGCGCTGGTCGGCGAATCCGGCTCCGGCAAGACGCTGACCGCGCTCGGCCTGCTGCGGCTGGTGCCGGACGCACGCTACAGCGGCGTTGCGACGCTTTTCGACCCCCAGCGCCCGTCCGGCGGGCGCGACCTGCTATCGATTCCGGAGCGCGAGATGCGCGGCATCCGCGGCGACGAGATCGCGATGATCTTCCAGGAGCCGATGACGGCGCTGAACCCGCTCCTGACCGTCGGCCGCCAGATCGCCGAGGTCGTGCAGCTGAAACAGGCCCTGGCGCCCGCCGCGGCTGCGCGAGTAGCTATCGATCTAATAGCGAGCACCGGCATCCCGGAGCCGGAGCGCCGGGCGCGCAGTTATCCGCACCAGCTCTCCGGCGGACAGCGCCAGCGCGCGATGATCGCGATGGCGCTGGCCGGCCGGCCGCGCCTGCTGCTCGCCGACGAGCCGACGACCGCGCTCGACGTGACGCTGCGCGGCCAAGTGCTCGACCTGCTGTCGGACCTGCAGCGCCAGACCGGCATGGCGGTGCTCCTGATCACCCACGACCTACCGCTCGTGCGCCGCTTCGCCGACCGGGTGGCGGTGATGCAGCACGGCCGGATCGTCGAGCAGGGGCCGGTCGCCGAGGTGTTCGGGCGGCCGCAGGACGCCTACACCCGGCGCCTGATGGACAGCGTGCCGACGCGCGACGTACTCGAGGCGACCGACGCCGGCGGGCCGCCGGTCATGGCGGCGCAGGCGCTGCGGGTCAGCTACCCGGTGCCGCGCCCGGGCCTGCGCGGCTGGTTCGGCAAGGATGCCTTCGTGGCGGTGCAGGGCGCGGATTTCGCCCTGTTGCCCGGCCGCACGCTAGCGGTGGTGGGCGAGTCCGGTTCGGGCAAGTCCACGCTGGCGCTGGCCGCGCTCGGCCTGCAGCCGCACAGTGGGGACCTGCAGGTCGCGGGTCGCCACTGGACCGGCCGCGTGACGGCCGACCGGTCGCTGCGCCGGGTGGTGCAGGCGGTGTTCCAGGACCCGTTCTCGTCACTGTCGCCGCGACTGACCGTCGGCGAGATCGTCGGCGAGGGACTGCGGGTGCACACACCGGCGCTCGACGCCGCAGCGCGGCAGGCCCGGGTGGTCGCGGCGCTGCAGGACGTTGGTTTGACGGAGGCGCAGTTCCCCGGGTTGCTGGAGCGCTATCCGCATGCGTTCTCCGGCGGACAGCGGCAGCGCATCGCGATCGCGCGGGCGCTGATCGTCGAGCCTCAGTTGCTGGTGCTCGACGAACCGACCAGCGCGCTCGACGTCACGATCCAGAAGCAGGTGCTGGCGCTGCTGCAGCGGCTGCAACGCGAGCGCGGCCTGTCGTATCTGCTGATCACCCACGACATGGAAGTGGTGCGGGCGATGGCACACGAGGTGATCGCGATGCGTCACGGCGAAGTGGTCGAGTCGGGGCCGGTGGCGCAGCTGCTCGATGCGCCGCGCCATCCGTACACCCAGCGCCTGATCGCCGCCGCGTTCGCGGACGGGCGCTGAAGCGGGTGGATTCGCTTAGTCTCTACGCAACTGTCGCTCTGCGCAGGGTGCCGATTTTGTGCCGGCGGCTTCGCCCGAGTGCGAAAGCCGCGCCCCTGCTGTCCACCATGTTCCGTCTGTCGTTCTCACTCTCGTCCGCCTGTCGGCACCTGCTGGCGGGTGCCGTCCTCCTCGGCCTGTCCGTCGCAGCCCGTGCTGCGACGGGTGCCGCCGCCGATCCCCGCGACATGGCCGGCCGGGTGCAGGCCTGCACCGCCTGCCACGGCGCGGAAGGGCGTGCCACCAACCAGGGCTACTTCCCCCGCATCGCGGGCAAACCGGAGGGCTACCTTTACCACCAGCTGCTCAATTTCCGGGACGGCCGCCGCCGCTATGCGCCGATGGCGCACCTTCTGCAGCACCTGAGCGACGATTACCTGCGCGAGATGGCCGCCTACTTCGCCGCGCTCGATCTGCCGTATCCGCCGCCGCAGACCAGCGGCGCGTCGCCCGCGGTGCTGGCGCACGGGCTGGCCCTGGTGCGCCAGGGCGATCCGGCGCGCGGCATTCCGGCGTGCGTCCAGTGCCATGGCGAAGCGATGACCGGCGTGCGGCCGGCGATCCCGGGGCTGCTGGGACTGCCGCGCGACTACCTCAACGGCCAGCTCGGCGCCTGGAAAAACGGCCAGCGCCGCGCCCAGGCGCCGGACTGCATGGCGGCCGTCGCTGCGCGCCTCACGCCGGACGACGTCAGCGCGATCTCGACCTGGCTGTCGGCGCAGCCGATCGTCGATGCCAAGCCGGTCGCGTCGCTGCCGGCGCCGATGCCGGTGGATTGCGGCGGTGTCGCCGACCGGGGAGTCGCACGATGAGCCGGCGTGCATGGGGCATCCTGGCGGCGACCGCAGGCGTCGTGGTCCTGGCGGGCGCGGCGGTCGTCGGCCTCAACCTGCGGGGCGAGGAGCCGATTCCGGACGGTCCGGTCGCGGCCTTCTCGCCGTCGACCGACCAGATCGCCCGCGGCGCCTACCTGGCCCGCGCCGGGAACTGCGCGGGCTGCCACACGGCCGCCGGCAGCGCGGCCTATGCCGGCGGGCGTGCGGTGGCGACGCCGTTCGGCGCGATCTACGCCACCAACCTGACGCCCGACGCCGAAACCGGCCTCGGCGACTGGTCGGCGGCGCACTTCTGGCGTGCGATGCACCACGGCCGCTCGCGCGACGGGCGCCTGCTCTACCCGGCGTTCCCCTACACCAGCTACACGACGATCACCCGGGCGGACAGCGACGCGATCTTCGCGTTCCTGCGGGCCCAGCCGCCGGTCCACGCGCCGCGCCGGCCGCCGGACCTGCGCTTTCCGTACAACACGCAGGCGGCGCTGGCGGTCTGGCGGGCCCTGTTCTTCCAACCGGCAGCAACCGCGGCAGCGGCGGCCGACCCGGCCCGCAGTGCGGAATGGAAGCGCGGCGCCTATCTGGTGCAGGGCCTCGGCCACTGCGCGGCCTGCCACGGCGCCCGCAATGCGCTCGGCGCCACGACCGCCGGGCACGATCTGGAAGGCGGCCTGATCGCGGTGCAGAACTGGTATGCGCCGTCGCTGCACGATCCGGCCGAAGCCGGCGTGGCCCGCTGGTCGCAGGAGGCGGTGGTGCGGCTGCTACGCAGCGGCATCGCGCCGCAGGGCACGGTGCAGGGGCCGATGGCCGACGTGGTGGCGGGCAGCACCCGCCACCTGTCGGATGCCGACCTGCAGGCGATGGCGACCTATCTGCGCGCACTGCCGGAGCGGCCTGCCGCAGCCGCCCGGCCGGTCACGGTCGCGCCCGCGGTCCTGCAGCGCGGCGAGGCGATCTACGGCCAGCAGTGCGCGCAGTGCCACGGCGACCGGGGCGAGGGCGCGGCCGGCCGGTTCCCGGCGCTCGCCGGCAACCGCAGCGTCACGCTCGGCGACGGCACCAACACCGTCCAGGCCGTGCTGCACGGCGGCTACGCGCCGTCCACGCCCGAAAACCCGCGCCCATACGGCATGCCCCCGTTTGCGCAGTCGCTCGACGATGCCGATGTGGCCGCGGTCGTGTCCTTCGTGCGGACGGGCTGGGGCAACCGCGGCACCGCGGTCGAGGCGCTCGACGTGTACCGGCTGCGCGGCGGCACGCCGTGAGGCGCCCGCAGCGGCTGCGCTAGCATGGCTGTTTCGACGGCGGAGAATCCGATGGCGCGGTGGTGGGTGGTGTGTCTGTGTGCCGAATGGTGCGGCGTCTGCCGGGAGTACCGGACCGCCTGGCAGGCGCTCGCAGCGCGGCGCCCGGACGCCGCATGGCGCTGGATCGATGTCGAGGACGATGCCGATCTGGTCGGCGACCTGGAGGTCGAGACCTTCCCCACGCTGCTGATCGGCGAGGGCGCCACGGTCCGCTTCCTGGGGCCGCTCGCACCGCATATCGGCGTGCTCGAGCGCCTGCTCGACAGCCTGGCCGATGCGGCAACCCCCGCGGGCGTTGCCGAGCACGCGGCGCTGCTGGCCCGCATCCAGTCCGCGCACCCGCGCGACCTTGCGAAAGCACCGGATCCCGGCTAGAATCCAAAGCTCACGACCAAACGGGCGGGTACCAACCGCCCGTTTTTTTTGGTCGGTCCTTTTTCATCCGGACCCGCGGCCGGTTCTGCAGCAACGCAGGGCCGGCAGCCAGGCCGGTTTGCTTTTTTAGGGTGGTAGCTTTTCAACGTGGCTTTGCAGCAGATCGTCGAGCAGACAGTGACCGGACTGGGATACGACCTGGTGGAGATCGAGCGCTCCGCCGGGGGGCTCCTGCGCATCACCATCGACCTTCCCTGGGTGCAGCCGTCGCAGGACGACGCCGTCCCTGCGCAGCCCGAGCAGTTCATCACGGTCGAGGACTGCGAGAAAGTCACCCGCCAGCTCCAGTTCGCGCTGGAGGTGGAAGGCACCGAATACAAGCGCCTCGAGGTGTCGTCGCCGGGCATCGACCGCCCGCTGCGCCACGAGCAGGACTACCTGCGGTTCGAGGGCGAAGTCATCGACATCGTGCTGAAGAGCCCGATGGGCGTCGCCGCCGCCGGGCAGGTGTCGGCCAACCGCAAGAAATTCCGCGGCCGCCTCGAGCGCATCGCGGCGGATCCGGCCGCCGAGCCCACGAAGACCGCGTGGCGCATCACCTGGAGCGATGCGCCTGAGCCGAAGCCCGGCCAGCGCGTGAGCAAGAAGCGCGTGGCAGTGCCGCTGCAGGCGCTCGACTTCGCGCTCGACGAGCTGCGCGAGGCGCGGCTCGCACCGATCATCGATTTCAAGGGGCGCCGGCCGCGCGACGCGGAACCTGCACCCGATTGACGGCTCCGCCTCCGCGGCGGGACGACAGGCAAGCATGAGGACACCGCACCGCCGCTGAAGGCGCCGGGTCCACCGTTCAGGATAGGAGAGTTGTGGCATGAATCGCGAAATGTTGATGCTGGTGGAGGCGATCTCCCGCGAGAAGAACGTGGAGCGCGACGTGGTCTTCGGCGCGGTCGAGTCCGCGCTGGCGCAGGCCACCAAGAAGCTTTATCCCGGCGACGTGGACATCCGCGTCTCGGTGGACCGCGACAGCGGCGCCTACGAGACCTTCCGCCGCTGGCACGTGGTGCCCGACGAGGCCGGCCTGCAGCTGCCCGAGCAGGAGATCCTGCTGTTCGAGGCACGTGAGGAGATGCCTGACATCGAGGTCGACGAGTACATCGAGGAAGCGGTGGAGTCGGTGCCGATCGGCCGCATCGGCGCGATGGCCGCCAAGCAGGTGATCCTGCAGAAGATCCGCGATGCCGAACGCGAGATGCTGCTGAACGACTTCATGTCGCGCGGCGACAAGATCTTCGTCGGCACCGTCAAGCGCATGGACAAGGGCGACATCATCGTCGAGGCCGGTCGCGTCGAAGGCCGGCTGCGCCGCAGCGAGATGATCGCCAAGGAAAACCTCCGCTCCGGTGACCGGGTGCGGGCAATGATCATGGAGGTCGACCTGACCCTGCGCGGCGCGCCGATCATCCTGTCGCGTTCGGCTCCCGAGTTCATGATCGAGCTGTTCCGCCAGGAAGTGCCCGAGATCGAGCAGGGCCTGCTGGAGATCAAATCCTGCGCCCGCGACCCGGGCAGCCGCGCCAAGATCGCGGTGCTGTCGCACGACAAGCGGGTCGATCCGATCGGCACCTGCGTCGGTGTGCGTGGCACCCGCGTGAACGCGGTGACGAACGAACTGGCCGGCGAGCGGGTCGACATCGTGCTGTGGTCCGAGGACCCGGCGCAGTTCGTCATCGGCGCGCTGGCCCCGGCCAACGTGTCGTCCATCGTCGTCGACGAAGAAAAGCACGCGATGGACGTGGTGGTGGACGAGGAAAACCTCGCGATCGCCATCGGCCGTGGCGGCCAGAACGTGCGGCTCGCGTCCGACCTGACCGGCTGGAAGATCAACATCATGGACGCGGCGGAATCGGCCCAGAAGCAGGCCGACGAGACCGACGCGGGCCGGCGCCTCTTCATGGAGAAGCTCGATGTGGACGAGGAGATCGCCGACATCCTGATCCAGGAAGGCTTCACCAGCCTGGAAGAAGTGGCGTACGTGCCCATCCAGGAAATGCTCGAGATCGAGAGCTTCGACGAAGACACGGTCAACGAACTGCGCTCGCGGGCCAAGGATGCGCTGCTGACGATGGAAATCGCCCGCGAAGAGAGCGTCGAAGGGGTGTCGCAGGACCTGCGCGACCTCGAAGGCCTCACCCCCGACCTGATCGGCAAGCTGGCGGAAGCCGGCGTCCACACCCGCGATGACCTGGCTGATCTGGCCATCGACGAACTCACCGACATCACCGGCCAGACCGCCGATGACGCCAAAGCCCTGATCCTGAAAGCCCGCGAACACTGGTTCGCGGACCAGGCGTGATGGGCATGGAGGCCAGAACAGAATATGTCCAGCACTACCGTAGCCGAGTTCGCAACCGAGCTCAAGAAGTCCACTGAAACCCTGCTCGACCAGCTCCGGTCGGCAGGCGTGACGAAGGGTGCGTCTTCCGACATCCTGACCGAGGGCGACAAGCAGAAGCTCCTCGGATACCTGCAGGCCGCGCACGGCACCGTCGCCGCGGACCGCCGCAAGATCACGCTGACGAAGAAGTCGACCAGCGAGATCAAGCAGGCCGACGCCAGCGGCCGCGCGCGCACCATCCAGGTGGAAGTGCGCAAGAAGCGCACCTTCATCAAGCGCGACGACGCGGTCGACCAGCCGGCCGACGACAGCCGCGACCTGCCGGCTGCAGCCGAGGAGCCGGTGGCCGCACAGGTCCAGGCGCAGGACCCGGAACTGGTCCGCCGCGAGGAAGAGGCCCGCCAGCAGGCGCAGTCGATCCGCCAGGAAGAGGCCGAGCTGGCCGAGAAGCGCCGCGAGCGCGAGGACCGCGAACGCCGCGAGCGCGAGGCCGAAGAGCGCGCTGCCGCCTACGCGGCGCAGGAAGCCGCCAAGCGCCAGCAGGTCCACGCCGAGCGTGCTGAGGCCAGCAAGGAGCAGGCCGAGGCCGCTGCGGCGCATGCCCGTGCCCAGGCTGCTGCCCGCGAGAAGGCCGAGAACGACTCGCGCGCCCGCGCTGCCGAAGAGGCCGCCCGTGCGTCCGATCTGGAAGCGCGCCGCCGCAAGGCGGAAGCCGAGGCCGCCGCCATCCGTTCGATGATGGCCACGCCCAAGAAGGTCTTGGTCGCGCCGAAGAAGGAAGAGCCGAAGCCGGTCGCCAAGCCGGGCGACGCGAAGACCGCCGGCGGCGTCAAGGGGACGCTGCACAAGCCTGCGACGGGTACCGGCGTGCGTCCGGGTGCGCCGGCGGCACCGGGCAGCGGCAAGGAAGTCAAGTCGGCCAAGCTGTCGTCCAGCTGGGCGGGCGATCCGGCCAAGAAGAAGGAAATCAAGACCCGCGGCGACAGCTCCGGCGGGGTCGGCCGCAACAACTGGCGCGCCGCACCGCGCGGTGGCCGTCGCGGCGGCAACGACCGCAACGACCGCGGCGATTTCGCGCAGCAGGCGCCGGTCGAGCAGCGCGTCATCGAAGTCCACGTGCCCGAAACCATCACGGTGGCCGAGCTCGCCCACAAGATGGCGATCAAGGCGTCCGAGGTGATCAAGTCGCTGATGAAGATGGGCCAGATGGTCACCATCAACCAGCCGCTGGACCAGGACACCGCGATGATCGTGGTCGAGGAAATGGGCCACAAGGCGGTGATCGCCGCCCTGGACGATCCGGAAGCCTTCACCGAAGAGGAAACCCAGCACCACGATGCCGAGATGCTGCCGCGTGCGCCGGTCGTGACCGTGATGGGCCACGTCGACCACGGCAAGACCTCGCTGCTGGACTACATCCGCCGCGCCAAGGTGGCGGCGGGCGAAGCCGGCGGTATCACGCAGCACATCGGTGCCTACCACGTGGAAACCGAACGCGGCATGGTGTCGTTCCTCGACACCCCGGGCCACGAGGCGTTCACCGCCATGCGGGCCCGCGGTGCGCAGGCGACCGACATCGTCATCCTGGTGGTGGCGGCCGACGACGGCGTCATGCCGCAGACCAAGGAAGCCATCAAGCACGCGAAGGCGGCGGGTGTGCCGATCGTGGTCGCGGTCAACAAGATCGACAAGCCCGATGCCAACCCCGAGCGGGTCAAGCAGGAACTGGTGGTCGAGGAAGTGGTGCCGGAAGAGTACGGCGGCGATTCGCCGTTCGTCTCGGTGTCGGCCAAGACCGGCCAGGGCATCGACGACCTGTTGGAGCAGGTGCTGCTGCAGGCCGAAGTGCTGGAACTGAAGGCGCCGGTGGATGCCGCCGCCAAGGGCCTGGTGATCGAGGCGCAGCTCGACAAGGGCCGCGGTCCGGTGGCGACGGTGCTGGTGCAGTCCGGTACGCTGAAGACCGGCGACATCGTGCTGGCCGGCCAGACCTACGGCCGCGTGCGTGCCATGCTGGACGAGGACGGCCGCACCACGAAGGCGGCGGGTCCGTCGATCCCGGTGGAAATCCAGGGCCTGACCGAAGTGCCGCAGGCCGGCGACGAGTTCATGGTGCTGTCCGACGAGCGCCGTGCACGCGAGATCGCGACCTACCGTGCCGGCAAGTTCCGCAACACGAAGCTCGCCAAGCAGCAGGCCGCCAAGCTGGAGAACATGTTCTCGGACATGACCGCCGGCGAGGTGAAGACGCTGCCGATCATCATCAAGGCCGACGTTCAGGGTTCGCAGGAAGCGCTGTCGCAGTCGCTGCTGAAGCTCTCGACCGACGAGGTCAAGGTGCAGATGGTCTACACCGGCGTGGGCGGCATCAGCGAGTCCGACATCAACCTGGCGATCGCCTCCAAGGCGATCGTGATCGGCTTCAATGTGCGGGCCGATGCCGGCGCGCGGAAGCTCGCCGAGAGCAACGATGTCGACATCCACTACTACAGCATCATCTACGACGCGGTGGACGAGCTGAAGGTGGCGATGTCGGGCATGCTGGCACCGGAACAGCGCGAGGAAGTCATCGGCACCGCCGAGATCCGTACGGTGTTCGTGGCGTCGAAGATCGGCACGGTGGCGGGTTCGTACATCACCTCGGGCCAGGTCACGCGGAACTGCAAGTTCCGCCTGCTGCGCGAGAACGTGGTGATCTACACCGGCGAAGTCGAGTCGGTGAAGCGCATGAAGGACGACGTACGCGAGGTCAAGGAAGGCTTCGAGTGCGGTATCAAGCTGCGCAACTACAACGACATCAAGGAAAACGATCAGCTCGAGTTCTTCGAGATCAAAGAGATCGCCCGGACCCTCTGATGCCGAAACGCAAAGCCGCTGCGCCCAACCGCAGCTTCAAGGTCTCCGATCAGATCCAGCGGGATCTGACGGAGCTGATCGCCCGCGAGTTGAAGGACCCGCGGGTGGGCATGGTCACGCTCCAGGCGGTGGAGGTGACGCCCGACTACGCGCATGCGAAGGTGTTCTTCAGCGTGCTCGTGGGCGATCCGCAGGAAACCGAGGCGGCGCTGAACCAGGCCGCCGGATTCCTGCGCAACGGCTTGTTCAAGCGGCTGCACATCCACACCGTGCCGACGCTGCATTTCCAGTTCGACCGCACCACCGAGCGTGCGGCCGACATGAATGCGCTGATCGCCCAGGCGGTCGCGTCCCGTTCCAAAGACGACTGAGCATGAACGCGCCACGCACACGGGTGCAGCGGCGCCCTGTGCACGGGGTGCTGCTGCTCGACAAACCGCTCGGCCTGTCCAGCAACGACGCGTTGCAGAAGGCCAAGTGGCTGCTGCGAGCTGAAAAGGCGGGCCACACCGGCACGCTCGATCCGCTGGCGAGCGGCGTGCTGCCGCTGTGCTTCGGCGCGGCGACCAAGTTCAGCCAGCTGCAGCTCGACGCTGCCAAGACCTACCGCGCGACGCTGCGGCTGGGTGTGCGCACCGCCACCGGCGACGCCGAGGGCGCGGTGATAGAGGAACGGCCTGTGGCGGTCGATGCCCCCGCCGTCGCGGCAGCGCAGGCGCGCTTCACCGGTCCGATCCTTCAGGTGCCGCCGATGCACAGCGCGCTCAAGCGCGACGGCCGTGCACTGTACGAATACGCCCGCGAGGGCATCGAAGTCGAGCGCGAGGCGCGACCGGTCGAGATCCATGCACTGGATCTGGCCCTGGCGCAGGACCCGTCTGCGCCGCCAGCTATCGAAATGATAGTGACGTGCAGCAAGGGCACCTACATCCGCACGCTCGGCGAGGACATCGGCGAGGCGCTCGGCTGCGGCGGTCACCTGACCGCCCTGCGGCGGGTGGCGACCGGCCATTTCGGGCTCGAGCGGGCGGTGACGCTCGGCGCGCTCGAGGCGATGGACGAAGCGGCGCGCATGGCATGCCTGCTGCCGGTCGAATCGCTGCTGGCCGATCACGCGCATGTCACGCTGCACGGCGACGATGCGGCCCGGTTCCTGTCCGGCGTGCGCCGGCGGGGCGCCTGGCCGGACGCGCCGCGCATCGCGGTCTTCGGCGACCGCCCGCGGGCGCTGCTGGGCACCGCCCGCGCGCAGGCCGGCGAACTGATCCCGGGGCGGCTGTTGAGCCCCATCGAAATTCAACAGATTCTGGAAAGCCCGCCTACCGCCGCAGCCGCGGCCCACGGCATCGAGGAAGCAACTGCATGAGCACCAAGCAAATCCGCAACATCGCGATCATCGCCCACGTCGACCACGGCAAGACCACCATGGTCGACCAGCTGCTGCGCCAGTCCGGCACCTTCGCCGACCACGAGAAGGTCGTCGACACGGTGATGGACAACAACGCCATCGAAAAGGAACGGGGCATCACGATCCTGGCGAAGAACTGCGCCGTGACCTGGGAAGGCACCCACATCAACATCGTCGACACCCCCGGCCACGCGGACTTCGGCGGCGAGGTGGAGCGCGCGCTGTCTATGGTCGACGGCGTGGTGCTGCTGATCGATGCCCAGGAAGGCCCGATGCCGCAGACCCGCTTCGTGACCAAAAAGGCGCTGGCGCTCGGCCTCAAGCCGATCCTGGTGGTGAACAAGGTCGACAAGCCGGGCGCGAACCCCGACAAGGTGGTGAACGCCGCCTTCGACCTGTTCGACAAGCTCGGCGCGACCGACGAACAGCTCGACTTCCCGGTGGTCTACGCCTCCGGCATCAACGGCTGGTCGTCGCTGGAAGAAGGTGCGCCGGGCGAGCAGTGGGGGCCCGACATGTCGGCGCTCTTCAACACGATCCTGAAGCACGTCCCGTCGCAGAAGGGCGATCCTGCCGCACCGCTGCAGCTGCAGATCTCGGCACTCGACTTCTCGACCTTCGTCGGCCGCATCGGCGTCGGCCGCATCAGCCAGGGCACCCTGAAGCCGATGCAGGACGTGGTCGTGATGGAAGGCCCGGACGGCAAGGCCGTGAAGGGCCGCATCAACCAGGTACTGACCTTCCAGGGCCTGGAGCGCGTCCAGTCCACCGAAGCCGGCCCGGGCGAGATCGTGCTGATCAACGGTATTGCCGACATCGGCATCGGCGTGACCGTGACCGATCCGGCCAACCCGGCGCCGCTGCCGATGCTCAAGGTCGACGAGCCGACCCTGACGATGAACTTCTGCGTGAACACCAGCCCGCTGGCCGGCCGCGAAGGCAAGTTCGTCACCAGCCGCCAGATCTGGGACCGGCTGCAGAAGGAACTGCAGCACAACGTCGCGCTGCGCGTGAACGAGACCGACGAGGAAGGCGTGTTCGAAGTGATGGGCCGGGGCGAACTGCACCTGACCATCCTGCTGGAGAACATGCGCCGCGAAGGCTACGAGATGGCCGTGTCGAAGCCGCGCGTTGTGTTCCGCGACGTGGACGGCGTGCGCCACGAGCCGATCGAGCTGGTGACGGCTGACATCGAGGAAGGCCACCAGGGCGGCGTCATGCAGGCCCTCGGCGAGCGCAAGGGCGAGCTGGTCAACATGGAGTCCGACGGCCGCGGCCGTGTGCGCCTGGAATACCGCATCCCGGCCCGGGGCCTGATCGGCTTCACCAACGAATTTCTGAATCTGACCCGCGGTTCCGGCCTGATCAGCAACATCTTCGACAGCTACGAGCCGCACAAGGGCGACATCGGCGGCCGCAAGAACGGCGTGCTGATCTCGATGGACGACGGCGAAATCTTCACGTACGCGCTGGGCAAATTGGACGACCGCGGCCGCATGTTCGTGAAGGCCAACGATCCGGTGTACGAAGGCATGATCGTTGGCATCCACAGCCGCGACAACGACCTGGTGGTGAACGCCACCCGGACCAAGCAGCTGACCAACTTCCGCGTCTCCGGCAAGGAAGACGCGGTCAAGATCACGCCGCCGATCGACCTGACGCTGGAATACGGTGTCGAATTCATCGAGGACGACGAACTGGTCGAGATCACGCCCAAGAGCATCCGCCTGCGCAAGCGCTTCCTGAAGGAACATGA
>CAJYQL010000119.1 GCA_913776965.1 uncultured Xylophilus sp.
GGTGCAGGTTGCCCGGGCCGCAGCTGCCGGCGCACACGGCCAGCTCGCCGGTCAGTGCGGCCTCGGCACCGGCGGCGAAGGCGGCCGCTTCCTCATGGCGCACGTGCATCCAGTCGATGCGGCCCAGACGCCGCAGGCTGTCGTTCAGCCCGTTGAGGCTGTCGCCGGTGACGCCCCAGATGCGCTGGACGCCGAGGTCGGCAAGGGTGTGGGCAAGCAGGTCGGCGACGGTGAAGGGCACGGGCACTCCTGGGTAAGGCTGGGGTAAACACGAATGGACGCTACAAATCCTATGTCGCCTGTGCTGCGTGGCAGGTAGGAGCGGAACCCCCTGTTGATGCAGAGCTGGTGATCGCGGGGCGAAAAAGAGAACTTTCGAATCAAAAGCCCCGCGAAACCCACCATCAATGCATCAAATGCTTAGTAATTAAATACACTGGTTAACATTTACTGACGAAAGGCCGGCCGCCGACGGCGGCAGCGCCGGCGCAGTCCGCTGCAGGGAGTCGAGTTCCATGGAAAGCAAGGGTTGCCACAGCCTTCGCGGCCGGAACGTGCCGCGCCGGGGACGGGCTGCGCCAGCCGTCGTGCTGGGTGCCGCGCTGGCCGCGGCGCTGGCGCTGCCGGCGGCTGCGCAGGGCCTGCGGCAATGGCAGGACGCCGCCGTCGCCAGCGATCCGGCGCTGGCCGGCGCCGAGGCGCAGCAGCGTGCCGGCGCCGAACGGGCCGAGCAGGCCGCCGCCGCGCTGCGGCCCAGCGTGAGCCTGGGCGCCTCGGCCAGCCGCACCGACTACCACGACCTCACCGGGCTGTCCCAGCCGCCCGACCGCGACTTCTCCACCCGCCAGTACGCCCTGTCGCTCAACCAGCCGCTCTACCGGCCGGTGCCGTGGCAGGCGCTGCAGCAGTCCCGCGTGGCCGTCGATGCGCTGGAGGCCCAGCGCGACGCCGTGCATGCCGACCTTCTGCAGCGCTTGGTCGGCGCCTTCTTCGAACTGCAGGCCGTGCGTTCGGACCTGGTGCAGCTGCGCGGCCAGCGCCAGGCCACGGCCGAGCAGCTGGCCCTGGCGCGGCGCAGCTTCGATGCCGGCACCGTCTCCATCGTCGACGTGCGCGATGCCGAGGCGAAGTTCGACGCCGTCACTGCCCAGGAAGCCGCCGCCGAAATGGAGCGCCAGGCCAAGGAGGCCGGGCTGGAGCAGGTGGTCGGCCAGCGGGTGCATGTGCCGGGGGCCGGCCTGCCGCCGGCCGAGGCGCCCGACCTGGGCGAGGCCGACCTGGCGCGCTGGCTGGACCTGGCCGAAAGCGGCAGCCCGGTGGTGGGGCAGGCGCGCCTGGCGCTGGCGGTGGCGCAGCTCGAAGTGCGCAAGATGCAGGCGGGCAGCCTGCCCACGCTGGACTTCAGCCTCAGCCAGCAGTCGGTGCGGGCCGGCGCCACCACCGTCAGTGCGCTGCCGCAGTCGGGCCGCTTCGTGCAGGCGGGGCTCAACCTCAACGTGCCGCTGTATGCCGGCGGCGGGCTCGACGCCCGCGTGCGCGAGGCCGTGGCGCAGGAGGACAAGGCCACCGCCGACCTGGAAGCCGCCCGCCGCCAGGTCGGCGGTGCCGTGCGCCAGGCCTTCTATGCGGCGCTGGGCGCCATCGCCCAGTTCCGCGGGCTGCAGGCGGCCGAGCGCTCGGCTGAGACCGCACTGGCCGCCAACCGCCGCGGCTACGAGGTGGGCGTGCGCATCGGCGCCGACGTGCTGGCGGCCCAGTCGCAGCTGTACCAGACGCGGCGCGACAAGGCCCGCGCCGGCTACGAGGCCTGGGCGCAGTTCTTCCGCCTCAAGACCGCCACCGGCACCGCGGGCGAGGAGGACCTGGCCCGCATCGATGGCCTGTTCGCTCCGGCGGCGTCCGGCGTCGCCCTGGCCGCGGCCGCGCCGGCACCGGCCTATCCGGGCCTGATCCGCCGCCTGCGCCTGACGCAGTCCGCGCCCTGAGCCGCACGGCATGGCGCAGGCGACCGGCAGCGACGCGGCGACGGCGGTCCAGGCCGGCCGGCTGGCGGCCGAGTTATTGGGTGCCCGCAGCGTGGACGAGGGCGTCGCGCGCCTGGCGACGCGCCTGGCGGCGCTCGCCGGCTGCGAGCGCGTCTGGATCGCCGTGCACGAGGCCGACGGCCTGCGCTTCGCCGGCGGCTCGGCCCACGACGACAAGGGCCTGCCGCCCGACCTGCGGCCGCTGCTGCTCGGCGCCATGCAGGAGGCGCTGGACCAGGGCGTGCCGCTGGCCTGCCCCGCACCCGAGGCCGGCGGTGCCACCGACGCCATCCTGCTCGAACACCGCCTGCTGCAGGCCCACCTGCAGGCCGCCGTCGCCTGCGTGCCGCTGGGCCTGCACGGCGTGCCGGTGGCGGCCGTCTGCGCCGAGCGCCCGGCCGGCCAGCCCTTCGATGCCGACGAGCTGCAGCGCCTGGCCGCCTGGCTCGCACCGGCCACGCCGGCCCTGCACTGGATGCAGGCCGCCCAGCTGCCCTGGCGGCGCCGCGCCCGGCAAGCCTTGGCACAGGCCTGGCAGCGGCTGCGCGCGCCCGGCCAGCGCGGCCGGCGGCGCCTGCTGCTGGCCGGCGCGCTGGTGCTGGCCTTCGCCACCGCCGTGCCGCTGGACGACACCGTGAGCGGCCGCGCCCGCATCGAGGGCGCCGAGCAGCGGCAGATCTCGGCCCCCACCGACGGCTTCGTCAAGACGGTGCACGTGCGCCCCGGCGACCGCGTGCGCGCCGGCCATCCGCTGGTCGACCTCCTCGACGCCGACCAGCGGCTGGAGCAGGAGCGCTGGAGCCAGCAGCTCGCCCAGCACGAGAACGCCTACGCCGCCGCCATGGCCAACCGCGACCGCGTGTCCGCCGCCACCAGCCTGGCGCGCGTCAGCGAGGCGCAGGCCCAGCTGGCGTTGATCGCCGCGCAGATCGCCCGCGGCCGGCTGGTCGCGCCCTTCGACGGCGTGGTCATCCAGGGCGACCTGGCCCAGTCCATCGGCGCGCCGGTGCGCCAGGGCGACCTGCTGCTGACCCTGGCCGACAACCGCCGCCAGCGCGTGATCGTGGACGTGGACGAGGTGGACATCGCCCGCGTGCAGC